>JAZRWI010000070.1:0-161558 GCA_045599645.1 Candidatus Avigastranaerophilus sp.
TACGCCAGAAAAGCGGTGCCAACGTCTTCCTTGAGTGCGCTGAGCTATTCAACAGTTAGCAGTCACGAAAATCCCGATGAGAAAAGCAGACAGCTTACTACATCGGGATTTTTTTTACAAGATAACCTGTGAACAGTAACACCATGCCAACAGCCGTTAACTTCAAACCGCTTCTACTTTATCTAAAGCCTAAAATGTAGTATAATAATCCCATCCGGAGACAACACATGTTACAGGTTTTTTTATATATTATAATTATTCTGCTGACCATATACGTAATGTGGTCCTACGGCATGGATAATGACAACTGGTTTGGCAGATGGGTGAACTCATGGCTGAACACAAGCCAGTCTAAGAAATATAGCCTGCGACAGATTGACGAAGCCTGGGCTAAGCTTGATGAAACAAAAGCAAGCCTGAAAGAATATAAGAAAAGGCTTTCCGAGCTTAAAAATACTGATTCAGATTATGAAGAGCTTTATAAGAAGTATTCGGAACAGGTTCAGGCTTTATCTGAGCTTGAAAGAAGATATATTGCTATTCTTGATGATGCATGTCTTTATCAGGTGCGTCGAAAGATTGATGCAGAGGAAGAACTCCCGGCGATAGAAGAAGAAATAACCAATGTTGAGCATGAAATTGCTGAATATGAAAAATCAGTAAATGACTCTGCTTCGACCAATAACAATTTTAAAGAAAAATTAGAACAGCTGCATGCAAAATTAAATGAACTGCGTGTAAAGCGCTGCAAAGCCGAAGCCATCATTAACGAACCCGAAGACGACGATTATTTAGACTAAGCTAAGTATTAGGTATTAGGTCTTAGGTCTTAGGTCTTAGGTATTAGGTCTTAGGTATTAGGTATTAGGTATTAGGTATTAGGTATTAGGTATTAGGTATTAGGGATTAGGGATTGGGGATTGGGGATTGGGGTTTGTGGATTAGGGATTAGGGATTAGGGAGCGCTAAATTTGTTTCAGGCAGAAAGATGATTTTAGACTTGAAGCTTTTTACCAAGAAAGAAGACTGTTTGCAACCAGTCATTGATTAGAATTTTGAAATAAGAAAAATCAATGATTTGTAATGAGGTTGGTTGAAAAAAAGCACAAATTCCTTAATTGACTAGTTTTATTTTTATAATTATAATTAAGAAAACAAGGAAAGTGAGAAATGAGAAAATGGGTTCAATGGTTGCCAATAATGTTAAAAGAATAAGCATAACATCGAAAAGACAGATGACAATACCTTTGGCTTTTTTCTCAAAACTCGGATTTGGTAATGAAGCGGATTGTATGATAAAAGGTGATATGCTGATTCTAAAACCGATAAAAAAGGAACAGGATACTAATTTTGCAGAACAGATTCTTGCTGAACTGATTAAAAAAGGATATAGCGGTCAAAAACTGCTGGATGAATTCAAAAAGGCTCAATCTCAGATTAGACCAGCTGTGGAAAGTATGCTTGATGATGCTCACAAAGCTGCTGCCGGTAAGGGAAAATTTTATTCTATAAAAGACGTTTTTGATGATGGAAATGAATAATGCTTGAAGTAATATTCTTACCAGCCGCCAGAAATTATATCAAGAAAATAAAAGACAAAAATTTAAAAGGTCTTTTTCTAAAAGCTATTACAGATATTAGTAATGATTACACAATAGGTGAAGCAAAGACTGGTGATCTTAGCGGTATTTACGGTTATGATATTTTTTATAATAAAACAAATTATGAAATATCATATACAATAGAAGAGGTTAATGGAAAAATCATTGTTGTAATCATGGCTGGAACTAGAGAAAATTTTTATAGTGAATTAAAGAAGTATATAAAAACAAGAAAGTAGTGCTATAATTCCCACATTATGAATACTTTGCTTTTGACATTGATTTCGGTTCCGGTGGGATTGCTGATAGGGGCTATTGATACTCTTTTTGGAAGAGTACTTCTGGCTATTGGTGATATTAGAAACGCTAACTTATTATACTGTATTCCATTTTTAGCGCTTGCAGGCTTGCTGATTGTTTTCTGCTATACAAAATTTGGTGGAAAAAGCAGTAAGGGAATGGGCCAGATTTTTGCTGTTGCCCATGGCGAAGACAATGAAATACCAATGATGCTTGTTCCACTGGTAATGTGCGGAACCTGGATAACCCATCTTTTTGGCGGTAGTGCAGGCCGCGAAGGGGTTGCTGTTCAGATTGGCGCCACTGTTTCCCATTGGATTGGCTGTAGGCTAAGGATAGAAAATGCAGCTCAGATAATGCTTGTTACTGGTATGGCAGCAGGCTTTGCTGGTTTATTCGGCACTCCGATGGCTGCTGTAGCATTTGCCTTGGAAGTCATTTGCGTTGGTAAAATCAGATATAATGCTCTACTCCCTGCTGTAGTTGCATCATTCACAGCATCGGCAACATCTGCATATCTTGGCTTGAAAAAATTTGAAGTAATAATAAATGAAGCTCAGCAGCTTGATTCAATGGCTTTCGGCAAACTGATTGTTCTTGGTGCTGCTTTTGGGTTAGCTGGTTTACTTTTTGCTGAACTTCAGAAATATTTCAAGGGCAAATTTACTAGTATGATTCCAAGCTCTTACAAAAGAATTGCATACATTGCTATTACTTTGAGTATTGTTCTTTATTTCCTGTATTCAGGCAGATACTGTGGCTTAGGCACTAATCTTATAAGTGCTGGTCTCATGGGCCAGGAAATATACGCCTGGGATTGGCTCCTTAAGCTTTTGCTGACTGTGATAACCTTGGCTGCCGGCTTCCAGGGCGGGGAAGTAACACCATTGTTTTCTATAGGTGTTTCTCTTGGGGTTGTGTTAGGTTCTTTGCTTGGTTTTCCAGTGCAGCTGTCTGCTGCTCTTGGATATATTGCGGTATTTGGCAGTGCTACTAATACATTCTGGGCACCAGTTTTAATTGGCGTGGAAGTATTCGGCGGAACTAACGCTGCTTGTTATTTCGTTGTCTGTGCCGTAGCCTTTGCTATCAACCGCAACAAATCAATCTACACCGCCCAGAAAGTATGTTTGTGAGCAACGGATAACAGGATAACGGCGGATATAGCAGGCCAATAAATAGCCAACAGCTAGAATTTTTAGCCTCGGCATTAGAAGATTAGTGCTTCCCCTTAAGAATGTCTGTGCTATACGAAACTTCTCAGGTGCTTTATAAATGCAGACATTCGCATAGCAGAAATATAATTAAGTAAAGCAGTGATTGACTAAAACCGAGGCAAAAAAACAGGCTGTTCTATCCGCAGAAATCCTGTCATCCGGTGCTGATTAAAATTTTACTTTAGTGATGGCTTGGAGTAAAATCTAGTGAAACGAGGTATTGTCATGACTACAGAAGAACGTATTAACGAAGCACTTAATTATTTGAAAAGCAAAGATATAACTACTCTTGAACTTGGGAAGCATGTTGTTAACGAATGGCTTTATATCAATGTTCAGGAATATATGTCCAAGCCTTTGTCTGAATGCAGATTTGAATCACATAGAAAATATGTGGACATTCAAATGATGATAAACGGTGTCGAAGCAATCGAAACCTGTGATATAGATAAGCTTGAAATTGCTGAAGAATACAGCGATGAAAACGATGTCATGTTCTGGAAGCAGAAGCCTGCTCAGATGAGAAGCGTTATAACAAATAATGCTTATGTCATTCTTTATCCACAGAACGCCCATATGCCTTGTATTGCAGTAGATAAACCTTCAAAAGTAAGAAAGCTTGTAGCAAAGGTTCTCATCAGTAAATGAAAATAGGTATTATTTCAGATACGCACTGCTATAACCCCGACAGATGCCAGGTTCCACAGTGGATAAAGGACGCTTTTGAAGGCGTAGAGTTAATTATTCATGCTGGCGATATTGAACACAGCCAGTATATTACGAACCTTGAAAATATTGCTCCTGTTTATGCTGTCAGAGGAAACTGCGATCCATACGATTCGCAGAATCCTGTTTCACGTTCTATAAACATAGGCTGCGGCCTTTTAACTGTGGCTCACAGACCTGGTGATGCAGAACGGGCATTAGAACTTAACAGCAAGGTTATGGTTTACGGTCATACTCATGTGGCTACAATTACAGAAGAAGACGACCTGCTAATAATTAACCCAGGCAGTGCTAGTCTCCCAAGAAGCGGTATGCCACCGTCTGTGGCTGTTCTTGATACCGCTGATGACAAGCCAACCGCCAGACTAATATTCCAGAATTAGCACCGGATAACAGGATAAGGGCGGCCTGCTTGGCTGTTCTATCCGCAAAAATCCTGTCATCCGTTGCTAAACTTTCTTAGGTTATTGCTTTTGTGTGGGTAAAACTTTATAATGTTTACTATCTATGAACCAGAATCATACTATTCTTATATTGATTGCTGTATTAAGCTCTCTTCTTCTGTATTTCATGATACCGGAAGAAAAGACTGACAGCATATCTACCCTGGAAGGTGTTACTTTGACCTCCTTGACAGGTCAGCAGTTCCGCCTTGCCGGCCAATTCACTGAAAAGCCGCTTCTTTTTGTTTTCTGGTCCACAACCTGCGGCAACTGCATTGAAGAAATCCCTTTCATTTGCAAACTTCACGAAACCATGAAGGATAAAATCACTATCATGGGCATCCATCAGAATTACAATCTTAAAAAGATTCAGAAGTTTGTGAAAAAATTCAAGCCTGCAATTCCTTATATGCTGGCTATTGATACAAATTATTCTCTGACAAAAACATACCAGATAAGTGCTTTGCCACGCACTGTCCTTGTTGACAGAACTGGCAAGGTTCTCTATGACCATCTTGGCTATGCCCCAGAAAACGAAAAGGATGTTATTAATGCTATTAATTCCATTAAATAAAAAATCTTTGCTGCTTGGTATTCTCTTCGTTGTTCCTATGCTTTTCATGACTTTGCCAGCCAACGCTCAGGAAGAAACTGCGGGGAATGGGCCGGCAATGGCTCTGCTTCAGCCTGGCTCAGCTGCCCCAATCAATGTTTTGAAGGATACAAATGACGAAGAACGTAGCTACCCGGTGCCTGGCAAATGGAATATGGTTTTCTACTGGTCCTTGTTCTGCCATTCATGTATAGAAGAAATGCCAGATCTTCAGGCTGGTTTGGAAAAAATGGCTGATAAGGATTTTAATACCTGCTTTGTTTCATTAGATACTGATAAGATGCAGAAGGCCCTTAAAAACTTTATTAAGCGCCGCAAATTCACTGCACCGATATTGATGGAAAAAGTTGAAAATGATAAGTATTTGACTGCAGATACTTGGGGGGTAACCATGACCCCATCTGTTTTCATCATTAATCCAGAAGGAAAAATTATTTATTCTCATCAGGGACCGTTGGATGTTGACCTCTTTTTTAAGAATCTGCCTGAAGAATTAGCTCAGAAGCCTGAAGCAGTTGAAGGTGAAGCTAAATGAACACAAAACGCTCAATAAAGCATTTTTTTATTCTTCCATCATACCAGATTAGATTAGTTGTTTTTCTGGCTTTGGTGGTAATAATCGGTTCTGTTTTCCACATTATCGCTCTTAACTATTTTATGGCAAAAAATCTGAGTGAACATTTCAGCCAGGAACAGCTGGAACAGATTTGGGAAACCTTAAAGCCTTCTATTGTTGTAACTAATTCTATAAGCTGCATTTTACTGATAATTTTCCTGGTTATCCTTGCTGTGCTGATTTCACATAAGCTTGCCGGACCAATGCTCAAGATTACTGGTCATGTAAACAAGCTTGGTTCTGGATTGTTGCCTAAGAACGATCTTAAATTACGCGAAGGCGATGAAGGCCAGCAGCTTTGTGATGCAGTAAATAAAGTCCAGAATAATATGAAATCAACCTATGATAAGCTGAAAGAATTGCGTGAATCTTCAAATGATGAAGCTGTTAAGCAAAAACTCAGCGAAATTCTGGACGAAGTTGAAGTCGAAAAATAATCCGGTTTACCTATAATGCGAAAAATAATTGCATCAGTTTTTATCTCTCTGTTAATACCTGTAGTATTGCTTGGTAACGAACCTACAGCCAAGGCTCGAGATACTGCGTTGGTTGAAAAGCTGATTAAGCAGAGAAGTGAATATGCCGGTTCCAAAGCCTGCATGGAATGTCATAATGACATATACGAAGAATGGAAGCTGACACCTCATGCACGTATGATGCGCAAACCAGCAGAATTAGACAAAGACGATGTGATTCCTTTTTCTGAACTCAATTATCCTGAAGACAAGATTGTTACAGTTCTTGGAGCCCATTATGTGCATCGTTTCGTTGCGGAAGCAAGTGGAACATATGTCGTTCTGCCAAAGATATGGGATATTAATCAGAAGAAGTGGCTTGATGCAAATGATTTGAACTGGCGCTCCAGATACTGGTTAAAGCAATGTGCCGGCTGTCATTCCACAGGCTTTAATCCGGATAACGATACGTTCATTGAAGCTGGTGTTGGCTGTGAAGCCTGTCACGGGCCAGGTAAGGAGCACATCGACAAAAAGTCACCAGATTATATTACTTCCATAAAGAAGATGGAGCCTCGTTATCAGGAAATGATATGTATGTCATGCCATACTTCCGGCATGGATGATAGTGGCGACCATCTTTTTGCTGCGGGCTATAAGCCTGGAGAAAATCTGGAGGATTACTATACTGGTTTAACACCAAAGCCAGGCCAGTCACCTGAAAACTTCTATGGTGACGAAACTATGGAAGACCGTGAACGTCAGTGGAAATTCCTTAAATCACGCTTATTCCTGGCTTCTGGTCTTACCTGTGATTATTGCCAGAATTTCAGAAGTTATAAAACTGCAAGTGGTTCAAAATATCTTACTCATGACCAGTATTGCTTAACTTGCCATATAGACAAAATCGACCACCCGGAAGAAGCACCAGGGACAAACTGCACAATATGCCATCAGCCGAACGTGCATTTAAACAACAAGCTTTCTATACACGACCACAAATTCAGATTTGCTGACTAGGTTGTTAATGCTGTCTGAAGTCGATATCGGCTTTGGGAGTGTGCTTTTGATTATATTTATTTACCTTAATACCAATAATTATACTGATAAGTAAGATTACTGGAAAAATTATTAAAAGTGCGTATTTCCGTAGAAAAATACGCATATTATCCCATCTGAAAAATGATAGATAATCGATATCTGGTCCAGTTTTTACCCATTTTTCGTAATGCGTTTTACAATCTTTAAAGGGTGAACCATGATAAGTGCAATATGGATATCCAATTCCTGATTTATCGCCTTCAAGAGAGATGCCATAGCTGCATTCTTTTCTATGCGATTTTAGAGTGGTGATGTAAATATATTCTTGTTTTATTTTTGCTATATATGCTTCAAAATTTTCTGGAGTAATTTCTTCTGTAAGCACTGTGTTTGTTTTCAATTGGTATTTTTTTATAGAATCACGCAGGCTCAGTAAAATCTTATTACAGCGTTCTTTTCTATCCATATTATTAAATGCGTAAGCATTAGTTGAAATTGCAGTAATGAACAGACAGAGTATCACGAACAAAAGCTTGCAATATTTTTTCTGCATATTATTTTGCCTGCACTTTAAATGTAGTTATACTGCTAACATAACACAATGCTGTTAGTTTTTCCATTTCTAAGGTTTCGTTAGCTTCCTGCCGATTATTATAGAAGAAAATTATTATATGGTGGCAAAATGAAACGAATCCTTTGTGTGGGACTGCTTTTGATAGCATCCCTAATGATGTGCACTAGCTTCACAGGCTGTTGTAATTCTGATATAAACACTATTGATGTTTATTCAACCTATGTTTCCAGCGAACCTTCTAATCTTGACCCCGCCAGAGGGGTAGACGTAAACGAAGGTGTTATACAATCTAGAATTTTTGATGGTCTTGTAAGGTATAATGAAAAAATGGAGCTTGTTCCTGACCTTGCAGAATCATGGACTGTTTCAGAGGATGGCCGCGAATATATATTCAATTTAAGAAAAAATGTAACCTTCCATAATGGGCAGAAATTTACTTCTGCTGACGTTGTTTTTACTTTTGATAGAATCTTGAATCCCAAGACTTCGTCACCTAGAACATGGGTTCTTGAAAGAATTCTAGGTGCCGAAGACCGTATGAATGGCAAGACCGATTTTACTGCTGGTTTGAATGCAATAGATGAAAACACTGTTGCTATCAGATTGTCAGAACCATTTGCACCGTTCATGAGTTTGCTGACTATGCCAGCCTGCTATATTCTTCCTTCAGAAAGTAAAGATAAATTCAGTGACCCTTCTTTCTTCGAAAAACCGGTTGGAACAGGTCCATTCTACGTAGCAGACCGTGTTAGAGATAGCTATATTCACCTTAAAGCCAACGATAGCTATTTCCTCGGCAAACCAAAGATTGAAAATTTCCTTGTCAGAATTATTACAGAAAATCTTAAGGCTGAGCTTGAATTTGAATGTGGTTCAATCGATATGGTTCAGCTATATCCTTCTAATTACGACCGTTTCAAGGCAATGCCTGAATACAAGGACAAGATTGCAGATATTCCTGCTATGAATGTTCACTATATTGGTTTTAACAATCAGGCTGCACCATTTGATAATCCAAAGCTTCGCAAAGCTCTTAACCTGCTGGTAGATAGAGAAAAAATCATTAAGGCTATTTATTCAGGCCGTGCTGTTCCCGCGAAGGGAAGCATTCCTCCAGGAATCTCAGGCTATACTGATGCAGAAACTGGTATTTGCTTTAATCCTGAAGAAGGTATGAAAATGCTTGCAGAGCTTGGTTATAACAGCTCTAATCCACTCAGCTTTGATTTGTATCAGAAGTCTCAGCAGTCTGCATTTGAAGTTACCAGATTCTTCCAGGGTGAAATGAAGAAATACGGTATTAACGTTAATATCAAGCCTATGGAATGGAGCGCTTTAAAAGACGCTATTAACAAGGGTGAAGCACCTGCCTTCTATATGAACTGGTATGGCGATTATCCAGATGGCGAAAACTTCCTTAACCCGTTGTTCCATTCTAAGAACTGGGGTTCAGGCGGTAACAGAGCTCGTTTTAAAGATGATGAAATAGATGCATTGCTTGACGAGGCAGTAAAAATTACTGATGAAAAACTCCGCGCTGAAGCCTATGACAAAATTAACAGAAAGGTCATAGACTTAGCTCCTTGGATATACCTGTGGCATTGCAGCGAAAGCTATCTGGCAGGTCCCAGAGTTGAACATATAGATTTCTATCCAATGTTTCTCAACGATCGCGGCATAAATATTTCACTGAAGCAGAATCATCAAAACTAAAGAAAAGAGAACTAAAAATGCTAGAATTTACATTAAGAAGAATTGCCGGAACAATCCCTGTTTTGCTAGGCATCATATTCGTAATTTTCTCTGTTCTTTATCTAATCCCTGGTGATCCTGCTCTTACTATTGCAGGCCCTAGAGCCAGTGAAGCAACTGTTGAAAGAATCAGAACTGAAATGGGACTTAACGAATCGTTTCATGTAAGATTTTTTACATATGTTAAAAAGGTTTGCTGTGGTGACTTAGGAACATCTGTTCTTACTGGCAGACCAGTTCTAAAATCTCTTTGTGAAAAGCTTCCATATACCTTGAAGCTTGCTTGTGTTGCCATGGTAATCTCAATTGTCATTGGCATACTTATGGGAATCATAAGTGCAATAACAAGGGGAAAATGGCTGGACAGACTTTGCACTCTGCTCTCCGTAACGGGTATTAGTATCCCGGTCTTCCTGTCAGGTCTTGTAATTCTTTATGTTTTTGCTATTAAACTCAGATGGTTCCCGGCTTCTGCAAGTTCACCAATTATGCTGAAGCACCCATTGCTTACATTCATTCTTCCTGCTGTTACACTTGGGGTTCGTTCAGCAGCATTCCTGGCCAGAATTGTTAGAAGCAGCATGATTGAAGTCCTGAATCAGGATTTCATCAGAACTGCCAGAGCCAAGGGCTTGAGCCCATATAGAATCCTGTTCAGACATGGACTGTTTAATGCTCTTGTGCCCGTAATAACAGTAATTGGTCTCGATCTTTCCAGCTATCTCAATGGTTCCGTTATTGTAGAAACCATATTCGACCTCCCAGGCATTGGAAGATTTGCTATGGATGCAATTCTTCAGCGCGATTACCCGATTATCCAAGGGGTAGTTCTGATGGGTGCTGTAATCTTTATCGTAGTAAATCTTTTGATAGACCTCTTCTACGCTTGGATAAATCCAAAAATCCGTGATGAAATGATGGGGAAGAGTGCAGCATGAGTACTAAATCCATTAAAAATTCAATTACACAGAATAAAGTATTCAAGCGCCTTACCATTGCCGGCTGGCTAAGCTTGGCAGGGATTTTGCTAGTATTATTAGTAGCTATATTTGCTCCATGGCTGGCCCCAAACGACCCGATGGATACAAATCCTGACAGACGCTGGGCCGATTCTTCCGGTTACCCGTTGGGCTGTGATAATCTTGGTCAGTGCATCTTATCAAGAATTATCTACGGTGCAAGGCTTTCACTGATGATTGGCTTTGCTTCACGTCTAGTGGCTTTGCTAGTCGGTTTGTTTGTCGGTCTTGTTGCTGGGTATTTCGGCGGTTGGCTTGACTGGTTCTTAATGCGAATAGTTGATATGTTCCTCGCTTTCCCAAGTCTATTGCTTTCTATTGCTATTTCTATGTTTATGGGAAGTGCCCTTGGAACGGTAATCTTTGCTATTGCTATCGTTGGTTGGGCTGAAATGGCTCGCATTATCCGCTCTTCAGCATTGGAACTTCGTTCTTCAGAATATGTTGTGGCGGCCAAGACTCTTGGGGCCAGTGATTTCAGAATCATAATGACCCACATTCTTCCAAACTGCCTGCCGATGATTACTGTAATTTTTACTATGGGAATGGCTACAGCAGTTCTTTCTGAAGCCAGCCTCAGCTTCCTGGGCTTGGGTGTTGACCCGTCTTTGCCAACATGGGGTGGAATGGTTGCTACAGGCAAGGATTTCATGATTGCAAATCCTCAGCTTGTTGTTTATCCAGGCTTATGTATTGCGTTTCTTGTTATTGTATTTAACATATTCGGTGATGAATTGAGAGATATATTAGACCCATCAAGGAAAGGAAACTTCTAATATGACTGAAAAAAGACCTCTGATTGGTATTCTTTATTCAGACTGTGCTGTTCGCGATAACGATATGCGTATCCGAACCTATGTTTCCAGAAAATATTCAAATGCTATTCTGAGAAGTGGTGGCGACCCTGTTTTGTTGCCAGTGCCGTTCATTCCAAACGGAATGAGCTTATCAGAACTTCATAGATTAGCTGAAAGATATCTTGGGCTGGTAGATGGAATTTTGCTTGCTGGTGGCGAAGATATTCACCCGAAATATCAGGATGAAGACCCAATTCCTGCACTTGGCAACGTTAACCCGCTTCGTGATGAATTCGAACTGATTATTACCGAACTGGCTTATAATAAATTCAATAAATCAATATTTGGCATTTGCCGCGGAATGCAGGTTATTACCATCGCATTAGGCGGTATGGTTCACCAGGATATTTCCCAGTTAGCTTCTGTTCAGCATATGCAGACTTCTCCAAGATGGTCACCATCGCATTTTGTTACCTTTGCCAAGGATACTAAGCTTGCTAACATAGCTGGTGATGACAGATTGATGGTTAATTCCTTCCAT
The DNA here is from genome assembly GCA_045599645.1 of Candidatus Avigastranaerophilus sp. Taxonomy (GTDB): domain Bacteria; phylum Muiribacteriota; class Ozemobacteria; order Ozemobacterales; family Ozemobacteraceae; genus RUG334. Next base: position 11,696 of record JAZRWI010000070.1, read on the forward strand.
CATCAGGCTGTTAAGGCAGTGCCTTATGGATTCTCTACTGCTGCTGAAACCTCTGATGGAATCGTGGAAGCAATTGAAGCAACCAATGAACATTTTTGCTTGGGCGTTCAGTGGCATCCAGAAGAACTTTTCGAAACGGACGAATTTGCAAAAAGATTATTCTCTGCATTCGTAGATTCTTGTAAGTAAAGCTCTGTTATGATTTCTCCAATATTTGTATCGTTAAGACCAAAACAATGGATAAAGAACCTGTTGGTTTTTGCCGCCTTATTCTTTTCTGAAAAAGGCTTGATTTTTTCCTGGGAAGCCTGGGTTTATACTGTCATTGGTTTTATGACATTTTGCGGCTTATCAGGTAGTGTATATATTCTTAATGATTTGATTGATATTTCAAAGGATAGACTGCATCCAGTAAAGAGCCTGCGCCCTTTGCCTTCGGGACAATTATCTGTAAAGGACGCCAAAGCTTCTTTGCTGCTGATTTTGATTATTAGCCTTTTTGTTGCCTGGAAAATTTCCGGCCTTTTCTTTGGGGTAGCTCTTGGCTATTTTATGCTGAATCTCGCTTATAGCTTTAAGCTTAAAAGAATTGTCATTCTTGATGTAATGTGTATTGCCTTAGGCTTTGTGCTTAGAGCCATTGCCGGGGTAGGGGCTCTTAAAACCTTATCACCAGACATATATATATCACATTGGCTTGTTCTTGCTACTTTTATGCTTGCTATGTTCTTGGGCTTAACTAAACGCCGTCAGGAAATTGTGAATCATGAAGAGAATGCTGTTCAGCAGCGCGGTGTTCTTGCTGATTATTCCCCGGAATATATAGACCAGATGACTTCTATTCTGGCTACAGTGGCTATAATTACCTATACCTTCTACACTGTAAGTAGTGATACTGTTGCTAAGTTTGGAACTACTCACCTTGTATATACTGTTCCGATTGCTCTTTACGGAATACTCAGATACTTATACCTGATTCACTTAGAGGATGAAGGCGAAAACCCAACCGATTTAATCATTCGCGACAAACCACTTCTTTTCTGTGGCATTATCTGGATACTTTCCGCCATATCAATCATCCACTATTTCCACTAACTTTTGCAACGGATAACAGGATAACTGCAGATGTAGCAGGCCAAGCAGGACATTTTTAGCCTCGGTATTAGAAGGTCTGTGATTTCCCTTAAGAAAGTCTGCTCTATATGAGACTTCTCAGGTAATTTATAAACACAAGCTTTCGCTTAGCAGGTATATGGTTAGGTTAAGCAGTAATTCTCTAATACCGAGGCAAAAAAACAGGCTGTTTTTCCGACCATCGGTCTTTGGCTGTTTATCCGCAAATATCCTGTTATCCGTTGCTGATGGCTGTAGCAGGCCAAACAGGACTATTTGTTAGCCTCGATATTAGAAGGTCTGTGGTTTTCTTTGAGAAAGTTTATGCTATATGAGACTTCTCAGGTAATTTATAAACATAAGCTTTCGCATAGCAGGTATATGGTTAGGTTAAGCAGTAATTCTCTAATACCGAGGCAAAAAAACAGGCTGTTTTTCCGACCATCGGTCTGCTTGGCTGTTTATCCGCGAATATCCTGTTATCCGTTGCTGATACTAGTGGCTTGCTATCTTTTTCCCATCGTGATAGTATCTAAACTATGGAAACGGGAAAAATCGAAATTCTATTAATTGAATTAGCCGGGGCTTCTATCAAGAATAAGCTGTCCTGGCGTCATTCTTTATCCCGTTCAGCACCTCTCGGCCTGTATTGCTTAAAGGCTTTAAGTTCCGAAAGAATCAGTGTAATTGATGTTCCAGTCAGCCAGATAACAGATATGCTCAGCATTTATTCTGAAGCACCTCTGAAGGCCGTTATCTGCAGATTACCGGAAGATCCTGATGTAGATAAAATCAAAAAGATCCTGGTAGCTGTTAGGGAAGCTTATCCTAATGCCAAGATTGCTTGCAATTACATTACTGAAGATATTGTTAAAGAATTTGATTTCGTTATAAACGGAACCGGTAAAACCTCTGTTCTTCGTATTCTGCGTGGTGACGTTCTTACGGGCTACTGCGATGATATGAAAAATGATATGGTTTCATTTGTTGAGGCCCCAACAGAACATTTGATTGATGTAGGCTATAATATACTACCCGAAAAATGGCTTTCCGTTCATAATATTGAAGTATTCCAGCCTTGGATGGGATTAGTAGAATTCTCTTCAACGCTATTTACTTATCCAGGCTTAGAAATAATGACTGGTTTATTAAACTGGCTAAAAGATTCAGGTTTTAATGCTATACATTTCAATCCGAATAAATGGGCAGTTGAAGATATTAACAGGCTTAGGGCAACAATTTTAAAGCTAAAGCTAACAATAAGCATTTCATTTTTAAGTATAGAATTCGTAAAGTATTCAGAAATACTTGTTCCGCTAAAAAGCATATGGCTTCATAATCCACAGGCTTCAAGAATAGACGAAGTAATTCAGAAGCTGAAGGAAATAAGAGATGCTGGTTTCGAAGCTTCAATGCAGATTGATTATTGCTGGTTTGGTGGTGGAACCACTCTTGCAGCCTGCAGGTATATTGATCATCTTGTAATAAATGATGAATATAAATGGAACAATATTGAACTCAAAAAGTTCACTCAACGTTTTTGGGGAGCAAAGAGCCGTTTCTTCAGACGCTTATTCGGTTTAAGAACAGCTGCAGAACTGATTATCTTTATGAAGAATTCATACGCTTTGCTTGATACACTCTTTTTGCCAGACGAAGGTGGAAGGTAAATAAAATGATATATGTTGTTAATGGACCCAATTTGAATCTTCTTGGTCGCCGTGAACCTGAAAAATACGGTAACCTTTCCTTGAAAGACATTAATCATGACTTGGAAGAAACGGCCTTTTGCAATAACGAAGAACTTAAATTTTTCCAAAGTAACTCAGAAGGCGAAATAATTGATTTTATGCAGTCTTTGCCGCCTAAGTCCAGAATAATTCTTAATCCTGGTGCATTGGCTCATACCAGTATAGCTTTAAGAGATTGTATTACAGCTATAGAAGCTCAGGTTATTGAAGTTCATATAACAAATATTTATGCCAGAGAAGAATTCAGACACAATTCTTACATCAGCGCTGTTGCTCAGGGTGTTATAAGCGGCCTCGGAACAGACGTTTATCATTTGGCGCTTACCTGGTTTCTTGAAAGAGAATAATTTTAGAAATGCTTAAAAAACCGGAACTCTTGGCTCCTGCTGGAAGTGCAGACTCATTGAAGGCTGCTTTATTAGCTGGAGCAGACGCAGTATATCTTGCCGGGAAACGTTTCGGTGCCAGAGCCTTTGCCTCTAATTTCGATGAAGAAGGCCTTAAATGGGCAAGAAAAATCACAAGGGCTTTGGGAAAAAAGCTTTATATTACATTAAATACCATTGTTTTTGAACACGAATGGAATCTTTTGCAAAAGGCTCTTGATTTTATGGAAGTTTTGCAGCCTGATGCCTTGATTATCCAAGATATAGGCATTGCGGTTGAACTTCGAAAAAGGGGCAGCATAATACCTCTTCATCTTAGCACCCAGGGGGCCTGGTATGGCCAGGGTGGGGCAGAGCAGCTTAAAGAGCTGGGAATAACCCGTGTCATTCTTCCTAGGGAAACTACCAAGGAAGAAATAGCTGAAATTGTTAAGAATAATGCCTTTGAGGTAGAGGTTTTTGTTCATGGAGCAATGTGCTACAGCATTTCTGGAAGATGCTTCTGGAGTGCAGCATTAGGCCCCCGTTCAGGGAACAGGGGAACCTGCGCTCAGCCTTGCCGCAAAGAATATAAGGTTCTAGACTCAAATTACACCGGTTGTATTTTCAGCCCTAGAGATATGCGACTCATCAGTGAAATTCGACCTCTAATGCAGACTGGGGTTGCTTCCTTGAAAATAGAAGGAAGAATGAAGAGCCCTGAATATGTATATCAGGTTGTAAAAGCATACAGAGCAGCATTAGATGGTGAAACCAAGGTTGACACGAAGGCTTTGGATGAAGTCTTTTCCAGAGCTTCGTCTACAGGCTTTTTTAATGGAATTCAAAAACCGGCACAATGGAAAACTGGAAATAATCCAGGCCGTGAGGGCATTGTTGTTGGTATCACAACTGGAAAGACTTCAGAAGGGCTTACCGAGCTTGTTAAAAAAATCGAAGTCAAAGCTGGTGACGGACTTTTCTGGTATGAAGGCAATGAACAGAAGGGTGCTAGAATAACATGGGCTCAGTCCGATAAAAAGAGAGCTGATCATATCTGGGTGCGTGGTTTGCCACATAACATTGCTGTTGGCACTGAAATCAGAAGAACCTCAAAAAGCAGCGATGAAAATTGGGAAACCAAGTGGAATCGCGATATGGAAAGAAGCTCTGTTGAATTGTTCTGGTTTGGTAAGGTTGGCACCAGACTCACTGTTTCGGCTGTAGTTAATGGCAATACAATTCATGCTGAAACAGAAGAACTACTCTCCGCTGCTAAGCAAAAGGGCTTAGATGAAGGGCCTATTGCTGATAAATTCAGTGTAATTGGCGAAAATTATCTGGTTTCAAAGCATGATACTGCTAATCTGGATAAGAAGCTTTTTATCAGTGCTTCAGCCTTTAAGCAACTGAAACGTGATTTTGCGGAAGAACTTGCCAATGCTGAAAATTTGCCTTCTAACGCTCAAACCGGCAATCAGTCTGTTGCTGAATACAAAAAGCAGCTTGTTGATAAAAATATTGTTTATAAAACTGATGCTAAACGTCCTCAAATCAGGCTAAGACTCTGGAATGGCGAGTTCCCGTTTAACAATGATTTGAAAGCTGATGTGTGGATATTGCCCTGGAATAGTAACCATGATAAGGCTAAGAGGCTTATTCCATCGGAAAAGCTTATGTATTGGCTTCCACCTGTTTTGAATTCTAAGCAATACAACGAGTTATATCATCAGTTGAAAAAACTTGATTCCGGCCGTTTTCTCTGCTTTGGCTGGGAGGCCTTCAGACTTGCTAAGGATTTGCCTCAGCTCCGTTTTGAATTAGACTGGTGTTTTAATACTGCAAACCTCAGCGCTCTGGCATATTTGAAAAAAGAGGGTATTGATGCTGTCCTTTCCAAGGAGTGGAAGGATGAGGATATTCCCGCAAATCTCAATGCTTTCAGGGCTTCTGTTGCCTATAATCCTTTGGTATCCTATACCCGCTTTGCTGATGCTGTTAAAGCTAATCAGGAAATCATCAATCCCCATAATGACAAATTTTTTGTAATCTCTTTGGGAAATGGTGCTACAGCGATGTTTTTGGAAAAGAAACCTGCTAAGCCATCAAAAGCGCAGGCCTCAATACAGATTGATGTTGCTATTTCCCCAAAAGAAAATCCGACTCAGGTGAGTGAACACTTGAATCGGATTATTAGCGGACTTAGAAAGTAATTATACTTAATCAGTCTTTAATAAATGCTCTGCATTCAGGCTTTACTGTCAGGACTGCGCATGGAGCTTTTCTGGTAACTTCGTATGAAGTGCCGCCCAGCCAGGATTCAATAAAACCAGTCTGACCCTTAGAACCAATGATAATGAGGTCTATGTTGTTTTCTGTGGCGTATTTTATGATAGCCTGATACGACAAACCACCTTCAACACGTTTGAGAATGTCTAAGTCTTTGTATTTGGCTGGAATGAATTCATCCAAATTTTTAAGATTCTGTTTTCTCCAGCTTTCCTTGGTATTAAGCGGGTCACCGCCTATGTTTGCTGAAAGTGATTCTTCTTCTACAATGCTAAGCAGGTGAAGCTGTGAACCGAAATCAGAACCGAAGGAGGCTGCATAATCCAAGGCTAGCTTTGAGCCTTCAGAAAAATCTATTGGAACTAAGATATTTTTGAAATTAACCATAAGATTCCCTTATTATTATTTTGTCCAGTAAGGAGTGCTGCCAGAACCAATCTTGGTGCTCTTCAGACCACCGATATCGCTGACAACAATGTCGTTCCCTTTCTGGTATACAATGCTCTTGCCGTCTGGTGAGAAACTTGGATGAGTTCCAACAATACCAGGGCGTGAAAGAGCGAGATTGTCTTTTGTGCCAACGCCAAGGATCTGTATTTCATTTTCGCCATTAGCGTTAGTATAGAAAACTGCATTCAGATTATCTTTAGAGAACATTGGGAATGCTTCGTTTACACCCTTTGTATCAGTGCATTTGATAATGCCCTGAGCATAGCAGGAAATAAGATAAATATCTAATGTGCCGTCATTGGTGAAAACAGAAGTGATAATCCATTCACCATCGTTAGACCAGTTAGCTGATGTTACCTTTAAATCCTGAGAAATCTTAGTAGCCTTTTTATCAGCCAGATTGTAAACATACAATGAAGCATTAGCGTCTGCAGAAGTATAAAGGAAAGATTTGCCGTCTGGTGAGAAATCTTCAAAGGAAGCGTTTGTCAAAATCTTCTTTAACTGATCGCCGTCTTTATTAAGAATGAAAATTTCTGATTCCATTTTATCGGTCTGGTTGGTAAATGCTATCCAACCGCTCTTTTCACAATACTTCGGGAATACGATATTGTTTAATGATGGAGTGATGCGCTTCTTGTTGGCACCGTTAGGATCCATTACTGATAAATAGGTTACGCCAGTCTTTTCTTTTTCTACGAACAGGATTTTATTGGTAAGGCTCTGTGTATCAGCTGCATTTACATTAGAAGTGAAAAGCAGAGCGAAAGCCATAGCTGTTGTAATCTTTTTAAATAAATTTCTCATTGATTATATCTCCCTCATCAAAAAAATAAGGCCAGAAGGCTTAATGCTTCTGACCTATTATAAACCAAATATATAGAGGTGTAAAACAGTTTTTTTATCTAAGTCTTTAATAAGACTTAGATATTAAAACTTTATTGCTTAGAAATCATAATTTTCGTACGCAGTATTTTCTTTTTCCATAGAACGTTTGTAAGCGTCGTAGGCTTCCTGCTTTGCTTTGAAATCTTCCTGAGCTATTGGGTCATCAGCATATTCTGGAGCTGATGCTCTGCCTTCTTCATAGCCTTCTTCGAATTCATTTACAGCATTATTGAAGCCATCTTTTACGCTGTCTTTTGCTTCTTTGAAACCGTCTCTAACATTCTGAGCTGCATCTACAAAGCCGTCTTTTACGTCCTTGGCTGCATCCTTAATGTTTTCGCCAGTCTGCTTAACGCCATCTACGAAATCGTCTTTAGCCTGTTTAGCGCCATCAGCGATTTCTTTACCGGTCTGCTTAACGCCGTCTACGAAATCTTCACCAGCCTGTTTGAATTCTCTGCTGGTTTCCTTTACGCCGTTTACGAAATCGTCTTTGGCTTGTTTAGCGCCATCAGCGATATCCTTACCAGTCTGCTTAACGCCGTCTACAATTTCTTCGCCAGCCTGTTTGAATTCTCTGCCGGTTTCCTTAGCAGCGTCAGCGATGTCTTTACCAGTCTGCTTAACGCCGTCTACGAAATCTTCACCGGCCTGTTTGAATTCTCTGCCGGTTTCCTTGGCTGCGTCAGCAATATCTTTACCAGTCTGCTTAACGCCGTCTACTATTTCTTCACCAGCGCGTTTGAATTCTTTGCCAGTTTCCTTAGCAGCGTCTGCGATATCCTTACCGGTCTGCTTAACGCCGTCTACGATTTCTTCACCAGCGCGTTTGAATTCTTTGCCGGTTTCCTTGGCTGCGTCAGCAATATCTTTACCGGTCTGCTTAACGCCGTCTACAATATCTTCACCAGCCTGTTTTAATTCCTTGCCAGTCTGCTTTATTTCTCTACCGATTTCTTTACCGGTATCAGAGAATGCTTTACCTAAGTCTTTGCCAGCCTGACCGATTTCCTTGCCGACATCACTGATAGTCTTGAAGAGATTACCGAGTGATTTGCCGAGATTGCTGGCTGCACTGTCGGAATTGCTGCTGTTGTTGGAATTATTGTTTCTATTGTTGTTAGAATTATTATTCCTGTTGTTGTTGGAATTATTGTTTCTATTGTTGTTAGAATTGTTATTCCTGTTATTGTTGGAATTATTATTCCTGTTATTGTTGTTGCTGTTATTGTTGTTCTTGTTGCTGTTTGGATTATAGGTGTTCTTGCCTATATCGTTTCTGTCAGCAATATTTTCAGACTTCTTTGTGTCTGAATTCTTGTTAGAATTTGGATTGTAAGTATTCTTGCCTATATCATTTCTGTTGGCAAGATTTTCAGTATCCTTCTTGCTGTTTGGATTAGCAGTTTTGTCACCAACAAGTACTTTTCCAGCATTGTTTTCAGTGTTGTTTCTGCTGGAATTTGGATTGTAGGTGTTCTTACCAATGTCATTTCTGTCAGCAAGATTTTCTGATTTGCTACCTTCGGCCTTGTTAGTAGACTTGTCGTTATTGGTAGTGTTGCTGGCAAGCTTATTATCAAGAGCCTGAATTTCTTCAGAGGTAAGAGCTACGTTCTTGGCATTTACAAGTTCGATCTTACCATTCTTGTCGATTCTGTAGGTGTAACCAACTGGTGGGTTCATTGCCATCCAGTCTTCCTGCTTCATGAAGCCGTTGTCTACCATGAACTTAACAGTCTGAGCGTTAAGGTCGGCAATACGTTTCTTCTGTGCAAGAAGTGCGCGGTTAGCTTTGTCCAGACATTCCTGAAGCTTGTCTACCTTTTCCTGGGTTGTCCAGTTTGGAAGAGTAGACTGATTGATTTCATTGCTGTCTTTAGAGCTATCGGTTACTTCAACATTATTATCGTTGGTATCACTAACTTCTTCGGAAGCATTATTAGCAGAATCTTCGTCAGCATTCTGAATTTCTTCATTGTTAGCTGTATTGTCGTTGTCGAGGGCAACTTTAATCTGCCAGCCAGTATAAATGAGATTTGGATTCTTTTCGATGGATGGATAAGCTTCTTTATTGAGGTCAATCAATTCGCGCCATCTGTTACCATCGCCAAGATACTGCTGAGCAATACGCCACAAGCTATCACCCTGCTTTACAGTATAAGTGATAACCTGTAATTCTTTCTTAGGCTGTTCAACTGCTTCGTCACCACCGTGGTAAGAACAAATAATGCAACCATTATCTGTTAAATCGCCTTTGTTAATATATTTGCAGGCTGTGGATGGCTTAGTCGGAGCCTTAGAAAGATAACCACCTTTAACAAGCTGGTCGATATCAAGCTGGCTCATCATAACATCATTGTCTTTATTATACTTGGCTACAGCGCTTGTAATGGACTGTCTGTTAGCCTTGCACTGCTGCGCAGCTTCTTCAGGAGAAACTTCTTCTGCTGCTTCAGCTTTTTCTTCCTGCTGCTTATCTGTAGTATTTGGTGTTACTGATACTGTTGCCTTAGAATCTGTCTGAACATTCATTGGATCGCCTGAATTTGCACTGGCGACAGTATTCTGACCTAACAATAAGGCTAGCATCAATACAAGATATAAATTCTGCTTTCTCATAGTGACACCTCGTGTGTACAATTTGGTTTGTAGAATAATTATACTGATTTTTGCAAGGTACCGCAAGGAAAATACAATTTTGAATTGTTAAGGTCTGTAAAAAACATGGCAAATCCTTAAATAATTTATCTTTTGTGACAAATTAGCCGATACCTAAACTACGATTAGGAGATAACTATGACAGGCAAAAATATCGGTATTTGGATTTTTACTTTATTGTTGTCCTCAACAATAGCAATTACAGGATGCTCTGATATAGGAGCTAACAAGCGTTCTAACCCTGTGGGTGCAGAAGGTGACGCAGAAACTGTTGTTACCGCGGGTACCGCTTCCTATGAAACTGCATCTGGAACACCAAGAAATACTGATCCAACTCTTTTGCCTGTTGTTAATGTATATGCTTCAGGAAATACAGTAGGTGCCGGAACCGATGTGAATTTCAGAGCAGAAGCTATTGACCCTGCTGGTTCTCCTATAACTATTGAATGGCAATCTTCTGATGGTATTCTTACTAGTGTGAGTGGCAGCTCTGCTGTATGGCAGGCACCGGCTTACACTTCTAATTCTGTTGTAAGCTGTATTGCTACAAATGCCAGAGGAGGACGAACCACGGCTGATGTTAATATTGAAGTCATTGGTAATTCTACCTATAAACTAAACATTCTTATAGATAGATGTTGTCTGGCTGCTTCCGTTTCTGATTCAACGGATAGCGATTTTGTCCCGGTAGCCGGTGCCAGGGTTATACTAAAGGCCTTTAATGATGTAGCAATAACAGATAAGAATGGTAATGTTGAATTCAACGTAACCCAGGCCAACAAGGTTGCTACATATTCTGATATTGAAGTTGCATACAAGGATTGGGATGTAACCTACAACGCTAAGCTTATTTCTATCAGTGGTAGCGTTGTAAAAGATAACCTGATTTTCTCTCCTGGCTATGAAGGCCTTAGTGTGACTCAGGCTAGCGGCGAATCTTTTGATATGAAAAAAGGTCTCGTCGAAGTTACAACTACAGAAAAGAATACAATCGGCGGTTTGGAAGTTCTTCCGGAAGTCTGTATCAACTGTTCTGTTTCTTCTGTTCTTTCCAGTAGGGATACTGGCGTGGCTACAATACAGTGCTCTGTTGCAAATAATGAAACCAGTATCAGCTTATCGAAGACTGGTTATAGCACTATTGAAGGCTGCACTATTCCCGTCAGTCAGACTTCTACAACATTGGTAGCTGCTGAAATGGTTCGTAACAGTAATATTTTCGATTATGACGCTTCTATCTCTTACATTAAGCCATATAACTATAAACAGGGCGTTTCTGTTATGGAACCGTTTGTTATCGGTTTCAACCAGCCTATGGAAACATCATCTGTATTTGATAATATAAATTTAATGGTTCAGAATAAGACAACAGGTCAGATTATTCCAATGGATTCCAACGAAATCAAGAATTTCTTTGATATTAAGTGGAAGGGAAATTCATCAGTTTCTTTGTTCCCTAAGACAGGATATTCTGCTAATTCCAGATACAGCATACTTATTAATAACTGGACAGCCCGTTCTATTGATGGCCGTTACCTCAAACCTTATGTAGGAACATACTATGAATTCAGCACTGATGCAGATCCTCAGCCACAGATACTTTCATTTGAACCTGCTAATGGCACAACTGGTGTAAGCAGAAGCGGTCCATTCTGTATTTATTTCGACAGAGCAATTGATCCAGAATCACTTTACCAGGATACCAGTCTTGAAGTAATAAATGTAACTTCAGGCATGAATGTTACTTTGACTGGCTCTATGATTAGAAGCTATTTCTCTGTTGTCTGGAAGGACGACAATACTACTCTACAGCTTATACCGTCTATTTCATTGAATCCTTTCAGTGTCTACCAGATACGCTTGAAAAAATGTAGCTTCAAATCAGCTTCAGGACAAGCAATATCTGGCCTTGAAAATTTCTGGACTCAGTTCACAACTGGTGGAATGTAAAATGAACTATGAAAGATAGGGCAAAAATTCAACAGATAACAGAATGTGGCATTTTAATGGCTACCGCTTTGGCATTATCATTTGTGAAATTGTTTCATATGCCGGCTGGCGGTTCTGTGTCTATTGGGATATTGCCTCTATTGCTTATTGCCGCTAGACGTGGTTTTAAAACTGGTGCGCTCTGCGGGTTCTGCTTCGGTATTCTTTTGCTGTCAAACGGCGCTACAATATTACATCCGGTCCAGTTTTTGCTCGATTATCCTCTGGCATATGCCGCAATTGGAACGGCTGGATTGATAAAATGGAATACCGGCCTAAAAGCAGCAACGGCAACAACGGTTGCAAACTTAATTCGCCTACAATTCCACGTTGTTGCCGGTGCAGTATTCTTTAGCGAGGCTAAAGAAAATTTTAGTGAAGCGTTAGCATTTAGCTACGCATATAACTGCGGACATTTAATTCCTGAGACCATAATCTGTGCTGCTATCGTCTGGTTCATCGCCTCGAAGCATCAGAATTTATGCTCTCAGCAAGAACCTGATTAGCAGCTCAGCGGTCCGAGCTTAACTATATTCATTAAGCTGCAGTTACTTTATCACTGCCAAGACAGCGGGTGCATACATAACCAGTAACGCGCTTACCATTAACGATAACACGCTTTTTCTGGAGGTTGATGCTCCAGCGTCTTTTTGTGCGGTGATGAGAATGGCTCAGTGCAAAGCCAACTTGTGGTCCACGATTGCAAACCATACATACTCTAGACATTTTCAAACCTCCAAAATAGAGCTTTAGTGAGCCAACATAATAACAGATAGAAAAGAAAATAGCAAGTAATATTTTAAAAAAGGGTACACAAAAATATGTCGATGCTTCGCATCGACGTGAATACCGACCTTTGGTCGGCGTGAAAAACTGCTTCGCAGTCGTGAAAACCACTTTGTGGTGTGAAAAACTGCTTCGCAGTAATGAAAGCCACTTCGTGGCGAGAAAATCCCCGCGCCGAAAGGCAGTCACTGAGCTTCGAAAGCGATTGGCTAAAACCCCCGCGCCGAAAGACTGTCTCTGAGCTTCGAAAGCAATTGGCTAAAACCCACGCGCCGAAAGGCAGTCACTGAGCTTCAAAAGCGATTGGCTAAAACCCACGCGCCGAAAGGCAGTCACTGAGTTTCAAAAGCGATTGGCTAAAACCCCCGCGCCGAAAGGCGTGTTTCACTCCTGCCACGCAGTGGCAGGTTTTCACTCTTGCGCCAGCAAGTTTTCACTCCAGCCATCGGCTGGTTTTCACATCCGCGAAGCGGATTTTTCACGTCGGCGTTAGCCGACTTTCTTCTATTTACTCCGCCTCTATTTTATGTTATCTTTTATCTATATCTTTATGGAGGTAAATCTAATGTGGCCTCGCTGGGTTCGTGCTCTTTCAACTATATGGGTTGCTTATGACAGCCAGAAACGTGGAAAAGTAAATATTCTCTGGACCTTAGTAGTTCTTTTCTTCGGTCCGTTGTTGATTCCTTTTTATGTTGCTATACGTCCTGCTCTCCAGAATGAAAAAGTTGTAGGTAATTATTTCTGGCGCTTACTGAAAGCTTGTGAAAACCTATTTCTGTGGGTAATAGGCTTAGCTTCTTCTGCTGTATTTATTGAAAATATTACAACTCCTAAGAGCGATGAACTTTCTGAAGTTAAAAGAGCTGAAATCAAAGCCGGTAGCATTCTTGCCATGATTGCTGTCATTATTATGATTGGTCTTGATAAATTCGGTCTGGATTTCGTTAATGATTTCATTGAAAAGAAATATATCAAGAAATGAGTTTTTTTGCTGATTGGTTTAAAACAAAAAGTAATAGCTTTTCAGCTAATAAAAAATATTGTATTGCTTCAGCAGTAGCCTTGGCTACTGCCTTTTCTCTTTTGGCTCAATATCCTGCTGAGGCACGCACAATTAAACAAGGGCCTCTTCAGGAAATTGCAGGGCCAGGCGGTCGAGATTATCCCCATGGTGGCTTTACCTATTGGGAATCCGGTTTCAGGGCTCATGAAAGATATCTCGTCTTTGAGCCAGCCCAGCCGGCACCTGAAAAAACAGGCTTTGTTCTTTTTATTCATGATTTATTGACCCCATCACCTGAATACTATATGGGACAGATTCGCCATCTTTGCAGAAAGGGTTGGATAGTTCTTTTTCCATACTACGAGGGAACAGATCAGCCGACGAAACATTATTTATTTAATATAGTGCGTTCTGTAAAGGATTATTTGCAGCGGTCATTTGAACGTAACCAGATGAAGACTGATACCACAAAATTTGCAATCTTTGGTCATGGTTCAGGAGCTGTTCTTGCCGCAGATACTGCTGCTGTATATGATTATTTCGGATTACCCCTGCCAAAGGTTCTACTTGTATCTATGCCTGATAGAACCTATACAAAGATGCTTGATTTAACTGGTGTGAGCCGTGAAACAAGAATGGCTGTCATTAGTGGCGATAAAGTAAATGAAGCTGATGCTCAGGGAGCCAGAGATATTTTTTATACTGCTGACAGAGTAAAAACAGCTAACAAAATTTTTATTACTGTTCAGTCAGATTATTATGGTCAGCCACCTCTTATTGCTGATAGAAGCTCAGCTTTAAGTCCTGAAAATCCTAAAAGAGAAAAAATCGTTGTCAACAGGCACAACGAATTCATCAGAACCTACAAGAGCACTTTTCTTGCTCCTTTTGTGAAGGCAGACGATATCGAGAACTTTGATTGGAGAGCTGATTTCAGAGTATTTGATATGCTTTGTATTGCAGCTTTTAATCTGAATTCAGATCTCAAACCGATGAAAAAATCAGAAGAGCTTCGCTCAATGGGATATTGGAGCGATGGAAGAAAAATCAAACCTCTGATTATAACAGACAGACCATAAAAAAAAGGTCGATGCTTTGCATCGACGTGAATACCGACCTTTGGTCGGTGTGAAAAACTGCTTCGCAGTAGTGAATACCACTTCGTGGTGTGAAAAACTGCTTCGCAGTAGTGAAAGCCACTTCGTGGCGAGAAAACCCACGCGCCGAAAGGCAGTCACTGAACTTCAAAAGCGATTGGCTAAAACCCACGCGCCGAAAGGCTGTCTCTGAGCTTCAAAAACTGTTGGCTAAAATCCACGCGCCGAAAAGGCAGTCACTGAGCTTCGAAAGCAATTGGCTAAAACCCACGCGCCGAAAGGCTGTCTCTGAGCTTCGAAAGCAATTGGCTAAAACCCACGCGCCGAAAGGCAGTCACTGAGCTTCGAAAACTGTTGGCTAAAACCCACGCGCCGAAAGGCGTGTTTCACTCCTGCCACGCAGTGGCAGGTTTTCACTCTTGCGCCAGCAAGTTTTCACTCCAGCCATCGGCTGGTTTTCACATCCGCGAAGCGGATTTTCACGTCGGCTTCAGCCGACCTTCAAGCTACTGCCGCAAGAGATTCCTGCTTATCCTTATAGCGTTCAATGGCAAGCTTGATGAGTTCATCAAGAAGCTTATTATATGGTAACCCTGTTGCTTCCCACAGCTTTGGATACATACTGATGCTTGTGAAGCCTGGCAAAGTGTTGATTTCATTGATAATAATATTATTTGTTTCTTTTTCAACGAAGAAGTCAACTCTTGCTAATCCGGCGCCGTCAAGGGCCTTATAAGCTTTCACTGCAGATTCTCTGATCTTTTCAATCATATCATCAGATAGCTTGGCAGGGATTTCAAGCTTAGACTTGTCATCAATATACTTAGCTGAGTAATCGTAAAATTCGTTACACGGAACGATTTCGCCAGGCAGAGAAGCTTTCGGATAATCATTTCCCATTACAGAAACTTCTATTTCTCTAGCGTTGATAGCTTTTTCAATGAGAATCTTGCGGTCATATTTGCATGCTTCTTCCATAGCAGCCTTCAATTCGTCCTGATTGCGGGCTTTGCTAATGCCAACTGAAGAACCTGAATTAACCGGCTTGATAAAGCATGGGTAACCAAGCTGCTTTTCTATTTTATCGATAGACTGTTTTTGTTCATTGCGCCAGTCACAGCGAAGAATTTCAACATATGGTGCGATTGCTATACCAGCGTCCTTGAAAAGCTTTTTGGCGATGGTTTTGTCCATACCGGCAGCTGAAGCGATAACACCGCAGCCTACATATGGCATGTCAGCCTGGTCAAGAAGACCCTGCAGAGTGCCGTCTTCCCCATAAGTGCCGTGATTAATCGGGAATACAACATCAAGCTTGATGAGTTCGTTTTTGCCGTTATCATTCAATGCAATGAGACCTGTATTTTCTGTGTCACTGCTGAATACAACCTTGCGTGAACCTGCTAATGCTGATTTATCTTTGGTTTTACTGTATTTCTGCATCATTTCGGTAGTTACGTCGGTCAGCCAAACGCCTGTGCGGGTAATACCAATTGGAATAATTTCATACTTATCTTTATCAAGGGCTTTCATAATTGAAGCGGCTGAAATTAATGAAACGTCGTGTTCGCCTGATCGCCCTCCGAATATAATACCAACTCTGATTTTGTTTGCCTTATCCATATCTTAATTGCTCCTTAGCAATATATAAAAAAGTTCGACCACTTATCCATATCGGCTTTTGTGGTCGAACTTCTTAGAATCAGTATTGTGAAGCGATTTTATCGCATGTTAGAAAATATTGATTATTATTCTTCAGTAAATGCTTTTTCAGCGCCTTCGCCAACCTTTATTGGAAGCTGCTGGCGCAATCTTGCTTTTGTAATTTTGTTAAGTCTTGTATGATACTGGCCAAGTTCTTCTGGTTTGCTGAAGAGGGCCTTGGTTAATGCATACTGGTCGTTAACGGAAAGTGTTGGGCCGGAAACAAGTATAGCACTGATTTCTAATACATTAAGCTCTGTTGCACTACCTGTATATTGCTTCTGGTCAACTGCATTCGGGAAATAGAATGCGTAGTCATTTACCAGCTTCTGAGTAAGATCCATGTCGATAGAAACCAAATCAATTTCTATTTTCTTGGAGAGTTCAATAATGGATGGATTCGGGAATCCGCTTGTGAATACAAAACCGTCTATTTCGCCGGCTTCCAGAGCTATCATTGCGTCCTTGGTATCGATGTAAATGCAGGTTACCTTGTCGAGAACTCCTGCTGCACCAAGAATCTGGTCTACGTTATAGCGGGTGCCGCTGTTTTTACCACCAACAGCTATTTTTTTGCCGGCCAAATCGCTAAGCTTTGAAATATAGCTATCTCTTCTTACTATAAATTGTACTACTTCAGGGAAAAGGGTAGCAATACCACTGAGGCCTTCGAACTTATTGCCTTCGAACATGGCTGAACCAGTGTTGGCATAGCAGGCTATATCGTTCTGGATAAGTGCTAAGTCGACTTTGCCGTCCTTGAGCATTTGAATATTGTCTACGCTGCCGTCTGTTTCAATTACTTTGATAGTAACATCGGGGTATTGGTTTTTGATAATCTTGTCTAAGGCTTCTCCAACAGAATAATAAACACCACTTTTTGAACCAGTGGCAATAGTATATTCCTTGCGGCTTAAAGAATCTCCACAGCCTGTTAAGCCTATTAGAGCTGTGAGCATCAATACTATACTAAAAAAACGCTTCATAATACCTCCCAAAAATGCACGTGTATAATATCACATCTGAGGTTATTATGCTAATTAAATTTAAAACAGCCGGGACTGGGGCCGGGGACGACATGCAAAGTTTCTGTTGCTCGACCGGATTGGTGTTATAACCCAATTCATAATTCATAATGCATAATTCATAATTCATAATGCACAATTGATTGTTGATTGGTTTCTACTGCTTCGACCTCATCTCTGCTAATGCCCAAATTGAGAATGGAGAATTTTTTGTTGGTAATGACCTGTATAACCCTCCTTTTAGAGGCTGTCCCAAAACTAGAAATTTGTAAAAATCCAGGTGTACAGTAGAGTCCTAAAAACCTCCCTTTTCAAGGGAGGGTAGGGAGGGTTTTGATTTTTGAAGGAACTTGTTTTAAATGCATAAAATCGAGTTTTTAGACAGCCTCTAAGGAGAGACTAAGGGAGGTTTGCCCTGCTTCTTCCTACTGATAGCTGGTGCCCGATGGCTGTTGGCTGCTGCTTTCTCGGCAAATAGCTAACAGCCAACAGCTAATAGCGGCTGTTTCTTTCTCGGCCAATAGCTAACAGCCAACAGCTAATAGCGGCTGTTTCGCGCTTAGTGCTTCTTGAAGAAGGTGACTATTCTAGAGATTGTTTTGAAGAATGACAGACACAAGAAGCCAACAGCAGTAGATAGAATAGTAACACTTATGAAAAATACCGGACTGCCGTAGTCTATTTCCTTTTTGACAACAGGCTTTGTTTCTTTGGTATCTTGTTGCTTGCTGTCAGTCTTAGGCTTGTCTGCAGATTTTATTTCTTTTGCGGCAACACTTGTTGCTGGCTTTTCTGTTTTCTTTTCGATAACAGGTGCTTTTACTTCAGCAGGTTTGTTTTCTTTTTCAATAGGCTTTGGCTGTGAAACAGTCTGTTGAGCCGGTGGCTGAACAGGTAGCTTAACTTCTGATACTGTTGCGGCATTTGTTGCAGTAGCAGCTGACGACTTGGGATTTTCAACCGACTTTTTCTGAAGATTGGATAAAAGTCTTTGTTCGATATCTGCAGAAGTCATTAGTGGTTTGTTGGCAGTTGGAGTAGCCTTAGCTTCTTCAGGCTTTGAAGAGTTCTGTTCTTTACTTTGGCTGGTCCTGGTTTCCAGCTGTTCCTTTACCTCAAGCTTTTTGCCTCTGCCAAATTTGTGACGTTCTTTGTCTCCGATAGGTAACGCTCTCTGAACAACTACTATTTTGCCTTTTTCATTGATATATCGGTAAGTAATAAGGTCACCGAATTCAAGGAAGAACTTTTCAACTTCTTTCTTAGATGATATTTCAAAATGGAATACAGCTTTGCTGGAATTTACACCAGAACAAATGTTTACCTGGATATCATCAGATTTTTGCAGATAATCTATTTCTTTGATTTCATCAAGAGGGTAAACCAATATGATTGGTTTTGAATTTGCTTCTTGTTGACCGTGCAGAATGATAGCCTGGTTTGTGGAAACAAGCCATATTATATTAGGCTTCTTGTTGTCCTGTAATAAAGCCTGGGTAACTGTTTCGCCTGATACCAGATGCGGGGTAATATTGGCTAGAATGTCCTTTGGTAATGCTTGGATCTGGCTCATATCACTCTTCTTCCTCTTCCTTTGAAACGCCGGTTTCTGGGTCTATATGCAGTGCCATGTCTGATTGAATCATGAGATTCTGTACAACCTGCTGGAAATCTTCTGCATCAAAAACACTCAGAGGAATTTTGCATTGAATCATAAGAATATCGCGTTTTGGAGCATCTTCTTCGTCTTCTTCATCAAATTCAATGCTTTCGCCTTCTTCAGCAAAGATTGGTTCTGCTTCTTCTGGCTTATCTTGAATATGGGCAACTGTGAAGGTTGCATTTATTAGCTCTGAATTAAGATCTAATATCTGCATTAAACCATCACGGTCGATATCAGTGATTTCTTTAAGATGGATACCTGTTGTTACTGTGGCGATGCCTATGGATTCTTCGTTATCTTCGATACCAATGAAACCACTGATTGCATCTTCTATTAAGAATGTCCAGAGAACACCAATATCGTGTTCGTCACAAAGAACGCATTCGTAGCTTGAGCATTCTTTGGCAAGAACCTCTTCAATATCTACAGCAAAATCTGCTTTTAAAGTGCGGATATCTAATTCATTGGATTCTTTCTGGTCCATCATTCTCTCCGTTGTGTTAAGGGTAAGGCGTATTACTGTGCGCCTTTAACGTATTTTTCGTTTAATTCGAGGGTAATATACTGGGAATTAATCGGACTTGCCAGGTAGTTGTTCATGTCTGTGCAGGTCTTTACAAGATTTTCATAATCCGGAACCCTGACTTCTTTGCCGCATAAGCCGCAATGGAGAATCCCCTGCTGGTCCTTGATTGATTCGTGGCTGGCTTTCATGTGGTGCTTACAGTTTGCACACTGAATATCAAAATAAAAAACCAGTCCGGTAATAGTTTCTAACATTTTATTTGCCTCGGTATTCGATATATAAAGTAATTCTATCACCATTCTATATTAATAACAAGAGCCCCGTAGCTAGAAAGTCGGAAGCTGGAAGCCAGAAGCTAGAAGCAGGAAGCTTACGGCTGTCGGCACCAGCTATCGGCCGAGAGAAACAGTTGCTATTAGCTTTTGGCTGTTAGCTATTCGCCGAGAGAAACAGCAACCAACAGCCATCTGCTACCAGCTATCAGCCGAGAGAAACAGCCGCTATTAGCTGTTGGCTATTAGCTATTCGCCGAGAAAACAGCCGCTATCAGCTGTAGGCTCATTCATTGCCTCGTCACCCACCTGTACAGACGAATCAGTTTGCTAGTTTTATATAAATATTCCTAAGAATTGCATACAGATAAAACATTATCATGTTATACTCATTTTTGGGAGATATTTACAGATGCTGAATTATTGAAGTCTTAATTGTTAATGTTTTATTAAAAAGAAGGGGTTTAACATGAGCATTGGGGATATAATAAAAAAAGCTATAGAAATTACAGATCACCAACCTTTTCTGTTCATTGGTTCCGGTATTAGTAAAAGATATTTAAATACAGAAAAATGGGATGAATTACTGAAGCATTTTTGCAATGAAATAAGTGATAACGAATTTCTTTTTGAATGCTACAAAAATACTGTTGGATTTGATGGAGAATATGGGGTTTTGCCCTCCATTGCAAGCTTAATAGAAAAAGACTATAATCAAAATGCACTGACATTAGATAAATATAAAGATTTTAGAGATATTCATAAATCTTTACTTAAAAATAACGTATCCGCATTTAAAATAGCAATCTCAGAATATCTAAAGTCCAAAACCTGCGTAAATAACAATAAAGAAATAGACTTACTAAAAAAAATAGGTGTAAGAAGTATCTCTGGAATAATAACCACTAATTATGATTCCTTCTTGGAATCAATTTTTCCTAATTTCAATGTTTTGGTTGGACAAGAAGAACTGATTTTTTCTAAGTTGGATGGAATAAGTGAGATTTACAAAATACATGGCTCTGTATCTAAGCCAGAAAGTTTAGTTATTACTTCTAAAGATTATGAGCTTTTTGACAATAAATCATCATACTTAATAGCAAAGTTGTTAACTATTTTTTTAGAATATCCTATTATTTTTATGGGTTATTCTTTACAAGACAAAAATATAACTAAGATATTCGACACAATTTCTAAGTGTTTGTCTCAAGAGAAATTGGATATATTAAAAGACAGGTTGATTTTTATAGATTATTCATCACAAGAAAAAATTACAGACTTCTGCATCAGATTGGCAAATGGCAATAGTATCCCTATTAATTGCATTTCAACAAACAATTTTGAATTGATATATGAAGAGTTATTAACTCATAAAGCGAAATACAATCCGACAGTATTGCGCTATTTGCGAAAAGATATTTACGAATTGGCAAAAAATAGTATGCCATCAACAAAAATAATAGCAACTGGTTTTGAAAATCTAGATGATATCAGTAAAGCAGAAAAGTTCATATTGGGTGTTGGTGTAGTTAAAAATGGACATGTAATAAAAGCAGAGCAGCTTTACGAAGACGTTGTTCTTGACAATCAGCATTTTAATCCAGATCTGGTTGTAGATGAATATTTACCAGAATTATTAAAGTATAATTCTGGTGGTCTGCCTATGTTTAAATACTTAGCTGATTATAACAAGAATTTATATGGCAGAGTCAAAGCTAACATGTTAAAGTATTTGAATTTATCTGACTTTTTAAATGATAGTTTAATTAAACTAAAAAATTCCTATCATAAACAGTATGCTGACTTATGTATTGAAAAGGTAATTGAAATCGAAGGTGCAGAACTCGCTTTTCGTAAACTAATATTACTGGAAGCTGAAGAAATTGACTGTGGCAAATTATCTGATTACTTAAAGAATCTTTTGCTAAAAAATTCCTCAAAGTGTTTGAAAAGTAACTCTGAATTAAAACGCCTTATTCGAATATATGATTTCCTAAAATATAAAAATGCCTCTGCCAATCTATCTAATAGTGCGAACACCTAGAATCGGTGGTGAGGCATTTTGTCGACCATACGAGACAAGTATACTTTCATGTATAGTGCGAACACCACAATCGGTATACCCATATAATATATTCTAAGGGGTTTTAGATTTTTTGGCAAGATTTTTATTCTGTTGAATATTTAAATGGAGTTGATATCTGAATATTATGAATTGCGATTGTCTGAAATTCAAATTTGTTAAATGAATATTGGCTAGTGTTCCAGATATTAAGTGTTTTGAAACAAGATATCGGTGAGGAAATTCGTGAGTTGGAATCTGATGACATTTCAGAAATGATCAGATTATCCAAAGATAATAGACTGATTATTTCCTTAAAAGAAGGTTATGCAAGCAGAACTTCTTTTA
Source organism: Candidatus Avigastranaerophilus sp. (assembly GCA_045599645.1). Classification (GTDB taxonomy): domain Bacteria; phylum Muiribacteriota; class Ozemobacteria; order Ozemobacterales; family Ozemobacteraceae; genus RUG334. Next base: position 33,691 of record JAZRWI010000070.1, read on the forward strand.
TTTCCAGAAAATATAAAATGCTTATTAATTTCTATTATAATCGTTCTTTTAGCCCCAATGAATTTTAAAGCAACAAATACTTTGGATCTTATTCTAGCTCGTTTCGACCAGATTATACGTTAGCAATTTTTCCATTGGACTATTACGAAAAAGGACCTAAATAAATTTGATTCTAGATTTGGAGTTATATTCTCTCATATTCATGGCTCCTGTTTCTATTGTTATTGCATTGTGCACGATTCTGTCCAGAATAGCATCAGCCATAGCACCGCCGCCTGATTTACTATGCCAGTCTTCTATTCTAAATTGGCTACAGAAAATTGTAGAGGATACATCATGCGTTACTCTTCAACAGGTAAACTTGACACGAAAATCCCGATGAGAAAAGCAGACAGCTTACTACATCGGGATTTTTTTTACAAGATAACCTGTGAACAGTAACCCTCTAGCGAGGTCTAGCGAAGCGGCCTCATTTAAAACTTGAAATGTGTACCGAGTTGTTATAAAATTCACAAGGGATTTTTCTATCTAAATCCTGTCAGGTTCATTTTGTCGAAAACTAGAAGTCATCAGACTTTGAAGGAGTATATATGAAAGGCAAAGCAGTATTGTCTGTTCTATTAATGCTTATGGCCGCAATCCTAATGATTGGTTGTGGCGGCGGTGGTGGAGGCTCTAACCCGGCTTCCTCTAACCTTGTTGGTAATGCCACTGTATCGGGTGTCGTTTATGACTTGAATAACAAGCCGGTAAACGGTGCTAGTGTCAGAATGGTTCTTGCCAGTAACGCTCTTCTTGATGCCATGACTAAGGATAAGGGGCTTGCATCAGCCAGAGCTGCCGTTGCTTTTCGAATGTCAGCCAGTGTTCAGACTGAATTTAATGGTTTGACTGATGCTGCAGGTAAATACACATTCACAGGTGTTCCAGAAGGTGATTATACTCTTTCTGCTGTTACACCAAATGGTGCTCAGATTATCACTAACCTTTCTGTAAGAGCATCCAGCGTTCCAGCTCCTGATATGGTGCTGAAGCCTTTGGGAACTGTTTCAGGACAGGTAACTCTTAATGGTGCGGGTGTTGCTGGTTCTGTTGTTTATGCAAAGGGAACCTCATTTGCTGCTATTACTGACGCATCCGGTAACTACACAATTTCTGGCGTTCCTGCTTCAACAACAATTACATTGTGTGTTCAGAGTTCTGAAGGAACTGCCAATGAACAGAATGTTACAATAACAGATTTGAAAACTTTGTCTGCTACTGCCAAGACATTCGTTTTAACACCTGTTACTGCCTCTGCTTGTAAGCTCGATGTTACTCTGACTGCTGCAAATAATAATATTGATTTGAATAAATGTGTTGTTTTCGCAGTTTGCACTGACGGAACAACATATCTTGCTTCATGCAAAACTACTGGCTCTTCTAATGTCTGCTCCTTCAAGATTACTCATGCCGGTAGCTACAGCCTTTTCCCTGCTTACTATGACAATGACATCATTGCATTGACCTCAAATCCTGCAACAGACAAAGCTGATATTACAGACAGCAATATTAAAGGTGCTGCTACACTAACCAAAACCTTCAATCTGGCTGCTACAACCTCCGTTTTTGCTAATCTGACTGCCAGGATAAGCTCTGCTGCTTCTGGCGATTATAAGGCCGTTTTGATTAGCTCTAACGGTAACGAACATAAAAAGACTGTTTCAGCCGGTAATAGCTTTACATTTGATAATCTCGCTGCCGATACATACATTCTGGTTGTCTACAACGATACTAAGCTTTATGTTTGTGACAATATTTCTGTTGCTGATGGCGATAAGAAAGAAATCAGCGAAATAACTCCTGTTGATGTTACACCAACCATTACTACTGGTAACGGCACTGTAAGCTTTAATGCCCAGAATATCAAGAAAGCTGTTAATATAACTGAATCTGAAATAGTAAAAGTAGAATACATGCCCTTAGCACACGATAAGGCTAATGATACTTTCGCTTCCTTATACAAATATGACAGTGGAAGTAAAGTAAAGAATTTTTCTGCTACTGAAGCAAATACAGAAACCCTTAATACAGATGAATGTTCAACCGGTGACTATCTTCCTTGCATTAAGGTAAATGTTTACAGAAAAGTAAAGTCTGTTTTCACTGCAAATTTTGAAAATGCTTCTGCAAGTCTTGGTTCTAACCTTTGGAAAACTGTGGCCCTTTCCGGACTTTCTCAGAGTTCTAATATTGTTTATTTCAAAACAATTAATTTTGATGGAACTATAAATTATCTCGTTGTTACTCATGATACTCTTAATACTCTTGATACTGCCTATCTCTTTGATGCAGCAGGAGCATTGAAGTCATCAATGAGGTTGCCAGAACAGCTTACAAGTAATGGAAATATTTGCTTCGTTGAAAGCGATGGCACAAATCCGAAACTGTTAGTTGCTCTGTATTTTGTTCCATCTCCAGATGCCAATACACCTTCAGGCATAAAAATAACTGGTTCTGAAATTTCACAAGGAAATATAAGTGCATTTAATAAATCATATTCATGTAGAGGTGTTTCACCATCAGACGGTGAATTTACTGTATATTCTCCTAATAAAATACAAGCTACCTATGCTCCAGAATCATCTGGCTCTGGCCAGCAGATATTGAAGGTTGCCTGTGCTTGTGATAGATGTTTCTTCAGTGCAGAATTGGATCCTTCAGATTTTACAGAAAAAGCTACACCTTCAAAGGAAGCTTTGAACACTTATACGGGTTCTTATTATGTTAAGGTTGTAGCTTCTTGTTCAAGCTTAGTTTATGTAGAATCTGGAGATTATAAATATTATGACTTCTATTTTCTTGGTTGTGACGAGGTTGCAAAAACTATAATCTTTGGCAAACAGGCAATGGGGTATGCTCCTTTTTATAACACAGTTGCGAGAAACATTTGTGATATGAGTGCTATCACAACAACATTGGAAAACTTACCTACATGTGGTGGCTATAGATTGTATGCCCTTAATAATCGTTCCGATTTCCCGTTTTTCTTAACTACAAGCTTCAATGGTATTAGAAACCAGGCTTTAATCAATGACTCTCGAAGTAATAATACACTCGGTCTCTTCGACGATTATAATTATTTGTATGGTGATTCTAAGATTACGACTAGTGGTGTAAAAAATAATTATAATGAACTTTATTGTATTGAAAGAAGCTCAAATGGTCAGTTTCTGACTGGATATGATTATAGCGAAGAAGTCATTCAAAGAATCGAAATAAAACAGATTATGAACAGTAATGGTTATTTGGAAGATTCTTTGGGATTTGTAAATATATCCGACATTCCTCAGTATCATTTACTCTGTGCTGATGACAGCAATAATGCGCAGATAATGATAATCAATCGTTAAGCAGGTATTTACCATGAAGAAATATATATTAGCTTTATTTACTATAACAGCTTTATTAGTTAATCTAACTGGTTGTGGCAGTTCTGGCTACGGTGATTCTACTGTTGGCTCTGCCAATGGTGGCATGGCTACCGTCAGGGTAAGTCTCAGCCAGGATGGCACTGTTGTTAAAGATGCTGCTTCTGTCGCTCTTTATAGTCCGGCTGCTGCCTTACGTGAAGGCATTCAGCAGAATGAAAACGGCAATCTTGGTGCTAGAGCTTCTGTTGAACCTTCTACCTCTGAAGGTGTCTATAAACCATACAGGATTGGCGATGATGGAAGCTATGAATTCAATGTTCCTGCTGGTAATTACACTTTTATGGCTATTAACGGAAATGCCAGAGCTGTAGTTACTGGTATTGTAGCCGATGTAACAACTCCTCGCGCTGCTATGGCAAATCTTACTCCTACAGGTTCTGTAAAAGGTAAGGTTGTTGATTCTGCTAACAAAGCTGTTATTGGTGCAATGGTTTTCTTGGCTGATACCTCATGTGTTGCTTTTTCAAGCTCAGATGGCTCCTTTGAAATGACTGGGGTTCCCACTGGCACAGCATTTAAGATCTCTGCTATTTATACAGCTGATAATAAGCAGATGGTTTCACCAGCTGAAGATGTTACTGTTGATTCTTCACTTGTTGCTACTCTTAAGAATAATCTTGTTGTAAAAGAAAACACTACCAAGACTATGAACATAACAGGTTCAATCGTCGATGCAAAGGGCAGTGGCCTTGCCAGTAAGGTTATCATGGCTGTAAATGGCAATATCATGGCTGTTGCCTTAAGTGATTCTAATGGTAAGTTTTCTATTCCTGTCACTGTCAGCGGAACCTATAATGTTGCTGCTTTGAATACTGCTACACCAGCTGCACAGACTGTAACCGTAGACTCATCTGATGTAGCCGTAAGCCAAAGCTTTGTTGTGAATGTAGCCGGTCAGCTTGCTGCTATAAAAGGTGCAATAAAACTTGATACAACTAGAGACATGTCACCTTGGGCTGGTAAATATACTTTTGATGATTTTTCAATAAAGCTAGTTGGTTCTGCTTATACTACTTCTGCTAAGGTTGATTTTGTTGATGCTTTTTTGACCGGCGCAAGTATTGGTTTTGATTTTACTGGCATTCCTGCTGGTAAATACGGTATTCTTGTAGACCCGTCTGCTAATGGTTTCTATGGTTCTGTTGGCAATATTACCGTTGCTGAAGGCAATGTCTCTGATATTTCCAGCTCTAATCCAATAATAGTTAAATATATTAAGCCTTCTTTCCTTGCTGATTTTAGAGGTGATGTTCTTTCTGTTGATGAAGAACTCCCTTGGATTGATACTACAAAGATGGTAGAATATTTTAATAATGCAGTATTAAGATATTGCAGAAAAGAAAACAATAAAACTATTGAGCTTCCAACACCTTCCGTTGTGGAAGATGGCTCTCTGGTAAGGGCTACATATGATTTTACTAATGCGGATGTAGCTTCCCAGAACTTTGATTGTATTTTTTCAATGTATAATACCTGGTCGGATGACAACACAGGTTTGACTGGCACTTTGATTACTGAAAGCAGGGTCATGACTCATACTGTTGCCGGGCAACTGCTTGAGGGGGAACTCAGTTTTGTGTGCATTAATGATATGCCATATGAAATAGTCAGGGATTCTGATGGTGGCTTTACAACCACTGAAGATCATTATGCCAGGTATTACAGCACAGTGGAAGAGCTAATAAATGGTTCTCCAACAAAGGCATTTAACCTTACTTCCGTTGATAATATGAATAATCCGCATATTCTTGGCAAAAGATATCAGACTACTGTTTATCGCGATAATCAAGGCTATCATGCTGATATATATACAGTAGATTCAGACAATGTTGTTTCTAATACACCCATAAAAACAATAGATATGGGAGATGGTATTGGTTTTAATGCTGATATTACATATAACCACGGTTGTATGACTGTAGACAAGTCAGGTAATGTTTATGCTGCTTTATTCATCGTTGACCGTGTTAATGTTAATCCTCCCGCTTTTATATATAATATATACAAGCTAAGTAATAATGCTTCAGAAATTAATGAACCTGTTGCTTCATTCTTCGTAGGGAGTTGTAATGAAATTCCTAACATCAGACGTTTCAGCTGTCTGAACGATGGAAGATTCTATATTGAAACTACTATGGATCAGAATTCCCTCTATTATTCTGTGGTAATAACTGGTGATAATGCTGAATTCTCTGCAAATTCAGATAGAATATGCTGTATTACTGATAAATATGGTTATATGTATCGTTTGCAAAAAGAGTTTAATGGTGGGTCAGAATTTTGGTATCTAATCAAGGTAACCTCACTTGATGGTAAGGTTCTTGACAAGAGCAATGATTATCAAATAAATGATTTGGTAGACATTGCAGAAGATAGTAATGGCAACCCGGTATGTTATTATATCTATAATGGTTACTGAGATTTCTAGGAGAACAAAATGAAAATTAACAGAATATTATTTATAGTTCTCACACTTATGGTTGCAGCTCTTGTTGGTTGCGGCGGTAATTCCGACAGCAATCCGGCTGCTGATTCTGGCAATGGCGGCCTTGTTAATGTAAGCGGCAGGGTTGCAAATGTTGCTGATTCAGCCAGAGTTAGCTTTTATACCCCAGAAGCAGCCATGAAAAAAGGCTTTTCTGGTAATTTATCTGTTAGAGCAAGCATGAATAGTAACGGTATTTATACTGTTGATACAGATAAAGCCGGTAACTATAGCGAAAGCCTTCCTGAAGGAACCTATTATGTTGTTGCCGAAGAAGGCGACAATATGACCGTTCCGACAAGAAAGAGCTTTTCTGCCCGTGCTGCTGTAACAAAGGTTGATGATATCGTCCTGACCAAAACTACAGATGTCAAAGGCAATGTTTTGGATTCAGCTAATAAGCCTGTTGCAAATGTTTCTGTTTATATTGAAAATACACCATTCATGTGTGTTTCCAATGCTTCAGGTAATTTCACCTTCAACAAGATTCCACAGCTTGATGCTAAAAACACATATTCAATTGTAGCCTATACCTGCTTTGACGGTGTCAGATATACTGGCAGCCATTCTCTCACTAGCACTGAACAGAGTGGTAATACCAATGTTAAGCTTCAATTGAAGGAAGATTCTTCCAAGAATTCTAAGAAGATTAGCGGCTATGTCTATTACTTAGGAACAACAAATCCTGTTGCAAATAATAATGTAATGGCTGTTCTTCCTACAGGCCAGGTTTACAGCACTACATCTGATGCAAATGGCAAATATGCTTTTGATATTGCTACAGATGAAAATAAAGTTGAACTTAGCGCAGATATGATAACCTTCACAAGCTTCAATTTGCCTTCAACCTCTGATGCTTTGATATATGTAAATAAGAATTCTTCTGCTTCCAACGGCACTCTTCTTATTACAGAAAAATGCGATAAAGATTATGATGCTGCTTTTACAAACAGCATGAATACATTCGTTATTCTGCAGAAGAACGGAAATACCTATGAAGAATACTATAACACTGCATTGGGCACTCCGGTTAACGGTTATGCAGTAAGCGACATGCCGGAAGGAACATATTGCTATGCATTTATAGGCGAATCAATAGCTGGTGGTAGTTTTATGGTCGGCTGCAAATTCACAGATGACTTTACTATTACATCTGGAAACACTACAAATGTTACTGCCCAGCACACAGTATGCTTCTGCAAGCCATCTATTTTGATTAATGGCGAAGGCTATTTTGCTGCTGATGTTGGTGGCTTCGCTTCTTCAGATTCTACGGCAGACGGTTGTGTTACTATTGAAGTTTATGCTTCAGATTCAAACAATGATATTATTCCACTTGGCTATGATACCATAGGCGAAGTTATTCCAGGCGCTGCAAAGATTGATTTCAGCGAATTATCTGCTGCTGGCGAATATAAAGTCTGGGTAGTGCTTAAGTTTAATGTAAATGGTTTCGAAAAGACCTTCAAATCAGATGAATATCCATACGTTAAACCCATAACTGTTAACTGAAAGAGAGTTAATTAAATGAAGAAAGCTTTCAAATATTTGTTAGGTATAATGATGTTATCGGCTCTGTTCCTGACTGGCTGCGGTGGTAGCAGTGATAAGCAGATTATGGAAAGCGAAAGACCTGACGCTGGCGTTATCCGTATTGCTAATGAAATCAGGGCATCTGCTGCCAGAAAAGCTTCTGGACCAGAAGGAAAAGTATTAAAGCTTTATGATTTGTCTGGTAATGTTTATTCGTTAGATGTTGCCGATATTACCAGATCAGAACTTGATGCTTCAGTAACCTGCTATTTTACTTATGGAACCGGTAGCGAAGATGTAATGACTATTGTTTTCACCCTTAAGTTTGATGAAGGTAAATGGTGGTTTGAAGAGGTTGATATCAAAGATGGTGGCAAGCCTAATCCACCTCCAACACCAACAGAAGATGGTGTAGAAGGCTATGTAAAGGATGCAACCGGTGCAGCTGTTTCCGGTGCTATGGTTCAGGCTTTTTCCGTAAAAGACCTGAATACTGTTGTAAACTATACAACCACTGATTCTACCGGTAAATATCAGCTTGAATTAGATCCAGGCGATTACCTTCTTGTTGCAACCAAAGACGGTTACACACTTGGTAGCGTTTCTATTACTGTTCCTGGTGAAAATTAATTACTAAAATAAAAAAACCTCCGAAACGGAGGTTTTTTTATTTTTAGCTTACGTAATACTGAAGGTTTTCAGAACGACGCGGATTTCTTAGCTTGTCCAGCGCCTGAGCTTCAATCTGGCGAACTCTTTCTCTCGTTACACCAAGCAGCTTTCCGATTTCTTCCAATGTGTAGGCACGTGTATCATTCAAGCCGAATCTGTGATTAACTACGATTCTTTCCTTGTCTGTCAGACAGCTCATGGCTTCTTCCAATTCTTCGTCAAGAGCGCGTTTTTCAGCTTCGGCGCATGGGTCATAATCTGTGTCAGTGATTACATCTCGCAGGAATAAATCTTCATCTGAATCAACTGGGGTTGAATCCATTGAGACTACATTCGGAATGTCTCTGATGAAGCGCTGAAGGTCTGCTGGACGCATCATTGCGCTTTCTGCCAGCTCTTCAAGGGTTGGCTTGCGGTTGAGCTTCTTGGTGAGGGTTTCTTCCAGTTTTTTGAGCTTGAGACTAGTGTGTACCCTGTTGAGTGGAAGTCTGATTGGATTGGCATGGCTTGATACAACTTGAATCATAGCCTGCCTTATCCACCAGACCGCATAAGAAATGAATCTTACATTCTTAGCACAGTCAAATCTCTGGGCTGCTCGCATCAGACCAAGATTACCTACGGCAATGAGTTCCTCGAACGGTACTTCATTTATATGTTTATATCGCTTTGCAACGGCAACAACAAAGCGAAGGTTAGCAAGGATAAGTCTCTGCTTAGCTCTTTCATTACCAGCTTTTACCTGTTCAAGAAGAACCACTTCTTCTTCTCGCGACAGAGGTGGATGCTTCTTAAGATCCTTAAAGTAATTCTTAAGTAGCGGATTTTCATTGTCTTTTTCGCGATTATGATTAGAAATCATTCTAGGTTCTCCCTTTATTTCCCTATTACCTATGTGTACACTATTCAGTGTCATCAAATACGAAAAGCTAATCGGAAGAACTCTAAATTTCTTTAATAAATAATAAATATTTTTTATAAATTATTTCCAAAATCTATTCTTCTCCGCTCTCTTAGCCCTTCCTCCTTTAGGGGGAAGGTGGCACAGCGTAGCTGTGACGAATGCGGGCGGATATGTCATAAAGTATCTACTTATTCAAAAACTAGGCCATAGATAAATTTCCGCCCCCGGCAAGGCCTTCCTCCATGTGGTAAACGTGTAAACGAAGTTTTTCCGCCCCCGGCAAGGCCTTCCTCCATGTGGTAAAACGTGTAAACGAAGTTTTTCCGCCCCCGGCAAGGCCTTCCTCCATGTGGGGGAAGGTGGCCTCACGGAGTGAGGTCGGATGAGGGAGTATCACCAAACCTCTATAAAAACTTCCCTCTAAAAACTTGCAACAAAGCCTGTACTAAGGTATCATTCTAATTACCATGAAAGACATTGACGACTTAATTTCTGACGAACTTGATGACGGTACAATCCTCTCTCCGAGAGAACAACCAATAGACAACGAGCGAACTGAAGGCGAAATACTTACCCCTTCCGATCGCCCGACTAATTTTAATGATTTTGTTGGTCAGAAAAAAATCGTAGAAGAGCTCCGCACCTTTATTACTGCAGCCAAGGAACGAAAAGAACCCTTGGACCATGCTCTTCTTCTCGGTCCCCCAGGCCTCGGTAAAACAACTCTAGCTCATATAATTGCCAACGAACTTGGTGTACAGATTAAAATAACATCAGGTCCTGTATTAAGCAGGGCAGGTGATGTGGCTGCATTATTGACCGGCCTTAGACGTGGCGATGTCTTGTTCATTGATGAAATCCACCGCTTGAATAGAAGCGTTGAAGAAGTTCTCTATCCGGCTATGGAAGACTACCATTTTGACGTATTGATTGGTAAAGGTCCGACTGCACGCAGTCTTCGCATGAAGGTTCAGCCTTTTACTCTTATTGGTGCCACAACAAGGGAAGGTGACATCTCAGCTCCTATGAGAACACGCTTTGGCGTTGTTTCCAGAATAGACTATTATACCGTTGAAGAATTGACTGAGCTTGTTAAATCAGTTTCCAGACGCCTTAATTATCCTGTTGAAGACAATGCTGCAAGACAGATTGCAAGCTGCTCAAGAGGTACACCACGTGTTGCAATCAGAATGTTTAAGCGCATGCGTGACGTAGCCCAGGTAAACAAGCAGGAAAAGGTAAACCTGAACACTGTTGAAATAGGCTTGAACCTTCTTCACGTAGACAGGCTTGGCTTAGGCTATATAGATAGAAAAATCCTTGAAATATTGCTGACACGCTTTAATGGCGGCCCTGTCAGTTTGGATACTCTTGCTGTTTCCGTTGGCGAAGAAGCAGATACCTTATATGACGTTTATGAAAGCTTTTTGATTCAGATAGGTTTCCTGGCTAGAACAGGCCGTGGCCGTATTGCTACAAAGGCTGCATGGGATTACATGGGCCTGAAAGCACCAGATAATCTGCAGAGTCAGGTTGCTTCTGTTTCTCAGCCACATCTGAACTTTGATTGATAGAGGCTAATTATGGCTGAAAACGAAATTGAAAAAGAATCTACTACAAGTCAGGTTGATGAAGGCAGTTTAACTCCATTGATGCTTCAGCATCGTCAATTGAAGGCTGAAAATCCTGGTGCTATTCTTCTTTTCAGATGTGGTGACTTTTACGAAACCTTTTTTGATGATGCTATACTTGTTTCAAAGGAACTTCAGATAACCCTTACCTCCCGCGGAAGATGCGGAGATACTAAGATTCCACTGGCCGGTGTTCCGTATCATGCTATTGACGGCTATATCCAGAAGCTTGTTCAGAAGAATTATACTGTAGCAATCTGTGAACAGCTTGAAGACCCGAAGAAGGCCAAAGGTCTTGTTAAGCGCGATATAGTAAGAATTATCACCCCAGGCACTCTTTCCGACCCTAACATGTTGGAAAGCACTACCAATAACTATCTGACAGCTTTCGGCAAGACAGCTGACCGTTTTTGCATGGTCTCTGTAGATATCAGCACCGGTGAAGTTATCATGACCACTGGTGATGATGTGGAAATGAACATGGTGCCAGAAGAATTCACAAGACTTATGCCGCGTGAAATTCTTTATCTTAGCGATTCTGGCGAATTACCGGAACAAGCTCCCTGGAGCCATATCAGTGCCGATGTCAGAACTATGAAGATAAGTGAAAAGGATGCATTGGAAAGCGTATCCAGCCTGTATCCTAATGAGCATAAGGCTAGATTTATTGCAATGCCTCTTTTGAGTCTCAGGACTCTTGGTATTCTTTCTGACCACCTTTTTGATACACAGCGCTGTTCATTGAGTCATCTTAACCTGCCTAAGGAATACAAGCTTGGTGATGGAATGGTGCTTGATGAAGCAACTCTTAACAATCTTGAACTTCTTCCCAATAGCAAAAGCTCAAATATTGGCGGAACACTTTTTGATGTTCTTAATCGCACAAGAACCAGCATGGGTGCCAGAATGTTTAAAAAGTGGCTTCTTAAGCCATTGACAGATAAAAAGGCTATTGATGAACGCTTGGACCGCGTTGAATTCTTTGTTTCTGATGCTTTGCTATTAGCCGAATTGAGAGATACACTCAAGGGTATTTCTGATTTGGAACGTATTTTGAGTAAGGTTTCCTTAGGAAGCAGAAACCCAAGAGACTTAGCGGCTTTGAATAATGGCCTTTTAAAGGTTCCTGAACTGAAGAGCATTTTGGAATCTGCAGGCCAGGTAGAAATGGCTGAAGCATTGAAGCCTTTAGATGAGCTCACAGCTTTGCTTTCTGCACATTTGAATGATGAGCTTCCACCAGCTGTTTCTGATGGTGGGGTAATAAAGACTGGTATCAATGAAGAGCTTGATGGTCTTCGTTCCCTTCTTGTAAACGGGAAAGCCTGGATGCAGGATTTTGAAGAACGTGAAAAAGAAGCTACAGGTATCAAAACCCTTAAGGTAAAAGAAAACTCTGTATTCGGTTATTTTATTGAAATTTCCAAGAATCAGAGCAATCTGGCCCCTGAACACTATATCAGAAAGCAGACTCTTGTTAATTACGAACGCTATATCACTGCAGAACTTAAAGATTACGAAAATAAGGTTTTCACTGCTAACGAAAAGATTCTTGCCATTGAAAAGGATATTTTTGAAATGCTGGTTGCAAAGGTATTGGAAAATACTGCTGCAATAAAGGAAAACGCTGCTGCTATAGCTAATATTGACGTAATTACAGGACTTGCTCATTTGGCGGCAGAAACAGATTTCTGCAGACCTGTGATAACAGAAAAGAACGAACTTATCATAAAAGCTGGCCGTCATCCTGTAATAGAAAAATTTATTGGAAGTGGTGAATTCCATCCTAATGATCTGACACTTAATGAAAAGAATGTTCAGGCTATTATTACTGGCCCTAATATGGCCGGTAAATCTACTTATCTTCGCCAGACAGCTTTAATAGTGCTTATGGCGCAGATTGGCTCCTTTGTTCCTGCAACAAGTGCAGAAATAGGTGTTGTTGATAGAATATTTACCCGTGTAGGAGCTTCAGATAACCTTTTACGTGGACAGTCCACTTTCATGGTAGAAATGATGGAAACGTCAGCCATCTTAAAGAGTGCTACAGGGAAGAGTCTTTTGATTGTCGATGAAATCGGTCGTGGAACCTCAACCTACGATGGTTTGTCACTTGCATGGTCTATTCTGGAATATATTAACCTCAAGCTTGGTGCTAGAACCCTTTTTGCTACACACTATCACGAATTGACAGATTTAAATAATATCCATAAGGGTATTTTCAATCTTAATGTCGGTGTTAATCATGATGAAAAGACTGGTAAGATGGTTTTCCTGCATCAAATCAACGAAGGTCCTGCAAGCAAGTCTTACGGTATAGAAGTTGCACGCCTTGCTGGTTTACCTGCAAATGTCATTGACCGCGCTAAAGAAATACTTTTTGAACTTGAAAAGTCAGGCGATGAAGAAGTCAACAGGGTGACTCTTCCCGTTAAAAAGGCTGAGGAAAAGGCTGTCGGCAAAAAAGTAGAACAGAAGCCTGTTCAGCTTAGCCTCTTCGCTCCGGCAAATGATGAGCTTGTAGATGCTGTTAAGGCTATAGACCTTTTGAATACAACTCCATTGAATGCAATGAATATTCTTGCTCACCTGAAGGAATTAGCAAATGGCAGATGATTTTTGGAAAGCCGTTTATGATAAGTTAGTCGACAATATGGAGCTTTTAAAGCTTATTTGTCGTGATACCTCCAGTGCTGATCTTTTGGCTTGGGCAAAGCCAAATTCCCGTTTGAAGCCCAGATGTGCGCGTTATTTGCGAAACGGGTTGATTGCTGACCGTGAAGGCTTTATAAATGAAATGCTTTCTTATGCAACAAATGATAATCCCCTTCGCAGAATTATTCTTCTGACCTGGGTTAATAAAAATCAGTCTTCAATGGCCTTTTTCAAGCTTCCAGGAAATCAGGCTGCTGTCGAACGATTGGCAAAAGGTGAATTTGGTAATTCTGATAAAATCAGGATTTTATCATATATTGACCCGCGTGATGGCTCTGCAAAGCTTTATAAAGAAATCCTGGAAAAAGCAGATGCTGAAGCACAGCAAAAGGCTGAGGCAGAAAAAGCCGCTAAAGAACTTGCTGCTATGGGAAGTGTAGACAGTGCAGAACTCGAAGCTGCTATGCAATCAAAGGCAATGATTGCCGCTCCTGATACTAACGAAGGTGCTTCCAATGGTAATTTCAATGAAGTAGTTCTTGAAGAACTTGAAAAAATCAAGGCAGCTCTTGAAATTCTACAGGATGTTAATAAACAGCTTAAGGAAGAAAACAAAGGTCTTCGCAACGAAAAAAGCAAGCGTCAGACAGAGGTTGCCAACTATTCCTCTAAGCTCGAAAACAGTGTTAAGGAAACAAGGAAGCTTAGCTCTGAATTAGCTCAGACTAAGGAAGCTAACGCTAGACTTAAAACCCAGCTTGAAGCTGCAAAGACAGAAATTGCTTCTATTCCTGCCCCAACATTAACTGATTCTGAAATTAACGATCTTAGATTCAGACTTGATGAAGCTCTTAAGCAGAATGAAAAGCTTCAGCAGATTGTGAATAACCGTGAAGCCAGCTTAGAACGCATAAAAGCTGAAAATCAGGAATTACATTTAAAATCGGATAATATTGCTGATCAGAGCCAGATGGTTGCAAATCTGCAACAGAGACTTTCTGAGCTTCAGCAGAAGAGTGAAGCAAAGACTACTGAAATTGTAGGTCAGATTGTAACCAAGACCAGATTCCCGGAAGAATTTGGTGAAAAAGCTGGTAAGAAATGCTGGTTGTTTATTTCTTTGACTGGTCAGGTCAAATATATTGATTTAAACGATATTCCTGTAACAATGGCTGTTCCAGAAGAATATATGCTGGCCGTATTTGATGATGAAAAGCTTGTTTCTATTAAAAGCCTTGATATAGAACGCAAAGAGGTTTATGGCTTTGTAAAGCTTGAAAACGGTCTTGGAACACTTGTTTGTGATGAAGAAGGCGAATTACCGATTATGATGGATATTACCGAAAAGTGGGCCGGAAGACCTGCTAGAGGTATTTATCTGCCAGATTATGAAAAACGAGAGGGTGGGGTATATAAGCTTGATATCCTGCCTGCAGCTGCTAATCTAAAAAAAGAAGCTCCAAAGGCTGCAAGGAAGGTATCTGGTAAATCAGCTAATGAAGCCGAAGCTGATGTAAAATTTGATGGTCAGAAGATAGCTATTTTTGGTGGTGACAGAGTCGGATTAGAATATGAAAAGGCTCTTTCCCGTATTGGTCTTGAAGCAAAATGGTTCAGTGGTTTCGAGCTTTTAAGTGAAATCAGCTTAGGCGGCTTTGGGAAACCTGATTTGATGATTATTGTAACAAAACAGGTTTCTCATGCACTTTTACGCGAACTTAACGCCTACGCCGAAAAGAAGAGTATTCCAGTTGCATACTCAACCCGCCGCGGAATCACCAGCGTAATCGACCTCATTAAGTCAAAACTCTGATTGGCAACGGATAACAGGATTTTTGCGGATATAACAGCCAATAAAGAAGATAATTTTGAGCCTCAGACTTAGGTAGTCGGTTGCTTTTCTCTAACCAACTTCCTTCTGCCGGTGAAGTGGCGAAGCATTTGGCTAAAATCCACGCGCCGAAAGGCGTGTTTCATACTTGGCGAAGCATTTGGCTAAAATCCACGCGCCGAAAGGCATGTTTCATACTTGGCGAAGCATTTGGCTAAAATCCACGCGCCGAAAGGCATGTTTCATACTTGGCGAAGCATTTGGCTAAAATCCACGCGCCGAAAGGCGTGTTTCACACCTACAGCAAAGCTGTAGGTATTCACTCCTGCGAAGCAGGTTTTCACTACAGACGCATAGCGTCTGTTTTTCACAACTGTCGCAAAGCGACAGTTTTTCACGCCGAAGGCATTTCTTAGCTTAAGCTTTGCAGTATCTGTCCCAAAACGTCTTCCAGGGTGGCATTGGCTGAAATCTGTGGTGCAATGCGTTTGATGCACTGGGCGATTTCCTTCGGTGAATAGCCAAGG
This sequence comes from Candidatus Avigastranaerophilus sp., assembly GCA_045599645.1. Lineage (GTDB taxonomy): Bacteria > Muiribacteriota > Ozemobacteria > Ozemobacterales > Ozemobacteraceae > RUG334. The sequence goes on from JAZRWI010000070.1 coordinate 49,402, forward strand.
CTTTCGAGTGCTTCCTTGACATCGCTTTCGAATGGTATGCCGTTTTCTTCTTCTGCGGCTACTTCTGCAACTGCACCGATACCAAGCTTTGCTACCTTTTCTTTTATTTCAACAACTAGTCTGGAAGCCAGTTTTGGACCTACGCCTTTAAGTGAGGTAAGCTTTGCTATATCTTCTGAAAGAATCATTGTAGCTAAGGCTTCTGGTTCTGCCGCTGACATGATATTGATAGCCAGCTTCGGGCCTACCTTGTTTACGCCCATCAGAATCTTGAACATATCTCTTTCATCTTCTGTGAAGAAGCCGAAGAGCTGTGGGCTGTCTTCCTGGCGCCAATGCAAGTAGGTCAGAAGAGTTACTTCTTCGCCCTTCTTGGGTAAATGCCCGCTTGTTGAAAAAGGAACTATAAGTTCAATGCCTATGCCATGATTGTTTATAACAACACGCAATGGTTCCTTTGTAAATAATGTACCTGTTACAAAATCTATCATGATTAACTACCCGTATAATTCATAATTCATAATTCACAATGCATAATTGATTGTGTTGGTCTTGTGCTGCTTGTAGATTGCTTCTGCCAAGATTAGAAGCTTGTTACAGACCTACTATAAGCAGCAGAAAATCAAAACTAATAATTATGAATTATGCATTATGCATTATGAATTAATACCAGCATAAAAACCGGTATAGTGATTATAAAAAAAACGGTTCTCGTGAGAGAACCGTTTTTTTATGCAAGTTCAATAAGCTTAAGCTTATTCTTCTTCCATTGCTTTTTCCATATCTTCATCAGATATTTCAGCATTGTGGTAAACGTCCTGAACGTCGTCGTGATCTTCAAGAGCATCAACGAGCTTCAAAACCTTAGAAACTGCATCGCCTGTTACAGCTACTGTAGTCTTGGGGCAAGCCATGATTTTGGAATCAGTGGTCTTAACGCCCTTTTCTTCAAGAGCCTGGCTGACAGTGTAGAAATCGCCTGGTGAGCAGAATACTTCAAAACCGTCTTCCTGTTCCTTGAAGTCATCAGCGCCAACATCAAGAACGAGTTCCATCATTGTATCTTCGCTCTGAGTAGGATTGGTTTCTTTGGCTACAAAGAAATAACCCTTGGTTTCGAATAAGTATGATACACAACCTGGAACACCCATATTTCCGCCGGCTTTGCTGAAAATCTTGTTTACTTCAGCAACTGTGCGGTTAGTGTTATCGGTGAGACATTTGGCCATAACAGCAACGCCGTTTGCACCATAGCCTTCATACATAACTTCTTCGTAGTTTACGCCTTCAAGTTCGCCTGTACCTTTCTTAATAGCACGGTCGATATTGTCTTTTGGCATATTGCAGTCTTTAGCTGCACTAAGAGCGGTTCTCAAACGTGGATTTGAGTCTGGATCACCGCCACCAAGCTTTGCAGCGATGGTGATTTCTTTGATAACTTTTGTGAAGGCACGACCTCTGATTGCGTCTACCTTGGCCTTAACGTGTTTTACTTTGGCCCACTTATTATGACCTGACATCTAATAACTCCTCCAAATCGGAAAGTGTACCCATTATAATCATACTCTTGCTACTTAGCAACTATTTTTTTTATGGCATGTTTTTTTCCTCAAAATTCATAATTCATAATTCATAATTCATAATGCATAATTCATAATGCATAATTCATAATTCATAATTCATAATGCATAATGCATAATTCATAATTCATAATGCATAATTTTTGCTGTTTTTTTAGCAATAGATGTATAGGGGTGATTCTATAAGTCGTTAGTCAGAAGCCTAAGACCTAAGACCTAAGACCTAAGACCTATTCTATAGCAGTTGTATCACTTATTCTAATTCATAATTCATAATTCATAATTCATAATGCATAATGCATAATTCATAATTCATAATTCATAATGCATAATTGATTGATAGATTGGGTTTGCTGCTGATTCGACCAGGCTAGTGCCAATGCCTGAATTGAGAATTGAAAATGGAGAATTTTTCTCGGCTGATGGCTGGCAGCGGTCTGCTTTCTCGGCTAGCAGCCAATAGCCAACAGCTAATAGCGGCAGTTCTCTCGGCCAACAGCCAGCAGCCAACAGCCAGCAGCCAGCAGCCAGCAGCCAACAGCCAGCAGCCAACAGCTAGCAGCCAACAGCCAACAGCGTATAAAATCATACTTCTTGCCACACAGGGAAGGCGAGAGTATAATAGCGAAAATTTTGAAAAGCTGGCATGAATATGGATAAAAAAATAACTGTAGAAGAACGCAGAAAGCTTGTAGAAGAAAGACTTCCGCTACTTTATAAAATTATGGAGCACTGCACACTTTGTCCGAGAAAATGTGGTGTAAACCGTTTGAAAGGCGAAAAGGGCTTCTGCAGGACTACAGATAAAATAAAAATAGCCAGCTGGGCTCAGCACAAGGGTGAAGAACCGCCTATTACAGGAACAAACGGTTCCGGTGCTATTTTCCCATCAATGTGCACATTCGCCTGCAAGTTCTGTCAGAATTTCCCATTCAGTCAGCTGGATAATGGCAAGTTCATGACACCTCAGGAACTTGCTGAAAAATATGATTATGTTGCAAAAAAAGGTGTTCACAACCTGAATTTTGTAACACCAACCCATGTTATTCCTATGCTTCTTGATGCCTGGCTGAATGCTAAGCCAGAAACCCAGAGGCTGCCGTTGGTTTATAACTGCTCTGGTTACGAATCTGAAGAAGTTCTTGATTTGCTTGATGGCATTATAGATGTTTATCTTCCAGATATTAAGTATTCTCAGAACAAGCCTGCCATGCAGCTTTCTTCATGCCCAAACTATGTCGAAGAAAATAGAAGAACTTTGAAGCAGATGTTCAAACAGGTTGGTTTGCTTACTGTAGACCCTGAAACAGAGCTGGCTACAAAGGGTATGATTATCAGACACCTTATTCTTCCTAACGATCTGGCTGGCAGTAAAGATTCTTTAATCTGGCTGCGTAACGAATTCGGTCCGGATATTAACGTGAGCATTATGTGTCAGTATTTCCCAGCCTATAAGGTTCATGGCGACCCGGTTCTTGGTCGCGAAATTACTCCTGATGAATATATGCCTGTTCTTGATTTGGTTGAAGAATTAGGATTCAATAATGTTCTTGCTCAAGACCCGACTGATCGCGGCGGAGCGTAAATTTAATAAAAGCCCAATTAAAAAATAGACATTTTTCTATAGTGGTGTTATATTTTTTTATATAGACTAAATATAACGGAGAATTCGATGGGCTTTGACTTTCTTAAGGGTTCCTGGGTGGCAATAATCACTCCTTTTACAAAAAATTTAAAAGTTGATTTTGACGCCTGGAATCGTCTTCTTGATTTGCATTTAGCTACTGGAACCGATGGCTTGGTTATTTGTGCTACAACAGGTGAAGGTGCAACCTTAGAGCTTGAAGAAAAAAGAGAGTTAATGCAAATAGCTCGCAAAAAGCTTGAAGGCTATGCTCACATTATGTTTGGCGCAGGTAGCAATGATACTACTCAAGCATGTATTCTTGCTTCAGAAGCTGCCAGTATGGGAGCTGATGCGATTCTTTCCGTTACTCCGTATTACAATAAACCTCCTCAGAAAGGTTTGATAACCCATTTTAAATCTGTTGCAGAGGTTACTGAATTACCTGTAGTTTTATATAACGTTCCAGGCAGAACATCATGCAATATGTTACCTGAAACTGTTGCAGAGCTTGCTGAAGTCAAGAATATCTGCGGCATAAAAGAAGCTTCAGGAAATATTGACCAGATTCAGAAAATAATTGCCAGTGTGCCTGATAACTTTTCTGTTTTTTCAGGCGACGATGCTTTGAATCTTCCAATAATGATTTGTGGAGGTTGCGGCACTATATCTGTTTCTGCCAACGTAGCACCAGATCTTATGAAGAATTTCAACGATGCCTGCCGCAGAGGCGACTGGGAAACAGCAAAGAAGCTTCATTACATGCTGCTTCCTTTGCATAGGGCAATGTTTGTTGAAACCAATCCTTTGCCTGCTAAGGCAGCTTTAAGCGAAATGGGTCTTATTAAGGATTATTGCAGACCGCCTCTATGCACTCCAGAGGATTCTACTCATAAGCTTGTAAAGAATATTGTAAGCAGTTTTGGAGAAATGAATTGAACACAGTGCTAAACAGCTTCATGGCTATATGCGGTGATATGGGATACAGGGATGTTTTTGATATTATCCTTGTAAGTTATGCAATTTATCTCGGACTCCGTTTTATAGAAGGAACAAGAGCTTTTAACCTTTTAAAGGGTATCTGTGTAATTGTTGCTTTGTTTTTTATAGCAAAGAATCTTGAATTGAACACAGTGACTTGGCTTCTAGAAAATCTTTTGCCATCAACAGTTGTTGCACTTGTTATTATTTTCCAACCAGAAATCAGACGCGCCTTTGAAGATATCGGTAAAGGCCAGTTTCTTACAGATGAAACTATCGACCAAAAGACCATAGAAGAAATGGCAAACGATGTTACAAAAGCTCTTACCAACTGCTCTGAAAAACATATAGGTGCGTTGGTTCTCGTTGAACAGCAGATTGGTCTTAAGGAATACATTGATAATGGTGTTCCACTCAATGCTGTTATTTCCTCTGAATTGCTCGGAAACATATTTTTCCCATTCTCACCGCTTCACGATGGAGCTGCAATTATTAAGAACAATAGAATTGAAGCAGCTGGTTGTTTCCTGCCTACTGTAAGCAACCACAAAGAAGTAGCCAGAGAATTGGGAAGCCGCCATAGAGCTGCGATAAGCACTTCCGAATTAACAGATGCCCTTATTCTGGTTGTCAGCGAAGAAACCGGCAAGATTTCAAGGGCCAGAGGCGGAGAATTAATTACTGATATTAGCCCTGAAGATGTAAAACGTTTTGTAATCGATGCTCTTCAGAAAGTAAATATGCAGAATACTAAGAGCTGGAGGTTCTATAAGAAATGAAGGAACGCTTCTGGTTAAAACCTACAGCTATTTTATTGGGTATTTTTGCATGGTTCTATGTAAATATCTTTTCTGCAAATCCTATTACCAGAGAAGTTAGTGTAAAAATTAAATATTTAAACATTGATTCCTTGAAGGACTATCGTGTTGTTCCTAAGTCTCCGGAAGTTAAGGTTACGCTTAAAGGTCCTAGAGGGGCTTTCATTAGCACTAAAATCATAGAAAATACTTCTGCCAATGTTGACCTGATTAATGCCCATGGTGGTAAACTTACACTACCTGTTAATGTTATTTTGCCTTCTAATTCAAATCTACAGCTTGTTTCAAAAGAACCTGCCCAGCTTGTTATCAATATGATTCCAATGGCTACTAGACTGGTTCCGGTCACAGTTAAGCAGATAGGAATCGTTCCAGAAGGTTATATGAGCAGTGATCCTCAGACTACTCCAGAAGAAATATTGGTTACAGCCCCAGAGAATGTAATTAATACTATCAAAGAATGCAGCGTTGATGTTGATTTAAAAGATGTTAAAAGCTCTATCAGCGAATATAGACCAGTCCATGTCGTTTACTCAGATGGTAAGACAGAAGTAAATCCCTCACTCAATCTTATTGAAATCCCAAACAATAATGTTAAGCTTGATATTGCTGTTAGAGAAGGGTATCCGGAAAAAGTAGTTTCAGTAAAGCCTGATTTGATAAACAAGACTCCAGATGGTCGAAAACTTGAATCTTTTATTGCTTTGCCTGAAAAAATAACAATTACCGGACCAACAAGAATTCTCAATACTGTTGAATCAGTCAGTCTTGAAAAAGTTGATTTGAGCACTATCCAGAAATCTGCAACCCTTACTTTACCGGTTATTTGCCCAAAGGGACTCAAGATAGTTGGGAACAATACTGTTGCTTTAACTATTAACTGCATAGATGTAGTTATAACAAAGACCTTTAATAATCTCCCAATTGAAATCACAAGCAGTGAAGATCAGCTTGTTGAAACAACTATAAGCTCATATTCAATGGAAATTGAAGGCTTGATTGATGATATTAACGCCATAAATCTTAATGAAGTTAAGAATATCGTCTACGTTAAGGGCTTTGCTTCCGGAACTCACGAAATTAAGATAGAACCCCCATACGGATTGTCAGAACGTGTAAAGGTAAAATCAATAATACCTCCAGTTATTCCAGTAACAATCAATCTCTTAGAAAAGGTTGATGTTCAGGATGAAGCTGCCACTGCTTCTGCAAAAATAGATGAAAAAGAACAGAAAGTAGCACCATCTGCTGCCGCTATAGCTTCAAATACTGTTGAAACTGCCACTGCTTCTGAAAAAATAGCTTCTGATACAAACGCTTTGCCTGAAAATAAATAATAATCTGATTATAAATAAGGAAAAAGAATGGAAAACAATTGCCAGCACTATATTGACATGTTTCCTAGTGCGTCCAAGGAAAAGAAACTTGAGTTAATTACCAGAATTGCCGAAGCAAAAGACGTTAATTCCCTTCAATTTTTTATTTCCTGTCTTTCCGATGAATATTGGCCAGTTAGAAAAACTGCTTCCGATGCTATCCGTGCTTTTGGGGAAGTTGCCATACCGGCCCTTTCAGCTGCAATGAATTCCTACAATGCTGATATTCAGTTCTGGACTATCCAGATTCTTGGTGAATTGGGTCCAAAGGGTTTTCCTACTATTTTACGAGCTACAAAGAGCCCGAATGACGAAATAAGATTCTTCGCTTGTGCTGCAATTGGAAATTCCAGAATCCCTCAGGGCGTAACTCCTTTGTTGAGAGCCTTAGGTGACACTAAATGGAGAGTCAGAAAATCGGCCTCTGATGCTCTTGTTAAATATGGTGAACCTGTAATTGCACCTTTGCAGCAGGTTCTTAAAATAACAAACGATGAAGATATCCGTTTTTGGACTATCAAAACACTCGGTAAGCTTGGTCCAAAGGCTCAGAAATTTTTACTTGAAGCCTTAAGGGCAGGAGATAAACAGACAAGATATGTTATTGCTGCTGCTCTTGGTGAATCTGGGGATAAGCGCGTAATCAGAGTATTAATAGAATCTCTGGCTGACCCGGATTGGACAATCAGAAAAAGCGCTACTATGGCATTGGCTGAAATAGGCGACAATGCAATAGATATGATGTTTGAATACCTCAGAGGTCCGAATGATGAAATCAGAGACGGTTGTTTGCGTGCTCTTGTAAAGGCCGGAAATGATAGTCTCCAGCGCCTGTTTGATGAAGTCATAAATATGGATGAAAACAACAGGTATCTCGTTCGAAGGTCACTTGTAAAAATAGGTGCAAGAGTTGTTGAACCTTTAATGAGGTTATTTAAACTTAAAAGTCCTGAAATTAGAGCCTTTGCTGCTTCTACCTTAGGCGAAATAGGTAATCCAAGAGCTGTTCCGGTTCTTGTTAATGGTCTTTCTGATAGCGACTGGAACGTAAGAAGAAGCTCTGCTTATGCACTTACGGAAATAGGCGAACGCGGCGTTGATAGAATCGCTGAAGCTCTAAAAAGTACTAATGACGACGTTAGATACTGGGTTACAAGAATTCTTGAATCCATTGGTGAACCAGGTGTTCCTTATCTCGTAAAGGCTTTGAATGACCCCAACAAAGAAATTAGATTCTTTGCTGCTAAGGCTCTTGGAAGCTCATTTGATTCCTCTGTTGCAAGAAACCTTGTTCTCGCTTTGGGCGATGAAGTTTGGAGTGTCAGAAAGGCTGCTGCAGAAAGCCTTTGCCGATTAGACGATCTTCCTGTTGAAGAGGTTTTAAGATTCCTTTCCAGCGATAATGCTGATATCCGTTATTGGGTAACCTATGTTATCAAAGACGTTGGTCACAACTACGTTGAAAAGATTGTTGAAGCCATGCGCCGTGGCGATTCTGAACTCAGGCTCTTTGCAGCTCAGGCAGCTGGAATGATAGAAAATGAACCTATACTGATAGACGCCTTGATTGAATCCTTAAGAGATGATAGTGAATGGGTAAGAATTTACGCTGCTATTTCTCTCGGTCAGTCTGGCGATGAACGTTCTATTGTTCCTTTGATAAGATGCTTTTCTGATAGAAACAGTGAAGTTCACCGCAACTGCATTACTTCCTTCAAGAAGCTTGGTGACAAGGTTTATAAGCAATTAATAAAGTGTATTGAATCTGAAGATCCGGATTTACGCAAAAATTCAGCCCTCGCATTTGGCGAAATGCGTGATATCCGTGGCTTAGACCATATAATAATGCTGCTTGAGGATTCTGAAGTAGCTGTTCGCATGACTGCAGCAGAAGCTCTGGGTGCTTTCCCAACCAACAAAGCAAGAGCTGTTTTGAACCATGCTCTTGGTGATTCTGACATAAAGGTCAGACTCTCTGCTATTAAGGCCATTGGCCAGTTAGGCGGCGAAGAGGATGCTCTGGCACTTATGATTTATGGAGCAAAGCAGAAAGAAGGCGCAGAAGTCAGGGCTATTCACAGAATCTTAGGCGATATGGCAATCAATAATCCTGATTTGTTTATTGAAATGTTCAAAAATGAACAGATGGCCATAAAGAATATGGCTTATGAATCCCTGGTTACTGCTGGTATAGAAGCACTTCCGAGACTTTCTGTAGTAGCAGCTGAATCTAAGGATGACACTCAGGTTCAGTGGTGCAAAAAGGCTATTAAGCAGATAAAGATGCCTAAGGAGTCTATGTTCTATGCCTGATAGCAGAATACCTTGGTTGAAGCTTGCTTCTATGAGCAGCTGGGTTGGTGCAACCCCTATGGCTGGGCTTATAAAAAAATATAAGAACCCGGTTGCTGCTTTGCACGCTTCCCCACAGGAATTGATGACTATACAGGCCTGGGATAATGGCAGAGCCAGGAGATTTGTGGCAGAAGCCTCTAAGTCTCAGTTAATATGCTCTCCTGAAAAATTAGACGAAAAAGGAATCAGGTTAATTCCTTACACATCAAAGGAATACCCGGCTCTTTTACGTGAAATACCTGATTCTCCCTTGGTCTTGTTCGCTAAGGGACAGGATCTTGGTGAATGTTCTCCGGCAATAGCAATTGTAGGTGCCCGTAATGCTTCTCAAATGGGGTATGAGGTTGCTCATGATTTCGCATATAAGCTTTCTAAGGCCGGCTTTACTGTTGTAAGCGGTCTGGCTCTTGGCATAGATACCTATGCTGCTAGAGGCGCATTGGAAGCAGGCGAAAAGACTGTTGCGGTTCTTGCAAACGGTGTTGATATTGCCTATCCGCGTGCTAATACTAAGATACGTGATAAAGTCATCAATTGTGGAACACTTTTATCAGAATATGCTCCTGGAGTGGCTCCACTTCCATGGTATTTCCCTATTAGGAATAGAATTATTTCGGGAATGTGCATCGCTACACTTGTTATTGAAGCAAGCGCCCGCAGTGGTTCACTGATTACTGCTCATCTGGCTGGTGAACAGAATCGTGAAATATTTGCTGTTCCAGGCGGCTCAGGCAAGAGTCCATCCGAAGGAACTATGAATCTTATTAAAGAAGGTGCAAATCTTGTAACTTGTCCTGAAGAAATTATTGACTATTATCAGGATTTGTTATCTCCGGAAAAACTAAAAAATTTCCAAAAAATAAAAGATGAGGAAATTTGTGAGGATAAAAATTTAACTGCCGAAGAAAGAAAATTAATTTTGAGATTAGCCACTGGAGCGACTTTGGACGAATTGGTCGCAGAAGGTTGGAATAATGATAAATTGTTTTCTTTACTTTTGCAGCTAGAGATGAGAAATTATATAGTAAGAATATCTGGCGGAAGATACCAGACCAGAAGAGATATAAAATAAGGTAGGCTATGAACAATATTAAAAGTCCATTGACGAACATAATGGAAATTATGAATCTCGTCATAAAGCGCATTGAAGCCAGTGGACGAAATGACGATGGGCAAGACCCCATGGTCAGTCAGCTATTGGCGAAGGGTTACACTATTAACGACATTGACACTGCAATGGGTATCGTCGAAATGATAACCTCTAAGGTTGATCCTATTGTTAGAGTTAATGAAAGAGAAAGAAGTCTCGATGGCAATTATTCCGGTGTAAGGCAACTTAATCCGGCTGAAGCTGTAAGACTTACTCCTGAAGCTCAGTGTTATCTGCTGAAGTCTCTCGAAGATGGAACAGTTACACCTCTGCAGTATGAAAGAACTTTTCTCTACATCCAGAAAATGGATTTGCGTGGTATAACAAAGAGCAGGCTGGAAGTTATTCTTTTGATGAATAAGCCAGTCGTCAGGGAAGAAGCAGTTCAAGAAGCTGCAGATATCCCAATGTTTTGTGCCACAATTCATTGATTTAATTTCCCGGAGGGGAAAAAATGTCTAAGAATTTAATTATAGTTGAGTCTCCTGGTAAAATTAAGACACTTTCCAAATTTCTGGGAAAAGAGTTTATTGTTGAAGCCAGTAAGGGACATGTCATAGATTTGCCACCGTCCAGATTCGGTGTAAGCACTGATAATGGCTTCGTTCCGGATTTTCACGTTGTTGAAGACCGTAAAGACGTTATTCTTAATCTTCAGAAAATAGCAAAAACTGTTGATAAAGTTTATCTGGCACCCGACCCTGACCGCGAAGGTGAAGCGATAAGCTGGCATCTGGCCAATGTTTTAAACATAGACCCACTGTCAAAATGCCGCATTACGTTCAATGCTATTACAAAGGAAGACGTTTTAAAGTCTCTTGAATCTCCTAGATGCATTGATTGTGATTTAGTTAATGCCCAGCAGTCTAGAAGAATTCTTGATAGATTGGTCGGCTATAAGCTATCTCCATTGCTTTGGCAGAAAATCTGCTTAGGTCTTTCTGCTGGCCGTGTTCAGTCTGTTGCTGTTGCTTTAATCTGCCAGCGCGAAAAAGAAATTCTCGATTTCGTTCCTGAGGAATATTGGACAATCGACGCAGATTTAAAGACTGATGCCCAGAAGAAATTCAAGGTAAGACTTACTAAGGTTGCCGGTAAGAAGGCTGATGTTGCCAATAAAGCTGCTGCAGAAAGTATCGTTGCTGCTCTTAAAGCAGCTAGTCTTTCCGCTAATGCAGTAACTAAACGCGAAAGACGTCAGGCACCGCCTCCTCCATTTATTACTAGCACACTTCAGGCAGAAGCTGCTCAGAAATTCGGCTTCGCACCAAAGAGAACAATGTCTATTGCTCAGAAGCTTTATGAAGGTATTGAACTGGGTGCAGAAGGCCAGGTTGGTCTTATAACCTACATGAGAACTGACTCAGTCAGAATTTCTCCAGAAGGCTTAAGAGAACTTAATTCCTTTATAGCTAAGAACTATTCTAAGGAATACCAGCTTGATAAAAACAGATTCTTCAAGCTCAAAAAGGGTGCACAGGACGCCCATGAAGCAATCAGACCAACATCTGTTTTCAGAACTCCAGAAATGATGGCTCGTTTCCTTAAACCGGAACAGCTTAAGATATATTCTTTGATTTGGAAGCGCTATACTGCATCTCAGATGGCTGACGCTGTTTATGATGTTGTTACCGTTGATGTCGAAGCCGGTGGAAATCTGTTCCAGGCTTCAGGCACCACAATGACTTTCGATGGTTTCACTTCCCTTTATTCTTATGCAAAGGATGAAGAAACAGAAACCGATGAATTTGATGAAGAAGGAAAGCAGAAGCTTCCTGCAATCAAGCAGGGTGAAAAGCTGAGTCTCGTAGCTACCTTCCCGGAACAGCATTACACTGCAGCACCTCCAAGATACTCAGAATCTTCCATCATCAAGACTCTTGAAAAGGAAGGCATCGGCAGACCTTCAACCTATGCTACAATTGTTGATACGATTCAGCAGCGCAAGTATGTTAAGAAGGTAGACGGTCATTTCATTCCTTCTGATGCTGCATTTGTTGTCAGCCACATTCTTGAAGCTAATTTCAAGGATTTAATCAGCACTGATTTCACTGCAAAGATGGAAAGCAGCCTCGACCTCATTGAAGAAGGCACAGCTGACTGGGTTAAGGTTCTTAGCGATTTCTACGGACCATTCTCTGAAAACCTTAAAAAGGCCGAAGAGGAAGTTGAAAAGGTTCGCATCGAATCAGACATTGTTTGCCCGGAATGTGGCAAGAAAATGGTTGTCAGAATAGGCAGCACAGGTAAATTCCTGGCTTGCTCTTCATATCCTGAATGTAAATCTACAATCAATATTCCTGACAATGTTCTTCTCTTTGCCAAGGGAATTCCACAGCCGCCTATGAAAATGGCTGAAATTCTTGCTAATGTTGAAGAAGAAGAACCAGAAATAGAATTGATTGATGAAAAGTGCGAAAAATGCGGTGCTCAGATGCAGATTCGCAGCGGAAAGTTCGGTAAGTTCGTAGCTTGCAGCAACTATCCGGAATGCAAAAACACTCATCCAATCGTAAAAGATACTGGCGTAAAATGCCCAATCTGCGGTGGAAAGATTGTTGAAAAGAAATCTAAGCGCGGAAGATTGTTCTTCGGTTGCAGCAACTACCCGAAGTGCACTTTGACAACATGGAACAAACCTACTGGCGAGCTTTGCCCGGATTGTAAGGCTCCACTTGTATGGTATAACACTAAGAAACTGGGTGACTATGTAAAGTGTTCAGCTAAGGGCTGCAAATACAAACATATCCCAGAAAGTAAGGGTGCTCATAAAGATGGCGAATAAGATTACTGAATATCCGGTAACTGTTATCGGTGCCGGATTGGCAGGAACAGAAGCTGTAGCTCAGCTTATCAGACGTTCTATTCCTGTAAGACTGATAGAAATGCGCCCCAAAGTTACAACTGGTGCCCATTCAACTGATCAGTTTGCTGAACTGGTTTGCAGTAACTCTGTTGGTAGTAATTTACCAGACAGAGCTCCTGGCCTCTTAAAGGAAGAACTCCGTTTTTTAAACAGCTACTTCATAGATACTGCTTATAAATACAGAGTTCCTGCAGGAAATGCTCTGGCTGTAGACAGACAGGCTTTTTCAAGAGAAATCACAAGATATATAAAAACACATAGCCTTGTTGATTATCATAATGAAGAATGTGTCGAACTGCCCAAAGACGGCATTGTTATTGTGGCAACAGGCCCATTAACTTCACCAAAGCTTCTGGAAGCTATTGCTGCCCGTCTTGGTAAGCAGCAGCTAGAATTCTATGATGCAGTTGCTCCAATTGTAAAAGCTGAAACCATTAATATGGATATAGCTTTCAAGTCTGATCGCTACGGCGATACAGGCAAGGGTGACTATATCAACTGCCCGATGAACAAGGATGAATATCATGCCTTTGTTGAAGCTCTTCTTAGCGCAGAAAGAATAGACCTTTCTGAAATGGAAAAGAATGCTAAGAAGCAGTTCTTCAGTGCCTGTCAGCCAGTAGAAATTATTGCTGAAACAGGCAGCGAATCCTTGAGATTTGGTCCGTTGAAACCCGTTGGTTTGACTGATCCACGCACTGGTCACAGACCTTGGGCTAATGTTCAGCTTAGACAGGATAACCTTCTTGGTAGTCTTTATAATATGGTTGGTTTCCAGACTAATCTGAGACACCCGGAACAGAAGAGGGTCTTCAGAATGATTCCTGGTTTGGAAAATGCTGAATTTGTCCGCTTAGGCCAGATGCATAGAAATTCATATATCAATGCACCAGCTCTTTTAAAGCCAACAATGCAGCTTAGAGATGATCCTAATATCTTCTTTGCTGGTCAGCTCAGCGGTGTTGAAGGATACACAGAATCTGCCATGAGCGGTCTTGTAGCCGGTTTGAATGCCGCCAGACTTGTTCAGGGAAAAGAACCTGTTGTATTTCCACCAACAACTATGATAGGCGCTTTGCTTAATTATATAACCTTCGAAGGGCATAAAGAATTCCATCCGATGAATATTAACTTCGGTATCTTCGAAAGTAAAGAAGGCGAAAGAAGCGAAGCAAGAAAAGAAAGAATCGTGAAGGGTGCACGCAAAACCTTCCGAGAATTCATCGAAAAGTTAAAAATCAACAGTAACACTATCATCAACCAATAAAATAAAAAAATCCCCGGCACTAAGCCGGGGCTTTTTTTATACCCCCTTTCGTAAGAGGCTGTCTGAATACTCGATTTTATGTATTCAAAACAAGTTTCTTCTAAAATCAAAACCCTCCCTACCCTCCCTTGAAAAGGGAGGTTTTTAGGAGTCTACTGTACATCGGAATTTTTATAAATTTCTAGTTTTGGGACAGCCTCTCGTAAGAGGCTGTCTGAATACTCGATTTTATGCATTCAAAACAAGTTTCTTCTAAAATCAAAACCCTCCCTACCCTCCCTTAAAAAGGGAGGTTTTAGGAGTCTACTGTACATCGGAATTTTTATAAATTTCTAGTTTTGGGACAGCCTCTTGTAAAGGTAATCTTTTATACCCCCTTTCGTAAAGGGGGGCAGGGGGGATTTTCGGCCTGCTTCTACCCTAAAACAAACTACCCAAGCCATTAGGCTTGGGTAGTTTTACTGTCTCTTAGCTATCGAGCTTTTTATTCAATCCATTCAAGCATGTTGGTTCTGATGATCTGGACTCTGTTCTTGAAACCATCACAACCGTCTTCAAGAATTACAAGACCGCCAAGATAATTGCTACCATTCTGCTGAGCATAGAAGTAAATAGCTCTTGGATTCATCAGCTTACCAGCACGGTAAGAGGTATCGTTTTGCTTTCCAGCGTCAGTAACTAATTTAGCAAATGGATCACAAGCCTTAGTAGCACTGGAATTAGTAACTTCAAACAGATTGATTGCACCTTCATCACCTGTTGTAGTTTCACTAAGAGTGAATACATACTTTGAATTAGTCTGTGCAACGTCGATTGGAGAATTTACAGTGAAGCTGTTAGCACCAGAGAAGTCTGTGTTAAGCTTAACAACTCTGTTGTTACCTGTATCGGTTAAGAACAGCTTCTGACTCAGGCTATTAAGATTCTTCAACCATCTAACCTTGGATTTTTCTGTGAAGTTGAAGTCAGCACCGTCTATGTGGAATAGAGGAGGATTGTTAGAAGCTGGCAAATAGCACAAATCAGAGCTTGAATATGGAGCTATTGCACCTGAATGACCGTCCCAATCCTTAAGTAACATAGAACCAGTATTATCTGTATAGGTTATTGATATTACCTTCTTCAGATAATCTGGGTCGCCTGCTGGGTAATCATATGTCTGAGTCCCGCTGGCATTATCAAAGAACAATTTGCGATTGCCTTCGTTGGTTTCAGCGTTGAATGGATCAACGTAAACCATTGTATAATTCCATAATTTTTTTTCGTATATTTCGTCGCCGGCAGAGCCATCTTGGGTTTTATTGTATTTCAATACATAATCACCATCATCATTATGACCCAAAGAAGTTTTTAAAGGTGTATCTGTTAACATGGCAATTTTGCTTGTATCTGGGAATGGCATTACTGCAAGAACATGGATTGGTGCTTCAGCTAATGTGCTGATGTTTTTGTCACCAACTACATAGCTTGTAGAATCGCCGGTTTTTTCTACGTATACGTTGTCATCTGTTGGTACTTTGCCAGGAGACAAATACGAAAGTCTCTGGTTGTTTTCTTTTATCTGGTAGGCTTCTGTATAGGTTGCAACATTACCATACTGGACATAGAAGCAGCCTAAGTCGTCTACCTGGAACAGGTTGGTTGCTTCATGGTAGTTTTCCATGAGATTGCCGTATGTGCTCTGCCAGATATAGAAGTCTTCTGAGTAGGAGGCAACGGCTAATTTGTTGAATTTACCATTGTATAAACCATAGAAGCTGTCACGGATTTCGGCAGTAACAGTGTTTTTGCCAATACCAAAACGTGCACCCTGGATAGAACGGTTAGTCAGGTTCTGTCTGTTCTTTGGCAATACTTCAGCACCGTCGCTGAACTTCCATATAATGTGGTTATCTGGGTCATAAGTATTCATGTTAAGACCAGACATACCAACTTCAGTATCAGAAGCGTTCATTTCGAAATTCAGGAACATTGTTGGTTTATCAACCAGATATACTGGTGTAGAGCCAATGAATGTATATGGATCTACAAAATTACTATAGTCTTCGTCATTGTCACTTGTGGCAGGAACAGTGATTGTAAGCTTAACGCCTTCTTCCTGGCCTAAGACAGTGTCAAAGGTTGGAAGTGTGTTGAACAATACATCAACTGTTGCTGTTGCTGCAGCATTCCATTCATCATAAACGCATACATATACACGATAAGCACCAGAGGCTATATCAAAGTCTTTGATGTTGGAAGTGCTTACGTTAACTATAGTAGATTTTACACCATTCATAGAGATTGGTGAAATATCCTGAGTATTTGGATTCAGGTCATGAGAAGCAAATACTTTCTGTTTTGAAGTATCTTCAGACATATCGTTCTTTAATGGAACGATTGTCCAGGTTAGACCAAGGCGTTCCTGATCATTGTCTTCTGTAATATTCAGAGTGAATGTAGCAGGCTTGCCTGTATCGAATCTCATGATGTCACCTTCTGTTACACCTGAGAAGGTAACGCCTGGAGTGCTGTTGATAAATACTTCAATGCTATTGGAAGCTACAATACCATAGGAAATGCTTGTAGCAGTAAGACGAATAGTATGAGTACCAAATTCATTCTTTACAAAGTAACCATTGATAATATTGTTATCAAGAATTTCTTCTGATGTGATTGTGTGATAACCGCCAGAGCGTTCTTTGCCGTTTTCATCAGTCCAGATGTCGGCCCAGGTCCAATTCATATCGTCATTCCACTTGTCGGTGGTGCCTCTTACGCTAAAGCGCTGAGCATCAGCAAATACATATGGTGCTTTCAGGCTGACAAGCTTGTCGAAATTCTGGTCTAATGCACGATTATAGCTTCCGCTTGCAACTTCAAGGTCATTTACCTTGTGTGGGTCTACAATAGAGAAGTAAACAGCATTATCATTGGTTTCGCTGCTGGCTCCCATACTGTCTGTAGCAATAAGCTTCAGCTTCATATCGCCACCATTACCACTGAAGTAATTGGTCATGATTTCAGATGCATTAATCTGAATTGTATGATCAAGTGATTTTGCGGTAGCGCTGGTTGGATTGAGGCCTGATTTGTTGAGGCTCTTATATTCTGACCATGTGCTTTCTGTTGCAAGCTTATGGCATTCAAACCATTCTATTGTGATTCCTTCGGCGTCGTCTGATACTTTAGCCTGAAGGTTGATTACGTCAGTATTAATAAAACCACTATTTGTAGAAGTAGCGATTTCAATGACTGGTGCAGTATTTACAAAGAACATGTATGTAGATGTTGCAGATGATTCAGTCTTTGAGTCTGTGGTAATCATATAGAGGGTATTCAGTTTACCTTCTATTGTATCAGCTGTAGGTGTTTCCTTAGGATCCCATTTACGAGATGCCTTTGTAAAGGTCTTCCCAGGGGTAACTGTATTGCCAAGCATCCACTTAACGTTGGATTCAAGTGCACTCTTGTCGGTTTCTATGTCTGTGCAGCTTGCTATCATAGTAACAGTATCTACATCCTGGAATACGTCGTATTCTACAGAACCTTCTTTGTATTTCTGCTTTGTTGGGGTTGTCATACGACCGTTAGGAGCTATAGCAAATCCATTGCAGATAATTTCTGCTTCTGGAAGTGTATTTACTCTGAAATCAGATACTGCTTCACCTGTAATACCTGTAAGGTCTTTCATAACAAGCTTAACAGAATAATCGCCTCTCTGAGCGGCAGTTGGAGTAAATGTAGCTGATTCTTTGCCTCTTGCAAGCTCCTTCTGGGTTCCACTTGGATCAATCAAATACCAGGTGAAATTGCTTCCGCTTAAGGCTTTCATATAGTTGGTATCTGTAGCAATACCTGTAAAGGTTATTGCTTCGCCAGCTTTATAAAGCGGAACCATGGTACCGTTGTTATTATATTGTGCGTTTGTAGCAGAGAATATGATCTGACCTTCCGGTGCTTTTTTGTTCGGGTCAGGAATTACTTCAAGAACGAATGATGCAGTTGCATATAGACCGCCGTCATCAGAAACCTTAACATTGATTGTCTTTGATTCCTGTTTGTTGATGATTGGAGCAATCCATCTTGCTGTATCTGTTACACTGGGTTCGGCAAGTTCACCGCTAGAATAAGTCCACTTGTAATAGAGTGGTCCTTGTTCTGGGTCAGTACCAGCAACCTTTAATTCTATTTCCTTACCACTGGTTATTGAAGTGCCGTCAGCAGGGCTTATCTTTGTAACTGTAGGTGGTTCGTTTGGCTGAGTTGCTTTGAGAGTTATTACCTGGGTTGCGGTAAGCTTGTGTTCTTTCTTGTCCTGAACAACTACTGTTAATTTATACTGGGTTTCTGATTTGAGATCCGGAGTTTCCCAGCGCCATTCATTACCAAGATTCTGGGCTGATATTCTACCCAGTGGAACACTTGAATCACCTGTTGCTGATTCCAATGTTAATTTGTAGGACAGTCTGTCTTGGTCAGCGTCTTTAGCATCGGCAACGACAACATATGTGCGTGCGCCGTAGTATGCAGATGGTTTAACGCCAGCTGTTGTATTTACAGCAATGCTAAGGTCTGTTGGGTCTGAATTTGGTTTGTAGATTCCTGTACCTATAGTAATCTTAATCTTAGCTGTTGCAGTAAGATTTGAATTATAAACATTCTTTTTGGATACTTTTACTGTTAAGGTTGCAAGACAATCATCATTTGGGGATTTCCAACTGAATATCTTTTCATTTTCACTACTTTGGGCGGCAAGAAGAGTTACAGTTGAGCTTGCGTCTTTTGATTCACAGCTTTCTAATACACATTCGTAATTTAATTCATCATTATTGGGGTCAGAGCCTTTAGCTGTTATATATACTGTAGTTCCAGTTGAATAATTGGATTTTGATGAATAAATTTCAACTGTTGGTGGCTGTTTTTCTGCTGTGCTTGGAACAACATTTTCATGATAGGTTGGATTGTCTTTAAATTCTAATGGAATAATAGTCTGCTGATAACCGACAGAATTAACAATCAAGTCTGCTTTCTGATTTTTGGGCATAAGGGGGGTAGTGTAAATGCCTGTTGATGAATCGTAGTTGACTATATTCTGTCCCCAGAGAGTAACATTGGGAGACATTAATGGCTTGCCGGTTGAATCTAGCAATCTGCCTGAGATTGATACTTCACATTTCTGTGGATTTAAAGAATCATTGCAAACCTTTGTCGGGGTGTTCGGTTCAAATGTGATTGCTGATTCTGAACGTGCGATATATGTATCTAATCCATCAGTATATTTGAAAACTATATGATGAACATAATTCGGGTTGAGACCGGTGATTATATATTTATTCGGTTCTTCTAATAAACCTAGGGCCAGTTTATTCGGTTCTGCTTCAGAATAAATTGTTACACCAGCTGGAAGAGCATAGGTTGTGGACATTCTTGAAGAAGCCATTATTAAACTAGGCATCTTATAAGTACCAGTTATTGAATAA
This sequence comes from Candidatus Avigastranaerophilus sp., assembly GCA_045599645.1. Taxonomy (GTDB): domain Bacteria; phylum Muiribacteriota; class Ozemobacteria; order Ozemobacterales; family Ozemobacteraceae; genus RUG334. The sequence continues at coordinate 68,881 of JAZRWI010000070.1, forward strand.
ACTGTTTCGTCTGAAGACACATGGTCACTGGACACGGAATTACCGCACCCATAGAATAGTGCTGCACCAATCAGCGCAAGCACAAGCAAATAAACGCTAAAATTTCGGCTTTTATCAGCCATAATTTGCCCCCAAAAATCATTTTTTTATATTTGTGCACCATTATCCTTTAATTTGACTTCTATTGTCAATAGTCTGAGGAAAAAATATTAAAAAATGAATGAGCCTTCGGCTGTGAATGATTTGCCTGATGCTAAATATGAATGATTCGGCTTCGCAAATATGTAATTAAAACTGCTGGTATCTAAGACTGGTAAACTAGAAGAAACTTATTTTTGATGAGAGGATGAATTTCGATAATGCTAAAATAAAAAAGCCTCTCTTTCGAGAGGCTTTTTTATTTTAGAAATTATTCTTCGTCTGCATCAGCAGTCTTGTATTCCTTAGCAACCTGTTCAGTTACGTTAGCTGGAACTTCTTCGTATGAAGAGAACTTCATAGTGAATTCACCGCGAGACTGAGTCATAGACTTGAGGTCTGTAGCGTATTTATACATTTCAGCCTGTGGAACAGTAGCTCTGATTACCTGCTTACCGCCTTCGATCGGATCCATACCGAGAACTTTACCACGGCGCTTGTTCATATCGCCCATGATATCGCCCATGTAATCATCTGGAACAGTTACAGCTACTTCATAAATTGGTTCAAGAAGAACTGGCTTAGCTTCAGCGATACCCTTCTTGAATGCAAGACCTGCTGCAAGCTTGAAGGACATTTCGTTAGAGTCAACGTCATGGTAAGAACCGAAGTCGAGAGTTGCCTTGAAGTCGATTGTTGGGAAACCAGCGATAACGCCACGAGCGCTATATTCCTGGAGGCCCTTGTCTACTGCTGGGATGAAGTTCTTTGGAACTACGCCGCCAACGATAGCGTCTACGAATTCATAGCCTTTGCCCTTATTGGGTTCAAACTTAACCCAAACGTCACCATACTGACCCTTACCACCAGACTGTTTCTTATGTTTACCCTGAACTCTGGCAGTGCCCTTAATAGTTTCGCGGTATGCTACTTTTGGTTTGTAGGTTTCTACTTCAACGTTCCAGCGAGATTTCAATCTGCTGATTGCTACGTCGATATGAGTATCACCGAGACCAGAAATAATGCCCTGGCTCATTTCTGGGTCAAATTCGTAAGAAAGAACGCCGTCATCAGCGCAGAGGGTCTTGAGACCGATACCCATCTTTTCCTGGTCAGCCTTAGTCTTTGGAGCAATTGCATACTGAAGCATTGGCTGTGGAAGAGCTGGAACCTGAATCTGTATTGGGGTGCTTTCTGAGCAGAGGGTCTGACCATAGGTAGTGCATTTTGGTTTTACTAATGCAACGATGTCGCCTGCTACTGCTTTTTCTACGTCAACCTTGTTCTTGCCACGGAGAGTAGAGAAGCTTGAGAAACGTTCAGAAGCGCTTGCTGCTGGATTGTAAATATCAGTACCAGTTGTGAAGGTGCCGCTGAGAACACGCATCAAAAGCATATCTCCAGTCTGTTCGTTGATCTTCTTGAAAATGAAACCAGCCTGTGGGCCGTTTGCATCGTTCTTAAGTTCAACTGCGTCTTCTGTACCAAACTTAACTGCTGCAAGAACTCTGCTGGTTGCTGGAGATGGGCAGCTTTCAACGATGAAGTTGAGAAGGTTTTCAGTACCGATGTTCTTAAGAGACATTACGGTAAGCATTGGCTTAATCTGGTTAGCAGCGATACCCTTCTTGAGAGCGCTCTTGAGTTCAGCTGCAGTGATTTCTTCGCCTTCGAAGAACTTGTTCATAAGGTCATCATCACATTCTACAACTGATTCAACCATTGAATCGTGAAGCTTCTGAGCTTCATCCTTCATATCGGCTGGAATGTCGCAGGCAGAAATTGATTTTCCCTTGTCATCCTTGTATTCATAGGCCTTCATATCAACCAGGTCGATAACGCCCTTAACTTTATCGAAGGTGCCCCATGGGATAACGATTGGAGTAATCTTGCTATCAAGAGCCTTGAGAGATTCATAGGTCTTGTCAAGGTTGATATTTTCTTTATCAAGCTTAGTAAGAACAACCAATCTTGGAGTATTAGTCTTTTCAAGAATAGCCCAGTTCTTTTCGGTACCAACTTCAACGCCTGACTGAGCGTTTACTGTAACGATAGCCATATCAACTGCGCCGGCAATCTTGTATACTTCACCTAAGAAATCGTCAAAACCAGGTGCGTCGAGAACGTTGATTTTGCAATCTTTATATTCAAGAGCTGCCAAAGAAGTGTTGACTGTTGCTTTGCGCTTAATTTCTTCTGGATCATAGTTCATCATAGAACTATCATCGTCAACCTTACCAAGACGGCTGTTAGCACCAGTGTGGAATAACATTGCTTCTGCAAGAGAGGTCTTGCCTGTTCCGCCGTGACCGACGATAGCAACGTTGCGGATTTGTTCGGTAGTATAAAGTTTCATTCTTAACTCCTACTTTACTCAATAAATTTCATTCGGATATAATTTATACAGTACTTTGAAAATAATTGCAACGTACTTTTTAAAACAATCTCCACACCCCAAATCCTCAAATTCGTAACCCCCAGCCCCGTCATAAAAAAAAGCCACGCATTTGCGTGGCTTTTTTTATGACTCTTACGGTCTGAAATGTTTCATTCGCTTTTTATCAGCAGCATCTTTGCTTTCGGCAATCTCATTGTATAAATTACAAAGAGTCTTGCCCAACAGAAAGCTGCTGGTTACAGAAAAACAGAGGAGGGTAAGAATTTCCCCTGATCCGTCTAGATTATTAACTATTAGCTCTAACATAAAACATTCCGGCCTTTGGATTAAACAATCCTTTGGGCTTTAATACAACTCCAAATCAAATTTTACCAAGGCAATTTGTCATGTCTGGATTACTGGATTTTTCTAACTCACCAAGCCATTTAATTACAGAATCAACTCTAAATCTTACTGAACGACCAATTTTTACTGTTGGAAGGCCGAGATTGCGAAGAGTATAAATCGTATTTCTTTTGACCTGTAAAAATTCCATTAATTCAGGAATAGTCATAAGACTTTCTTTCACCATGAAAAATTACCTCCAGAACATTGTCTTTTTTTAGACAAAACTTACGCGAAACCTATCGGCAGCTTTGGATATTTTCTTAACGAATTTTACTTCTCTCGAAATATTTGCACGCAAAGTAGTGTTTTCAAACAAAGACAAATTTATTCAAACTACAAAAAACGGCATCAATAAAGAAACAAACATAGACAAACAAAAATAAACAAAAAAAAATAAAAAAAAGCTAAAGTTTTGGAATTTTTAAGACGAATATAATTATGAAGTTCATGAGAACTTAACTTAAATATAAAGTTAAGTAAATATGGATGGACAACCAAACAAATCCCTAACTCCCTTTCAATGTGTCGCTATAAAAACGGCACATTTATTTTTTTAGCTGCTTTTCTCACGGGTTGTACTTGGATTAAAATTTTGTTATAGTGTAAATTGACTAACATTGACTAATAAACAGGGGTTTTCTATGTCTGAAAAATGTAAAGGTTTAAAGCGACTCATACTGGCATTGGGCCTGACTGCTGTTATCCCCGTAGCAGGCTTTTCCCAGACCTTCGAGAAAAATTTAAATAAGATAGCCGCTCTATATGATAGTAAGAAATATCAGGAACTATATAATATGGTGCAACCAACAAAGGCTCTTGATAATCTGAACGACGTCAGACTCTACATGGAAGCGGAAGCTCTTAAAAATATAGGTAGGAAACCCGAAGCATTTACCATTTATTCAAAGCTTATAGCTGCATATCCTGATTCTGAAGCTACTCTTTTGTCACGTATGACTCATTTTATGCTTATGCTTGATAATGCACAGCCCACAGACTTAGCAAATCTGGAAGCTACGGCAGCTTCTTTAAAAACTGTCTGGCAGAAGGGCACAGCTTTTTTCAAACTTTCTGAACTGCCTTTTATTGATATTAAAACAAAGAGTCGTTTTGCATACCGTTCACTTGTTGAATTCAATGCTGAAAGATATTTTTACCAGACTGCAGCTGCCTCTGTTGATTTACTAAAAAAAATTATTGCAGAGCCTGGCTTGTATAGCTTTTCTAATAAGGAGTGGCTTTCTATTGCTACTTGGATAATAAACGAAAATCTGACTGCTGAAATCTATAAGAACAAAGCTAACCAGATAGTATTGGAAAAGAATTTTGGTAAAACAGTTTCAGAAATTCTAAATGCTGAATACCTTAATAAGCAGAAAAAAACTGAAAAATCAATGGAAGCTTTTGCTGCCATAATCACCAACAAGAAAAACGACCCGGTTATGATTGCCTGGGCAAGAATGCTTAGGGGAAATATTGAGCACTTTGCTGGTAAGCATTCTGAAGCTTGTACTGATTACCTGGCTGCTTCTACATGCAATACTTTTCCGGTAGATCCTGTTGCTATTAAATATCGTCTTATGCGTTCTTCCTTTGAATGTGGTCGCGATGCTGAAACGATGGAATATATCAATCAGTTCCTGCGGTCAAACTTTCAGGGTGGGGTGTTACCCGTACACATATTTGAAATGGGTTTGAAATGCTACGACAATAAGAATTATAAAAGAGCTATTCCTTATTTTATGCTTCTTGCTAAGAATTTCCCTGGTAATCATCGTGCAGATGATTCTCTAGGTTATGCGGCTCTTTGTGCTGGCCTAAAGACAAATGATGGAAAAGCCATAGTGGAGCTTCTCAAGAAAAAGTATCCTAATTCCTTTTATATATGGTGGCTTTCACCAAATTCTAGAAAGGATAGCTTGAAGCTTACTAATAAGCCTGTAAGTAAGCTTTCTTCAGCTACATTAAATAGAATAGATGCAATGGACAAGCTTTGGGGAACCAAACTGAATAATTTGGCAAAATCTGAAGCAATGAAGCTTACGGATAAATACAAGTCTAATATGGCTTTATATAAGGCTATCATTGATGTTGCACGGAAGTATAATGATTATCAGCAGATAGTATTATATGGCGAAAGGCTTAGCAGACAGATTTCTGAGGCCGATAAGCCTTTAACTGATATGCCAAAATGGGGTTGGGAAGCCCTTTATCCTATGATTTACCAGACAGAAATAAAGAAGTATGCTGCAAAATTTGGCATAGACCCTATGTGGATACGTTCTATCATGAGGGAAGAAAGCCACTTTAAGGTTGATATTCTTTCCAGAAGCAATGCCCATGGTTTAATGCAGATTCTTCCCAGCACTGGTAAATGGATAGCAGGCAAACTTGGTGAAAAGAATTTCAACAAGAATAAGCTTTGGGATCCTGAACTCAACATTAGATATGGCTCCTGGTATCTGAAATATCTCAGTGACCTGTTCAATGGTGATATGTTCCTTGCTTCAGCAGCCTATAATGGTGGTCAGGGAAATATTCAGCGCAAGGTTGAAGCTGGTCCATTCAAGAATCTTCCTGTTCTCGACCGTCTTGATAAGGTTCCGATGGCTGAAACAAGAGACTACTATAAAAAGGTAATGGGAAGTCATTGGAACTATAGCAGACTATATAAATGAATTAGCCTTCGGCTGTGGATGCGGCCTTAATTCTTGTCGCTTTAGCGACATAATTCATAATTCATAATGCATAATTCATAATGCATAATTCATAATGCATAATTCATAATGCATAATTCATAATGCATAATTCATAATGCATAATTCATAATGCATAATTCATAATGCATAATTCATAATGCATAATGCATAATGCATAATTGATAGATTGGGTTTGCTGCTGCTTCGACAAACTTAGTGCCAATACTGGAATTGAGAATTGAGAATTGAAAATTGAAAATTGAGAATTGAAAATTGAGAATTTGTTTGTAGCGGTGCTTACCCCCTTTGTTAAAGAGACTGTCCCAAAACTAGAAATTTGTAAAAATCCCGATGTACAGTAGACTCCTAAAAACCTCCCTTTTTAAGGGAGGGTAGGGAGGGTTTTGATTTTAGAAGGAACTTGTTTTGAATGCATAAAATCGAGTTTTCAGACAGCCTTTGTTAAAGGGGGGTAGGGGGGATTTCTCGGCCAAAAGCCAAAAGCTAATAGCTGCTGTTTTCTCGGCTGATAGCAGCTAGCCGATGGCCGTAAGCTGACTTCCGACTTCCGACTTACACTCTTGCTAAGAATTGCCGATATAGGGTATATTACTATAAATTATTAGCTTTTTTGGAGTTTAAGATGTCTTATTTGAAAAAGTTTAAGAAGCTTCTTCCTGGAATGCTGCTTGGAGTATGTTGCAGTGCTTATGCTGCTGCCGATGATTTGATTCCTCAGCTCTTACAACAGGGATTGCAGCACTATGCTAATAAAAAGTATACTGCTGCTGCCGACTATCTTGGTCAGGTTGTCGACATGGATGCTGGCCAGACTCAGGCAAGATATTATCTTGTATATAGTCTTTCTCTTTCCGGTGATAACGAACAAGCTCTTAAGCATGCTATGGTTCTCGCTAACCAGAATCCTAAGGAACAGCAATATAAGACCCTTGTTAATCAGTTGAAGGCTGAAATAGGTCGCCAGACAGCTGTAAAGCAAAAGACTCAGCCTGCAGCAGGCTCTGGTAAAATCCAAAAGGAAGTTATGCTTGGCGGTTACCAGTCATTAGATAAGAAGTCTAATTCTGTTCTGGAAAAACCAAAAGAAGACTATGCTCCAAGAGATATAACACCTCCAAAGCCTTTGACAGAGCTTCAGAAGGCTGTTAGAAAAATCGATGAAGAACAGTTTGACGAAGCAGAAAAAATGCTTAAGGAAATAGTAAAAAAAGAGCCAAAGAATGCTGAAGCTCTCTATAATCTTGGTGTTATCGAATTCGGCAGATACAACTACAAAGAAGCTATTGACCATTTTAAAAAGGCCACTGAAGCTGATTCTAAACATTTCGCAAGCTATTCAAATATGGCTGACTGCTACGGCAACATCAATGATTATGTGAATGCTGAAAAGGCATATAAAAAAGCTACTGAAATCAAATTTGATGAATTTGCCCTCGTAAACCTTGCTGATACAGAAATAAAGCTTGGTAAACTAAAAGAAGCAGAAGAAATATTTGAAAAGGTTCTTGCCAAGACTCCAAATTCCCCGGAAGCTTCTGTCGGATTGGCACAGATAAGAGTTGCCCAGGGCAGACTTACTGAAGCTATGGATATGGTTAATGCTGCTATTAAAGCTGGTGCTACCGGTGAGGCTAATTATGTAAAGGCATTAATCCTTATTGCTAATAAAATGTATTCTGAAGCTAACGAAGAAATTGGCAGGGCATTAGTAGCAAATTCTGGTAGCCAGAAATATATTCTTGCTAGAGCAACTGCTTTTATCAGAAGTATGGATTTCTCCCGCGGTCTTGATGATGCTAATGCTGTATTAGCTGCTAATCCTGAAAGCGTTGAAGCCAGACTTCTTATTGCAGAAGGCTTTTTGGCCACTTCAGCAGATTCTGAAGCAGAAGCCCAGCTCGATGAAATCGACAAGAGGGGCAAATTTGGTGAAGCCTACAGACTTCGTGGGCAGTTAGCCAAGAAGCGTGGCAATACTGAAGATGCTAAGAATTTTTATGCTAAGTATTTTGAAATGGAAGGCTCTAAGCCTGCCTGTGCATACGAATATGCAGAATTCCTGCAGACTGTGAATGAAAATTCTATGGCTATTGATACTTGTAATGCAATTATCAAGGCTTTCCCAGATACTATTTATGCAGAAGAATCAAAGGAACTTTTAAAGAGTCTTTCAGATACTGAAGAAGCTCCTTCAATGACAACTGATTCTTCTGATGAAGGTCAGGCTCCAGCCAAAAACAAATATAGACCAGGTAACACAAAGTTCTAAGACTAGATAATCGAAAGGATATTCCCTTAATATGTGTGGAATTATAGGATATATAGGCACCAAACCCGCTAATGAAGTTATTTTTGATGGCTTAACAAAGCTTGAATATCGTGGCTACGATTCAGCTGGTATTGCTGTAGTAGACAACGGCGCTATTCATTGTAAAAAGGATATTGGTAAGCTGAGAAATATCAGAAAGCTTCTTCTGGACGAATTCCAGTCTGAATCCTCTATTGGTATTGGGCATACAAGATGGGCCACCCATGGTCGTCCATCCGCTTTTAATGCTCACCCACATGGCGATTGCCACGGCACTTTGATGGTTGCCCACAACGGTATTATCGAAAACTTCATGGCCTTGCGCAAGCAGCTCACTGCTGAAGGTCACAATTTCCTTTCTGAAACAGACTCTGAAGTTCTTGCTCACCTTATTGAAAAATACTATAAGGGCGATTTAAGAAAAGCTGTCATTGAAGCTTGTAAGACTGTTGAAGGCGCCTATGCTATCTGCGTTATCCACAAGGATCACCCGGAAGAATTGGTTTGTGCCCGTAAGGAAGCTCCACTTCTTATCGGTCTAGGAACAGGTGAAAATTTTGTAACCTCTGACGTAACTGCTATTCTTCAGTATACTCGCAAGGTTGTATATCTTGAAAACTTTGAAGGTGCTGTTGTTAAGCGTGATGGAGTTGAATTCTTCGACGTTGAATCTGAAAAGAATATTGAAAAGACCACAACTACTGTTGATTGGAACCCGGTTGCAGCAGAAAAGGGTGGCTTCTCACACTTCATGCTTAAGGAAATCTTCGAACAGCCACAGGTTATTCGTAACACTATTGGCGGCCGCACTTCAGAAGAAGAAGGCAAGATTTACCTTGAAGAACTTGGCTTGACTGGCCCGGATATTTATAGAGCACAACGCATCGTTATGGTTGCCTGCGGTACCGCATATTATGCAGGCTGCGTAGGCAAATACCTTATCGAAGAACTTGTTCGCATTCCTGTTGAATGTGACCTGGCCAGCGAATTCCGCTATCGCTCTCCATTGGTAGACGGTAATACTCTTGTCATAGCTATCAGCCAGTCTGGGGAAACTGCAGATACTCTTGCTGCTGTTAGAGAAGCTAAGAGTCGCGGCGCTAAGGTTCTTGGTATCGTTAACGCCAAGGAATCCTCTTTGACACGCGAAGTAGACGGTCTGGTATATATCCATGCCGGTCCAGAAATCGGTGTTGCTTCAACCAAGGCATATATTGCAATGCTGACAGCTCTGACTCTTCTTGCATTGATGCTTGGTAAGATTCGCTCTGTAATTTCTTCAAGCTTCGTTAAAGAAAAAATCAGAGAGCTTAAGATTCTTCCACAGCAGATTGAAAAGGTTCTTGAACAGAAAGACAAGATTAAGGAAATCGCTTCTAACTATCTTAATAGTAAGAGTTTCCTGTTCCTTGGCCGTGGCTTTAACTACCCGACAGCCCTTGAAGGTGCATTGAAGCTTAAAGAAATCAGCTATATACACGCTGAAGGCTATGCCGCTGGCGAAATGAAGCACGGACCAATCGCCCTCATTGATAGCGAAATGCCTGTAATGGCTATTGTTACTGCTTCTGATCTGTATGATAAGACAATTTCTAATCTTAAGGAAGTTCAGGCTCGTTCTGGCAGACTTATGGCTATTGCCACTGAAGGCGATACCCAGATTAGAAACTTGACAGATCAGGTGATTGAAGTTCCAAGAGTTTCAGACATTTTCTCTCCAATTATCAATGTTGTTCCATTGCAGCTTTTTGCTTATTTCGTAGCTGACCTTCGCGGATTAGACGTTGACCAGCCAAGAAATCTAGCAAAATCTGTAACCGTCGAATAATCTCGAGTTGCTCTAAGATTCTTTCGCCCCCCTTTGTAGAGGCTGTCTAAAAACTCGATTTTATGCATTCAAAACAAGTTCTTTCTAAAATCAAAACCCTCCCTACCCTCCCTTAAAAAGGGAGGTTTTTAGGAGTCTACTGTGCATCGGGACTTTTACAAATTTCTAGTTTTGGGACAGTCTCTTGTAGAGGGTTAATTTCTTCTACACCGTTTCGTAAAGGGGCAATTTCTTCTACCCCCTTTTGTAAAGGGGGGCAGGGGGGATTTAAAGGACCCGCTCGTTCAGTATTAATTAACCCCTCGCGGCTGGCCGAGTATTCGGACAGCCGCGAGGGATGATTCTTTTTATGGAAAACAAAACTTTAGTAAATCTTGAATTTCCTAAAATATTAGGTAAAATTGCTGCCTTTGCTTCTTCAAGAGCTGCAAAGGAAAAGATTCTCACTATGCAGCCATCTGTTGACCAGAACGAAATCTACGGTTGGCTCAATGAAATAGAAGAATACCAGAATTATTCTGAAGCTGGTGTAAAACTGAACACTGGCGCTATAAACGATATCCGTGAGCTTATAGAAATTCTGGAATCAGGCTCGACTGTTCTGGGCGCTGATGATTTTCTTAAGGTCAGGGCAAATATCGAAATATGTGGAAACGTAAAAAAGAATTTTGAAGCTCACACCCAGGGCTGGGCTATTAAACCAACTGACCGCATTGCTGAACGCATAAAGGCTATGCCTCCGCTTATTACTTTATGCCAAAGAATAGATGATTGCCTCGACGCTCATGGTCAGGTTAAGAATACAGCTTCTCCAGCACTTGCTTCAATCAGAAGAGAGTATTCAAAAAATGTTCAGGACATTGAAAAGCAGCTCAATATGTTTTTGAGCGCTCACACTGACGATGTTCAAGACCATTATTTTACTTTAAGAAACGAACGCTATGTAGTTCCTGTCTTAGCTGCTTCACAAAGCAGAATTCAAGGCATTGTCCACGACCAGTCCGCAACCGGTCAGACACTCTTTATTGAACCTCTTCAGTTCCTTCCAATGAATAACCGCCTGGCTCAGCTAAGATTATCCGAAAGGGAAGAAGTCAGAAGAATCCTTGCTTCACTTACTGCTATTCTCTGTCAGTCTAAGTCAGCCATGATAGAACAGTTTGATACCCTTATCTGGATAGATACTGTCAGGGCTAGAACTGAATTCAGCATAAATTACAATGCCAGACGACCAGAAATTTCAACGGAACATGAACTCGTTCTGAATAAGGCTCGCCATCCTCTTTTGCATCCGAATTGTGTTCCTCTTGATATAAAGATGAATAAAGACCAGAGATGTATAATTATTACCGGTCCAAACGGTGGTGGTAAAACTGTATCTCTGAAAACAACAGGCATAAACGCCTTGCTGATGCAGACTGGTAACTTTGTTCTTGCTGATGCTGACGCAAAGCTTCCGGTATTCTCTGAAATACTTTCAGATATTGGTGAAAGCCAAAGCATTGAAGATCATCTTTCTACATTTACAGCTCATTTGAAGCGCTTAAAGGAAATCTCTGAGCTTGCAGACGGCAAATCTCTTATATTAATAGATGAAATATGTGTCGGAACAGACCCGGTTGAAGGTGGCGCACTGGCTTCCGGTTTTCTGAAGGAAATAGCTAATCGTGGAGCTTTCAGCATTGTTACTTCACACTATGATTCTTTAAAGAAGGTTGCTTTTACTACCCCAGGCTTCATAAATGCAGCAATGGAATTCGACTATGAAACCTTCAAGCCAACCTTCAGATTCTGTCTTGGCATTCCTGGAAAAAGCAACGCTCTTGCCATGGCTCGCTCATTTGGTTTACCGGAAAGCATTCTTAAGGATCTTATAGAAGCTAATTCCGGTGAACATAAGGATGAAAAAGGCTTAATAGAAGCCATCGAACGAGAACGCAACAGGGCAGAGGCTCTCAGGAGAAGCTACGTTCAGAAGCTGACAACAATGCGCGCAAAAGAAGCAGAAATTGATGAAACTCTTACCCAGCTAAGGGAATTTCGTAAGACCAAGCGCGACAAGCTGACTGAAGAATATACTTCAGAGCTTCGCAACAAGATGAGAGACTTCGAACATCTTATTTCCCGTTTGAAATCGACCATAGAAAAGAACCATGGCGATGAAAAATCAGCCGAGGAGCTTCGCCTTGCCTTGGAAGAAGCACGTAAGGCTCATTCAAATGTTAAAGATACCAAGAATAAACTTGAAGAACATAGTAATAATGATGAACTGACTACTAGTAAAGAGCCTAAGACAGTTGACCGTGACCAGTTTAGAAAAGGTATAACCGTGCTTTGGAAGTCTAATATGCGAACAGGCGAATTCCTCAAGTTTGTTGGGAAAGATTCTGCTGAAGTCGATTTTGATGGTATGACAATGCGCGTTAAGCTGGCTGACTTAGCTATTGCCAGACGTGCTGAAAAGAAGCAGAAGCAACAGCAGACTACTGGTGCTGTTTATGTTCAGACGCCTCTGATTAAAACAGAACTGGACCTTCGTGGCATGCGCTATGAAGAGGCTATTGAAGAATTGGAATCATACCTTAAGATGGTTAGTGAAACTGATGCAGCCCAGGTTCGTATAGTTCATGGCAAGGGCACAGGAGCTCTTCAGAAGGCCGTTGAAAGCTATCTTAAGAATAGCCCGTGGAAGAAAAAATTCAGGCCTGGTCGCTATGGTGAAGGTGACCTTGGGGTAACCGTAATAACCTTCAAGCAATCCGAAGCCACCGAACCCGACGGCTACAAAAGATAGCCGTTCCCCAACCCACTTTTCGTAAAGGCTGCATTTTTTATACCCCCTTTTGTAAGAGGCTGTCCCAAAACTAGAAATTTGTAAAAATCCTGATGTGGAGTAGACTCCTAAAACCTCCCTTTTCAAGGGAGGGTAGGGAGGGTTTTGATTTTAGAAGAAACTTGTTTTGAATGCATAAAATCGAGTTTTCAGACAGTCTTGTAAAGGGGGGTAGGGGGGATTTCTTTCACCAACCCATAAAAAATCTGAAACCTAATCTACTATTTATAAGCCTTTTTATTCACGAAAAAGGCTTTTCTTGCTTTTACTTGTTTAATGCCTTATAATAAAGGTAAAGAACTGTATCAAAGGATTTATCGAATGGGCAATTCAATGAGTTTAGGGTTATCCCAGAAGCTGACCCAGACGTTAAAAATGACGCCTGAGATGCAGCTTGCTATTAAGATTTTGCAGCTTAATAGCGTTGAATTGAAAAGCCAGATTCAAGAAGTGCTTGAAAGCAATCCTGTAGTTGAACTTGATGAATCCAAGGAAATGCCCTCAGAAATTCCTCTTGAGAAGTTCGAAGAAAAACCGGCTGATTCTATTTCCTCAGTTGAATTTCAGGAAGAAGGCCGCAATGATTACGGTATCGACTGGCAGAGATACATCGAAGATACTGAAAACACAGAGATTAAATACTCTTCAAGTAATTATAGTGGCGATGACGAAGAAAACTCTTTTGAAAACTTCGTTTCAAAGAAAACTACTTTAAGAGAACACCTCACTCAACAGTTAAGCGAAATTGAACTTTCACCTACTGAACAAAAAATAGCTGAATACCTCATTGGTTTTGTAGATAACAATGGTTACATTAGAACCTCAGATGAAGAGTTTGCTGAATCATTAAAAATAGATATTTCTATAATAACAAAGGTTCGTCATGTCATTCAGAATATGGACCCGGTCGGGGTAGGGGCTTATGACCTTCGTGAATGCCTGTTGATTCAGGCAAAGGATGAAGGTTATGAAAATGATGCAGTAATAACTATTATTTCAGATTATTTGCCCGACATTGCTCAGAATAAGCTTAGTAACATTGCTAAGGGCACTGGCTATGACATGGATGAAATAAAAGATGTCATAGATACCATAAAGAGCTTTGAACCAAGGCCAGGGGCTTCCTTCCCGTCATCAGAAACCCAGATTTTTGTAACACCTGAAGTCTTTGTGGAAAAGATTGACGATGAATATGTGGTTACTGTTAACGAAACCGATATGCCTCAGCTTAGAATAAATCCTGCTTACAAAGATGCCTTAAAGAATCTTGATAAGACAGAAAAGGCTACCAGTGATTTTATTAAGAACCGTCTGGAATCTGCCCGCTCTTTCATGAAATACATCGATAAGAGAAAAGAGACTATTCTTAATGTAACAAAGGCTATTGTTGAAGTTCAGCGCGACTTTTTTGATTTTGGTATTCTTCATCTCAAGCCTTTGACTTTAATGGATGTTGCTATGATGGCAGGCGTTCACGAATCAACTGTAAGCCGTGCTACAAATGGCAAGTTTGCTCAGACTCCGAGAGGACTTTTTGAACTTAAGTTCTTCTTCTCTGGAGCAGCTAGAACAAATTCTGGTGACGATGTTTCTACAATGGCAGTTAAGCAGCGCATAGACGACCTCGTTAAAAATGAAGATCCGTCTAAGCCATTATCTGATCAGACAATAGTAGAAATGCTTTCAAAGGAAGGCATTGAGCTGGCTCGCCGCACCGTTGCCAAATACCGAATTGAACTCAACATCCCCAGCTCCAGCGCCAGACGCAGAAAATAATTCATAATTCATAATTCATAATGCATAATTCATAATGCATAATTCATAATTCATAATGCTAACAACGCCAACCACGCTAACAATACTAACAATGCCAGCAAAGCCAGCAATGCCAGCAATGCCAACAATGCTAACAATGCTAACGATGCTAACAACGCCAACCACGCCAACAATCCTAACGACGCCAACCACGCCAACAATGCCAACCACGCCAACAGCCTCTTTACATCATAACTTCCGTTAACTTTTACAAAACCAAATAAAACACAAAAAATTCTCCTTGAAAAAACTTCAAATATTGCTAAATTTTCTTGAATATATATCCGATGTGTTGAATATATTAAAAACTATTCAATTGGAATATTATGAAAAAGATTAAGTGGTTATTTTTATTAGGAGTTGCGTATTTTTGGGCAACTGGGAATGTCTTCTCGGCATCACCAGCGTTGCTCAAGCCAGGTGATGTCTTGGATGTAACTATTCAAGGTGAACCCGAGCTTTCAGGCGACCGAGTAATCAGTCGCGATGGTAGTATTACTCTACCACTCGTTGGTTCAATTGGTGTTGCAGGCATGAAGACCACTGATGCTGCGCAGCTTATTAGACAATATCTTGCAGACGGATTCTTAAAGAATCCGATAGTAAGTGTTAACCCAAAATCTTTTTCATCTAAGTCCAAAAAATCTGCTGATAACACAGTCAGCAGCCAAATGACTGGTGTCGACGCCGCCTATTCCGTAGTGGATGATATGCCTCTCGGTTCAGACGACGAAGTCTATGAAGTCGAAGAAGAAACTGCTCCAGCTGCAAATGACGAAGAACAGGTTCTCTTGGAAATCAGGGACATGGTTACTAATGTTGGTATTTCAGATGCAGTTCTCACCATTGGTAACAAGGTTTATCAGTCTAACAGACTTGGTCAGATTCTTGTAACAGGCGGTGGTTATGGTCATGCAATCGTAATCGCAGACGGTTATAAGGTCGCAACCGGCTCTTTCGGAAAAATACTAAAGAGCGGTAAGGCTGGAAATCCACCTTATATAGCTCTCAACAAAATTAGTATTCCGGAAAGCGTAATCTGCACAGTGGTTGATAAAAACAACAAACCAGTGAAAAATGCAGAGGTCATATTAGACGGTGGCAAAATTCTGACTAACAGCCGCGGTGAATTCAAGATTGGCGGAATCAAGAAGGAATACGGTGAAGTAGTCATAAAAAAGAAAGGCTACGCAGAATTCAAAAAAATCGTAGATTTCAAATCGTCACAGCTAATGACATTCCAATTAACCAAGTAACAAAAAAGGCTTCCTATCGGAAGCCTTTTTTGTTATAATAGTTACCCATGTATTTACAGAGAGGTAACGCAATATGGCTACTGAACAGCAGAGACAGGTTGAAGATGTTCAACAGGAAGGACCGGGTCCTGAAAACCGTTCGGTTTTATCTTATTTAAATCCTTTTTACGGAAAAATTAAAACCGGTGAACTTCTGCTATTCACTAAGTATTTTGCTTCATTAACAAGAGCAGGTATTGCTGTTCTGCGTTCACTCAGCACTCTTTCCCGCCAGATGAAGACCTACCGCTTCAGAAAAATTATCTGGGAAGCCAGAAATGAAGTTGAAGGCGGCTCTCCATTATATATGTGCATGCGTAAGAACGAAGATGTTTACGGCATGCTATATTGTAACCTTATTAGAGTAGGGGAAGAATCTGGTCGTCTCGTTCTTGTTCTCGACCGTCTTAGCGCTCTCCTCGAAAGAAAGATTGCTGTTCGCCGTAAGGTTATTGGCGCAATGACATATCCGGCAATTATTAGTATAGTTGCAACATTAGTTGTTATATTCCTGCTGGTATTTGTTATTCCTCAGTTCTCAAAGCTTTTTGCTCAGTTCAATCAGGAGCTTCCATGGCTTACAATGAAGGTTATTGAAACCTCTAATTTCCTTACTGATAATGCTTTGTCTATTATTGCTGCGGTAATTGCTTTTATTTTGGTTCTTTATCAGATAAACCAGACAAAGCCAGGCAAGAAATTCTTCGACAGAATAAAACTTAAGGTTCCAATGTTTGGCGGCCTTACTCAGAAGTATACGATTGCCCTTTATGCACGTAACCTTGCTACACTTTTTGAATCAGGTATCAATATTATTACTGCAATGAATGTAAGTAATGAAGCAGTTGATAATACGATTATCCGTGAAGCCCTGGAAGCCGTTGTTAATGAAGTTGAAGGCGGTATTCCGATAGCTAAGGCTCTTGCAAAAGCCCAGATTATGCCAGAGCTTTCTGTTCAGATGATTGAAGTTGGTGAAGAATCCGGTAACCTTGATGAAATGCTCACAAGAGTTGCTGAATTTTATGAAGATGAAATCAACTTCCTTATCGATCAGATTACAGCCATGGTTGAACCGGCATTTATCGTAGTAATCGGTGTTATCGTTGGTATCATCGTTCTTGCTATGTATATGCCAATCTTCAGAATGGCCAAGGTTGTTACCGGCAGCCGCTAAGTAATGCATAATTCATAATTCACAATGCATAATTGATAGTGTTGGTTTTGTGCTGCTTGGCGGTTGCTGGGTGCTTAGCACTCCTTTGAAAGGAGGGGTAGGGGAGGTTTCTTTTATACAGCGGTATATAAAATCCCCCCAACCCCCAACCCCGCTGTCTGAGTATTCAGACAGCTTCTTGCAAAAGGGGTCTCAAAGCAGTAAAAACTAACAAATAATTATAAATGATGCATTATGAATTCATAATTTTTATAAAAACAGTAAATAATAATAAGTAACTAGCCGAAAGATACTACAAGGATTGAATTCCTTGTATACGCATAAATTGTAAGGAGCTGGTTATGAAGTTCTTATCTGGCAATGGAAAGGGTTGTAGTTCAGTCTGTAAAAAGACTGCATGCGCTTTCCTGATGGCAATGTTATTGAATCTGCCAGCCAATGCTTCCGAAAAATTGAGAGAAATCGGAGTATCTGGTTATGGCGAAAATGGGCTTATGTTATTCCCTGCCCATGAAATTACTGAGTTCAACGCAACAATGGAAACTCCTGAAGTTCTTCAGGCAGACCTCTATGACTTTGAACTTGAAGCTGGTAGCAAAATTGTACCAACACCGCATCCAATGGTTAAATTTATGCGTGTAAGCCAGGTAAGCACCTCACCGGATGTTGTTAGAGCTACCCTTGTATTCAATGATAAGGTAAATGCTGCAGCAAGACTTGTAAATAACAAGCTTGTTGTTGAAGCTTCTGCGGTTAAATCAGCCAAATCTTCCCCAAAGACTACTTCTACTAGAAAATCTTCAGTAGATACTATATCTTCTTTTGACTCTGGTTCTCGCAATGATGCTTTTGCTTCTACAGGCGCAGGTAAAACTGTTCTTGACCAGAAGGTAAGCCTCAGCTTTGAACAGGAAGATTTGCTTACAATTCTTAATGCCCTCGCTGCTAAGTTTGATCTTCGCATTTTTGCCGACGCCGGTGTAAAGGGAAAGATGAGCGTAAATGCTCAGGATGTTACTCTTCGTGATGTTCTTAAGAATCTCCTTCTCCAGCGAAATTTCCAATATACTCTTAAAGGTAAGGATTTAACTGTAATTTCATTTAATAATGATTCTTCCAGAATGGCAAGAGAACTTCTTTTCAAGGATCTCAGCCTGAAGGATGCTTTGCAGACCCTTTCCAAGATGATGAACATTAACCTTATTCTTCACGAAAGCGTTGAAGATAAAAAGGTTAATTTCTATGTTGAAAATCTCAGCCTTGATGAATTGCTTGACCTTCTTATTGAAACCAACGGTCTCGTAAAGAAACCTCACAATGATAATACCTTTA
Organism: Candidatus Avigastranaerophilus sp.; assembly: GCA_045599645.1. GTDB lineage: Bacteria > Muiribacteriota > Ozemobacteria > Ozemobacterales > Ozemobacteraceae > RUG334. Next base: position 87,112 of record JAZRWI010000070.1, read on the forward strand.
TTATCTGTGACAAGGAAAGTGCCGGTGATTTCGGAAAGAAGCAGTATAGAACCTTCAAGCTTGTTAATGCTAAGCCTGAAGAAATCATCAGTATGATTAAGGGAAGCAAGTCCCTTAGCGAACGTATTGACACTGAAAACTTCTCTGTAAACGAAAGAATCAATTCACTTTCTGTATATGATTCTCCGGAAAACCTCAGCCTGATTGAAAAAATCATTGAAAGCGCCGACGAAAAGCTTAAACAGGCTGTTATCGAAGTTAAACTCATTGAAGTTAACAGAACTTCAGCCAAGAAGCTTGGTCTCTCTTTCAGTGATTATTCTGCTCATGTATTTGACGGAAGCAAGCTTCCTGAAAAACTTCTTGGTGGCACTAACCAGTCTCCGATTACTGCTGCACTTGATTTCCTGGAAAGTGAAAACAAGGTTAAGGTTCTTTCCAGCCCGAAGATCAGAGCTGTTCACGGCAAGAGAGCTTCTATCAGCATTGGTAAGGTATACCCGATTCCTTACTATAAATATGAAAATGCTTCCAACAGCTATCTTGGTTATATTCCTCAGGTCTATAAGGAATACCGCGACGTTGAAGTTGGTATTAAGCTGGAAGTTACACCTGAAATTTCCCGCGATAATGAAATCAGCATGGAACTTAATACTACTGTTGATGATATGCTCGGCGAAGCAAATGAAGACGGTCAGTATAAACGTTCTCAGCGCACCACAAGCACATACGTCAGGGTTAAGAACGGTGAAACCGTTGTTATGGGCGGCTTGATAAGCGCTAATGACGATACTACCAAACAGTCTCCGTCAGTTCTTAATAAGATACCTCTCCTTAAGAGCCTGACAACTCACAATAATACTTCTGCTCAGAGCTCTGAAATGATTATCCTGGTTACTCCAAGACTGGTTAACCTGGATGATGCAGACGATGACGAGTATGTTGAAGATGGCGACGATGTTCATGTTGGGGTATATTAAGGTATGATACGCAGTCTTAATAAGCTTAAAGCTAGAAAAGGCTTTACAATTGTAGAGCTCATGGTAGTTCTTGTAGCTCTTGGTATTATTCTGATATTTGCAGTTGATGAATACCTCAGATATCTGGATAATGCTAGAATTACTCGTGCTAATGCTGATATTGAAGAGCTTATTAAGGCTATCCGTCTTTATAATATAAAGGAAGAAAAGCGTTTTGAAACGACAATATTCTCTCCAATAAATCTTGGCAGTTTTGTAGGTAATTACCTTGAAAAAGAAGCTCCGTTAGATCCATGGGGAAATTATTACCGTCATGACCCGGATATGGGTATTGTATATTCCTGCGGTCCTAATAAGAAATCTGAAGTAGATTCCCAGATCACTGAATCTGATGATATCGTTCAGAATTATCTACCTAAGGATTTGTTTATTACCAGGGCAGAATATGTTGACGTAAACCTGAATAATCATCTTGATTTCAATGATTATGTAGAACTGACTTTTTCAAAGCCGGCTACTGTTGAGGAAAACTGCATCGGGTTGGATTTTGATACCACAAATCCCGAAAAGGCTCTTGGGACTGTATCAATCAAGAGCGTTGAGAATAATCCGATGAAGGCGAGAATTACCTTCATACCACCAATACAGTCTCAGGTGGTTGTAGGTGAAACCTGCATTCTTCCAAGAAAATTCATAGAATCAATACATGATAAGACGCCAGCTCAGCAGAGATTGCAGCGATTCGATAATATGAGAATCGTAAAAAAGAAAAAGTAACTGGTTAATAAAAAAGTAAAAAATAGAATCAAAAAATAAGCAGGCTAAAAAATTAGTCTGCTTATTTTTTTGATTTTTGAGGAATAAAGAAAGGAGTATTTATAAAAATAAATTTTTATTTATTTATAGTGGGAAAAATTCCTATTTATGGTAAAAATACCATAAAATTCAGTTTTTGGCTCTAGAGTTAATTTCTAGGCAAAGTTGCATAGCGAGTAGGATAATAGTTGAAAAAAGCATGCCTTTTTGGTATGATTTATGCTAATTCTCGTTTAAGAAAGATAAATAAATATTTATTTTGGGATGTAAAATGAAAAGGAAAAATGGTTTTACTTTAATAGAATTATTGGTTGTTATAACCATTTTGGCCATACTGGCTGGTGCGGCACTGCCATTTGTGCAGAACTATGTCAATGAAAGCCGCATTTCAAAGGCTAAGTCAGACTTAGATGAAATCGCTCGCGCCCTTATGGTTTATGAAACCCGTGAAGGCCCATATAACAGCACAAAAATAGACCAGGTTGTTGGTCGATACTTGAATAATTCACCTGTTGACCCATGGGGTGTAGCATACATTGTGTCTACTCATACCGGCATTGTTTATTCCTGCGGTCCAGACAGAATTGCTGATAACTATGATGATATTTCCGCAAACTATCAGGCTCCGTTGGCTTTGGTTAGCGTAAAATGGGTTGATGCCAACAGCACTGGCGCTGTAGATACACAGAACAGACCTGATTACCTGATGCTTCAGTTCTCAAGAGCTGTTTCTGCAACCAATAGTGCTGCAGTTCAGACTCCAGATGCAGCTTACAAGTATTTTAAGTTATCATCCACTGATTCTGTAAATTTAACTTCTGCTTTTGATTGGTCGAACTTTAAACTTGACAAATCAGGCACCTTAATTACATTACCTTTAGCTACGGGTGTCGTTGATGCATTCACTGCAGGCAGCGATACTCTTACTATAGTATCTGTAAGTAATGATTCCGGCTTGCATGACATGGCAAGCTCAACCTTTAACCCGACTGGAAATGCCTGCATGGCCAGTCAACCAGTGGTAATAATGCCCTTTAAATAAAGGAGATAAGAATATGAGAAAAGGTTTTACACTCATTGAATTGCTGGTAGTTATTACTATCCTTGCAATTCTTGCCGGGGCCGCACTGCCCTTCGTCCAGAACTATGTTGCTGAATCACGCATAGCAAAAGCAAAGAGCGATTTGGATGAAATTTCCAGAGCTCTAGTTATTTATGAATCACGCGAAGGTGATTACAATAAAACAACTGTTGAAGACCTGACAGGTCGTTATCTGGACCGTTCTCCTATTGACCCATGGGGCGTTCCATATATTGTTGCTACTGAATCTGGAATTGTTTATTCAAAGGGTCCTGATAGAAAAGGTGCTGAAGAAGGCGAAGAATTTGTCTATGACAATATCGAAGTTTCCTATGTTCCACCACTGGCACTTGTAAGTGTTAAATGGGTTGACAAGAACAAATCTGGCGCTGTTGATACCCAGAACGTAGCAGACGAACTTCACCTTACTTTCAGTAGAAGACTTGGACCGTCAGCAAAGGCTGCTGGTGCTAGTCTGACACAGGATTTAGCTAACCTCTTAGCTTCTATAAAAATAGCAAATGATCCAACTGATCCAACAAATTATGATTATAAAACATTTGATCTTATTGCAACCTCCACTGCTGACAGTTGCAAAATCGTTGGTAATGATAAAATTATAGTAATACCGATAAGTGACCAATATGATTCCGGTTTGGGTAAAGGGCACTTTGTAGCAGGTAGAGACAAAATCATGATAGCTGATGGTCATGGCACTATCGTGGATTGTGCTTCACCCACTCCAAACTTCTGTATTGCTTCTCAGGCTGTCGTAATCCTTGCTCAGTAAAGGAGATGTTGAAATGAGAAAAGGTTTCACTCTTATTGAATTACTTGTAGTTATTACCATCCTGGCTATCTTAGCCGGTGCAGCTCTTCCGTTCGTTCAGAACTATGTTGACGAATCACGTCAGGCTAAGGCTAAGTCAGACCTTGATGAAATTGCCAGGGCACTTGTTGTTTATGAAAGCCGTGAAGGTGAATACAACAAATCAACTGTTGAAGATTTGACCGGCCGTTACTTAGACCGTTCACCAATCGACCCATGGGGTGTTCCATACATCGTAGCTACTGAATCTGGTCTTGTTTATTCTCTTGGTCCGGATAGAAAGGATTATGATCCTGATGATCCTACTACTGAAGAATTTTCATACGATAATATTGAAGTTTCTTATCTCCCACCATTGGCTCTTGTAAGTGTTAAATGGGTAGATAAGAATAAATCCGGTGCTGTTGATACTCAGAACGTTGCAGATGAAATCCATCTGACTTTCAGCAGAAAGCTTGCTTCTTCTTCAAAAGACACTTCTAAGACTCTGGCTGAAGATGTTACAAATCTTTTTGAATCACTAGTTGTTTATAATGATCCAAATGACCCTGAAGCATATAAGACTTTTACTACCGCAGGAATTGCTTCAGATACAAACTTGAGAATAGTTGGTAATGATAAGATTATTGTTATTCCATTAAGCAATACTTATGATGGTGATGGTAGTGGCACCGCAATAGGTAAGAATCAGTTCGTAGCTGGTAGAGACAAAATTGCTGTTGCTCTTGACCATGGCACTATTGTTGACCGTGCTACACCACAGAATTTCTGTATTGCTGAACAGGCAGTAAAGATTCTTCCACAGTGATGTTCACTGTTGGTTGATATAACGTAATGATTTATCCCGCGGTTCTTTGAGCTGCGGGATTTTTTATTGCATGTAAAATGTTTTGAGATGAATTAAAAGTGGTACATAATTTGCATTGAAATTTAATGGTTGCAAAAGATAAATAATTGTTTATCTTTACAATGTAACTAATGGGATGTTATCCGTTACTTATAATTTCATGGAGGAAATGAAATGAGAAAAGGTTTTACTCTTATTGAATTGCTGATTGTTATCACAATCATGGCAATTCTTGCTGGCGCTGCTGTTCCTTATGTTCAGGACTATGTAGAAGACGCCCGCATTGCAAAGGCTCGTGAAGACTTAGGCGAACTCAGAAATGCAATTATGCGTTATGAAGTTGAACGCGGCAAACTCTTTGACCCAGCTAACGATGGCGTTGGTGCTGACGCAGCTGCAAAGCTTACTAACTGGCAGCAGATGCTTGTTGGTCCATTCCTGACTCAGGCTCTCACAGACCCATGGGGCAGACCTTATTATTTCTCTCATGCAGCTTCAATGGTTTTCTCAGCTGCTGAAGACGGTGACAAAGATACTAACATTATATCTGTAGACTGCAGACCAGCTATGGCTCCAACAAGAGCCTGGTGGTATGACGTAGACAGAAACGGTGCTGTTACTACTGGTGACTATGTTGATATTAAGTTCACAAGACCAATTGGTACTGCTGCATTGACTAATCTTGAATTGTCTCAGACAGGTGCTACTTGGGAAGATATGTCTGCTGATGACGGTGCTTTCGAAACCTCTGGCAAATGTGATCCAGTTCATCCAAAGGGACAGAACTGGGTAAGAATTACTGTTGGCGCTGATCCAAAGGATGCTTTTATGGCTGGTTCTTTAATCAGAGCTAAAGAAAATACTATTTTTGATGCTTGTGAAAACAGTGCTGCAGGTACTACTGGTCTTTACACAACAAAGATTGCTGCAGAAAGTCTGTTTGCTACAACTCCAACCTGTGCTTCTACTGCAACTCAGGTTCCAGTATCAATCAAGGCTGCTCAGTAATCTAAACGTTACACTTTAATTAAGGGTATGATTTGCCGGGGCGTTTAAGCCTCGGCAGTTACAAAGAAATTTTGAAAGGGAATGTTATAATGAGAAAAGGTTTCACTCTTATCGAACTGTTGATTGTTATCACAATCATGGCAATTCTTGCCGGCGCTGCTGTTCCATACGTACAGGACTACGTAGAAGACTCTCGTATTGCCAAGTGCCGTGAAGACTTAGGCGAACTTCGCAATGCAATTATGAGATACGAAGTTGAACGCAACAAGCTTTTTGACCCGGCCAATGACGGTGTTGGTGCTGACGCAGATGCAAAGCTTACTAACTGGCAGCAGATGCTTGTTGGTCCATTCCTGACTCAGGCTCTCACTGACCCATGGGGCAGACCATATTATTTCTCTAATGCAGCTTCAATGGTATTCTCAGCTGCTGAAGACGGTGATAGAAACACTAACATTATCTCTGTAGACGTTCGCCCAGCTATGGCTCCAACAAGAGCCTGGTGGTATGACATCGACAGAAACGGTTCTGTAACCGCTGGTGACTATGTTGACGTTAAGTTCACTAGACCAATAGGTACATTTGCTGATTTGGGTTCTCTTGAAATTTCTCAGACTGGTGCTGCTTGGGGTGATATGACTGATGGCGAAACTAACGATGGTTTCATAAGTTCTACTGAAACAGGTTCTAAGTGTGATCCTGTTCATCCAAAGGGACAGAACTGGATGAGAATTATTGTTGGTTCTAACGCAACTGATACCTTCATGGCTGGTTCTTTAATCAGAGCTAAGGCTGGTATGATTCTTGATGCAACCAAGAACTGCACTCAGACTGGTGCTGTTGGTATTTATACTACTAAGATTGCCTCAGAAAAGTTGTTTGATGATGACAAGGAACCAACTTGTGCTTCTACTGCAACTCAGGTTCCAGTTACTATCAAGGCTGCTCAGTAATAAGCTAGTCTAAATAAAAAAGCGAATCCTGACGGGTTCGCTTTTTTTATGCCATTGATTGCCCCCAATTCCCAATCCCCAATCCCCTCAATTCCAACCCCCGGCTATTTTATTATGGTACATAATATGCAAGTATTTTCTTGCATTATGCTAGAAACTTGTTAGATTTAAGTAAGACGTCATTTGTTAGACGCTAGAAAGGGATGTTATTATGAGAAAAGGCTTTACTCTTATTGAACTGCTGATTGTTATTACAATCATGGCTATTCTTGCCGGTGCTGCAGTTCCTTATGTTCAGGACTACGTAGAAGACTCACGCATTGCCAAGTGCCGTGAAGACCTGGGTGAACTCCGCAATGCCATTATGCGTTATGAAGTAGAACGTGACAGACTTTTTGATCCTGTTACAGATGCTCCAGGCGCTACCGAAAAGGAAAGACTTGCTAACTGGCAGCAGATGCTTGTTGGTCCGTTCATGACCCAGGCTCTCACTGACCCATGGGGCAGGCCATATTATTTTTCTAATGCTGCTTCTATGGTATTTTCTGCTGCTGAAGACGGTGATAAGAACACTAATATTATTTCTGTAGACTGCAGACCAGCTATGGCTCCAACAAGAGCCTGGTGGTATGACGTAGACAGAAACGGTGCTGTAACTGAAAAAGACTATGTTGATATTAAGTTCACCAGACCAATAGGTACTCTTGCAGATCTTGATTCTCTGGAAATTTCACAGACAGGTGCTACATGGACTCCAATGGTTCCGACTGACGATGGTATCATTTGTACTAGTGACAAATGTGATCCGGTTCATCCTAAGGGCCAGAACTGGGTTAGAATCACAGTTGGTGCTGCTCCATCTGATGTGTTTATGGCTGGTTCCTTAATCAGAGCTAAAGCAAATTCTATTATTGACGCTACTCCGAACTGTGATGGTACAGCTGGTGATCCTGGTACTGTTGGGATTTATAATACTAAGATTTTGAAGGAAGGTTTGTTTGAAACAACTCATATTCCTCCAACAGCTTCAACTGCTGCTCAGGTTCCAGTATCAATCAAGGCTGCTCAGTAATAATCTAATCTAAACAATAAAAAAGCGAATCCTAACGGGTTCGCTTTTTTGCTGTTTAGGCTTTATGCTGGTATTACCTGATTGCTATTGCAGAAAAAAGCATTTGTCTTTATAATTCAGATAGAATAGATATGGAGATTGATTATGGAAGCTGTTAGAAGATATGTGAACTCTGATTCATTGATGTCTGTTTTGTCTTTGCCAGAGAAATACAGGAATCGTCAGTTAGAAGTTATTGTAATTCCTGTTGAAGAGGTTAAACCATCAAAAAAAGAAATAGTTGATAATGCCATAAAAGAATTAATCGGTTCTGTTCCGCATACTGTTCACCCCTCAGTTTCCAATTCCTAGCCGAGAGAGGACACCCTCATTCGTCACGCTACGCGTGCCACCTTCCCCCTAAAGGAGGAAGGCCTCGCAGGGCGGTCCGAGAAATCGGGGAATACTTTGCTTGAAGGTAAATAGTAAGCAAGTCTCTACCCTATAGGCGACAACCTCATTCATATTTGTGAAGCAAATCATTCATCGGCCGTCTAACCCTTTTTCGTAGAGGCTGTCTGAAAACTCGATTTTATGCATTCGAAACAAGTTTCTTCTAAAATCAAAACCCTCCCTGCCCTCCCTTGAAAAGGGAGGTTTTTGCGAGTCTACTGTACATCGGGATTTTTACAAATTTCTAGTTTTGGGACATCCTCTTTCGTATAGTGGGATTTCTTGCAAACTCTTGCATAGCAGTGAGTTGGTTAGGCAAAGCAGTAATCCCCTAAAACCGAGGCAAAAAAATGGCTGTTCATCCGCCCTAATCCTGTTATCCGTTGCTACTCACAGACTGCATTTACAGCCGCAGGCTTATTCATATTTGGTGGAGCCAAATTTTCATCACTTTCAAAACTTAAATTTTTTTACAGTTTTGAAAGTGAAATAATATTGTTTAGTTATCCAACAACCATCTTGCTATATCAAATACCTGAATGCCGTCAATATCGAAGCAAGGATGTTTCGTATTTGCAATCAAAATTTTTGGATAAGCGTCATTTATGGATTTAAGAGGTAGAATTTCTCTCTCTAGGGTATTTTTGTCTGAAATATTGTCTGATACTTGAATATACAGTTTTTGCCCTTGCTTTATGGCAACAAAATCAATTTCTTTTTGATATAATTTTCCAACATATATGTTATATCCACGTCTTAAAAGTTCTAATGCAATAATATTCTCGTAGGATCTGCCGTAATCCATATTTCTTTCTCCTAGCACAGCATAACGGATACCTAGGTCGGAAAGATAATACTTGTCTGAAGTTTCCAAATATTTTTTGCCTTTTATATCGTATCTTTTTACTTTGTAGAACAAATAAGAATTGCAAAGATATTTTATATAGTTTCCAATTGTGACATGATTTGTATCTATTTTACTGCTTTTCAATACATTACTAATATTATTTATCGTTGTTAGATTAGCAATATTATCCATCAGGTATTCAGACAAAGAATCAAGAACAGCTAATTCGGTAATATTATATTTATCTACCAAATCACGCTTTTCGATAGTTTCATATATTTTGTAAATATAGTTTTTGGAATCTATTTCTTTTTTATATGGGTATGAACCGGAAAGTCCACCGGTTATAACGTATTTTTCTAAGGCATCTATTTCTCTTCCGTCAATTTTAAAATATCTACAATATTCTGAAAAACTGAAAGGGAATATATGAAGTTCTATATGTCTTCCTGTGAAAAGAGTTGCTAAGTCATAGCTAAGCAAGAAAGCATTGGAGCCTGTAATATAAATGTCATATTTAGCACTATTATGAAAGCTATTGATGGCTAATTCAAACTTATTACAAAGCTGAACTTCATCTATCATCACAATATTTTCTTTGCCTTCAGAATAGTGTTTTTCTACATATTTATACAGCTTTTTATAATCTTTTAACCCATCGAAGGAAAGATTGGCAAAATCAATGAAAATAATGTTTAAATTAGTCGATTCCTTTATCAAATATTTTTGATAAGCTTTCAATAACTCGGATTTTCCAGATCTGCGCAAACCAGTAATAATTTTTATATCTGGAGTTCCTCTAAGGTCTATTAATCTATTTAAATATTCACTTCGTTCAATAAGTTTCATGTTTTATCACTTTCAAAACTTAAATTTTTTTACAGTTTTGAAAGTAGAAATAACATTTATTTTCGGAACTTACAATAAATAAAATTGTTAAGTTAGATAGAGGCTGTCTGAATACTCGATTATATGCATTCAAAACAAGTTTCTTCTAAAATCAAAACCCTCCCTGCCATCCATTAAAAAGAGACTGTCTGAATACTCGATTATATGCATTCAAAACAAGTTTCTTCTAAAATCAAAACCCTCCCTACCCTCCCTTGAAAAGGGAGGTTTTTAGGAGTCTACTGTACATCGGGGTTTTACAAAATTCTAGTTTTGGGACAGTTTCGATAAAGGGGGATTTCTTGTAAACTCTCGCATAGCAGTAAGTCGCTTAGGTAAAGCAGTAATCCCCTAAAACCGAGGCAAAAAAATGGCTGTTCATCCGCCCTAATCCTGTTATCCGTTGCTACCTACAGATCGGATTCATTATTTTTGTATCCTATTGAAAATTTTGCTCCCATATCCATAAAATTTTCAATAGACCTTCCCGATCCCAAATCATTGTTAATTTGTGCCTTGCAATTTCTTAGTTTTTAGACAGTTTCGATAAAGGGGGATTTCCTGTAAACTCTCGCATAGCAGTAAGTTGCTTAGGCAAAGCAGTAATCCCCTAAAACCGAGGCAAAAAAATAGCTGTTCATCCGCCCTAATCCTGTTATCCGTTGCTACCCACAGGTCGCATTCATTATATTTCCCGATGACAAAAACTTGCTTCTATGCTATAATTCCACCAAATATATACTCAATTTTAGGGGTGGATTATGCGCAAACAGGGTTTTACACTGATTGAGCTTTTGATTGTAATCATGATTATAGCCATATTGACTGGTGTGGCTATGCCTTATGTTCAGAATTATCTTGACGATGCCCGTCTTTCAACTGCAAAATCAGACTTGAATGAAATAAGAAACGCCATTACGCGCTATGAAACAGACCAGTCAATGTTTTTTGATCCTGGCTTTGGCAAGACAGGTGAAGAATATAAAGAAGCATTAAAAGCATTTCAGCAGAAGCTTGTAGGCCCATACCTCATAAAAGCCTTTACTGACCCCTGGGGCAGACCATACTATTTTTCATATGCTGCTTCACTTGTTTTCAGCGGTGCCGATGACGGTGACTTAGGCACTAATATTATTTCAATGGATGTCCGACCCCTGATGGCTCCGTCACGTGCATGGTGGTCAGATTACAACAATAACGGCAGAGTTGATACCGGCGACGTAATTGATATTAAATTCTCCAGACCTATCGGCGGGTGCATTATGGACAATGCAAATGCTAATTTTACTGTAACTCCACCCAAAAGCACTACAGCATACACGAATCCATTTGGTACAGACTCTGTTATAGAAGATTTTTCTTCTGTTACCGATGTAGGTGGCAAGAAGCACCCAAGAGGCAACAACTGGGTTCGTATTACAATTTGCGAAGACTCTGAAATTCAGCCAGGTGACTGCATTGTTGCTTCTACTACATTTTATGATACTACAGAAGCCGCTATAGAAGGCCATTCTGATATGGGGCTTTATACGGATGACAAAGTTAAATATGAACCCTGGTTCCCGGATAATGGCACTGTTCTTAAGGACTTCAGCCACGATACAATGATTAGATTGAAAGCTGCCCAGTAAAAGAGAAATATTATGAAAAAACGCGCATTTACACTTATTGAATTACTTATCATTATTGCTATCATAGCAATCCTTGTCGGTGTTGCAATCCCTTATTACCAGGATTACATCAAGCAGGCCAAGCTCACAAAAGCTGAACACGAGCTTCAGATTATTAAAGAAGCCCTGATTCAACATGACACGATGGAAGAACTTCCATATAGACATGATGATTTAAGATATCTGCTCGGTAAATATTTGCAGGACTTGCCACGTGACCCGTGGGATAGAGATTACAAGATAAACTGGGTAAAAGCTCAGGTCTGGTCTGACGGTCCTGATACAGAATCTAAGTATGATGATATAGTAGTTGAATACAAGCCACCGTTGACACTCCAGAAAGCCACCTGGTTAGACTTAGATAACAATAGTCATATTACTGCGAAGGATATGATTCGTCTGCAGTTTTCAAGATGCCTGTATGAAGAAAATGAAGGTGATATTCAGGCAAATCTGACTCTTGGAAAAGGTCCTGAAACAGCAACTCCAGCAACAGATATATGGTTTACTGATGATGTGGATGCAGCCTTTCTGGGTGGTATAGTTGCCAGCTTCACTGCTTCTTCTACTGATATTTTGTTGATATTGCCGGCACCGACTGTTGATAATCCATTCTATCCCGGTTCTTCCTGTGTCAGAGTTGGTCCAAGCAATCAGACACTCAGAGACTGGGTAGAGTTAGCTGATGGAAGTGGTCGTAGAAAAGCGAACGGTAGTGATGATACAGACGACGTTGATTGGTTAAGAATAAAAGGCAGATAATAGAAAATGGTTGATGAATTGATTTATACAGAGGAACACAAATCCGAAAGCTTTGGATTCCTAGAAGATTTTTTCCACAATTTATTTAAAAAGTCAGATAATGAAACAAAGGCTAACCTGTCTTCATGGGAATGGATAATTTATGCTTGTACACTCCTTTTTGTTCTGGTAATGCCTTTCTTGTATAGCAGGCTCACAACAGAAAACTTTCTTACTCCAAAGGAATTTTTCTCAAGAGGCTTTATTGGTCTCATTGGTGGTATGCTCTGTGCCGGACTTTTCTGTCACAGAAAGGTGGCTTTTGCCAAGACAACACTAGACTTGCCTATTGTTGCCTTCTTTGCTTTCTGTGCTTTATCTGTAGTTTGGAATATCAATGGTCCATCAGCAATAAGAGACCTTCGTGGTGTTTTCGCCATTATGCTGCTGTTTCCAATAATCGTTAACGTATTCAGAAGCAGATGGCAGATTGAGCTTTTACTTTGGATAATTGTATTTACTGCAATTGCAACTGCAACCATTGGTTTCATGGAAACCTATAATTTCTATTTTATGTTTGATTCCAGAGGTATCCATTACGTAAAAGACCAGGTTCTTGCTACACCAAAGATAATTGATCCTAATGCCTTCTATTTACCTTTGTTCCCGCAGCTTGCAGACCCTGACTATGCTATGGGTTCTGTTGTGTCTACATTTGGCAATAGAAACTATCTTGGCACCTTCGTTATGTTTGTAGCTTTTATACCGTTGGCATTCTTCTTCTATTACAAGAAAATATGGCTGAAGTGTGTTTCTATCGGTTTGTTCGGCTGGCTGGCTTACGGTCTTTACATGACAAGATGTCGTGCTGCCCTGATTGGTCTGGCTGTAGGCATCGTTTTTATGCTTCTTTGCATCCTAATAAACGACAAAGGCTTTAAGCTTATAAAAAAGAATAGAGGCTTTTTCGGTATAGTTGCATTACTGATTCTGGCCGGCTTAATTATTTCTGCTATAACAATACAGTCAGAATCAATGTGGGATAAGATTAAGCTGACTTTCACATTAGACAGACTTGTTAGCAATACCTATGAAAGAATGTGGGTTTGGTATGGTAATAACAATGCTTTTACCGAAAACATCGGAACATTCCTATTTGGTAAAGGCTTTGGTTCCTTTAAGCATTTCTTCCCGTTAAAGGAAGGGGCTCTTTTCAGTGAAGCCAACCGTGAAAGCTTTACAGCAGTAACCTTCAGACAGGCTCATAATGACTGGATTCAGATTTTCTCTGAACTGGGGCTTATCGGTATGATTCTTTTCCTCTTCCTGCTGAAGAGAATATATGGTACTATTCAGAAATCTTTGAGGGAAGATGTATTTGGCAATGAAGAGTCAGAGCTTAATGGCGACCATGTTTTAATCATTGCTTTGGGAGCTGCTATAGTTTCTCAACTGTTTGCCTCGCTTCCTGATTTCCCGTTCCATAGAATAGAAACTGCCGATTTGGCAATTATATTCCTGGCTTTGATTCCTGTCCTGACAGAAACAAATTTCTTCAAGTCACCATTAAGGCGTGTTCCTGTTGATTTGAGGGACGGTGCACGCTATTTCCTGATAGCTATTGCTATTATTGGTGCTGCATCTAATCTGTATCATGAAAGCCGTTGCTGGAGAGCCGATATCAGAGTCCGTGAAGCAGAAATGCTTCTTCAGATGAGCAATAGACCCGATTATGACAAGTTAGCAACTCATGCAAAGAACTTATTGGATGAAGCTATAATTCTTGACCCGTTACCGGGTGATCCTTATGCTAAGCTTTCAGCATGGTATGAAATGTTTGATAAGAATGCTGATTTGGCTTTGAAATATGCTGATAAGGCCTGGAACAACGTAAACTTCAATGCTCGTTCTACATATCACTCTGTAATTTTCAGAAAGCTGCATATTTATTATCACCTCATGAATAACTTGCCTATGGCTTACAATGAAGCTCTTAAAGGCTTGAAGCTCACTGCTGGTGATGCACGTTCTATGTATTATCTGTATGCCGGCAAGATTGGCGCTGATATGCTCAGATATGGCATGGTTCAGAAGGAAGATATGGAAGGCGTTAAGGCTACAGCAGAAAAGTATTTGCTCAAATGCTTTAAGTATCCGTCCTATGAATTACAGGCAAAGGCTGCCTTAGGTATTATGTATACTCAGTTCCATAACTGGACTGAAGGTTATAAATATTCAAAGCTTGTATCCGAAGCCTCTCAGCATAGAGACCCGACTCTTCTTAACAGTTGGGCTATATGTGCTTCTAATATGAATATGGATGAAGAAGCTATTACATGTATGCAGGCAGCTTTGAGATTTGTTCCGAATCATCCTGTATACAATCGTGATCTTGCTTTGATTTATAGGAAAATTGGTAAAACCGATGAAGCTAAGCATTATCTTGAAAAGTGTGTTGCTTCCAGTGACTGCCCTGAAAATCTGCGCAAGGTTGCTCTCGAGGAATTGGACGCTCTGAAGTGAGCTTGAAGCAGGAAGCTTGAAGCTGGAAGCTGGAAGCTGGAAGCTTGAAGCAGGAAGCAGGAAGCAGGAAGCAGGAAGCTTGAAGCTTGAAGCAGGGAGCTTGAAGCCGGAAGCTGGAAGCTTGAAGCAGGAAGCAGGAAGCTTGAAGCCGGAAGCAGGGAGCTTGAAGCCGGAAGCTAGAAGCCGGAAGCCGGAAGCCGGAAGCAGGAAGCCGGAAGCAGGAAGCAGGAAGCTTGAAGCAGGAAGCAGGAAGCTAGAAGCTAGAAGCTGGAAGCTTGAAGCCGGAAGCAGGAAGCAGGAAGCTTGAAGCTTGAAGCTTGAAGCAGGAAGCTTGAAGCTTGAAGCAGGAAGCAGGAAGCTTGAAGCCGGAAGTTTGAAGGGAGTCGCCTTTGCAAGCCCTTCTTGCCTTAGGGGATGTGCTGTAGCGTTGTTTAGGGCGAATGTCCGCCGCCGGCAAGCCCTTCCTCCTTTAGGGGATTGTGCTGTAACGCTGGTTAGGGCGAATGTCCGCCGCCGGCAAGCCCTTCCTCCTTTAGGGGGAAGGTGGCACGACGAAGTCGTGACGAATGAGGGGAACGGAGTATAAAGTCTTTATAATTTATACATAAGGTTATTATATATGAAAAAATATGTTTTATTGGCAGCAGCAATGAGTGCTGCTTTAATGATAACTGGCTGTGGCAAGAAGGAAATGCCTCAGAAATACCAGCAATTACTTGCAGATAAAAGTGGAAGCTATGTAAAGCTGGGCTTCTATGGTTCCCCGGACCAGGTAGACCCTGTAAAGGCTCCGGAATATAATCACGACCAGATGTTCAGTAATCTTGTTTTTGCTTCACCGCTTAGAAAGCTTCAAAATGGAAGCTACGAACCATATTTGTTCGAAAGCTATGAAACAAGCCTTGATGGTGAACAGGTTGTTGTAAAGGCCAATTGGCGTCAGAATTTAAAATGGCATGATGGTAAGGAATTTGACCCTGCAGAATTTGATTATACTGTTGCTCAGATGCTTTCCACAGAAAAGAACAGCCCATACGCAACTGCAGCCAAAGGTATTGTTTCAATGAACAATACTAAGGAAAGCGTAGAAATCAGATTTGCTGGAAATTCAGTCAAATACATGGATATGCTTTGTGTGGGCCTTATTCCAGGGCATATTCTTAATGAAAAGAACATTGCAAGCGGAACAACAGCTAAGGATGTTTATAATAGCTTTATGGAAAAACCGGTTGGCTTAGGTCCATATAAGGTTGTTGATAATGAAAAGCACAAATATTATCAGCTGGAACCAGACACCAACTTTTTTGATGGGAAGGGGTCTTCAAGACCAAAGCTTGTTATTGCATGCTCATATGAATTGCAGCAGTCTATAAGTGACTTTAGAGAAGGTTTATTTGATTGGATAGACATTCCTTCAATGGTTGGCGAACAGCTTCAGAATCTTGGTGTTGAAAATGTTATTTATATGCAATACCCGAATCCGGCCGTTGCTGCATGGGTTTTCAATACTAAGAATGATAAGCTTAAAGATATAAGAATTAGAAAGGCACTAAATCTTATTATTGATAGAAGCAGTGTGAAACAGTATCTTGGGCCTGATGCCACTGAATTGTTCGATAACCTGATTCCTGTCGGCGGCGAAGACAAGACACTTGAAAATGCTTTTGAAGAAGGCGTTAAACTTCTTGCCGAAGCCGGTGTGGCAGATACCAACAATGACGGTATCAGGGAATACAATGGCTCTCAGTTCAAGCTTAAAATCATGGTTAATGACGATAACATGACCCGTCGTCTCATTGCAGAAAAGATGATTGCCAGACTTAAGGAAGCTGGTGTTGCTGCCGAATTGGAAGCTGTTTCCTGGGCAGATTTTGTTGCCGGAAGACTTAAAACAGGTAATTATGATACAGCACTTCTCAGCTATCATATTGCAGATAATTGCAGCATGAAGGCCCTGTTCTCAACAAAGCAGCCTGATGATGCAGAAAGCCTGAATTTTTCAGGTGTCAGTGATGCTGAGCTCGATGCTGATTTGGCAGCCCTTGACTGTATTGTATGCAGCGAAGATAAGGCTGTCATTTATGAAAGAGTGAATAAGAAGATTTCTCAGCTCTGCCCATGTGCATTTTTGGTCAGACCCTGTAATCTTGCTCTTGTTCACGGTGAAAATATTGCGACAATGAAAGCAAAAGTTCCTTATTGGAATGATATTTTCAACTGGAAGCTGATGTTCGGGCCACAGGATTCTAAGCTGTAAGCTTGAAGCCTGAAGCCTGAAGCCGGAAGCTTGAAGCAGGAAGCTTGAAGCTCGAAGCCGGAAGCTTGAAGCTTGAAGCTCGAAGCCGGAAGCTTGAAGCCGGAAGCCGGAAGCTTGAAGCTTGAAGCTTGAAGCTCGAAGCCTGAAGCTTGAAGACGGATGAGGGTTCTTGGAACAAACTTTGACATCTACTGGAAAATAATAAAATGCTACATTTACTGAATTACAATCTTACACTGAAGGGTTCTGACGGGCAGGAGCTGCCTGTGTTGGAAAATGTTTCCATTGATGTAAAAAAGGGAACCTGCTTGGGTATTGCCGGTGAATCAGGCTCTGGTAAGTCGGTAATGTGCATGAGCATGGTAGGGCTTCTTCCAAAAAGCTCAATAAAAAAGCAGAGCGGTCAGGTATTGTTTGATAACACTGATTTGATGACACTTTCTGAAAAAGAAATGAATTCAATACGTGGCAAGAAGATTGGTTTTGTATTTCAGGAACCAATGACTGCCATGAATCCATTGATGAAGCTTTCTGAACAGATTGGTGAAACTTTGTATGCACACATAAAAGGCATAACCAAAGAAGAAGTAAGGGAAAGAACAGTAAAGGCTTTGCTTCGCGCAGGCTTTAAAGAACCTGAAAAGTTCCTTGATTCTTATCCCCATCAGCTAAGCGGTGGTATGAGACAGCGCGCAATGATAGCAATGGCTCTGGTTATGGAACCTGAGCTGATTATTGCCGACGAACCTACCACAGCGATTGATGCTGAACTGCAGATTCAGTTGCTTACTGAGTTGAGAAAGCTGATAAAGGAACAAAACCTCACAATGATTTTCATCAGTCACGACCTTGGGGTTCTTAGAACTATCTCTGATGAAATAGCTGTTCTTTATTGCGGAAACCTTGTAGAAAAAGGGCCGTCTGATGAAGTAATCAAATCACCGAAGCATCCTTATACTAAGGACCTTATTTCTGCACTGCCACGTCTTGTTCAGGAACGAAAGCTGCCGGTTCCTATTTCGGGAACCTTGCCATTCCCAGATAAGAAACCCAAAGGTTGTGTTTACTCAGACCGCTGCAAACTTTGCGAAGCTAAGTGCCGCGAAGAAAGACCAGCGTTTAACCAAGTCTCCCCAGACCACGGGGTAAACTGCCACTTAATTCATAATGCATAATTCATAATGCACAATTAGTTTATTAAGGATAATATGGAAACAATACTTAAAGTTAAAGACCTTTGCAAGAACTTTATCGTGGAACGCAGTTTTGGTAAGAAGCTGAAGCGTTTGTTTACCAGAGAGGCTCCTGAGACTGTCAGGGCTTTGAATAATGTGTCTTTCACTGTCAATGAAGGTGAAATCCTTGGTATTCTTGGCGAATCAGGCTCTGGTAAGTCAACACTGGCAAGAGCTTTGATGGGAATCCACGGTGTGGATTCCGGTTCTGCACTTCTGTTAGGCAGAGATATATTAAATGCAAAGGGAAGTGAACGTCTCGCAATTCTTCGTGATATGCAGATGGTGTTCCAGGATCCGTTCGGTTCCCTTGATCCAAGAATGACTGTCAGACAGATTCTGACAGAACCGCTTAAAATCCACGGTATAAAACCAGAGGGTGGGGTAGAAGCTTTTCTGGAAAAATCATTGTCTGAAGTTGGTTTATCAAAGGAAGTATTGGACCGTTATCCTACAGAATTCAGTGGCGGCCAGCGCCAGCGCATAGGAATCTGCCGCGCTTTGGTTCTGAACCCTAAGCTTATTATTGCTGACGAAGCCGTTTCTGCATTAGACGTTTCTGTTCAGGCTCAGATTTTAGAGCTTTTGATGGATCTGAAGAAAAAACGCGGTCTATCAATGATTTTCATTTCACACGATGTTGCTGTAGTGCGTCAGATTTCTGACAGAATTTTATTGCTTTATCATGGCGACGTTGTTGAAGAACTGCCGGCTGATAAACTGCTGACTGACGCCAAGCACGAATACACCAAAAAGCTATTAAAGGCAGCGCTGTCCCTCCGCGAGGGAGAGTAATTTATAATTCATAATTCATAATGCATAATGCATAATGCATAATTCATAATTCATAATTCATAATTCATAATTCATAATGCATAATGCATAATGCATAATTCATAATTCATAATGCATAATTATTTGTTTTGGTTTTCTACTGCTTTGACCAACTTTGTGCTTATTAGAATTCACAATTCCTAATACCTAATACCTAATACTAATTCATAATTCATAATGCATAATTCATAATGCATAATGCATAATTATTTGTTTTGGTTTTCTACTGCTTTGACCAACTTTGTGCTTATTAGAATTCACAATTCCTAATACCTAATACCCAATACCTAATACCTAATACCTAATACTAATTCATAATTCATAATTCATAATGCATAATGCATAATTCATAATGCATAATTATTTGTTTTGGTTTTCTACTGCTTTTACCAAGTCTCTGCCCAATCTCTAATTGAGAATTGAAAATTGAGGATTGAGAATTATTTGTTTTGCTTCTGGTGCTTTTTGTTAATCTATGCCAAGATTCGAAACTTGACAAACCCAATATATGGGCAACCTAACAATCAATTTTCCAATCTCAATTCTCAATTCTCAATTCTCAATCCTCAATCAGGAATTGGCACTAAGCTAGTTGAAGCAGCAACTAAAGAAATAATTGTGAATTATGCATTATGAATTATGAATTGCAAATTAGAATTTATTGACTATACCGTTATACTGATTTATAATCTTGCATATTTTTAGATGGAGGTTTTTCCATGAGTGTTTTACGGCGACCGCCCAGAGCACTAATGCCACTATTGGCCGTAGTTCTCTGTTTGGTATCAGCCTTTGCTCTTTTTGCTCAGAGTGAAGAAGCTGTGCCTGTTGTAACCTCTGAAACCGTCGTTATAAGCAGTGAAAATACTGCCGCAGCTGAACAAACAGCCAGCGAAAATGTAATCGACAACAAATCCGTTGCAGATACAGAACAAGCCGATGCTATTCCAGCATCTTCAGAAGCAACTGTTGAAGCTAAGGAAAACGTAGCTGAACCAACAGATGCTAATAAAGCAATATCTGTAGAAGTTTCTCCTGCTGACGAAGTAACTACTCCAAGTGATGTTCCAGAAGTAGTATTGCCAGAAGTTATTCCGGCATCAAATCAGGATTCAGCTGTAACTGAACCAGCCCCAGCTGAAGCAGTAGTAACCGAACCAGCTCCGGTAGAAGCTGCTGTAATTGAAACTACACCAGCACCTGTAGAAGATACCGTTGTGGAAGTTCCAGCAGAAGCAAAGCCAATAGCTCAGCCACTTGAAGTAGTTGAAGCAACTTTGGCTACTGTTGAAGCCCAGCCGGCAGAAGCAGAAGCAAAAGAAGTAAAAAATGAAAAAGAACTTTATTACTTCGAAACAAGCCGTGGCTCTACTTTGGCTGTTATAATCATTCTTCTGGTATTTGTAAGCTATTATACTTTCCAGGCCCAGCGTGGTAAGGAAATGTTTATTAGAAGAATCAGTGGTCTTTCTGCTATTGAAGACGCTGTAGGCCGTGCAACAGAAATGGGCCGCGGTGTTCTTTATGCCCCTGGTATTGCAGATATGGACGATATTCAGACAATAGCCGGCGTTACCATCATGGGTCACGTTGCTAGAAAAACTGCTGAATACGACACTGATTTTTATGCTCCACAGTGCAGAAGCTTCGTTATGTCTGTTGCTCATGAAGTTGTAAAACAGGCATATATGGAAAAGGGCAGAATTGATGCTTACAGACCCGATAGAATCAACTACCTTACAGATGACCAGTTCGGTTATGTTGCCGGTGTCGGTGGTATCATGATGCGTGACAAGCCGGCTGCCTGCTTCTATTTGGGAACCTTCTATGCAGAATCCTTGATTCTTGCAGAAACAGGTAATGCTGTAGGCGCTATCCAGATTGCTGGTACTGCAGAACCTTCTCAGATTCCATTCTTTGTTGCAGCCTGTGACTACACATTGATTGGTGAAGAATTGTTTGCAGCTTCAGCTTATCTTTCTAAGAACCCACGTGAAGTTGGTTCTCTAAAAGGTCAGGACATGGTTAAGGTTGTAATTATTGCAGCCATCATCATTGGAACCTTGCTTGAAACAATTGCCGCAACAGATTACGGCCAGAACAGCAAGTTCGCAACCATGGCAACCACCTTTATGGAATATTTGAAGTGATGAGGTAAATAGACATGCTATTTTTGAAAAGAACATTACCTCTAATTATTACTTTCCTGTCTGGTATTGTTATGATACTGGCTTTCTTCAGTGGTCCGGCTTTGCCAACTATTAAATCACTTGAAGAAGTTTTCCCACAGTGGATTCAGATTATCATGACATTCACCATGATTCTTGGCGCATTCAGCCTTTTGCGCTTTAACTTCCAGAAAATTGCCAGAAAGCAGAACGGTTGGGGTTACTCAGTAGTTCTTCTTGTTGGCTTCTTCGGAATGTCAATTCTTGGCATGATGTCTGGCTCCTGGCCGTCATTTGAACCAGAACTGAAGGCTAACGATATCTATATGTGCCTTGCTGAAAACAAGCTCAGCGCTAGAGAAGTCGTTGTTAAAGAAGTTGAAGTAAACAAAGAAGGCGCTAAGGTTGTTACCGTTGAAGATTGTATACCTGATTCTAATGGTAACCGTGCTATTGCAAAGGTTGCTTCTGACAGGCTTAAATCTCCATTCATGTCGAAGATTGTTCAGGCTCAGCAGGTTATGTTTGAAGGTATCTTCAAGGCTGCTCAGTCTACAATGTTCGCATTGTTGGCATTCTTTGTAGCTTCTGCATCATTCAGAGCTTTCAGAATCAAGTCTAAGGAAGCTGGTCTGCTTATGTTCTCAGCCTTTATCGTTATGTTAGGTAACGTTCCACTGGGCAACATGCTTTCAAACTTCCTCGGTTATATCCCATTCATAGGTAAATTCCTTGATATAGCAGCAATAAAGGAATGGATCCTTTCTTATCCGAGCTCTGCTGCTCAGAGTGCTATTCTTATCGGTGCTATGCTTGGTTATATTTCTTCTTCACTTAAGATTATCTTTGGTGTTGAAAGAAGCCATCTTGGCGGAGAAGGTTGAGGAGAATAAAAATGGACTTTTTCTTAAAACTCAAAAACCTGGACCGTCGTTGGGTATTCGTATGTGTTGCATTGGCAGTTGTTCTGCCTATGGTATTCAAATTCGACCTTCCAATTTATCCTGGTAAGGCTGTAATGGGTCTTTACGATACTATCCAGAATTTGCCGGAAGGAAGCAGATGCTTCATTTCCTTCGACTTTGACCCTGCTGCAGAACCGGAACTTGGCCCAGGTGCTACTGCTGTGTTCCTGCACATGTTCAGAAGAAACATTAAACCAATCGCTGGTGCAAACTGGCCAGTAGGTAGTGATATCGCTGAAAAGTGCTTTAACGATGCAAAGAAGATTTATTTAGATACCTTTGATCAGTTTAAGGCTGCTGGTAAGCTTGCTGCTGGTTGTTCAAAGAATATTGAATATGGCACTGACTATGTTAACCTCGGTTACAAGACAGGTGGTATTATTCACGTAAAGAGCCTCTGTGTAGACTTTATGAATCCATATCCACAGGATATGAGAGGTAATTCTACCGATAATATGGCTATCTTCAAGACTGCTAGTGGTAAGAGATTCAGTATGCAGGATATCGCTTTGATTATCAGCTATACTGCAGGTACTAACGGTATTGAAGCTTTCATCAGCGTTGAAGGCGACCACAAGAGACCAATGGCTTGCGGCTGCACTTCAGTTAATATCCCAAGATTTACTACATACCTTCAGACAAAGCAGATTGTTGGTATGATTGGTGGTCTTCCGGGTGCTGCAGAATACGAAAGTCTGGTTGAAGTAATGGGCGAAGGTCGTGCCGGTATGGCTCCTCAGTCTATCGCACATTTAACTATCATGATTTTCATTATTCTTGGAAACCTTGCTTACATTGCTGAAAATCGCAAGTTCGGCAAGAAGAAGAAAGCCTGAGTAGGAGAAAGAAAATGACTGAAATTATTAGTATTTGGGTTGGAGCTTTCATTACTCTGTGCTGCTTCAGCTTCCTCTATAAGGATAATCCATTCTACCGCATTGCTGAATCTCTCTTCGTAGGTGTTTCAGCAGGCTATTACCTCTCTGTTGTATATTTCCATCAGGTTTTGAAACCACTTCTGCTGGCTAAGCTGTTCCCAGGAACATTTGCTGCTGGTGCTGCTGCTCAGGCTGCTCCAGAATATTGGCTGATTATTCCTGGTCTTCTCGGGTGTTTAATGCTTCTACGCTTCTCTCAGAAGCTTGCTTGGGTAAGCCGCTTTACAGTAGCTTTCGTAATGGGTGTATCAACTGGTTTGACTATTGTTACATCTGCTCAGCAGTATCTGATTCCTCAGATTGCTAAGGCAATCAAGCCAATCATCGTTGCTGGCAGCTATTGGCAGAGCTTCTCAAATTTAGTTCTCGTTGTCGGTTCAATCGCATGTCTGTTCTATTTCTTCTTCAGCACAGAACATCGCGGTCCTGTATATGGCAACCTTGCTAAGATTGGTATCTGGTTCCTTATGATAAGCTTCGGCGCTTCATTCGGTGCTACCGTAATGGGCCGTATTTCATTGCTTATCGGTCGTTTCAGCTTCCTGCTGCATGACTGGCTGCATTTGATATAAGCCTTGTAAGGAACGGGAGCAGATTAAATGGGAATGTGGACTATACCTGACGGGCCAGAGGAAAATTTAAAGTTTTCCCCAGAGGTCTTAGATGAATTCATCAATACCTTGGCTAGTCTGATAGTTGATAAGCAGATGTCTGCTCCTGCTGTAGTGGCTCTTGAAATGGCCAGACCCTTATCCCTTGTGGGATATAGCGCATTGGTCATTTTCGGGCCTTTGCTGGATATGATTTTTGACCCGGTCAAGATGGAAAAGTTTCAGGCTGTAATGGGCGATAGAGCCCGCATAGAACAGCTGATTCAGACCATCGAAGACCTTGAAAATAACAAGAAAGAAACTAAGGAAGGTAATTCTAGTGAGCAACAGTGATATTCAAAGCATCCTGGCAACAGACTGCGGTAGTACTACCACTAAAGCTATTCTTATTGAAAAACGCAACGGCGTTTTCAGATTGATTGTTCGCGGCGAAGCTCCAACAACAGTTGAAGCCCCTGTAGAAGATGTTACACAGGGTGTATTGAATGCAGTAGCCGAAGTTCAGGAATTAGCAGGCCGCCAGATACTCACAGATGACGGAAAAGCTATTATAAAGCCCTTTAAGGATAATAAGGGCGTTGATATTTACGTTTCCACAAGCTCTGCCGGTGGTGGTTTGCAGATGATGGTTACAGGCGTTGTTAAGACAATGTCCGGTGAATCTGCAACACGTGCAGCTCTTGGCGCTGGTGCTATCGTTATGGACGTATTGGCCACTAACGATGGTCGTTTACCACACCAGAAGATTCAGAGAATCAGACATTTACGCCCTGACATGATTCTTCTTTCCGGTGGTGTTGATGGTGGTAATACTAAGCAGGTTATTGGTCTGGCAGAAATTATTGCTGCAGCAAGTCCAAAGGCTCGTCTTGGTGTTGGCTATGAACTGCCGGTTCTTTATGCTGGCAATAAAGAAGCCCGTGAACAGGTTAAGAAAGCCCTTGGTGACAAGGTTGCACTTGATATTACAGACAACTTAAGACCTTCAATGGAAAAAGAAAATCTTATGCCTACAAGACAGAAGATTCAGCACCTTTTCCTTGAACACGTTATGAGCCATGCTCCTGGTTATCCACATTTGATGGAACTTACAGATGTTCCGATTATGCCGACTCCAGGCGCCGTTGGCGATATTATGCAGTTGATTTCACGCAAGAAGGGTATCACTGTTGTCGGTGCAGATATCGGTGGTGCTACAACAGACGTATTCAGCGTATTTAAGGGCATTTACAATAAATCAGTTTCCGCTAACTACGGTATGAGCTATTCTATCTCTAACGTATTTGCTGAAGCCGGTCTTGAAAATGTTATGCGCTGGGTTCCATTTGAAATGGACGAACGTGACCTTCGCAACCGCGTAAAGAATAAGATGATCCGCCCGACAACAATTCCATCACTCATTGAAGAATTGATTGTTGAACAGGCTTGTGCAAAAGAAGCTTTGAGACTCTCATTCGATCAGCACCGCTCTTTGGCTGTTGGTTTGAAGGGTGTTCAGCAGGAAAGAACAATCGGTGACGTTTTCGACCAGACTATGACTGGTGAAAGCCTTGTTAACCTTAAAGACCTGAACATGCTTATCGGTTCAGGTGGTGTTCTTTCTCATGCTCCACGCAGACAGCAGACTGCTATGATGCTTATTGACGCATTCCTGCCGGAAGGTATTACTCAACTCACAGTTGACTCTATCTTCATGATGCCACAGCTTGGTGTTCTTGCAACAGTTCAGGAAGAAGCTGCTTTGAGCGTTTTTGAACGTGACTGCTTGATTTATTTGGGCACATGCGTTTCTCCAACTGGTGTTGTAAAGAAGAATGAACCTGTTCTTGATTTTACTCTCACAATGCCAAACGGCGAAAAGATCAGTAAGACCTTGAATGGTGGCGAACTCAATGTTATCCCATTGGGTATCGGCGAAGTTGCTAAGATTCATGTTAAGCCGAGATGGGGCTTCGATATGGGTAACGGCGATGGTAAGGAATTTGAAGGCGAAGTTAATGGTGGCGTAGTCGGTGTAATCTTCGATACACGCGGACGTCCATTTACTCTTCCAAAGGACAACGCTGAACGCATCGCACTTGTTAAGTCCTGGTATAAGGCTATGAACCTTTACCCCGGTCTTTGAGAGAAAGGATAACTAATTATGGCTAGTGCATATACCCCAGGGCTTAAGATTGTTTCTAAGACATTAGTTGAAAAGGACAGAAAGCTTCCTCTTAAGGGTGAAGTCAGAGTTAAAAAGGGCGATAAAGTTACAGCTGAAACCATAGTTGCTGCAACAGACCTTCCTGGCAATGTTTATCCGTTGAACCTTGCTGGTCAGTTAGGCTGCGAACCTAACGAAATCAATCTTTACCTCAAGGTAAAAGAAGGCGACCAGATAAAGAAGGGCGATACCTTGGCAGAAACTAACGGCCTCTTTGGCTGGTTCAAGACTGTTATTGAAGCTCCAATCACAGGCAGCGTAGAAAGCCTTTCTACTGCAACAGGTCAGGCAATTCTTCGTGAACCACCTATTCCTGTTCAGGTTCATGCTTATGTCGAAGGCGTTATTGATGAAATTTACCCGGAAGAAGGCGTTAAGGTTAATTCCGTAGCTACTTATATTCAGGGTATTTTCGGTATCGGTGGTGAAGTTGTAGGGGAACTTGTAATGGTTTCTGATTCACCAGATAAGGTTCTTGAAGCTGACGATATTAAGATTGAACACAAGGGCAAAATCATTGTCGGTGGTTCTCTTGTTACTGCCGCTGCTCTTAATAGAGCTGTAGAAGTTGGTGTTAAAGGCGTAATCGTTGGTGGTTACGATGCTGAAGACCTTAAGGAATTCCTCGGCTACGATTTGGGCGTTGCTATTACCGGCACTGAAGAATTGGGCATTACTCTTGTTGTTACTGAAGGCTTTGGTAAGATTCAGATGGCAAAGAAGACCTATGAACTTCTTAAGAAATCTGTTGGCATGAAGACTTCTATCAACGGTGCAACCCAGATACGTGCCGGCGTTATCAGACCAGAAGTTGTTATTCCTTTGAATGCAGAAGCAGGCAAAGAAGAAGTTGTCAGCAAAAATACTGGTATGAACGTAGGCAGCCCAGTTAGAATTATCCGTGAACCTCACTTCGGTGAAGTTGCTACAGTTGTTGATCTCCCGGAACAGCCTGTAATCATTGCAACAGAAGCAAAGGTCCGTGTTGTTACAATCAAGACAACCTCTGGTGAAGAATTGACACTTCCACGTGCAAACGTAGAAATAATAGAAGAATAATCATGGCTGATAATCACGAAATAAATACCGATCAATTAAAAAAAGAAGTTAAAGAAGAGCTTCTGAAGCGCGAAATAATGATGGGGCTTCAGGAAGACGAAATAGACCTTTTTGAGCTTCTTGCTGTTCTTAAAAAGTATTGGAAGCTTATTGTCGTATTCCCGGTAATTGTTGCAATTCTTGTTGCTGGTTATTCTTTGCTGATGCCAAATTACTACAAGGCTCAGGGAACTATATTCGTTCATTCTTCTTCTGGCGGAAGTGGTATGCTTGCAAGCCTTATGGGCAGCTTGCCTATAGGCGGTCTTATGGGCGGCCTCGGTGGCGGTGGCGGAGCTAATTACCTTACCTGCTTCCTTCAGAGCGCTACCATGAGCGATTATATTATCAAGACCTTTGGCATTGCTACAAATCCTGCTATTATTGGCGATAAGCAGCCTGATCCTGATGAACCTATCATTTATGATGATATTCTGAAAATGATGGAAAAGATTGTATCAGTAGATAACGATGCAAAGACTGGTCTTATCACAATCTCTGCTGAAACAATGAATGCTACTACTTCTGCTGAAATAGTAGCTGCATACATTGACAGACTTGGCAAATTCTCCATGGGTCCCCAGAAGGAAAAGAGAATATTCATTGAAAAGCAGCTTGCATTAGTTGGCAAAGAACTTGAAGTTACTGAAAATGAATACAAAAATTTCCAGGATAAATATAAGATGTTTGCCCTTGATAAGCAGACAGCAGCAGCTATTGATAAGATGGCTCTTCTTGAAACCCAGAGGGTAACATCAAATATTTCACTTGAAATGCAGCAGAGACTTCTCAAAGCTTCTGGCAACGTATCAGAGCTTGTAAAGATGGAAGCCCAGAAGGTTGCAGAAGAAGCTAAGACTGAAGCAATCAAGAAAGAAATCGGTGAAATGGAAAAGGAACTGGCTACTTTGCCAGATGTTTCCATGGAATTTTTGAGACTTCAGAGAAATCTCAAGGTTAAAGAAAAGGTTTATGCTGTTCTTGTTGAACAGTATGAAATGGCTAAGATTACTGAAGCTGAAGAAGGCAGCCAGTTTGAAGTTATTGACCAGCCTAGGATTCCAGAAAGAAAATCTAAGCCCAAGAGAGCTATTATGGTTATCTTAGCTGGCTTGAGTGCAGGTGTTCTTGCTGTATTTGGCGCATTCCTCATGGAATTTCTGAAACGCCGCAAGGAACAGGAAGCCAAGGAAGCTGCTAAGAACGCTGCAGCCTGATAATCAGCTTTTAAGTAACATAGTTGCTTTATGACAATATTTGAGTGGGTTCGTTATAGACTTTCAAAGATTTATCAAATCTCTGAAGATGCAACGAAACCCACTCAAATGCTTTTAGAAATAGGTGCACCAAAGGATTTTTGCAACATATTTGGTAACCTTAAAGATATAGAATACCCTCTGAAAGACGCGTATGACGGTAAGGTTCCTGATCTTGAAGCCCGGTCAAGGACCTCGAAAAGGGTTAAAGGGCAATTTTATACACCAGAAAGCCTGGCTGAAAAGATGGTGGTTCAGACCATTAGTGATGATGGCTTTGATAATTCCGGAAACACTATTCTTGATCCGGCCTGTGGTGATGGCAGTTTCCTATTAGCTGCTTCAAATTATCTCTCATTAGATAATATTTATGGCTATGATATAGATCCTTATGCTTTGCTTGTCTGCTTTGTAAGAATAGTCACAATTTATCCGGGTAAAGGCTGGCCAAAGCTTGAAATGAGAGATTTTTTGCTCAACAGGCCATTGAAAAAGTTTTCTGTTATTGTTGGAAATCCGCCTTATAAGGTAAATCTTGATGAAGCCTATAAGTCTAAATTACATCATATTTATTCAACAACAGAAGGGGAACTTGATTTATATACCTTTTTCTTTGAAGCAAGTATTTCATGCCTTAAAACAGATGGAGTTCTCTCCATGGTTACTTCGCATACATGGCTTGTAAATCATCAATGTAAGAAAATCAGGGAATTCATTTTTAATAAAGAAGTATTAAGTATTTCCATGCTTCCACCTAGATTCTTTAATTTTGCTCCAGGGGTTTTAGGGGTTGTTACGACTGTAAAGAACAAGGATGCTATAAAAGACTATTCTGTAGATATTTTTACTGATTATTCAGAAAAAAATGGTTGGGCAACAGAGTTTAATACAACATCTGAAAAGCTTAAACAAGGAATAGGGCTCAGAGATGCTATGATTCCTGAGGAGTTAAGCGGTATATTTTCAGATATGGAGGCTTCAGGCATATTACTAGGTGATATTTGCAAAATAGGGGTTGGTATTCAGGAGTCTGCAAATAAATCTGGCGCTTCCTCAAAATTTGTGTTTGATGAACCAAAGGATGAATCCTTTAAACCAGTCTTGAGGGGCAGGGAAATAGAAGCATTTAAAATTAACTGGGAAAATAAGTATATTCAATTCGGTCCGCATTTGGCTTATGCAGGCGATGAGAATGTATATATGAATCCAAAAATATTGTATCAGAATATACGTAATGAAAAGCTGAAAACAAGATTAGTAGCTACGTTAGATAAAAAAGGATATTATTTTAAAAATTCATTATCATTTATTGTTTCAAAAGATAGACGATTTAGCCTGGAATTTTTAACCGGCTTATTCAATTCAACACTGATTAATGCCTGGTTTGCCGGCAAGAATCATAGTTTTCATGTAACAGTTACTCAGGTCAGACAAATTCCTTTGCCGAGATATAACAAATCAAAATTTCAAAAGGTAGAGAAGTTAGTCGTTGCTCTTCTGAAGAATGATAAGAATACCAAGGATTGGCAGGCAACTTTTGATAAGCTAAATATAGCAGTCTTAGAATGCTATTTGAATAAGCCATCTGAACCAAAACAGATATTATCTGACTTAGACAGCTTTATGACCAGAGCTGCAGCATTATGATTTTTTTTTTTTTTTTTGAGTTTACTTCCCGCCAACAATTAATAATGAATTAGACTTCAGCTGTGAATGCGGTCTTGCGGCCGATGAATGATTCTGCTTCGTTTATGAATGAGGCTATCGCCTATTTGGTAGATACTTGGCTCTCTTTTACTTACAAGCAACATTTCTCAGCCGGGAGCCGATGGCCGACGGCTGTCAGCGGCTGTTTTCTCTCGGCCAATAGCTGGCAGTCAGAAGCTAAAAGCTGTAAGCTGGAAAGCAGAAATCTTCTATACATGTTTGGAGCTGAAGTGTGATTCTATAGCCCACATTCGTCACAGCTTCGCTGTGCCACCTTCTCCCTGAAGGAAGAAGGCCTCGCAGGGGCGGGCTATAGCTACGAGCAGTGCATAATTACCACCCGATAATGAAGAAGGCCTCGCAGGGGCGGGCTATAGCTACGAGCAGTGCATAATTACCACCCGATAATGAAGAAGGCCTCGCAGGGGCGGGCTATAGAATCACCCTTATACATCCACTGCTATAGAACATATCCTGCTTTCAAGCTTTGAGCTTCTGGTTTCCAAGCTTCGAGCTTTCTGACTTTCAAGCTTCAGGCTAACTAGCTTTCTAATTATTTTCTTGAAAGAGGGGCGGGGTTGTGATAATCTTGTGATACTTAAACAGCCATTAATGGCTGAATTTTTTATGCAATGTTGCTAGGAGGAAAGGTAAAATGCCTACCTACAGTTATCGGTGTACCAAGTGTGAAAAGGTTTTTGATGCCTTTCATTCAATGAGTTGCACAGATCCGCAATATTGCCCTGACTGTGGTGCCGTTGGCACTAAGCTCTTATCTGCTAGCTCGGTAATATTTAAAGGTTCTGGTTTCTATTCAACTGACTATCGTGATTCAGGCTATCTTGAAGCTAAAAAGAAAGACAATAATGAAGCTTCAAAGCCGGCTCCATCAACAGATACAAAAGCTTCAAAGCCAGCTGAAACTAAGCCAGCCGAAACCACGAAAGCTTCAACCCCTAAGAAGTGATACCTTCTATACTAAGGCGAGTGTAAAAATACGCTTTTGGCTGTTAGCTATTGGCTATTGGCCGAGAGAGCCGCTACGAAGAGACTGTCTGAATACTCGATTTTATGCATTCAAAACAAGTTTCTTCTAAAATCGAAACCCTCCCTACCCTCCCTTAAAAAGGGAGGTTTTTAGGAATCTACTGTACATCGGGATTTTTACAAATTTCTAGTTTTCAGACAGCCTCCGAAAGGGGGTAATTTTTCAGTTTTCATATAAAGCTTTTATGTTGTTGACCAGGTTGTCGACTGAATATCTGGCTGCAACTTCTTTTCTTAGTGCAGGCGAATAGCTGCTTTTTTGCGGGTTAACCAGTATTTCTGATAATTTTTTTGTGAATGCTTCGGGTTCAGATGGAAGCAGATAGCCTAATTTGCCGGTTTGAAGAACTTCAGAAACTCCGCCGACATTTGTTGCTGCAACAGGGCATCCTGAGGCAAGCGCTTCAATAATCACAACAGGTGTTCCTTCGTTTTTTGAGCATAAAACAAGTAAATCTAAGTCGGAATATACGTTTTCAATATCCCTTACATTCCCGAAAAAATGAACATTGTTGTTCAATTCTAAGTCTGAAACCTGCTGTTTAAGCTTGCTTTCTAATTCCCCAGAGCCAAGAATAGCCAGATGAAGATTGCTGCGGTTTTTGCAGAGTTCTTTCATTGAATTTATAAGTATTTGGTGGTTCTTGACAGGAACAAGTCTTGCAACAATACCAATAATAATATCCTTTCCCTTAAAACCGGCATTGTTACGCCAGTTGCCAGATTTCCGCTTTGTAGACATATTTTTTGATAAATCCAAACCTAAGGGAACTACTTTAATTTTGTTTGGGTCTTTTATGTGTAATATCTGATTCAGCTCAGCACGTAATCCTGGAGTAAGCGCTATCAGGTTAGTTGAAAAACGTGCGAAAATACGTTCTATGGCTATAATTAGCGTGGTAAAAACCTTAGGAAAATATCCACTGAATACATGGCCATGATAAGTATGATAAATTCTGCGAACGCCGCAGAGGAGGGCTGCAAATCTTCCCAAAACACCGGCCTTTGCAGTATGAGTATGAACTATATCAGGCTTGAAGGTTTTGATTTCACGAAAAATTCTCATAAAAGCCTTAAGGTCATCTAATGGTGAAATTGCTCTGCCCATGCATTCAATGATTTTCAGGTCTATATTTTTTTCTTGGGCAAGGTCATACATATTGCCTTCGTGCCGGCCTGGCTGACCACTTATCAGAACTGTTTCATAGCCGAATCGCCGTAGGCCGTCGGACAGGTTTACCACATGCTTTGACGGGCCGCCTACGTTCATTCTGCTGATGATTCTTAATACTTTGATTTTGGAAAAATTTTCGTTCATAATTTTTGCTACAAAATAAACGCTTCCTTGCAACAGGTCAAGGTTTTTGTTAGTATAGAGAGTATAATAAATGTAAAGACAGGTATAAAAATGAGCTTTGACAGATATTTGTTTATTCCAAATAAAATGGGCTATATTAAGGGAAGCAATCGTCCTAAGGTTGATTGTATTCTTTGTTCTGTCTGTGATAATGACCCCAAGGTAGATAATCTTGTATTATGGAAAAATGAGTTAGTCGCTGCTTCCATAAATCTTTATCCGTATACTTCAGGACATACTTTGATTTTCCCGGTCCGACATGTAACAGAAACAAATCAGCTTACAGATGAAGAGGTTTTACTGATTCATAAGCTGCAGGTTTTTACCATAGAAGCTCTAAAAAAGCTTTATAATCCGGCAGGCTTTAATATCGGTTATAATATTGGACAAGCTTCCGGGGCCAGTATAAGCCATATTCATCAGCATATTGTTCCAAGGTATCCAAGAGAGCTTGGTTTTGTTGATATTATATCTGGGACAAAGATTCTGATAGAAGATCCTCAGGTTACCTTAGAAAAATTGAGAAATGCCTTTAAAGACTTCAAAATTTAAGGCTTTGCGTATATAATATATGTAATTAAAAATTAGGAGCTAATATGAAAAGCAATATTATCGGAATTATAGCAGCAGGTCTGTTGGTTTCCGGTGTTTGTTATGCAGATTTCCCAGAAGAAGATTTAAGAATTCTTGGCTACAGTGATAGAGTTGTTGAGGCTATTGATCAGGATTTTGGTCTGATTTGTCATACTGAAGAAGATTTGCCTACAGCCAATGATGAAATCAGCGAAGTTGATTCAACAGTAGAACAGCTAAAGGAACTGGGTGTTTCACGTTCAATTACACCTGCAAATGTTGATCGTTCAGCCGAAATAAAGGCTAAGAATGAAGCAATCTGGAACGATATTAACTCAAAGCTTGAAAAATCTGAAGGCGTTGTCGTTAGCGAAGAAGTTAAGCAATATATTAAGAATAGTATTGCAAAGGTTCTTGTTGATAACGGTTACAACATTGTTCAGCTAGATATTATTCCTTTGGCAGAAGGTAGCACTAAGAATGCTGTCAGGGCATTAGTAAGAGTCGTTAAGCCAATGAAGAGCGGCAGTTATGAAGAAGTTCAGGCCCGTCTTGCCCACATTAAAGACTTATGCTTGGACGCCGCTACAATAAATGGTGACTGTATGCTTTCAGAAATGACTACCTTTATTGCTGAAAACCCAAAGAATAATTATTATTACGAAAAGACTATTCTGAAATAATCATGAACTTACTTGAAAATTCCAGCAGCTTTGGAAAATTTATGGCCTATGCTATTGTTTGCACATTGATTGTTGCATTCGGTGCCATAGGCTCTGTTCTTGCTGGGAATTTTGGAGAGCAGTATTCTTTGTTAGGCTTGTTCCTAGGGTCTTCTCTTGGGGCTTTTATTGCTGTTTATGAATCTACAGTAATAGGCTGTATTGTGGGAATGCTTATAGGAGCTTTGATTTCACCTGTTCTGTATCATTTTATTGATTTTGAAACAGCCTACCTTGCTGTCTTTATTAGCTCTTTAATAGGCGCAATATTAGGCGAACCGATAGCTTCCTTCTGGCATGAAAGTGATTACACTGAAGATAAGCCAGAAGATGAAGACGATTTCAATGATAAAAACAATTAGAAAGTAGGCCTGTTTTATATATGGTTAATTGTCCGGGCTGTGGAGCAGAAAATTCTGATGATGCTCTGAATTGTGTGGCTTGTAATCGCACTCTCATGGTAACCTGCCCTGTTTGTGGGCGCAATAATGTTGTTCCTGCAACAACCTGTGCTCAATGTGGAAGAATATTAGATGATACTGTGGATCCAATGCTTATTGATAAAAGTATTGGTGACCCTGTATCAGATATGTATTCACCTTTAAATAGGCATCATTCGGAAAAGCCTCCTAGAAAAGCTATTATAATGCTTGTTCTAGGCCTTTTTGTTTTTGCTTTTATTTATTTAAGTAAAATTTGTGAAGGGCACCCTTTATTGCTGCTAGTTGGTGGCCTGATAAGTGGTGTTGTAGCTCTCGCTGGTTTAATAGAGCTTACTTTCTGGTTTATAGACGATAAAGGTCTTGGTGATAGCAGCTTCAAGCAGGAAAAGCTGGTTAACGATTTCCCTGAAATAGAAGCATCTGACGTTGCAAGCCCGGTAGCCTCACTCGAAGAAACCGATAAGGATATTGCCAATTCAACAAAAGCCTCTGGTAAGCTTACAGGCATGGATATGGGCACTCCTATTGAGCTTGCTCCTGAAGTAGTTGTTAAATCAGCGTCTTCAGATAAGCATTACGATACACTTGCTGAATTCCTTGAAGACGGCGTTAATAGTGAAATAGAAGAAATCAAAGAAAAGCTTGCAAAAACTCCGGATAATTATGCTTTGCTGCTTCGTCTGGCCCAGTTATACGAAGAACGCGGAGAGGTTGATAATGCTATTGCAAATCTTGAAAACTGTGTAAAGCATAACCCTGATTCTGCAGAAATATATCTTTATTACGGAACTCTTCTTCGTCAGAAAGGCCTGCTGGATGATGCTCAGATAGCTTTTGAAAAGGCATTGAGCAAAAACAAGTTTATGTCCAAGGCTTTTTATCAGCTTGGTTTGCTGGAAAAAACAAGAGGCAACCTGGAACAGTCCAAGCTTCTTATGCAGAAATCAATTCAGCTTTCTCCAGATGACCCTTATTCTCACTACCAGCTTGGTATGACCTATCAGGAGCTTGGAAATACTGAACTGGCTATTCTTGAAGTTAAACGTGCCACTGTTCTGCATCCTACAGATTCTTACGGTCACAGCCGTCTTGGACAATTCTACCAGAAGCTTAACAAGTATGATCAAGCAATTACATCATATTCAAGAGCGCTAGGTTTGAAGCCAAAGGATTCATTTGTTCTTGAAAAACTGGCCGAAGTTCTTGCTGCAAAGGGCGAACATGAAAGAGCAATAGATATATTCCAGGAAGCTTTATCAACTCAGTTCCATCAGCAGCCTAGCACTATGCTTTCTCTGGCTAAATCTCTAAAAGCTCTTGAAAGATGGAATGATTTGTATGATATTTCCCGCGAAATACTTAGATTTGATGAACACAATTATGAAGCAGCTTTCCTGATGTCTTATGCTACAAAGAAACAGGGTAAGATTCCTGAAGCTATCAATCTTTTTGAAGCTCTTGTCCAGAATACCAATGCCAGCTACGAAGCCTGGAACGAATTAGGCAAATTATATCAGTCTGCCGGTATGCCTGATAAGGCAATAGCAGCTTTTACCAAGGCTGCAATAGGTTCTCCTGACCAGGCGGGTATATGGAATACAATAGGTATTTTGCTTTCTAACCAGAAGCTTTATGTTGATGCCCTGAAGGCCTTAAAAAAGGCTGCCAGCTATGATTATACCAATCAAAGCATTGCTGAAAACCTTAAAATGGTTCAGAAGAAGGTTGATACTGACGCTGCAAGGATTATTGAACAGCGCAAACGCAAAATAGAAGAATCTCCAGATGATATTGATGCTTATCTTGAAATGGGTAAAGCATATGAATCTGTTGATATGACTCAGGAAGCTTTAATGGCTTACCAGAGGGTTTTAGCTATTAATCCCAAGTTTGTGCCTGGCTTAATGGTTTATGCCGAACTTCTTCGCAAGCTAGGCAGATTGAAGATGGCCATGAGATGCTATCGTGAAATAATCAAGCTGGAACCAAATAATCTTGATGCTCACTTATTCATGATTAATGCTAATTTGAACCTTGGTTTTATTAATGAAGCCAATAAGCATGCTACAATAGCAGAAAAGCTTTCCAAGGAAGATGATATGCGAGTTCATTTCCTGCTTGGTAAGATTTGTTTTGCTAAGGGCTTAGCTCCAAGAGCTCTTAAGGAATTTACTAAGGTAACTGATTCTACTGGTGACCCAGAGCTTATCAGCTGGGCCGAATTAATGCGTAAAAGATTGTTGAGAACTAATAAGTGATGAAAAAATCTGCTGTATTAATGCTATTATTGGCAACGGCTGTGCCTGTTTTTTCTCAGTATTTTGAAACTCCTCAGTCTGAAGTTACTGTCAGGGATTTGCTGGAAAATTCTAAGAAGGCACCGAAGTCTGATACCTATTATCTTATGGCACTTGCTGCTGCAAGAAAGAATGACCTTGAAAATGCCAATAAAGCTATTGCCACAGGTTTAAATATAAATCCACGCAATACTAGAATCCTTAATCTTAAGGCTGCTCTTCTGGCAAGACAGGGGCGTCTGGCTCAGGCTAGACAGATTTTTCTAAGTGTTTTGCAGATGGATCCCAATGATGAATATGCAAATAAATGCTTGAGTTCTATTGAAGGAGCTATGCAACCAAAGCGTAACCAGATTACTACAATGGTTAATACAAAGAGCTATAATGCAAAATCTGGTAGTGATGCTCCTATTTCTCCTGTAGAGCAAAAACCTGTTTCCACAGAAAAGGTTCTGACTGCCAGCTACTTTGAAGAATTGAAGCATAAGCAGGAATGTGCTCATGGCATGTCACTTGCCCAGATTGCTCAGGACAAGCTTATTGCCAGAAATCCTAAGGAAAAAGTAGGCTTTTCTTTGACAGATCTTGTTAAGGAAGGCTTGCTGACTTCATCTCCTGTTTGTCCTAAGGGCGGTATTTATTCCTGGAAAAATAATGAAGTCTGTTGTTCTAAGCACGGTGGCTTTTCTGCTTTAGACGCAGAAGTTACAAGCGTTTTCAAGGAATATAATACTGGGCTTCGGGCAAAGCTTAGCAGAAACTATCTTGATGCTTTAAAGGCTTTTGAACAGGTAGTAATTCTGTATCCTCTCTGGGCTGAAGCGCATTATCAGCTAGCTGACACCCTTTTCAGACTAGGTGAAACAGACCCGGCTTTGAACTCTTTGAGAACATGTCTTAAGCATGACCCGGATAATCTTGATGCTCAGCTTCTTATGGCAAATCTGTATTTCAAGAAAGGCCAGAAGCAGGCTGCTCTTACAATATTAGACCGTATTAGCAATCAGCATTCCGGCACAGTCTATGGTTTATCAGCTAGAAGTGTTGCAAAATCTATCAGAAGTGGCAGAAACTATTATCAGATTTTCCCACCGAATTAAGTATGAAAAATAGCAACAAAAAGACTATCAGCAATATTGCATTTGTCTGTCATCCTGCGAAGGAGTCACTTCCTCCACTGGTTCAGTCTATGTTGAAATGGACAGTAAAGAACCATATTACAGCCAGATTGTCACCTACTATGGCAAAGCTTGTTGGAATGCCAGAGCTTGAATTTGATGACGATTTTTTGCGCAACAAGGCTGAGATGTTTGTTGTGCTTGGTGGTGACGGAACCATTCTCACTGTTGCCAGAGATTATTCCCAATATAATTTGCCTATTGCTGGCATAAACCTTGGTCATCTTGGTTTTATGACTCTGGAAGAGCCCAATAACGGCTTATATGCTTTAAAACAGCTATTGGCCGGAAACTATAATATTGAAACCAGATCTATGCTAAGGGCTACTGTTTATCGAAATAACGAGAAGATATATTCTGATATAGCCTTAAATGATGTGGTTATTCAGAAGGCACCAATGCTTCGCATTATAAAAATTAATGTTTCTATTTCAGGAAGCTTTATTAATACTTATGAAGGTGATGGAATAATCGTTTCTACGCCAACAGGTTCTACTGCTTATTCTCTTTCTGCTGGTGGTCCTATTGTTCCGCCATGGGTTCAGGTTATGGTGGTATGCCCGTTAAATAGCCATACTCTTAGTGCAAGACCAGTTGTTGTTGCTGATGATGAATTGTTGAGCTGCAGAATAGGATGTGTTCACTCCAACGTTGAAATAGTATTGGATGGTCACAGCAATTTTAAGCTTCAGAACAATGATATCGTTGAAATAATCACTGCTGATGAGACAGCTCAGATTGTTGCATTTAAGGAAAGAGACTTTTTCAATGTTTTAAGAAAGAAAATGAATTGGGGCTAAAATAATAAAAGGCGCAGAATATGCGCCTTTTATTATTTTAGATTCTTTTATAAACCTGTTGGAAGATCAATGAATTCATAAGGCAGGTCAAAGGTTTTCGCGATAAGTTCACCAACAGCATTTGCACCAAAGGTTTCTGTTGCATAATGACCTGCAGAAATCAGATGGATTTCTCTGTCGCGATACTGAGCAACGCCCTGATGCTGTATTTCACCGGTCAGAATAACATCCACATCTCCCCTGTAAACTGCTGAATCAGTAATAGAATTCCAGCCGCCACCAGATACTATGCCTATGGTCTGAACCATCTTTTTGCCGAAATCCAGATGGGTATTAATTTTGGCTACATTCTTTTCTATTCTTGCTTTTAATTCGTCTATGGAAACAGGTTCTTCAAGTTTGCCGATAAAGCCTACCGGATTCCCTTTGCACATTCCAAAGGGAGCAACCTTTTCTGCTTTGATGAGCTTAGCTATTATTGCATTGTTACCAACTTCTGGATGAGCATCTAATGGTAGGTGCATTGCGAAAAGATTAAGATTGGCATTCAATAATGATTTGAATATCTTAATGTTATAGCGGTCTAAACGGCTCCATTCGCCACCTTTCCAGAATAAACCGTGATGAACAAATGCAAAGTCACCACCACGTTTTTTAGCTTCATCAAAAAACTGAACAGTTGCATCAACGCCGGCTACTATCTTTTTTATTTCATCGGTGCCTTCAAATTGAAGACCATTGTATGAGAAATCTGGAATATTGACTTCAGAGAATAATTCATTTAAAAAGCTTACTATTTCTTTGCGACAAACCATTATTGGAACTTCCTTTCTGTTTAATTGCTGTTAGTTATGCGATAAGTGTTATTCATTTCTATTGATACATCTGAACTTGTTGATGAATAATCAATACAGATTCTTGATTTATTACCGGCGGTATGATGTTCAAAGAAAATCTGGTCAGATAAAAGATTTCCTAAGTATGCACAATCCATTGTTGATTGGAGAGTTGCGTCTACTGGTATCCATCCGCGACCTCTGATATACACGTCACACCATTCGTGACCAATGCTTGTGTCTTTATTCATATTATCTGATTTTATGAGAAAGCCTGTAGCCAGTTTTGCAGGAATACCCTTCTTGATGCACAGTGCTGCTAAAAGTCTTGAAAACTCAGTACAATCACATGAATCCATATTGTCTAAGACCCAGCTTACTGATTGGTCTATGCCGTTTTCCTTATATTTAAGGCCTTTTGCAACAGCCATTGCTGCCTTAGTAACAAATTCTTCATCATAGGTTGTAATACCGTTTTTATCTGCTAATTCAAGCTTGTCAATAAAGTCAGCAAGCTGTTCTATACGGCTATCGTCAAGACTTAACTGATTGTCGTTCATATAGTCACAGGCTTCTGGCTTTGAGCTATCTTGAATATAAAAACCAAATAATGCATTCATAGTCAGCTTGTATTTGAGTTCTAAAACTAATTCCGGGCATACTATATTCATTGGAACACTGATTGTTATAGAACCATCCTGGTTTTCAACAAACTCTGCAGGATATCTTTTGTTTCTGGCTATAAATTCAGATGAAACAAGATTAACTCTTTGATGGTTATAATAATCCTTAATTGGCCTAATGGTAAAATTCAATGTTTTCAAAGAAGACGCGCCGGAGATATTAAGAGTGACATGTTCTGTTAAATTGTAATTGTTTTCAGAAAGAGCCTTGTAAATACGTTTGGTACTATCTATGTTCTGGTCATCAGAAAAATTATTTATTGTATATCTGGCGCTTTCTTCCAGACCCGCCATGTATCCGCCGTAGAATGCAGCTCTAACGTAGGCATGATGAGCATAGCCTTCTTTTTTGTCAGAGAGCTTTTTGGCAGCGTCTAAGTTACTTACGGCTTTATTGTATTGCTTTCTGTCTAAGTATTTCATGCCTAGAAGGTAATAGTCGTATGCGCTGCCTATTGATTTTGCATGTTTTTTTAACAATTCAAATACTGAATCACTATAATTTCTTGTATTTTCAAGCGCTGTAATCAGCGCACTTATATAATCACTTTGCTGTGGTGCAAGCTTTAATGCGTATGAAATGTAGTCTGCTGCTTTTTCATAATCCTTTTTATCATTAAGATAAACCAGACCGGCTAAGAATGCTGTCTTGTGATCGTCTGGATCCATGCCAAGCAATATGTTTGCTTCGTCTATTAATGTTTGCGGGTGCTTATGGGAATTATTCAAGGCAATAATATAGTTTTTCCTGAAATTAATTGCTGCCGGTGCTATGTCTACTGCTTCCTTCATCTCTGCAACAGCCTGTTCAAAGTTGCCTGAATTCATAGAATCAATAGCACTGTTGTTTAATTCAACAGCTCTGTTATAGTCATTAACAGAGGCTTCAGCAAAGCTATACTTCTTAAAGCTTAAGGATGAGGCTTTATAAGTCTTTGATTTTTCACGGGCAGTAAAATCAAAACGGCTCTTCCAGTCAGAAGCATGAGAGGTTGATAACAAAAGACAAAACAGTGGTAATATTATTGCGGTTTTATTCATAACTTAATTCTAACATCAGATTAAAAAAATGTCTAATCAAGGTGTTATTTCAAGTCGTTCATAGAAGGTTGAAAGTTCTTCTTTTGTTGGTGTTGCAAAGATAACCTTTTTCTTTGAATATTTGAAGAATGGGAATAGACCGAAGGCTTCATCACCATTCTTGGAAATCAATACTATTTCTCCTACTGGTAAATCGATAGAGGGACGTTTGTCAGGAGTCAAAACTGCAGCTGTTGGACCGCTTAAATCAGCATAAGGCTGTTTCGCGCCTTGTGGAGCCCTCATTACTAGAGTGTTATTGGTTATTGACCTTACACCACGAAGTATTTCCAGAAGACCGTCAATTGCCTGTGGCAGGCTTTCGCCCAATGGTTCTTCAGGTTCTCTTAAAAATTCCTTTAATTCTCTCATCAGCATTAAAGGATTGCTGTCAGATGAATCACTCATCACTTTTGATAATGGGAAAGTGAAGAATACTGGTTCTCCTCTGACGGACTTCATTGCTAATACAAAATTATGTAAGCATCTAATTGCTGATGGACCTGTAAGGTTGCCTTTTATACAGTCTTTTATGCTTCTTGTCAGCATTTCTGATTCCTGAGCGTAATACATGGCTGATTGCAAAAAGCATATATTAAGAAATGCTGTCAGATTATCAAGAACTGCTTCTATAGCCTTAAGCTTGCCCTGGTCTGTGCTCTGTTTGAAAACCTCCAACAATGGGTCTGTGATAAAGGAAGGATATTTGGCAAAGATTTCTTTGGCTGTAACAGGAACAGAAACCTGCTGATTTACGTTCCCAGCGTTTTGAGGTTTTGTGGCTACTGCTTGTGGAACTACTTGTGCCGGTTTGGGGGTGGCAGGTGGTTCCGCTTTGACGACTGGTTTCTGCTCTGGTGGTGCTGGCTTTTGTTCATCAGTAACATTGAGGTTTATGTCGTCTGATAATGAATTAATCAAATCATCACCAAGGCCCAAGTCATCTTTGACTGGCTGTTCTTGATTGCTCTGTTCGGGCTTAGCTTCGGAATTATCGAGATTCAGACTGATGTCTCCCGAGGTCAGGTCTAACATATCGGCAGCTGTTGCTAAGTCTATATTTGACAGGTCTATTACCTGGCTGTTGTCTTTCTGCATTGCTTCATTTGAAGCTTCTTCTTTGACTTGTTCAGGAGCTTCTGCCGTAACTACGTCGTTACTGGCTTGATTTTCCAGAACTGCTTCCAGTGTTTTTTGAGGTTCTTCTAAATTAGCTATTGATACTGCTTCTTGCTTGTTTTCTTCTGATGTAAGGTCGATAGTAACTTCTTTATTACCCAGTGGGTTATTGGTTTGAATTAGATTATCATTAGCATCTTCAAGTTTATTTTCGCTGCTTTGTGGCTTTTCTGTTTCATTTTCAGGGGAAGCTTCTTCCTGTTCTTTCTTCTTGAACTGTTCTTCCATTGCCAATTCTGCTTTATAGTCATCAATTTCAGCTAATGCGTCTGCTTGTTCTGTGAAGTCTCTGGTTTCTAATTCTTGGGCACTTGGGAGAATATCTTCTTCTTCTGGTTCCGGCTTTTTAATTTCTTCTATTGGCAAAACAGAATCGTATTGGGCCATTTCTTTTTCGAAATCAGCCATTTCGCCATCAGCCATAGCTTCAATTTCTTTATTTAAGGCGTCATTTGATTCTTTTCTCAGACGGTCTTCTTCTTCCTTCTGCTTGCGTTTGATTTCCATCTGTTCTTTTAAGGAAACCTTCTGACCATTTTCTAAGACAACTACGTCCTTTTCTTTTTCCTTCTTTTCTTTTTCTTCCTCTTCTTTTCGCTTTTGAGCTTCGTCGTGGTCCTTCATTGAACGTTTGGTAATGTAAGGAATAGCATCGAGGTTTTTGAGTGCTTCGCGGGCTTTGGTTGCAACTAAGTGATTAGAGTGATACTGAACCTTGGCAACAACACCACGAAGTTCATTAGTTATCAGATTTGGCAGGAATGGAGCAACTGTTTTCAGTACCCATTCATCCGGAGAACCAAGGGCATAGTCTAGAATAATGGCCAATTCTGCTTCTGGTAAATTCTTGATTACAGCAAAGGCTGTTTCTGAAACAATAGGGTCCTTGTCGGCGACCAGATTTAATACATAGGCAAAATGTGTTGGTCTACCACTCTTGATGGCTTTTTCACAGACCATGGCCCTGACTTCCGGGTCAGGATGTGTAAGGCACATTTCGATGAAGTCATAACCATTGGCTGGAATAGATGAACCCATAGCTCCTAAGATAGCTATAATCATCTGGCTTGTTGCACAGTTTTCCAGATACTTCCACATTGTGGGGGCAAAGTCATTGACTCCGCCACCTTCTTCATACTGAAGAATTTCAAGAATACGTCTTTCCATAGCTGAATCGCGTGGAAAAGTGGATAGGGTTATCGAGACCTGAACCATAAAAACGGCAATCTGTTCGTTCTTTTCATACTTAACAGCCTGTCGCAATTCAGGTAATAAATCTGTGCGGCGGTCAAACAAAATACGATAAATAGCTTCACGCTTATTATATTCATTTGAACTATATAAGCGGGAAACAAGCTCTTTTGATTGAGGCGTTAGTATTCTGTTTGCCATTGTTTGCCTTTTAGATATTTTCTATATAGATAATATAGCATTTTTTTTGTGGTTTGTCTTTGTAGATATGATATAATCACAAACAAACAGGGGGAATCTCATGAAAAAATTTAATTGCTTATTTGCTGTTGCTTTAATCTGTCTTCTTGCATGCCAAACAGGTTATTGTGCAAAGAAATCAAAGGCTTCTGCAAAAAAGAACCAACAGCCTGTTGCTTCAGAACCGGCAGCAGAAGTGTATGTTT
Organism: Candidatus Avigastranaerophilus sp.; assembly: GCA_045599645.1. Lineage (GTDB taxonomy): Bacteria > Muiribacteriota > Ozemobacteria > Ozemobacterales > Ozemobacteraceae > RUG334. The sequence continues at coordinate 130,906 of JAZRWI010000070.1, forward strand.
TCCCTGTAGAAAATGAAAAACCGGAATATAAGCCTGTTAGTCGTGTTTTAACTGGTATCTTTACTCAAAAGCAGCAGACTAAGGCCATTGAAGAAGATAAAGCCAAGGCTTTGAAGGCTTCAGAGATTCAGAAAAAAGAAAAACCACCAAGAACATTGAATGATAAAACTATTGCCTGGACTACCCCAATGAATATTTATTATCATGACCCGATGAACAATTGTCTTAAGGTGGATTCCAGAGACTGGGCTGAAGAAAACTCTGAAATAGTAGGCTTAGAACCATGCCCGGATTGCTTCAAAAAACGTGATATGGTTCCTTCTTTTATTAAGAAACAGTGTGGCAACCTTGATATAGCAGAAGCAAAAGATCTTCTTATCAACTCAAAGTTTATTGAATGGGCAAAGGAAAGAATGCCTGTTAAAGAAATAAGCTTTATTAGTGGAAGCAAATTATTGATTATTCCTACTCTTGATATGACAGCAAAGGGTATGCATCAGCTTGCTAAGGAAGTCGAAATGGCATATTTGCGACAAACCTGGAGAGTAATTGAAGTTCAGGCTAAGTCAGACACTGATATATCTCAGTATGTAAGTTCATTCTCTTCAGAAGCTCATTTATTGGGTGAAGTTAAAGATTCTGATAGCAAACCCCAAATGACTAATATGTATAAGGTTAAAAGTGATTTAAAGCAAGCTATAAAAGGTGCTGTAAGACCTACTAACACCAATAAATCTTCATCATCAAAAAGTAATAAAAAAGGTAAAAAATAAAAATGGGTGGCGGTCTTTTTGATTTCGCTGACGATGTGAATACAAACGTCAGCGGTAATGCTTCAAAGGCTGTTTATCAGCCATTGGCAGACCGAATGCGTCCTAAGGAATTAGAGGATGTCCTTGGTCAGGATGATATTCTTGGTCCGGATAAACCTTTAAGAATGCTTATGGAAGCAGGCTTGAGCGGCTCTATTATTCTATGGGGCCCTCCAGGTTGTGGTAAAACAACTTTGGCCAGAGTCTTAGCCAGCCATTCTGATTCTGATTTCATACAGCTTTCAGCCGTAACATCCGGTGTTAAGGATATGAAAGCAGCTTTTGACCAGGCCATGTATACAAGAAAAACCTCTGGTCGAAAGACTATCCTTTTTATCGATGAAATCCATCGCTTCAATAAAGCACAGCAGGATGCTCTCCTGCCTCATATTGAGTCAGGGGTTGTTGTTTTTATCGGTGCTACGACAGAAAACCCAAGCTTTGAAGTAAATTCTGCTTTGCTTTCAAGATGTCAGGTTCTTGTATTAAAGCCAGTTTCAGTATCGGCCTTAATGACCATCCTTTATCGGGCTATTGTTCAGGATGAAAAGCTTAACAGGGAACCAAAGATAGATATTTCTGAAAAGAGCATAGAAAGAATATCAATGATGGCGGCCGGTGATGCAAGAATAGCCTTAAATGTTCTTGAAACCTGCTGTGAGGTTGCCAGACAAAAATCTCCTGAAAAGCCTGTCGTTTCACCTGAAGTGGTTGCTGAAACCTTCCAAAGTAAACTTTTGCGCTATGATAAGGGCGGAGAAGAACATTATAATTTAATTTCTGCACTGCATAAATCTTTACGCGGTTCTGACCCTGATGCTGCTCTTTATTGGGCATTCCGAATGATAGATGGCGGGGAAAACTGCCGTTATCTTTTCAGGCGCATGATACGCTTTGCTGCAGAAGATGTAGGTATGGCCGACCCATTTGCTCTTACTCTGGCTATGTCCTGTGCCCAGGCCTTCGAATATGTAGGACCGCCAGAAGCACATCTGTTTGTTGCACAGCTTGTTGTTTATCTTGCTTCAGCTCCAAAGAGCAATGCCTTGGAATTAGCTGAAGGTCGTGTTAAACATTTTATCAGGGAAGTAGGCGAACCGGGGGTTCCGATTCATTTGCGCAATGCTCCAACTAAGCTGATGAAAGACATTGGCTATGGCAAGGAATATCGATACCCACACGATTTCCCGGGTGCCTTCCTGCCAGATGAAAATTATTTCCCGATTGGTTATGAACCAGTCAGTTTTTACAAACCCACTAATTATGGCAAAGAAAAGGCTGTTAAGGAACGTCTTGAAAAAATGTGGCCTGCACGCTACAGCAATGGGAAGTTTAAAGGCAAATGAGCGAACAGCCCTTCTACAAAAGATTTGTTTATAGATGCTGGCAGTTTATAAAGGCTGTAAATCCTCAATTAGATAAGACAGCCTGGAAGAAAGCCTGTGATTCGGCTGATCCAAGACTACAGCAGTTGCTTAATGAACTTGGAAATGCAGAAAAAGCTCATACCCTTCGTGTTATAAATTTTATTAGTGAAGATAATGAGATTTCTGCGGACCTTAAAAAAGAGCTGTCTGAATTTGCTTTGATACATGATATTGGAAAAGCTATCACTAAGCCAAGCCTTGCTTTTAAGGTCGCTAAGGTTCTTTTTAAGCTTAATGGAAATGCTCATTGCATAGCTGGTTCAAGGGCAGTCTGGCATTTAACCCATGATAAAAAAAAGGCTCTGAGGATTCTTCACCATCATCTGAAAACAGGCGCAGAGCCATTTATATCAGCTTTCCAAAAATATGACGACAAAGCATAAAGTCGTAGCCGGTAGCCGATGGCTGTTAGCGGCTGTTTCTCTCGGCTAAAAGCTAAGAGCTAATAGCCAAAAGCATATAGAATCACCCATATACATCTACCGCTGTAAAAGATTAGCTGGCTTTTGGCTTCCAGCTTCCAGCTTTTGGCTTCCAGCTTCTGGCTTCCAGCTTCTGGCTTCCAGCTTCTGGCTTCTGGCTTCCAGCTTTTGGCTTCCAGCTTCTGGCTTCCAGCTTTTGGCTTCCAGCTTCTGGCTTCCAGCTTTTGGCTTCCAGCTTCCAGCTTTTGGCTTCCAGCTTCCAGCTTCCAGCTTTTGGCTTCCAGCTTCCAGCTTCTGGCTTCCAGCTTCTGGCTTTATACTATCGACAGCCAGATGGATTTTACAAGGTTAGCGACTATCGGGGTAATCATTGTTCCACCGTATAGAAACAGCAGGACAAAAATGATAAATGAATATTGCTGAAGCTTGTAATACATAGATTGGTATCTGGCTGGAATCAGATAATGAACTAATCTGGAACCGTCTAATGGTGGAAGCGGTATCAGGTTAAATACTGCAAGTGTTACGTTTACCTGGGTAGTATATAAGCAAATGTAGACAAAATATTTATTGAACACAGAGGCTTCACCAAGAAAGGTTAAAGACAGCTTAAATGCTAAGGCTGACAATATGGCAATAAGCAGGTTGCATAAAGGGCCTGCAAGACCAACGGAAACCATTGCACGGTTTGGATTTTTGAAATATGAAGAGTTAACTTGAACAGGTTTTGCCCAACCGAAGCCACAGAATATAAATAATATAGTTCCCCAAAAATCCAGATGCTTCATAGGGTTTAATGAAAGGCGGCCTGCAGCTCGCGGAGTAGGGTCACCAAGGAATACAGCCATGTAGGCATGGGCCATTTCATGAAGAACCAGTGACATAATGAATATCGGATATATTATCAGCTTTTCTGTCAGAGTGCTAAGTCCACTTCCAACTCCGCTAAATAATACCCAGCATACTAATAATATTCCTAATATTGGAATAACCTTCTGAATTATTTCACGCCAGTCTGGTCCTGGTTTCCTGAATTCATAGATTCGATATTCGTTTGGCAAGGTCTATTTCATCCTTTCTTGTTAGTTCAATACCATTAAGTCTCTGCTCTATTATCTGGTCGAAAATTTTTCTAATCTGCGGTCCTGGGGTTATTCCAGCTTCTATTAAGGCTTTCCCATCACAAATTGGTTTTATAGAGCATAATTCATTAATATAAAGATTTAATTTGTCTGTTACAGCTTTATCTTTGCAACTAAGCAGCATAAGTGCTATTGTCTCCGGATTGCAATCATGCAGCAGTTTATAGATGCTGATTCTATCATTGGCCGTAATAAGCTTTTCAGGCAGTTTGCTGAAGTTATTAAGTGCATTTGTAGCTTCCAATACTATTGAATGTGGCAGTCCTGAAGCATTCAACAGAGGAATTACTTCTTGAGATGGAATTGTTGATAGCAGCAAAGCCCAATATACTGCAGCTTCAGATATCGTCGTAAATTTGCCTGATAACCTGGTAACAGTAGGTTTTACTACGCTGAAGGAAAAGCTTGGCCGTTTAAATTGACTGAGACTTTTGTGATAAAAGGATAATAGGCCCGAGCTTTGATATTTGCTTAATAAAGTCAGAGGGCGTTTTTCCTGAAAGCATTTGTCTATTTCAGCTGCTATACGTTTTGGGCTTAATAGACTTGGCATACCACGTATGATTGCTTTGTCAAACTGATAATCTGTTTCAGGATCAATATTAAACTTGAATCTGTCTGCAAAACGGAGAGCCCTGTATAATCTGGTTGGGTCATCAATAAAGCTTTTAGGGTGTAATATTTTGACAATGCCTTTTTCCAGGTCTTTGGCACCGTTGAATAAATCAACCAGCTCGAAAGGCTTGTCTGGAGTAATGGACATTGCTATTGCATTAATTGTGAAATCACGTCTGAATAAATCATCTGCAATATTGCTGAAGGTTACTTCAGGAAGTGCTCCCGGACTTTTATAGACTTCTTTCCTGGCGGAACTGAAATCTATTGTCATGTTTGGTAGATAAATATGAGCAGTATGGAATCGCTCTATAAGCTTACATTCAACGTTTAATTCCTGAGAAACTGCTGTGGCAAAAGGCAAAGCATCGCCTTCGACCATGATATCTACATCAAAATTAGATTTTTTCAGAAGTAAATCCCTGACAAAGCCACCTACGGCATAGGCTTTCAAATGATGCTTTGAGGCAATATTACCAATTTTCGTGAGCAGCTCAAGAAGCTCTTGGGAATAGAGCTCTTGTATGCTGGTTGCCAATGACATTATTTATCTATGCCTTCTCTTTTCAAAATGTTGAAGAATGCTTTTACCAGAGCTGGATCAAGCTGAGTTCCAGCGGCTTTGAACATTTCTTTTTTGACGTATTCAAAAGGAAATGCTTTTCTGTAAGGTCTATCAGCAATCATGGCATCATAAGTATCAGCAACAGCCAGAATTCTTGCTCCCAAAGGAATATCATTTCCCTTAAGACCTAATGGATAGCCTGTTCCATCATATTTTTCATGATGATACAGTGTTAACGGTGCTATGTCTTTCAATATAGCAACGCGTTCCATAATGTTTGCGCCATATTCCGGGTGCTTGTGAAGCTCAGCTATTTCTTCATCAGTAAGCTTGCCCTGTTTGGTGAGTATAACATCCTTAACGCCAATTTTGCCTATGTCATGAAGCAGACCAGCGTATCTGACGGTTTCTATCTGTTCATCGTCGAGACCTATTTCTTCGCTGATTTTTACAGCATATTCCATAACTTTTGTGCTATGACCATGAGTGTATGAATCTTTGGCTTCGATAGCAGCTGCCAGAGCCATTACCATAGACATATACTGACCCTTCATGTCAGCATAAAGCTTAGCATTTTCTATTGCAATACTAGCCTGTGAGGCAAATGTTGACAGCAGGTCGATTTCGTTTTGTGAGAAGTGTCTTGGCTTGCCTGTAAATATAGTAATGACACCGATTGATTTATTATGCTGAATTATAGGAACAGCTAATACACCAGCTATCTTTTCTTTTCTTAGGACTTTTATATAATCATCCTGTTCAACCTTTTTTACATCGGCAATAGATACTGGTCTGCGTTTTGCAAAGCAGGTTCCTATTATTCCTTCACCGACTTTAATATGGGATTTGTTCTGGGGTGATTTTATGTAACCAGTTGACGCTTTGATTTCAAGTGCATTTGCTTCTTGGTTGAAAAGCCTTAGCTCACATCTTAAGGCGTTCATCATTTCTATTGAGAAGCTTGATATAGAATCCAAAACTTCGTCTAATACAAGAGTAGAGGTGATGGATTGTGAAATTTCAAATAGAACGGAAATTTCATCTATACGTTTTTCCAGGTCAAGCTTAATTCTGACGTTTTCAATAGCTGTAGCCAAGAGGTTGGATAACGTGGTGAAGGTTCTCAGGTTTTCTCTATTGAAAGCATTTTTGCGAATAGTAGCCATTGTAATGAGGCCGACATTTTTTCCTTGAACTACCAATGGAACCGTAAGATAAGATTTTAGCTTGCCGGAGAAGGCTTCTGAGGTTTCTGCAGACTGATTCTGCATGAATATCTGCTGTCGCTTTATCTGCCTGGAGTTTTCTGGGCTGAGCATTGAAGCAATTTCATTTATGTGAGCTGATAAAGCATTCAATTTTGTTGGTTCAAGCAGATAAGGAGATACATAGTAGCGTCTTTCTTCTTCATCATTGTAGAAAAGGTCTACAACGCCGATATCAAAGCTTATCAGTTTTGATAGATATTCAAAAGAAAGACCTATGAGACCTTCAAAGCTTCTTGTTGTTGAGAAACGCTTTGCCAGCTGATTTAGCTGTTCCATTTCGCTAAGCTGCTTGCTACGGTCTTCCAACAAAGTAATGTGTTCTATTCTCAAGGCAGCCAGATTTGCAAAAATAGTTGCTTCTTCAAGGTCGTTTACCGAGAAAATTTTATTCTTAGAGATATTGGCAACTACAAGCAGGCCAACGCACTGAGTTTTGGTCTGCAATGGTATTATCATTGCTGATTTATATGGTGTGCCACTAAAAATTTTATCCTTGGGGTCACCGGCAAATATGGTTCTTTGCTTATTTTCAAAGGTTTTTAAAATAGCAAGATTTTCACCGGTAAGATTTGGATTAGCTGTTTGCTTGGTTCCCGGGCATGGGGCAAAACCATATTCCTCAGTAGAATGAATAGTATTTCTATGATCTTCACACTTTATAAAGCTAGGACGTCTTCTAGGCTTCCCGCTTGCAACAAGAAACTCAAGCTGATAAGCATCACGATTTAATATCATGACAAAGCTTTCATCTGCATTGGTAGCTTCCTTGGCGGCCTTAGCTATTTTTGATACATCGTCCTTAAGTTCGCCATTCGCAGAAAGAATCATTGATATTTCTGAGATTCTGGCTAATCGCTTAAAGGTGTTTTCTGTTTGTTTTTTGGTGTTGTTAGTGTTTCTTATCATAGCTTACAGTAGACTCTTTATAGGTCTGATACTGATTTCTACCGTTTAATTTGGACTGATATAGTGCCTGGTCGGCAGCTTCTATAAGGTCAGAGGTTTTATTACATTTTGTTACTGATGCGCATGAAACACCTATGGAAATTGTGACCTTCAAGGTTTTATCTCCATCAATAACTTCAGAGGCTTCTACTTTGCTTCTAATACGTTCTGCAAATACTGCTGCGCCTTCCAATGATGTTTCAGGAAGAATTACTGCAAATTCTTCACCGCCATATCTGGCTACGGTATCAATCTGGTCTCTTATTGAAGCCTTGAATATCGCTGAAACATGCTTCAAAACCTTATCGCCAACCAGATGACCGTATGTGTCGTTAAACTTTTTGAAGAAGTCTATGTCCAGAATCATCAGTGACAGAGGCTTCTTATATCTCAAGGATCTTGTAAATTCCTGCTGCAGAGTTTCCTGGAAAAATCTATGGTTATAAAGCTCTGTAAGAGGGTCAGTGAAAGCAAGCTTTTCTGTGCGCTTATGAATTAAAGCATTTTTGATACTTGTAATAAATATGCCGGTAAACTGTGAAGTAATATCAAGTTCTTTGGAGGTAAAGTCTTCATTGCCTTTGCGAGCCAAATGAATCAAGCCTTTTACGCTATTACCAAGAATAATAGGCAGATGCAAAACATGCTTAAAGCTTTGAACCTGCTTTGCTTCAGGAAGCTGAGGCTTAAAAAATGTCGGCTGATAGAAGTTGTCTTCAGACAATTCCTGTTCTGCTGGATATTCATTGAACAATTCATAAATGTTGTTTGTCAGATTCGTCTGATACTTCAATGAAATTGGCTCTGATGGCTGAACAATGAGCTTGTAACCATTTTCAAGCTCATCGTATAGCAGAATTGAAATTGTGGTGAAGGAAATTATCTTATTAAACTGATCAAATGCCTTTTGGAGAATAGTATATGGATCCAGGGTGGAACCAAGGTCTTTACTGATTTCAAAGAAAATTTTATTTCTTTCGGCGTTTTCTTTAAGAGAAATCTGGTCCTGACGGATGGTTTTCAGCATATTTTCACGTGAGAGAGCACTTGAAATATTATGAGAAATAATCTGAAGAAAACGATAGTATTTCTTGGCTTGAACTTCATCTGTTTCAGTAAAGTTTCTGCTGACAATCAGGAAAAATGGTTCGCTACCTTCAACATACAGCGGGATACAATACATTTCACTGGTTTCACTGCCATCATCAAAAAGCAGAGTTAATGGACTGTCATCATCAATAGAGGATGTCGCAATATTTGAAAGCAGCTTCTGGCGAATTCTATCTGTTATAGAAGCAAACATTTCTTCCAGTTGGCTCTTCTTAAGCTGGTGAGCAGCTACTATTTCTATTGCCCTGGATAATTTTTTGCTGGTTTTGTTCGTTGGTGCCTGATTTACTGTCTTTACTATAGCAGAACGCTTCATTCCAAGCTCTTTTGAGAGAAGTTTCAAAAATTCTTCCAGTCTTCCCTTGAAATCGTTAGATTCAGATAAGAGAGAAGACATTTGGAATAGAGCAGTGATTTCTTTGCGGTTTTCATCTATTTTTTCCAAGAGTGATTCTTTATCGATAAGGCTTGCGATAAAGGCATTTATACCACAAAGCTTGTCTAAATCTGCTTCTTCAAAAGGTTTTTGATTCTGGTTCCTGTTGAAGTTCATAACCCCTATAGACTTCTGATTTATTTTTAAAGGGACGGACATGAATGAGCCAAGGTCATTTTTGCGGCTTAGCTTAATATTGGCTTTTGGCGAAGTTGTAGGATTGTTTATTATTGCTTTGCCGGTTTTAAATACCTGAGCTGATACTGAATCATTCAAGGCGATTCTTTTTACTGAAGCTTTTTGCAGATCCTTAGCTAAGACCGGATGTGAAGAGGATACATACAGCTTTAGGCAGTTTTCTTCACTGTCATAGACCATGATAGAACCAGAAGCTGCTTCCATATAGTCTATGGTTTCTTTTATTATATTTTGAACTAATAAATGAAGATCTGAGGCTTCTGCTGCTTTTTCAGCAAGTATAGCCATAATATTCTTTGATGATTCCTTGGACTTAGTCATTGTTTGTTATCCCTCTATATTTACAAGACAGTATTGTCAGGTCGTCGTGAGCATCTGCACCCTGTTTCCAATCTTGACAAGCCTGTTTTAATGCTAAATAAATGTTTTTGGAATTCTGTTCGGAATTTGCTCTCATAATCTCTTTTATGCGGTCCATTCCAAACATTTCACCGCTTGGCGAGATTTCTTCATAAAGGCCATCTGTGAACATTATGAAGAAGTCGTTAGGTTCTAATTTGAATTTTATTGTGTTAAAAGGCATGATTGGCGGATCAAAAAGTCCTAATGGCATGCCTTTACCCGGATTTATTGCTTCTATAGAATCTTTTCTACCGACAAGAAGAGGACCGTGACCAGCATTCGCAAACTCGCAGTCTCCTGTCTTTAAGTCTATTGCCACAAGCTGCAATGTGACAAACTTACCATCCATACCTTCCATTTCTGCTGATAAATACTTATTGGCTTTTTGCAACATATCAATAAGATTGTCCTGTTCAGGAGCAAGGGTTTTTATGAAGGTCTGGGCTATTGCCATTATAATAGCTGCAGGGTTTCCTTTGCCGGATACGTCGCCTAGTATTACTAATAGTCGACCATCATGCATTTTTACTATTTCAAAAAGGTCACCACCAACTTCCTTTGCTGTGGTGCTTTCTCCAAATATATCAATTTCTTTGGGCAGACGCTTAAAATCTTGAGCAGTTGGCATCAAAGACATTTGTATTTCATTGGCTGCTTTATTCAAAATTTCACGCTGTCTGCTTTCGTCTATAAAATTGACGTTGTTTATTCCAGCCGCAACAAGGTCTGAAATGGCTTCCAGAAATACCTTGTCTTTTTCTGTGAAAACCTTTTTGTTATCCTTGTTGTTGACATTAATAACACCGAGAACCTTTGCAAAATCACTGCCTTTCCCCTTGATAAGCGGAACTGAAAGTAATGACTTTGTGTGATAGCTGGTTTTATAGTGCGCTGAGAATATTCTCTTTAAATCGTCACGCGCTTCTTTGGGAAAATTATTCTGAACTTCATCTATATTATCAATGTTTTTAATATAAATTGTCTTTCCGTATTTTACTGCCAGACCGGAAATAGAATCTTCTATTAGTTCCTTGACTGAACCTGGTATTATTTCACTGTGTTGCCCCTGACCTTTTTTGAAGGTAAGATATTTTTTGGAAGGGTCTACTTCCATATAGGATATAATATCCACTTTTAGATGATTGGCTATTACATCAATCATTTTATCCTGCATTATATCAGGATTTGAAAGGTTGTTAAGCAATTCTACAATGTCTGCAATAGAGGCAATGCGGTTGTCTATGGATTCTGCAGCCTGAAGATGGAAACCGGCTTTGTCTTTTAATCTGTATGAAATCAAATCGAATTCATCTGATGTTAATAATAGATTTTCTGGTGAATCATAAACAATCAGTGAACGGTTTTTCTTCCCAAATGTAGAAGTCAGTGGAAATATGTAACGGATAGGGCAATCAATTTTTTTGCTGCAATTGTCTAAGGCATTGGTATTCTTTATTGCTTCCATTACTGCTGCACAGGAGGTGATACTTTCCAATGATACTATTTCATTGCTTTGTTTATCTAAGACCTGATTGCGACTCAGTACACCATTGACACGGTCATATGTATAAATAGCACCCGCGTGAAAATCGAATACCTGAGAAATGAAGTCAGCTAAGTCAACCAGAATCTGTTTCGAATCATTTGGATTTTCAAGATAGCTGATACGGGTATCTATGGTTTCAATAGTCTTTTTTAATCTGTTATTCAGGGCTCTCTTCCTGACAAAATTCAGATGGCTGAAATATAGACCAAGCTGATTGGCTATCATAGTGAAAAACTGTGCAAGTCCTTCACGTTTCTTGGCTATTTTGAATTTTTTCTGAGCGATTGTATAAGTTAAATCTGTTGGGATGTATCCTAAGAACCCAAAGATTCCGTCATCGCTGTAGTTGACTTCTGAACTGCTGTTTACGCGACAAGGTATGACCAGTGCTTCTTCATTTGATACTGGAGAATTAGTAATCTGGTTTGTATAAAAGCCAACTGCGTTTTTGCTAATTGGTTCTTTATCGCTTGAGCTAATGGCAAATTGGCAGATTTCATTCAGTTCCTGAAGATGACGATTATCTTCTATATTGTTAGACTCAATTGTTGATATAAATTCATTGTAATAGCCCGGAGCTACTTTTTGCTTTAAAACTATAGAATTAAGGTTGAAGGCCTGTTGTAGTTCACTTAATACAACTCTTAAAACCTTTTCGTCTTCTTCAAACCAAATCTTTGATTGCGAATCTTTGAATGCCTGGTCATTGAAGCCTATCATTAACCTTTGAGTCTTCTTATGTGTGGTTAAGATATTCTGCAATTTTATTATGAGTTGTAAGAGTGGATTCTGAAAGATATCAATACCTATTGAGTCTTTCAGGATAGATTCAGATGTTTCGTTCTGAATAGATGACAAAATATTGCTCCATAGCTTTTTTATTGTGTTGTTTAGTATCTTACCATATAGTGTTATTGTTTTCTAGTAGATAAAAGGGTACATATAGTTTTTGTTTGCAACAAAAAATAGTGTACAAAATAATTGAAGAAAATACTTGAAATTATAAAAGTGACGTGATATATTTAAGGCTCCAAAATGATTTACGAAAGGTGAAATTATCATGGCTAATACAAAATCAGCTGCAAAGAACGCCCGTCAGGCTGTTCGTCGTCACGCTCTTCGCGTTCAGATTACTTCTGAACTTAAAACCGTTCGCAAAAGCGCTTTGGCTGTAGCTTCTGAAAAGAAAGCTGAAAACGAAGTTGCTGAAGCAACAAATCACGCTGTAAAGAAATTCGCTAAGGCAGCTTCTAATGGTTATATCCATCCAAAGACTGCTGCTAGAAAAATCAGCCGCCTCATGAAGGCAGTCAACAGACTTCAGAAATAATAACCAGCTTTAATTTTATTACTTTCTGGTGTATTACTAACTGATATACTGTTAGCCATTTTACCGGTAGTGTGTGTAAGCATGCTACCGGTTTATGGTCTTTAGTTGGTTTTAAATTTGTTGCTGATATTCTGTTATCTAGCCGGTATTATTAATGCTTTGGCAAATCAGTAACTGGTATTTGGTGAAGAAGCTCTGAAATCTTTGTTATTAGCTGATATTTATCAGCCCTAGGATTAAAACCGTATTCGTTTATTAATTCTTCAACCTTACTAAGTTTATCTCTTGCTTCGTTATCAATGATTCCTTCTTTTTCTAGCCTGTTGTGAAATTCATAAGGGGTTTCACTTGCGCTGCGGAATGCATTGAATTTTATTAAATTAGTTTCCCATAAAATGTAACTGAATGGAGTCCATTTATCTTTTCTGGACCAATATCTAAGAGTAGCATAGAGTATTCTGCTGAATAATAACCACAGTAAAAGAATAGCTATCATAATGCCCCAGACCCATGGAGACTTGTAGAATGCTTTCCAGACTTCTCGTAGTCCTGGGAAAATCTTCTTTATGCCGGAGCTTTGGGCATTGACATCAAAACTATAAATGTAGCTGAACCAGAAGCCTTCATATATTTCAGCCAGTTTTTCAAAAAATTGTTTAAATATATTTGTTTCCTGGTCATCTTCCATATCTTGCGGGGTTGGGTCATAAGGAACCCATCCCATCTTGGGGTAATATACTTCGGCCCAGGCGTGGGCATGGCTTTGTCTAACTGTGAAAAAATTACCTATTTCATTCCATTCACCCATTATATAGCCATTGACAACACGACTTGGAATACCCATGCCTCGCATAAGGAAAACCATAGCAGTTGCGAAGTGCTGACAGGTTCCAGATTTCCCGTCAAATAGGAAATATTCGACTGGGTCAACTCCTTTGGGTAGGTCTGGCTGTTCTAACGAATATGAATAACCGTTTTTTAGGAATTTCATAACCATTTCTGCTCTTTCAGAAATGCTTGTGGATCTTTCCATAAAGTTGTTTGCAATTTGCATTATTTTGTCTGTTGCCCCATTGAGTGATGTATATGGCATGATTCTTCGATCCTCAATAAGGTATGAAAGTTCTTCGATGTCTGAATCTATGAGTTCTGGTGGACTTATTAGCATGGATACAATGTATTTTCTGTTTGAAACATGTCTATTGTCTGGGAAAAACATTGAACCATCCAATTCAGAGCCGATAAAACTGGTATGGAAGTTTACTATTTTTGTCTGGTCTGGGATGAATACTGTTGGTGTTTCTGAGCCTTCAAGCTTTATTTCAAAATCATGGGTATTTTTGAAATCAGTAAAATCCTTGTCTAATACAAGTTCGCCTGTTGATTTTCTCAGGTCCCTGACGAATAAGCCCCGTCTTGTCTTTTTCCATTCACCGTCTTCGTATTCACTGAAAGCGCCACCGCGGATTAATTTGCTTTTAAGTCTTCTTATGATAGATGGTGAAATTGATTTTTGGTCGTTTGGAATAATTCTCATTACAACAGTCTGGTTATCTTCAAGAAAACCAGAACCATTTAAGTTCAATGTAGAACTAGAATAGCCTCTGTTACGATTTCTTGAAAGTTCTGAAGCAATGCCATAGCTTGCTGTTCTAGGTATAAGATAAAAGAATGGAACCCAAAGCAATATAAATACAGTAATTAAAAGTATCGTTCCTCTTAGCCCCTTTGGACTGATATACAACTGGTTTTCAGTCTGCTTTTCAGAAGAAATAGTGTTGTATCGCAGAAAAGAGAGAATCATTGCAGCCATTATCAAGAACGGCAGGAAAATGGCCGGGAAAGCAAAATTTACATTCATTGCAGCAATGCCAAGTATAATCATGAACATAAGCGTTAAACATGTGAGAGTATTTCTGACACTCTGCATGGTCATGAATTGCAAAACAAGAATCAGTAATGAAAATTCCAGCAATAACACTATATTGATGGGTGAATTTGGCATTAAGGCTTTTATTCCTATGTATAGGCCGACAATAATGCAGGAATAATAAATAGGTTTATGAAATTTTAAGTGGAAAGCCTGACCTTTAAAACCAAGTATTATGATTAAGAAAAAAATGAATGGTAAAATTTTCTGCAAAAAGCCTGTGCTATATACGCCGGCGCATACAAGCAGACCTACTATGGCAAGAAGACGATATATCGTTGGATTTAATATTTTTGTCAGAGCGTTATTGCGAAAATCTTTAAAGGTTTTACCATAAATTTCATATTGCTCAAATGGAAGCTCAGCACCTGTCAGGTTTTCCTGGTTATCTGTTTTTGGAGCTTGTTCAGGTTCATGTTCAGACTTAGTTCTTACTATAATCCATTCATTTAAGGAACGCGCAGAGACGACCCAGTTTATTTTTGAAGCGTCTTCGCCTTCATGGTATAACTCCTGTGACCAGAATTCACCATCTCGGCTGCTGCTGCTTGTGAGTATCTCTGTTGGATTTTTGCTTGAGAATCTCATTCCAAAAGCGTTGGAGCCGAAATTCTCGACTGAATAAATCACAAATTCAGGAAAGGTTTGCTGGATATAGAAAATTCCAAGCATGCCAAGATTTATTAGCGAGAAGTTTTTGAAGGAATACCTTCCGCTTTTTTCAAGTAATATGCTTGTTTTTAAATATCCGTCATTGTTTCTTTTTATTTGCTCTAGATAGGAATCTTCAAATCTGAAATGATACCAGTTAAAGATTTTGCTAGGAGGTATATGACAGATTATTTCGGCTTCTTCCCCGGCCAGAACAACTTCTGGATAACTCAGATTAGCATTAAGGGAAACTTTATTCGCAATTCCTTCTATCAGGGCAAAAAACAAAGCTGTAAATAAGCATGAGCAAACAAGGTATAAAAGGTTGTTACCTGTGTTCTGGGCAGAAAACAAAAGGAAAAAAGCCAGGAAAAGAAGCCATTTTCCAATGCCAGTCAGTCTTAATTTGACTTGTGGTTTATTATTCGACATTTACCTTTTGAATAATTTCGCAGGAAAACCATTCTGCATTAGCTGTTTTATCCATGAGACGCAAAGATTTTTTCAGGCTGATACGGTGTGCCAAAACTTCGTTTGCAATGCTTTTTACCATATCAATAGTTACAAAATCTTTACCCTTAAGGAAAGCAACAGCTTGTGAAGCGCGCATTAATGCTACACTTCCTCTAGTGCTGACAGCCTGGAGAATTTCAGGATGCTGACGTGTAGCATCAACCAGTTTAACGATATAATCAAGTACTTTATCGTCTATGGCAATATTGCATATATAATCCTGGGCTTCTATAACCTGTTCAGGGTCTAGTAAAGTCTTGGGACTATTTTCTTTTTCACCTTTACTGTATTTTTGCAGGATCATTTTTTCAAACTCTATGGATGGATAGCCAAGGCTTATTCTCATCATAAATCTGTCTAATTGTGATTCCGGCAATGGATATGTACCATTTGAACCGCTTGGGTTCTGTGTGGCAATAACAATAAACGGCTTTGCCATTTCATAGGTTGTTTTATCTATGCTGACTTCTGATTCATTCATTACTTGAAGCAAAGCGCTCTGAGTTTTAGGAGAGGCTCTGTTTAATTCGTCAGCTAAAATTACATTCGAAAATATTGGACCTTTTTCAAATTCAAAAACTTCTGTCTGTCGTCTATAGATTTTTGTGCCGATAATATCGAATGGAAGTAAATCAGAAGTAAATTGTATTCGGCTGAAAGAACCTCGGATAGCAGTTGCTAGTGCGGAGGCCAGCGAAGTTTTACCTACACCTGGCATATCTTCTAATAAGATGTGACCACGTGCAAGAAGGCAGGCCAAAGTTTTATCAATCTGCTCGTTTTTTCCGACTATTATTTCTTTTAGCTCGGATGATAAATTGTTAAATGCTTCAAAAGTTTTTAAGATTTTATTATCCATAACAATTACTTTAACAGTTTTTTCTAATTTGTGGTAGTATGTACACCACTAAAAAACAAAATTTTTTGCAAGGAGGGTTACATGGTTCGCAAAAAGAAGACTAACGATGAAGTAAAATCATTCAAAATAGCCTCTGCATGGGACCGCTTAGATACAAAAGAACAAAAACTTTTGGATAAGCGCTGCAGTGACTATCTTGAATTTATCACAGCATGTAAAACCGAAAGAGCAACCATAGAATATATTAAAGCTAAAGCCGAAAAAGCTGGCTTTAAGCCATTGCCAAAACTCGGCAAAGGTAAGAAGCTAAAAGCCGGTTCTAAGGTAATGTTTCTTAATAATAACCGTGCGCTTTGCTTGGCCATTATTGGTAAGAGACCTGCAGATGAAGGTTTTCGTCTTGTTGCGGCACATGCAGATGTACCAAGATTAGATTGTAAAACAATGCCTTTGTATGAAAAAGGTAATCTGGCCCTTTTTAAGACTCATTATTATGGCGGAATAAAGAAATTCCAGTGGGCTACAATTCCTTTGTCACTGCATATCTTTGCTGTAGATAAGTCTGGAAAGACAGTAAGCTTTGTTATTGGTGAAAAACCAGGTGATCCAGTATTCACAATTTCAGATATAGCTATCCACCTTGCTCAGAAACAGCAGATGAAACGTTTGACCAGTGAAGCTGTAACAGGTGAAGAACTCAATATCGTTGTTGGTTCTATTCCATTCAAATCAGAACCAGAAAAACCAAATCGTGTAAAAACAATGGTTTTGAGCGAATTGAAAAAACAGTTTGGTCTTACAGAAGAAGATATTGCATGGTCTGAAATTAATGCAGTTCCAGCAATGAAGGCTGCTGAAGTCGGCTTTGACCGTGGTCTTATCGGTGCCTATGGTCATGATGACAGAGCCTGTGCCTATGCTGCTTATCAGGCATTCTCAGAAATCGACGTTCCAGAACATACTGCTGCAGTAATGTTTATGGATAAGGAAGAAGTTGGTTCCGCTGGTCCTAATGGTGCTCAGTCAAGAGTTGTAATGGATTTGATTTCTATGCTTACTGAAGCTACTTCAGGTGAAATCTCACTGGCTGCAGTTAGAAATGCAACTCGTGAAACTATGGCTATTTCAGCCGATACCAGCGCTGCTTTAGATCCAAGCTTTGAACAGGCTTATGATCCGCTGAACTCAGGTTATCTTGGAAAAGGTGCCTGGATATGTAAATTTGGTGGCAAAGCTGGTAAGTCTGGTAGTCTTGAAGTTGATATTGAATTTCTTGCTAAGCTTAGAAAGATGTTCAATGCAGAAGACATTCCTTACCAGTTCGGTGAAATGGGCAAGGTTGATGAAGGTGGTGGAGGAACTATCGCTGTAATGCTTGCCAACAACAATATGCAGGTTGTTGACCTTGCAATTCCAGTAATGAGTCTCCATTCTCCGTTTGAATTGATCTCAAAGGTTGACTATCACTACGCAACAAGCGCATATAAGGCCTTTATGAAGAATCACTACTAAGAAATAAAATTAGAGGTCAGAGAATGAAATCTCCGGCCTCTAATTTTATTTTATGAACCCTATTCTTGTTTAATAAATACAATGGACCTGCTAACATTTGAAAAACTAGTTAAATCTGCTAATCTTCCTAATCCTGTGTATATTTTTGCCGGCCCTGAAGCTTTCTTGAAGCAGAAAGCCTTTGCTCAGTTGGCAAAAACCCTGGTTCCTCAGGAAGAACAGAATGAAAATGTCAACAAAGTTGTATGTACAGGTAAAGACCTGCCGGAGTTGTTGAACCTCATTTATAGTTTTTCGTTTAATCCAAGTCCTCGTTTATTTTTTATTCAGGATATAGATGAGGTTACTAGTAAACAGCGAAAGGATTTCCTTGAAAAGCTTAAAAGCGGTGGTGTTCCAGTAGAGACCGTTCTTATTTTTGCAGTAAAGGACGCAAAGGTTGCAACTGAACTTTCAAATTCTTTTAAGCAGCAATCAGATAAAATCGATTTCTGGGCGCCCTTTGCCAATAAATTAGGTGACTGGGTAAGAAAAGAAGCTGTTGAACTTGGGGCAGAAATGGCTCCAGATGCAGCAGAACAACTTATCGAACTGGCTGGTTCTGATTTGGCTCTCCTCCATCAAGAGGTTGAAAAGCTTGCTCTTGCAAAGCCTGGTAGCAAAATATTGCTGGCAGATGTTAATAAGAGCGTGGCTTATGTAAAGCAGGATACTGCGTATGATTTTATTGATGCCTTGTGCAAAAAGCAGCCTTCAAGAACCTTAAGAATTCTTGAAGCATTGAATAATCGTGGGGAGCCTGTTCAGAAGCTTTGGTTCATGCTTGTTAAGCAGATGAGGGAATTCAGGCTTTTTCATGCTCTCTGTCAGGATAGGCCAGATGTTTTTGAACCTATACTGGCTCAACTGAGAAAATATAGGACGATTGCTGAAAAATCTGATTTTACTTCTAATCAGACAAAGAAAAATATATTAGCTGAAATCCAAGGACTGGCTGAAGATGTTCCAGAAAGCTTGGCAAACGCATTGAATCTTAATTATCAGAATAAAATCAAGTCTTTGTATCTTGCATTGAACTTTTCTTCATCTGAGCTTATCGCTTTATGGCCCAAGATGATTGAATTTGATCTCAAACTAAAATCAGGTATCCCAGATCCATTAGCGGCACTTCAAACTTTTGTGGCTGATATTCTTTGTACAAAATATTAACTGGTCTTGTGTACACATTTTTTGATTGGCTAAGGCGATATTTGCTAATTTGATATTGACATTATGGATTTTTTAGGTTATTATCTAAGTCCAAAATCTTGGAATTTCCATAAACAGGAGATATATCATGAGTTTTACTTACAATCCAAACAAACGTAAACGTGCTAAAACTCACGGTTTCAGAAAAAGAATGTCTACTGTAAGTGGCCGCAAGGTTCTTGCTCGCCGCAGACAGCATGGCCGCAAGAGACTCGCTCTCTGATAACCCGTGAACAGCACAAGGTGCAGTAGCGTTGTAACGCTACGGGCTTATTCCGAATTTAGGCGTGTCTTTGACACAAAGGCACGCTTCTTTCGGAACGGACTAGGCTTTTGCTACAGAAGAGCAGAAAATCTGACCTTCCGCTTTGGCGTTTCAATTCCAAAGCGCTTTGGCAAAGCTGTGGAAAGAAATAAGCTACGCAGACGAATTAGAGAAATTATTAGACATTGCAATTGTCTGCCTGTTTGCTCTGAAGTTGTTTTTTGCGTTAGAAAGCCCTGTTCTGATTTTACCTTCGAAAGCTTAAAACAAGCTTGCGAATGGGGCTTCAATAAAATATCTAATTCAAAGATACCAGTTGAGGCTAGCCAGATAAATGAAGAATGAAGGTCTGGTATCAATTCCAGCAAGAATAGGCTTATTTCTAATACGCCAATATCAGCGTTTTATTTCACCGCTTCTTGGGGATGTTTGCAGGTTTAAGCCATCCTGTTCCCACTATACCTACGAAGCTATTGAAAAGTATGGCCTGATTAAAGGTTCTCTTATGGGAGCCTGGCGAATATTGAGATGTAATCCGTTTAATAAAGGCGGATATGACCCAGTCAAGTGATGACTGGAAGATATATTTGACTTACACATTAGCATTGGAGACTAGTAAGCACAATGAGCAATACTTGCCTTGATGATAAGGGTTTGTTTTTTAAAAATATGAAATCGGGCAGGCTTATCTGCTCTTTTCTTTTTTTATCCTGTTTTCTTTTTAACCAGAATGCTTTAAATGCACAGACTGCTGATGCAACCTCTGCAACTCCAGCATCAACTTCTGAAATTATGTCTGTTACCTTAAATGATGTTGACGGTGACGGCATTCAAGATGCAGCCTTTGAAAATAAGAATGTTAAGGTTGTTATATCCAGTAAAACCGGTTCACCAAGTAGTTATTACTTAAAGGGTGAAAATTTTGAAGAAAATATGTATCCGCCGGTTATTGGTAACATGGGCTATAGCATTCCTGTTGATTCCATGAAAGCCTTTGATATCAACAATGCTGAAGAAACACTTTCAAAAGTAAATTATAATATTGAAATTGAAAGTCAGACAGCGGAAAATGTAGTTGTTAAAGCTATTGCCAATATTTCAACTGCAGTTGATGAAAATACTCCTGACGCAAATTCATATAGTGTTGTAAGACGTTATACCTTCTCTAATGAAGGCTATAGCTTCAAAATAGAAAACACTGTTGCCAATCTTAAAGACAGACTCATTACTGTTGGTGATGATGCAAGAGGTTCACTGGCTGTTTCTTATGGTCCTGGCGTTTTTATGGACCCATTCGGACCAAGCAATTTACTTGGACTCAAAAGCAACGGTGAATCTGAAGCCTTTACAAAAGCTGAGTCTCTTAACGAAAAAGGCAATGAAGGTGTCTACACTGGCATAGGTATAAAAGATTCCTATTTTACTGTAATGATTGAATCTGATCAGCAGCTCAAGATTTCATGTATTGCCGGTGAAGCAAAATCTGCAGACGAAAAAAAGCGTGTAATGCAGACCAACCTCATCAAGACTGTCTTCCCAAAATTCAATCTTGGTGCTAGAGAAGCAAGAACCTTTGTTACAAGCGTCTATGCCGGACCAATGATTTATGAAGAACTTCAGAAAATCAATAGAACAAAGATTGGTGATTTCGGTTTCCTGAACACCATGATGCTGAAGACTCTCAGACTTTTCTATTCTTGGATTCCAAACTACGGTGTAGCGATTATTCTGCTTACACTTCTTGTTAGATTAATTCTGTATCCTTTGACTCTTAACCAGACTAAGTCCATGGCTAAGATGCAGAAATTACAGCCAAAGCTGAAGGACCTTCAGGATCGCTATAGAGATGATCCACAAAAGATGAATGAAGAAGTCATGAAGCTTTATACAAAAGAAAAAGTTAATCCATTGGGCGGTTGTTTGCCCTTATTGCTACAGTTACCTGTTATCATGGCTCTTTACAATACTTTCAGAATAGCTGTAGAATTACGCAAATCATCGTTCTTATGGATGAGTGACCTGTCGAAAGGTGACCCATATCTGATTCTACCAATAGCAATTGCCGCTTTAATGCTTTATCAGCAGGGAATGAGCCAAATGGACCCACAGCAGAAGCAGACAATGGCTTTTATGCCGATGATGATGTTCGTCATTACCTGGTCATTACCTTCAGGTCTGCTGGTTTATTGGTTTGCCAGCAGCGTATTAGGATTATTGCAGCAGTTACAAACTAACCACATGATGGCTAGTATGAAGGAGGAATGAAATGTCTACCGTTAGAACTATCGAAATTACTGCAAAAACAGAAGAAGAAGCTCGTCAGATTGCTCTGAACGAACTTAATGCAAACGAAACCATCGTTAATGCAGAAACCATTTCTGCTCCATCAAGAGGCATTTTTGGCTTCGTTGGTAAGCAGGAATTCAAAGTAAGATTTTCTATTGGCGAAAAGGCCGAAGAAAAATCTGAAGAAAGAGTTGAAAGACTCACTGGTAAGCCATCTCCAGAAGGTGAAGGCGATGATTTCGCTGAAGATTCTGAAGAAGATATGCCAGCTCCAACAAAGAGCAGCCGCCGTGAATTCACTCCAAGACGTGAACGTGGTCCACGCCGTGAAAGACAGGATCGTGGCAGAAGAAATAACAGACGCAACCGTGATGAATTCAGAGACAGCGCAAATGCTGAAGAAGAACAGATTACTATTCCTGAAAGACCAAAGGAACCAGTATCTGAAGAAATCAAGAATCATGAAGGTTATGGCCAGATTTTTGATCTCATCAGAGGTATTGCTGCAAACGTTGGTATTGAAAATGTAGAACTTACTGATTATATGCGTGATGGTGCATGGGTTATCGAAGCCGCTGCTGAAGATGTTTCTCAGCTTATCGGTAAACGTGGTCACACTCTTGATTCAGTTCAGTATCTCATGAACATTATTTTCAACAAGAATAACGACGACAGCAGAATCAAGATTGTTCTTGATGCTCAGGGCTATCGTGAAAAACGTTACCAGAGCCTTATCCATCTTGCCAATAGAATGGCTAGAAAGGCAGTCGCAAGTCATCGTCCGGTAGAACTTGAACCAATGTCTACTCTTGATCGCAGAACCATTCATATGGCTCTCAAGGATCGCACAGATGTTGAAACCTTCTCCAAAGGTTCTGAACCAATGCGCCGCGTTGTAATTTCTTCTTTAAAGAAGAAAAACAATAACAGACAGGGTAATGCCGAGTGGCAGCCATTGGCAATCGATGATGAAGTAGAAGCTTCCGAAAAGACTGAAGCCCCAAGCTCAGTTCCAATGTTCATGGAAGACGATGTCTAAGCTAAAGATTGATACTATTGCCGCTGTTTCGACTCCTGCGGGTCGGGCGGCAATAAGTTTAATAAGAGTATCTGGTCCGGATACCTTTGAAATCCTAAAAAAAGTATTTAAAACAGGGGGAAAGAAGACTTTCCCCCTGCATTATTCTGCTTATTTTGGGACAATCATAGAACCCGAAACCGGCTATGCCGCAGATCAAGTCATCGTTACAACCTATTTGGCACCCAAGTCATATACAGGTGAAAATATTGCAGAAATAGCAACTCACGGTAATCCTGTTGTTGTTTCCAAGGTATTAAGCATTCTTTTCAAGAATGGTGCCAGACAGGCTGAAGCTGGTGAATTCACACGCCGTGCCTTTCTTAATGGGAAAATGGATTTGCTTGAAGTTGAGGCTGTTTCTCAGTTGCTTTATGCTTCATCTTCAACTCAGGCAAGATTGGCTTTGAATCAGCTTGATGGTTTACCTTCCAGATTTGTTGCAAAAATACGTGAAGAATTGCTGCAGCAGCTTGTTCAGTTGGAAGCTAGTCTTAATTTCCCGGAAGAAGATATAGAATCTATTGATGAACAGGCCTTGAAGGTGAATATCCATAAGATGCTCTCTGAGCTAACGTTGTTTGCTGATAATGCAAGAAATGGTTCCCTTATAAGTGAAGGGCTAAGGGTTGCTATTGTTGGTAAACCGAATGCTGGTAAATCCAGCCTTATGAATTATTTGCTTGGTCGTGACAGAGCAATTGTTACTGATATTCCAGGAACCACTAGGGATACTCTTGAAGAAAGCATGGTAATCGGCAACATGCCTGTTAAGCTTATAGATACTGCCGGTATGCGCAAGGCAGAAGATAGTATTGAAGCTATTGGCATAGAAAGAACCGAAAAAGCTATTGACGCTGCTTTTGCTGTTATCGGTGTCTTTGACGGATCAATGCCGGCTGATAACGAAGACAGGGAAGTGCTTCAGCGTTTAAAGAGTCTTGATAAGCCAGTGTTGTTGCTTCAGAATAAGGCTGATTTGCCTCAGAAGCTTGAAGCTGATTTCTTTGGTGAAGAGGCTACGGTTATTAAGCTTTCTGCGCTTAAGGGTGAAGGAATGAGTGAACTCGTTTCTACTCTCACGAAACTTATGAAGACAGATGGCATTGGTAGTCTGGAAGAAATGGTTCTTCTCGGTGCTTCCCAGACGAATGCTCTTGATAAGGCTTTAACAGCATTGAAACGCGCTGAAGATGGAATAGGAAATATGTATCAGGATATGCTGGCCATTGATTTGGAAGAAGCTGTCCGCGAACTTGGCAGAGTAAACGGTGAAACAGTAGACGTTAATACTCTGGACATGATTTTCGAACGATTTTGTATTGGCAAATGATATGACTCAGAAAAGACATTATTCAGTAATTGTTGTTGGTGGCGGACATGCAGGCTGTGAAGCTGCATTGGCCAGCGCAAGACTAGGAGCAGATACGCTTCTTGTTACAATGAATATTACAACTATCGCACTTATGCCTTGTAATCCGAGTATAGGCGGCCCAGGCAAGGGTCACCTTGTTCGTGAAATAGGCGCATTAGGCGGTGAAATGGCCAGTTGTATTGATGAAACCTGTGTGCAGATGAAGTGGCTGAATACCTCAAAGGGGCCGGCTGTTCGTTCCCGCAGAGCTCAGGCAGATAAATACTTATACCGCCAGCGCATGATTAACACCTTGTTTGAACAGGAAAATCTTGATGTAAGGCAGGGTCAGGTTACTGAAATTCTTTGTTCTGACGATAGAATCCAGGGAATTAAGCTTGAAACAGGTATTGAACTGCTTTGTGAACGCTTGATAATTACTTCTGGTACTTATTTGAATTCGCGTATTGTTTTGGGCCGTGAATCCTGGGACGGTGCTCCACAGAACCAGAAGGCAGCTATTGGCTTGTCAGCATCTCTTGAAAAGCATGGTATTCATCTGCGCCGTTTGCAGACAGCAACACCTCCAAGAGTTCTAAAAAGCTCTGTAAATCTTGATATTCTACAGGAATTACCTGGCGATGTAGATGCAGGTGGTTTTACGTGGGAAGATCGTTTAAGGCGCTATGAAAAGCAGATTTCATGCTTTCTCACCTTCACAGATGAACGTTCAATTGCAGCAGTAAAGCGTCACATGGTAGACAGTCCATTGGTATTGGAAAACATTACTAATGACGGGCCTCACCATTGCCCTTCTATAGATAGAAAGCTTCTTAAGTTCCCTAACATGGTTAAGCACCAGATTTTTATTGAACCGGAAGGCTGGAAATCACAGGAGCTCTACCTGCAGGGTTTAACAACAGGCATGCCTCCTGTAGCTCAGGAAGATATTCTTGCTAATGTTACTGGTCTTGAAAATGCAATTATTCTGAGATATGGCTATGCTATTGAATACGATGCCCTTGCACCAGGTCAGTTTAGAAAAACAATGGAAAGCCGCGTAATAAAGGGCTTATACACAGCAGGTCAGATTAATGGCACTTCTGGTTATGAAGAAGCTGCCAGTCAAGGTTTAATCGCAGGTATTAATGCTATCCTTTCCTTGAGAGGCGACGAACCCTATTGGCCATCCAGAACAAGAAGCTATATCGGCGTTCTTGTAGATGACCTATCAACCTGGGACCAGCCGGATCCTTACAGAGTCACCCCTGGCTATGCTGAATTCAGACTTACCTTAAGAGATGATTCTGCTGAAAGACGTCTTATTGAAGATGGTTATAGAATAGGCTTAGTTAGCAAGGAACGCTACGAAAAGATTTTTGGCTGGAAAAAGCGCATTGAAGACGAAATAGCTGCTCTTGATACTCTTAGTTTGTTGCCAAATGCAGAAGCTAGAGAAATAATGGCAAAGACTGGCACTGGTGAACTGAAAAAGCCTGCCAGTGGTTCTGAATTGCTTCAGAGAGCGGGTATGACATATAAATATGTTACGGAGCTGCTTCATAAACCTGCAGAAACCTGCTTGACTGCTTCTGATGAAATTTATGCTCTAGAAACAGATATAAAATATCGTGGTTATGCAGACCGTGAAGCAGAACGTATAAAACAGGTTGATTTCCTTGAAAATATGCGTCTTCCGATG
The DNA here is from genome assembly GCA_045599645.1 of Candidatus Avigastranaerophilus sp. GTDB lineage: Bacteria > Muiribacteriota > Ozemobacteria > Ozemobacterales > Ozemobacteraceae > RUG334. Next base: position 156,522 of record JAZRWI010000070.1, read on the forward strand.
GAGCTTTCCGACGAACGCTTTAAAATTATTAACAAGCAGGCTCTTGAAATAATGCAATCAGACAGATATGATGATTTAAGTCAAATGGTTAGAATGAATCATTTTTCTAAATCAGAACTGGCTATATTGTTGGCGATTCTTAACGGTGAAGAATTAGAAGAACAGGACGAAACAGAAGGGGGCAAATAATGCTTAACAAGCGCAGACAGGAACTTATCATCCAGAATCTTAAGTCTATTTCAGCTCAGGTTAGACTTATGTCTGTTGATCAGCTGCTTAATCTGCCAGCTATGCCGCCTGCGGAAAAAATAAAATGTCTTGAAGGCTGTTTGCAGGATAGTGATGACTCAGTAAAGAACGCTGCTAAAAATGCTATTGCAAAGCTTGGCGGAAAGAGTTCTCAACCTACTGATTCGCCTGCTCCTGCCAACGTTCCATCAATTTCTTCTAATAAACCTGCTGCAACTGATGTTTCTGCTTCCGCTGCTAGCGCTGTTGATGCTGTTTCTCAGGTTTTGGCAAGCTTACCTGATCTAGATACAGAAAAGACTATTGTCTCAGAACCGACTAAGTCAGTTGCTCAGCCTCAGGTCAATGTTCCTGTTAAGCCGATTGCTCAGCCTCAGGTGAATGCTCCTGCTATGCCAGTTGAGTCTGCAATACCAGCAAAACCAGTTGCTGCTTCTGATATGATTGACGGGCCGGTAGATGCTTCTTTACCACCAGTTACAGGCCAGACAGATATAAGCTTTCTTGTTCAACATATAAAAAGCATTTCTGCTGCAAAGCCTGCTGGTTATTTAACCAGACTTTTCGAACTCTGTAAAAGTATGCATGAAGAAGTAGCACTTACTGCTCTTCAGACATTACTTAGCCTGAAGGATAAGCGTGTTCCACCGCATATTCTCGGACTTCTTGATGTGCCTGAATATTCTTCTCAGCGTCGTTTTTTGATGCTTAAAATAGTAATGGACTGCGATATCCCATTAAGTGGAGAATTGCTTGAAAGCATTCTGGTTAAAGAAAAGGATGTTATTGTAAAATCAGGCTTAGTAAAGGTATTTGCAAGAAATTGCGGCGAAAATGGAGTTTCATTACTTATTAAGTGTCTTCATGACGATGACCCGCGTGTTAGAGCAAATACTGTAGAAGTTATTGAAGCTCAGCAAATAAAAGGCTGTGAACAGGAAATAATCAAGCTTCTGAATGATAATGAAAACCGTGTTAAGGTTAATGCTGCCAAATATCTTGTAAAGATAGGCTATCAGCAGGCATTCTATACTTTAAGATCAATGCTGGTTTCTCCAGAAGTATGGCTGAGAGACAGCGTAATTTTTGCTCTTGGTGAAATTGGTGACCAGCCTTCTTTGGTATTATTGAAAGCCGCTTTGAAAGACCCGAATCAGGGCATCAGGCTAAGTGTATTGAAGGCTCTGGCAAAAATGAACAATACTACTTCCAGACAGATACTGAAAGCTACCTGTAATGATCCTGATCCAATAGTTTCTCAGATTGCTAACTCCTTGTTTGATAAGATAAAGGATACTCCAGTTAATCCGGTTGCAGCTATGGCTACTCCGTTTGTAGTGCCGACATCAAAGTCTGCACCAACTGTTGCCGCTCCAGTGATGCCTGCAAAACCGGTTACAACTGCTTCAACTGATGTATTACCATCTGAGCCGGTAAAACCTGCTGTTGCGTCTACAGAAACAGTTTCTTCTAGTGCACCAATAAAGTCTGTTCCTACTGTTACACCTGTAAGACCAGTTACAACGGCTACTCAGACAGTTTCTCCTGCAACAAAAGCACCTGCAGTAATGCCAGCAACTTCCCCTGTATTTGCAAATCCTAAGGCTGCTGCAGCATATGCAAAGCTGTGTTCTCCGTCTATTGATGAACAGAGAATGGGTATAAAGGAAACTATCTTCATAACTGGTCCAGAACAGCTTACTTTGTTAGGAAAAGCAATGACTTTGGCAGACTTTAACATAAGAATTGCAACTGTAAAGCTGCTTTCTAGGAACAATACCCCGCAGGGTAAAGAAATGCTGATGAAATTGTCTAATGATAGCAATGAAACTGTAGCGTCATTAGCCAAGAAGGTTTTAATGATTTTGAAATAGGTCATGTGAAATTATGTGTAATAAGAAAAATAACGAATTTGAAGTAATTGTAGTAGGTGCGGGGCATGCCGGCTGTGAAGCAGCGTTAGCTTCTGCCAGAGCCGGAGTTGAAACGCTTCTTCTGACAATTAATCTTGATACTATTGCTGCCTTACCATGTAACCCATCCGTTGGTGGTCAAGGAAAGGGCCAGCTAGTAAGAGAAATCGATGCCCTTGGCGGAGAAATGGGTATTGTTGCTGATGAAACCAGCATTCAAAGACGTCGTTTGAATACACGTAAGGGCATGGCAGTTCAATCTAATCGTTTCCAATCTGATAAAGACGGCTATGTAAGAAGAATGACCCAGTCTTTGATGCTTCAGCCACATTTGAAGCTTCTTCAGGCTATGGCTACCGATCTTCATTTTGAAAATGGGAATATTGCTGGAGTTGTAACTGTTTCCGGTGAAATCTTTTATGCACCTGTTGTAATCTTGACTACAGGTACTTTCCTAAGAGGCAAGATACATATAGGCGAAATCAGTTTCTCTGCTGGTAGAGCAGGTGAACCTGCTGCAGATGCCTTAGGTAGTTCTATTGAAAAGATAGGTTTACCTGTAATGCGCTTTAAAACAGGAACTCCTCCAAGAGTTGATGCAAATACCATTAATTTTGAAGGGCTGGAAATTCAGGTTACGGACCCTGATACTGCTCCATTTTCACTTTGGTCTAAGGATAGTGAATTTGAGCCAAAGCCTTGTTATTTAACTAGAACAAACAAAGAAACTCACAGAATTATCCGTGAAAATTTTGGCCGTTCAGCTCTGTTTTCTGGCACAATAAAAGGAACAGGAACAAGATATTGTCCGTCTATTGAAGATAAACTCAGCAAATATCCAGATAAAGACAGCCATAAGGTCTTTTTGGAACCGGAAGGCTACTATAGTCATGAAATATATTTGCAGGGTATGTCTACAAGTTTACCGGAAGAAGTTCAGGAAGCCTATGTAAATACTCTTCCTGGATTAGAAAATGCCAGAATCACAAGACCTGGTTATGCCATTGAATATGATATTGTTAACCCGGGTGATCTTTATCCGACATTGATGTCAAAATCTATAAAGAATCTTTTCCTTGCTGGTCAGATTAACGGCACTTCAGGCTATGAAGAAGCTGCTGCTCAGGGTATTCTGGCAGGTATTAACGCTGCTGCTGCTGTGAAGGGAAAGAAGCCTTTGATTCTTGATGCAGATAGTTCTTACCTTGGTTTGATGGTTCAGGAAATTACAACCACAGGCTTAAAAGAACCATACAGAGTATTCACTTCACGTTCTCCATTCAGATTGAACCTGAGAATGAGTAATGCTGAAGACCGTCTGTCTGAAATAGGCTATTCTTTCGGTGTGGTTCCTGAAAGCAAAATGAACATTATCAGAAGCAGAGCTGACAAGATGAATGCTGTTCAGCAGAGAATTATTGAATACACTCTTACTCCTACCAGACTCAAGGAATTGTATCCTGAATTGGCAGACCCGATGCCACAGGCCAGAGTAACATTGGCTCAACTGCTGAAGCGGGCAGAGGTTGATATTCATAAATTTGTAAATCTTATTCCAGAAATTGCAGAGCTCGATATGATGGCTGCGGTAGAAGTAGAAGCCCGTATTAAATACGAAGGTTATCTGGCACAGCAGCAAAAGGAATTCGAGCTTCGTGAATCAATGGAAAGAATAGAACTGAATGACAGCTTTTTTGAAGAACTTCCACCAGCTTTGACATATGAAGCTAAAATGAAGATTTTGGCTGTAAGGCCGAGAACTATCGGTGATTTGGCGCATATCCCTGGTGTAAGAGCATCAGATGTGGCTGTTACTGCAATGACTGTTAGAAAAAGGATGAGAAATGACAAAAATCAGTGATTTTATAAAGCCGCAATTAGAAAGCCTGAAGATAGCTTTAACAGAAAAACAGCTTAACCAGTTGGATGCTTTGGCAGAAGCTATGCTTGCTGATCCACTTTATAAAAGCGTTTCCAAAATATTTGAACCAGAAGAAATAGCTGTAAAGCACTTTTTAGATTCACTGATTCCGCTTTGCTATAATCATCCAGTCTGGAAATCTAAAAAAATCATGGATTTAGGAACAGGTGGCGGTTTCCCTTGCCTTCCACTTGCAATTGCTCTACCTGATTCTCAATTCACTGCTGTTGATGGCAGACAGAAGTCTGTTGATTTTGTTGCCAGGATGGCAAAGGCAATAGGCTTAAATAATGTATCTACAATTCATTCAAGAATCGAAGACTTAGGTCAGGATGCTGAGCACAGGGAAAAATACGATTTGGTAGTTTGCCGTGCATTATCCGCTGTAAGAGTATTGTCTGAATATACATTACCACTTACAAAGAATAATGGCTGGTCTTTCTATTATAAGGGCCCGAAGCTTGATGAAGAAATTGCCGAAGCCTCTAATGCTTTTAAAGTTCTGGAAGTAATTCCTGAAAATATTGAGATTTACAGACTTTTACCTCCAGATGTTCCTTTTGAACGTAATTTTATTGCTATTCATAAAATCAAGAGTGTTCCTGCTAAGTATCCAAGAAAAGCTGGAACTCCGTTGAGTAAACCATTATAATCAAATTTGAGGTGTAATGATGGAAGCCATTCTAGTTATGAGTTCTGAGCTATTTTTAGCTATCGTATTTACCATTTTAAACATTCAAATCCAGATGCGTTTAATTGCTTTTTTGTGGGCAAAAGGCTGTAGCTGGGCACAGATGCTTGATATTTATGACCTGCGTGCTCAATATAGTAAATGGCTTACATTCGACTTTATTCTCAATACAGTGATTATTTATGGGTCGACTTATTTGTTTGGAGGTCCGGCAGCATTTAGTCTTCTTTCGTGGGGAACAGTTATTGGTGTCGGCACTATTG
>JAZRWI010000071.1:0-27927 GCA_045599645.1 Candidatus Avigastranaerophilus sp.
GCCGAAAGGCGCAATTTCACTCCTGACGCTATGCGTCAGGTTTTCACTCGAGCGTCAGCGAGTTTTCACTTTGGCCGCAGGCCAGTCTTCACTACTGCCGCAAAGCGGCAGTTTTTCACGCCGCAGGCTTTTTTATGCCAACAGCGACAACACCGATTCACCCATCGTATTCGCCTGAGCCAGCATAGCAGTGCTTGCCTGCTGCATAATCTGCGATACTGTGAAATCAATCATTTCCCGAGCCATATCTAAGTCACTGATCCGGCTTTGAGCATCGGTAAGATTTGTTGACATGCTATCCAGGTCATTCTGGGTATAGTCAAGTCTGTTGGAGAATGCTCCAAGACGTGACCGCTCAGCTGATACTCTGCTTAATGCATTATCCAGACGCTTGATTGCGTCCTGAGCTCCTTCTCTTGTAGACATATCAAGATTATCTACTCCCAGTGCTTTTGAAGACATGTCAGAAATGCTGATTTTCATGTTCTGACCCTCATTAGCACCAATGTGGAATTCTGAACTTCTGTCTACGACATGTATTTTGAATTTTTTGCTTTCATATTCCGCTCGGGCAAATGGTATGCCAATATCATTATTGATATAGTTTATCTGAGCAGTATCTCCGGGGTCTAACGCAGAGGTTTCAACTATAGCTTCCGGCGTTGTAGAATCGAAAACAATAGAATTATTCTCTATTTTGGCTAAGACGTTAACTCCTGCTGCCGACAGTTGCCCATTGATTCTATCAATGAGGTCATTTATTTCAAGAATACTTGCATTTGTTGCCGTTGGCCTGCCGAAGTCTACTACGGTTGAATTCCTGCCGTCTGACACATTAAACTTGATATCAGGCTTTCCTGAGTAATAGTCATGACGAACACCTTGTATTGCAACTGACGGGTCTTTGCTGCCAACTACCGAGCCATTATATGTTCCATTTGTAATGCCAAGATAGTTTGTTGTGTTCCTTGTATCATACTGGCGGATTGTAAATTCGGTAGTAGGCGAGTCTGGTGTGGCAACTTTCGATATTTTGATTTCGTTGTTTTCAATAGATATTGTTAAACCGGTATTTGGATTCCAAGACTTGTCACCGTCACTATTTTGCCAGAAATTGGTAATGTCATCTTCGAAACTGGATACAACGTCTTCAAAAGAGTAGTCCTGCGGTGAACTAATATTAACGTCAATATTAACAGATATAATTCCGTTGTTTTTTCCTGGAAGAGACTCTATTGAAACCCACATGTCAATAGGATAATTGGCTACTCCATATCCTCGGTAAGGTGTATTCGGTATTCTTACCGCGTCAATAATATCAACATTTGTGGTAATCTTAGCAGCGCTCAGGGAATCGGTTAACGCAGAGTCAAAGACAACGTCGATGCCGTCGATAAGACCCTTCATGTTCTGTTCAGAGGTTTTTACCGTCTTCTTATTTCCGTAAATATCTGTTGAAGTAACTTTAAGAGTACTGTTGCTGGATTTCTGAGTAACTTCGAAGCCAAAAGCCTCTGTTAATGCTTGATTTCCTAAAACGGAAAAATCGCCACTTTCTCCAATGGCGCCTGAAGTGAGGGATAAATACCCTCCTTTCCCATCTGTGGTAGGCTCTATGAATTGAACCGAAGATCCTTTAAGACCCAGACCCTTTGAACCGCTCATTCCGCTTTGCAGTGTCGAAGCAAGTTGATTGAGGGTCATTTTTCCGTCAATGGTCACCTCCGTGGAGGTTGAATTGCCGGTTAAGGTAAGCTGTTGAGGCGAGTCTAATGTGAAGACTCCATTAGAGTCATAGAATTGTTCAATGTCTTCCAGCTTAGTCGTTCCTGTAGCCAGTTCACCTGTATTTCTGTCTAAGAACATATGGGTGGTCTGAACCTGGGAAGTACCTCTTCTTAAAAGGCTGGCTTCTATTTCATAGTCGCCGGATGTGGTAACTTTACCAGTTAAAACTCCGGAAACATATTTGTTGTCGCTACTGACAAGACCTGTCTGACTGCCATTAAGCAGTTTTTTGGTGTTGAACTCGGTTGTTCGGCTAAGATCGTCTATGGAATTTCTGAGTTGGCCAATCTCTTTATTAATTTCTAATCTGTCGGAAGAAGTCAGAGTGTCATTACTAGCCTGAACTGCAAGCTCACGCATGCGCTGGAGCATATTCTCGGTTTCAGCTAAGCCTCCCTCGGCCGTCTGAAGCATAGAAACACCATCTTGTGCATTAAATCTTGCACGATTAATGCTCCTGATCTGTGATTTCATTTTCTCGCTGATGGCTAGGCCTGCTGCATCATCAGCGGCTGAGGTAATTCTCAGGCCAGAGCTAAGCTTCCCTATGGATTTCTCCATTCGGTTACTAGCTTTGCTCATTTTATTGTAAGCATCTAAACTAGTTAAATTATTATTGATACGTAATGACATAGAATTCTTCCTTGAACTCCCATAGACACATCCTTGTGCCTTTTCTGGAAACTTAAAGATAGAAAGACAACAATATCACCTATTTTCGGTTTCCTGATTATAATTGTCGGCATAAAGATTCTACTTATTTACGTCGAATTTGGTTGAATATGGATGATTATTGTTAAAAATTATTTAAATTTGTGAAATTGCTATATAAAATATCCTAAAAACTATTTTTTTTAAAAATTAAATGATTTTTCTTTTTTCTTTTATATGGAGTAGGGTAGCAACTAAAAAAGCCTCGCACCGCGAGGCTTTTTTTATGCCAGAAGAATATGCTCTTAGCTGTTGGCTATTAGCTCTTAGCCGAGAGCAGACCGCTATCAGCCATCGGCAGACAGCCGAGAAAGCTAGAAGCCAGAAAGCCGGACAGATTTTATAGCAGTGGATGTATAGGGATGATTCTATACGCTTTTAGCTATTAGCTGCCAGCCGAGAAAAATTCTCCATTTTCAATTCAGGCATTGGCATAGAGTAGGTCGAAGCAGCAGTTGCTTCGATAAGGGTCCGCTCACGGCAGTGCCTTCTTCCTTGAGGGAGAAGGTGGCACGCGTAGAGTGCCAGATGAGGGAGTAGCACCAAGCCTGTAGCTGTAATCAATCAATTGTGAATTGTGCATTGTGCATTGTGAATTATGAATTATGAATTATGAATTATGAATTATGAATTATGCATTATGAATTATGCATTATGAATTATGCATTATGAATTATGAATTATGCATTATGAATTATGCATTATGAATTATGCATTATGAATTATGAATTATGAATTATGAATTATGCATTATGCATTATGCATTATGAATTATGAATTTAGCTTAATAATTCTTAACAAAAATGTTTTTAGAGAAAATTCTTAAAAAAAAGTGCAAAAAAAAATAACTTTTTTTGTCTAAACTCTTGCGGAAAGTACATTTTTCAGTAAAATTAAAGTTAAGATATTGGTACACATAAGCCGTACTATATCTATAGAGTTTCTATAAGTTTATAAGGAGTTTTTCAACATGAGAAAGAAAACGCTTAGAATGATCAGTAGTATTCTCACTCTCGTTTTCCTCGCAAGCCTTTTCCAGGCTCCGATGCCGGTAGAAGCAGCTAATACTGCTACTATCCCTGTAACCGTTGGTGGTCAGACCATTAACGTTACCCCAGGCCAGTGGGTTACTGTAAATACCCCAGGCGGTTCTACAAGTTATAACGTTCGTTTCGTAGACGGCAAACCAGTTGCCCTCGAAATGAGCCAATACACAAAATTAGTTTTCGGTGATGCAGCTTCTGCAGCTGGCACCGCAAATGCTGGTTCTAACACAACCGGTTCTACTGGCAATAACGCTGCTTCTGGCGCTGCTGGTAGCAATACTGGTAATGCTGGTACTGTTGACCTTGGTGGTTCTAATTCTGGTTCTGCCGCTCAGACTTCAACTGGCGCAGCTCAGACCTCTACTCCAGCTCAGCAGACTTCAACTGGCGCAGCCCAGACTTCTGGTTCTGCAGCTCAGACTTCTACTACCACTACAACAACTACTACTGGTTCTAAGCCAATGACCTGGAACGAATTCCAGAAGGCTAATGCCGGTAAGGGTATGTCTGGTTCTGAAATGGGTCAGGCTTGGCAGGATTATAAGCAGACTAACGGCATTACTTCCGGTTCTTCTTCTTCTGCCGCTCAGACCACCTCTACAGGTGCCGCCCAGACTTCAACTGGCGCAGCTCAGACTTCAACTCCAACTCCAACAACTTCAGTTGCTGATGGTTCTGCAGCCGCTGCTCAGACTACTACAACTACTACGACTTCAACTCCAGCCGCTCAGACCTCTACAGGCGCTGCTCAGGCTTCAACCCCAACAACTTCAGTTGCTGACGGTTCTGCAGCCGCTGCTCAGTCTTCTAAGACTAGCACTTGGAATCCAGCCAAGCACCCAAGAGATCCACAGACTGGTAAGTTCATATCTCACGAAGAAGCTGTAGCTCGCGGACTTATGGATCCAGCCGATGCTAACATTTCTTCTAACAATTCTAGTTCTTCTCAGACCGCTCAGGCTAGCACAGATTCAAGTGCTGCTACTCAGAATGCCGGTGCTGAAACTACAACTGCTTCTACCGAAACTACTGCTACAAGTGGTCAGGCTGCTCAGGCTGGCACCGATGTTGCAGCTGCTTCTGGTGAAGCTAAGCCAACAATCGGCGACAAGTTCAAAGCTGGTTATGAAACTGGTAAGAATTTGACAAATGCTGGTTTCCAGAATGTTAAGGACAGCCTTAAGTCTGGTTTCAGCGCAAAGAACCTTCTCGTAACTGCCGGTATCACCGTAGGTGTTGACCTTGCAACTCAGGTTATGCGCGGTGAAAACCCAAGCCTCAAGTCAGCTCTCAAGACTGTTTGCTGTGCTGAATTCGTAGGCGGCGTTGCTGGTTCTGTAATCGGTTCTGCAGCAGGTTCATTCTTCGTTCCATTCTTAAGCTGCATCCCAGTTGTTGGTGGCGCTCTCTCAGCTCTTGCTCCAGCATTTGGTTCAATCGTTGGTTCTTCTGTTGGTGCTTACACTGCTGGCGATCTTAAGAACGGCAGATTCTCAATCAAAGAAGCTTTCAAGAGAATCGACTGGGTTGGCGTAACTGGTCAGGCTATCGGTTCTACCGTAGGTGCTGCTCTTGGTTCTTGCTTGGGTCCTGTTGGTACTGTTCTCGGCGGTATGGTTGGTGGTTACTTCGGTAACTGGGCAGCTCAGAAGATTGCCGGTCTCTTCGGTAAGGGTAATGCAAATCTTCCAGTTGTTGCTACTCCAGTAGGTTCTTCCGGCAACAACATTACAACTGCTGGTACTGTAACCCTTGGTGGTGCTGATGTAACTAGCGTATCTGTTTCAAACGATATTCCAGTTGTTGTTGCTGATGACAATGACGAACAGAAATCTGAAGGTATGAGTGGTTCTGATGTAGAACAGGCTATCACTGAAGCCTACGAAGAATACACTGACCTTTACACTGAATACAGTCAGCTCATTCAGGCTGGTAAGCAGCAGGAAGCTATCGAAGTAGCTGAAAAGATGAATGCTGCTAAGGCTAGATATGACGAACTTCGCAAGAAGGGTTGATTAATAACCAAGTCCTTATAAACAAGTTCTAAGCGTATAAAAAATACCTCGAAGCAATTCGAGGTATTTTTTTATCTAATGTTTTTTGTATTAGTCGAGAAAAACAACGTTAAGTGAAACGGTAAGCTTGAAAGTCTAAGGCGAGAAGCTAAAATAAAAAAGCTAGAAAGCTCTCTGGCTTTCCAGCCTCAAAATTTACTAACTTTCGCCTAATAGAAAACTTTGTGTATAAAGCACAAACTATCTAATACCGAGGCTCAAAAAATCGGCCTGCTTGGCTTTGTTCTATCCGTTCTTTATCCTTGTTATCCGTTGCTTACTTCAGCATTTCGATCAATTCTGGTATAGCTGTTTCGAATTTCGCACCATACCAGTGTGAAGCATCCTGATAAGTGTTTTCAATACATTTTACAGTGTAGTCAGCAGCTATTTTTGCTGAATCAAACATGCTCTTTTCTCTGAGAAGTGCGCCAACAAAAGCTGATGCATAAACATCACCAGTGCCGTGGCTTCCCTTAGAGATCTTCTTGTGTTCATAATAGCTCTTTGAACCGTTGTTATAGACCATAACACCAGTCTTGTCACTCTTGAAGCTGACACCAGTAAGAATAACTGCTTTGGCGCCAAGCTTTGTCAGCTTTTCCAAAAGCATATCAATATAAGACTCATCATAGCTTTCCTTGTATTCTGAGTCAGTCAGAAAAGCTGCTTCTGTGATATTTGGAAGCAATATATCTGCAACACCACAAAGTGATTTCATTGCGTCTACATATTTCTGGTCAAAGCCTACATAAAGCTTACCATTGTCTGCCATTGCCGGGTCTACGATATTTTTGCAGCCAGGATTACCGACTGTTTTCATTATATCCATAACCATGGCAATCTGCTTAACACTACCGAGATAACCTGTGTAGATTGCATCAAATTTTATACCTGCTTTTATCCAATGCTGATTAATTGCGGGTATATCATCAGATAAATCTCTGAAAGTGAATTTGCCTTCAAATCCACCTGTGTGGGTTGAAAGAACTGCTGACGGAATAATTGCTGTTTCATGGCCGCATGCAGAGAGTATTGGAAGTGCGACAGTCAAAGAGCACTGTCCTACACATGAAATATCCTGTATGCTTAAAACTCTTTTGTATGACATATTTTGTGACCTTAGTTTCAATATTGGTTAGATATCAAACAGACCAGTGGTTGAAAGATATCTGTCGCCCGTATCTGGGAATATAACTACAATGTTCTTGCCTTCGTTTTCTTCAAAAGCTGCTATTTCTAATGCAGCAGCTGCAGCGGCTCCAGAGGATATACCTACAAGTATTCCTTCGGTTTTGGCTATTCTGCTTGTCATTTCATAAGCTTCTTCATCACTTACTGTGGCAATTGCATTGTATATGGAAGTATCTAATACTTCAGGAATGAAATTGGCTCCGATACCCTGAATCAGATGGGAACCGCTCTTACCGTAGGAAAGCATTGGTGAAGCAGATGGTTCAACAGCTACAACTTTACAATATGCATTCTTAGACTTGAGATATTGGCCAGTTCCTGTGATTGTTCCGCCAGTGCCTACTGTGGCAACGAGCATATCTACCTGACCATCAAGGTCGTTCCAGATTTCTGGGCCGGTTGTATCAAAATGAGCCTTGGAATTGGCCGGATTAGAGAATTGACCGGCAATGATTGAATTTGGAATAGCCTGAGCTAATTCTTCTGCTTTTGCGATAGCACCTTTCATTCCTTCGAGACCTGGCGTTAAAATAACGCTTGCTCCGTATGCAGCAATCAATTTTTGGCGTTCCACGGACATTGTGTCTGGCATAACGATTATAGCTTTATAGCCTTTGACTGTAGCTACAGCAGCTAAGCCAATACCAGTGTTCCCGGAGGTTGGTTCGATGATGGTAGCACCTGGCTTTAAACGACCATTTGCTTCTGCGTCAGCAATAATAGCCTTAGCTACGCGGTCTTTAGCAGAACCAGCGGGGTTAAGATACTCCAGCTTTGCAAAGACTCTGGCTTTCAGGTTGAGAAGCTTTTCGAAATGAGTTAATTCCAATAATGGAGTATTACCTATAATCTGCTCTGCAGATGTATATATTCTGCCCATAAAGGTTCCTTTACGCTATAATTCATTGTTTGAAGCGAAATATACTCTAAAACCATCATCTTGTCAACTTTCTATAAACCTTCCAGTTTCCGGCTTCCGACTTAAAGCTTTTTGACTATAATCATGGTGACGTCGTCGGGGCGCGGGCCCGCTTCACGGAAGGCTTCCATTTTCTGGAATAAAGTGTTCAAAGCTTCCTTAGATTCTACGCCATTTTGCATCATTTCTGTGAAACTGTTGTAGAAACGCTCATAACCAAACATTTCACCATTCGGGGCTGTAACTTCGATGATACCGTCAGTATAGAGTATGAATGCATCACCTGATTCCATCTGTTTGGTGATGCCTTTATGTTTTCGCTTTTTCATGCCGCCAAGAGGAAGTGATGGCATAGGGATTTCTGCGCTGGTTCTTGTTGAGGCCGTATAATAGCAAGGATAAGCTTGTCCGGCGTTATCAAGCATGACTTCACCTGTTTTTGGGTCGAGAACAATGGAAATCAAGGTCATCAGCTTGTTTCTAGGTTTCAATTCCCTATTGAAGATTGTATTGAGCATATCAAGCAATTCTTCCGGGAACTTTACCTTCTTGGATTTTGCATAATTAAAGGTTGCCTTTGCCATGGCCATAGCTAGTGCTGCAGAAATACCATGACCGGAAACGTCGCCAAGTATTATGGCACAGCGACCGTCGTCAAGAACTGTATCGTCGTGGTAGTCACCGGCCAGATCTGTGGCAGAAACATGGAAATAGCAGATATCATAGCCTTCTATTTCCAAAGGCTTCTGTGGCATGAGGCTTTCCTGGACAATCTTGCCGTATTCAAGCTCTTCAAGTTCGCCTATGACGCGGTTGAATTCATTAGCCAGTTTACCAAATTCATCATTTCTTCTTATCGGGATGGTGAATTCCTTGTCACGTTGTCTGATGGCCATGATGCCCTTACTAAGGTCACCAACAGGAAGAATAACCAGATTGGTTATGAACCATGCGCCAAATATAGAGATGAACAAAGCAAAGAGGCCAACTAATATCAACTGCCATTTGAAGGGTTCCAAAACGGCTAATCGTTCGTTTTTAGCAATTAAATGCATGAAAGCATGACTGCCAACCTGCTTTTCATGCTTACAGGTAATCCAGTAGGGTTTATTGTCTATATTTATGCTTCTGAACAGAACTTTGTTTGTGTCAAAACTTGCATTGGCTATATGAAATATTTCATCCTGCGGAAGGTTTTTGGCGTTGGTAATAAGCCTGTAAATGGTATGTGGGGCACTCAGGTGTGCGGCAATCTGGAAACTGTCACTTGCTGCAGGTGTGGATTTTATGTAGTTTTCCATGTGCTGTTCAAATGTAGTTATCATTTGAGTAACAACACAAATGAATGCCGGGCCTGTAGCAAGGTCAGGGTAGGTGTCCCAATACCAGGTTGTCGGGAATGCACCGATTCTGAATAACCACTGTTTCCCGCGCTGACGGATAATAGTAGCAAAACCAACTTCGTCTGTGGAAACAACAGATTCGCTAATCATTTCCCCAGGCGAGAATTTGAGGTTAGGCGCCACGCGTTCGGGGGAATGAAGCTTAAGAACTATTCTGCAGATAATATCAAGGGTTTCTGCAGCACCGTGTATTTCACGGTCGTCAAGAGTCAGTATTGTGTTTATTGCGCCGTCTCTTATATCAAGACGGCTTAAGCCTTCGGCAATCTGGTATTTATTTAAATATCTGTAAAACAGTTCAGTATTAATCGGACGATTGGTTAGGTAAGCTTCTTTAACACCTTCTCTGATGTCATTGGCCATTTTTTCTGTTTTTTCTAGCAAAACATTTGCCTGGTTTTCCATATTATAAATGGCGGCCATGCTTTCGCTTAAAATGTTCTTTTCTATAACAGACTGCTTGTCGGCCATTACTGAAGCACCGATAATTGCTGTCATTAAAACAGGAAATACTGATGCCATTGTGAAAATACCAATAATTCTGTATCTGATTGACAGGCTGTCCATAAGCATTTTCGCATTTTTACCAGGAGCGATATTGAAAAGCGATGTTACATACAAAATAAATACAAAAATAAAAAGAATAGCTGAAATGTTCTTGGTGTGCTCAGCCCAGTCGTATTCGATTATTGGTTCGCTTGTCTGGGGAATAGTGTAGCAAACCTTGTTGCCAAGACGATTGGTTTGGAAATACCAATAGTTGTCGTTGGAAACAATGAACGGTTTATTTGATTTTGTAGTTTTTATGTAGGCGAGCAGTGTCTGATCTTCTGTGAAGCCTTCTGGAGCGGCAATTTGTTTATTTTCGCTGCTTATTGCACCAAACTTATTAGGTTCCATTTTCTTTATCACGTGCTGGAAGCGTTCGATAAAGTCAGGAAACTTTGTTGAATAAATAAATACGCCTATACCATTATCATATGTGTTCCAATAATAATTCTGATTGTAATTATTAATCTTGAAATTAGTGTAAAAATTCTTTCTAAGCTTAAATAATTCAAGACGATTTCCAGTGCCGAATAGTCTTGTAAGACCAGAATGGGCTGCTCTGTTGGCTTCTGCATACCCGGGCTCTGTTCGTTCAAAAGCAAGATTCTTAAACAGGTCCTTGAAATCTTCTATATCATCTTTATTGGTATTTATAGATTGAACTAATTCGTTATTCCTATAGAAATATGCTTTTAAGCCGATTCCATCATTATAGAAACTTCCTTCTACTGCGTTTTTCAGATTATTGCTTTCAGGACCTTCGTTTCTGGCTATTTCAATAATATTTGCGATACTTCTTCGCATGTATTCATGATGAAAGGTTTTCGAAACGATTTCATCCAACTGGGAAGACATGTATTCTTCCGTGGCTTTTTCGTTTTCTGACTTTAGCTTGTCAGCTGTCTGCATTGAAATAAAGGCCAAAGCAAGGAGCATTATCATCAGGAAAGCCAGGAAAAGCTTACCAAATGACGCACTGACAGGTTTCTTTTCAGAGTCTGACATATGAGCTTTCCCTTTCCTGAAGCGAAATAATAGTGAACAGGGTTAAATCGTCAGTCTGTTCTGCTTCATGCTCTTTACACCAATCACGGAAGCTGGTATCAATTCTTGTAATCCAGCCTTCGTTATCACCGTTTATACTGCTGGTAGCCCAGTTTTCAATCTGTTTGTAGCCTGTTGTTAAACCTTCTCCTTTGTGAACTTCGACTAAGCCGTCAGAAATGCACAGCAGGCGCTCGCCAGGTAATAATCTTGTTTCTTGTATCTGAGTTTCATATTTTTTGCCGATACCAAGAGGTAAAGCTGGCTTTCCAAGCCATTCAGTAGTTCCGTCATTGCGAAGAAACAGCGGGAAAATATGGCCTCTTGTGATAAAATTCAATTTACCGTTTTCCGGGTCTAATATTCCGCATACAATACCCATAAACATTCTATCTGTATGGCTGTCGCGCAACAGCTTGTCTATAGCTTCAGCCAGAGATGCCGGATTCGATTCTGGAGTCTGGGCCCAGTTAAAGGTTACTGCACGGACGAACGCCATCATTAAGGCAGAACCTATGCTATGACCAGTTAAGTCACCCACTAGGAATAATAGCTTCCCATCTGGCATTAGGAAAGAAGTAAGACAGTCGCCGCCAAGATCTCCAGCAGGGGTAGTCATTCCGGCAATGTAATAATTGTTCAGTTGTGGGAACTTTGTTGTAATCAAACCTTCCTGAACATTCTTGGCCATCTGCATATCATAGTTTTCGCCCATCATGAAGTTAAATTCTTTAAAAAGAGTGACAAGTTCATCCTTACCGGCAGGAACAGGGAGCTTAGTCTCAAATTTACGTTCAGCAAGAGCTTTGATACCTATTTCCAAATCGCTCAAAGGGGCAATAAGTTGCTTCATTAACCAGCTGATAATGCATAGGAGCATTATTAGAGCCACTACAGCACCGAGTGAGATGTATTGCTTCTGACGTCTGATTTCTTCCTGAAAATTATCAGTAGCCAATGAACCAAGATAGCAGACTTCATCATAATCGGAATTAGGTATGCAGATAGAATAAATTTGCTTCCCGTTCTGGTTGATTCTTCTGAATATGGCTTTATTCAATACATAAGCTGCTTTAGCCTGTTCGAAAAGCTGACCAATAGATGCCTGTGGGGCTAATGACCATCTGAATTTCCTTGGGTTATAGGCTGTTAGATTTATTTGCTGATGATTTGTTACAAGAGAACGCTGGTCTATTGTTTTTATATAATCCTTCATAAGAAGGGTTAAATCAGGCATTATATCTATGGTTGCTATTTTACCAACTGTCTTTGGGTAAAGTCTGATAAACCAGAACATTGGAGCTTCGGCATTCTTAACGAATTGCATCTGATTTGGATAGTTACAGATTGCGTTAAAGCCCATGTCGTCTTTGTGTAAAAGCATCGTTGTGAAGGGGTTGCCTTTATAATCAAATTCATCAAGACGGGAGGGCATGTATTTTTCAATATATCTGTGAACAATATCACGGAACAAGGTTTCCTGACCGGCAGAATTAGATGGCATATTAGAATATACAGGTATAGAGCCGGCATCTCTTGCCGTAATTCTGGAATTTGGAAAGGAAGCAGTTACTTGTTCTTCTATTGCTTTTATGTCTTCGATTGTATCAACTCTGCCGTTGGGTGGGGTAGTAAGCTCATTTAATCTGTTGGTGCAGTTATTCTTATAATTCACAAATTTTTGAATTATATTGTCTATGGCTTCTTCCATAGCTGAACGCAATTCGTTACGATGAATATTTTCAAGAGCATCGATGCTTTCAAGACTTGCTGTTCCCATAATCATCAATGGCAGAATTGAAGAAGCAAGGAATATCAGGATAACAAGCTTTCTCAGGCTCATTATTGATTCCTTTGGCATTTGAAAAACAACCATTAGGGTTAAAGGAACTAAGATTATAAACAATACTTTTAAATATAGAAAAAATCTGTGATAAACGCTTTCTGTATGCTTATAGGTCATATAATAACGGTTATTCTGTTTGTTTTTTACAAAATACCAGTCGTAATCGGCGTAAAAACCGTATTCCATTGAGTCCTTTGTGAAATATTTGTTGGCGGCCACTGCTAAGAGCTCTTCCTCTGTAGCAGGTTCATCCTTTAAGATTCCTACATATTCAAGATTCTGCAGCTTTGGCATCTTATCTATGGTGACGTTAAAAACCTTTTCTGGAATTGGCATACCGTTGCTAACGACTATTACGCCATTGTTAGCTCGCCTGCTCCAGGCTGCAAAGGATTCTTTACCAGAAATTACTGTGTTTATAATTGTTTCCGGGTTATTCTTTAAGCTAATAAGGTTTTTGCCGTAACCAAAGGTGAATTCAATCTTTTTGTCTAATTCCTTACGTTCTTTTTCTATTGTAGGAATATCAGTTTCATTTAAAGCAGGAAATAGATTTTTCATTAGCCACTGATTCCCAGCCTTTTCAGGAGCTGTTTCAATCAGCTTATTGTCTTTATCAAATTTATATATGGAAATATCTAATCCGTATTTTTCCAATAACTGATTTCTTGTGGCTACGATGTCTAATTCAGGAGTTTCGCATATATGACGTAATAAAGGTAAAATTTTATTGTTTACAAAATATCGGTAATCTACGTCTGTAACAAGCTTTTCAGCTTTTATAATGCGATTTTCTGTGCGAGCTTCAAGATAATCATGGTCTTTCATTTTTAACCATGAATTTAAGGCTATATAAATTCCGGCAAAAACAGAAATAATCATAATGGTAATGATTATTTTTTCTTTTATATTGCTTTTACCTATTGTTGAATTCATATGCCTTCTCTCTAGCTATATTTTACCTTATGTAACCCTCATCAGTAAACTAAAAAAGCTAGAAATCAAGGCATATTTTAACCCAATTAATATATATGTATGATTTTATACGCTTTTAGCTATTGGCTCTTAGCTTTTCGCCGAGAAAGCAATTAACCTAAAAGCCCAAAGCACCGAAAGGTGTTTGGCTAAAATCAACGCACCTAAAGCAAGCAATTAACCTAAAAGCCCAAAGCACCGAAAGGAGTTTGGCT
Organism: Candidatus Avigastranaerophilus sp.; assembly: GCA_045599645.1. Classification (GTDB taxonomy): domain Bacteria; phylum Muiribacteriota; class Ozemobacteria; order Ozemobacterales; family Ozemobacteraceae; genus RUG334. The sequence goes on from JAZRWI010000071.1 coordinate 13,745, forward strand.
AAAATCAACGCACCGAAAGGTGCAAATTCACACCTGACGCAAAGCGTCAGGTATTCACACGAGCGTTAGCGAGTTTTCACGCCAGCCGCAGGCTGGTTTTCACTACTGTCGCAAAGCGACAGTTTTTCACGCCGTAGGCTTTCTTTCTTTATTCCTCCAAAGCTTTTCTTCTTATAGGCATTGTCATACACCGGCATCCGCCACCACCACGGGCAAGTTCAGAACCATCAATAGTTATTACCATTCTGCCAGGCTTTGAAAGATCTATTGCTTCATTTGCTTTGCTGTCGCCGGCAATAATTTCATTAGCGTCAACAACCTGGAAACCAGCCTGATCAAGGGCTTCAATAGTATTGATATTTCTGCCGTAACCAATGATTTTGCCTGGTGCCAGAGCAAAGAAGTTTGCACCACTATGCCACTGTTCACGTTCCTGAATCCATGGGTCAGAAGAACCACCACAGAAAACAGGCTTCATTGGCATTCCAAGCTTTTCAAAAGCAGTTAGCAGATTGGTTTCTTCATTGATTTTAACGCTGCCGTTATCAATGCTGATCATTACTGTCTTGTAGCGATTCTGTTGCATAATTACCGGTTCGTAAACCATGCAGCAATCCTTGTCTAGAAGTGTAAATACCATATCAAGATGGATGAATGATTCTGGATCTGATGGAAGCTCTTGAACAAGGATATATTGTTTCTTTTTGAAATTCTTTAAATGGTCGATTAAAAAGTCGATTGCATGTGGGTTAGTGCGCTGACCACATCCGATAATCAGAACATCTTCCCTGGCTATAAGAACGTCACCGCCTTCAATGTTGGCAGTCTGAATGCTTTGCATATCAAGAGTTTTTACAGAGAACATTGGATGATAGTCAAAGATTGCTTCCATAATCATGGCTTCACGTGTTCTTACTTTATTGGCCATTCTGGAAACAAGAACCCAGTCATTGATTGCTACTGACATGTCTCTTGTGAAGAAGAAATTGTGCAATGGTCTAAGTGCATAACGTTCGTTGCTAAGGAAGCGTGAAAGATTGTCCTTCTTCATCAGAACACCTTCCATAAGACACTTAGCCAGTTCTTCGGTCTGCATGTTCAATAATTCTTCGTGAATATCTTCTGCATTTTCATTTTCGCAGATTCTTTCAACAAGATTTGACCTTACTCTGGCATTGCCTAAAACATCTACAAGCAGATCACCAACTTGAAAAACATTGGTTGTTTTTTCTAATACTGTTTTAAGCTGATTATATTCATCAGAGGCAATAGAAAGATTTAATACGTCACTGTATAATGCTTTTTCTGCATTGGACGGTGTCATATTTTCCATTTCAATACCTGGAGTGTGCAGTATTACACCTTCAAGCTGCCCAATTTCAGAGTTTACTGATATTTCAAATCTGTTATTTAGAGAAGTCATTCAAGCTTTCCTTATATTGTATTGCTTTAAAGATTTTCTAAAATTCTACACCAAATAAATATATTTTTTCAAGCCTGTCATTATTGGATGAATAACATGATTCTATGGATGTGAAATATCGTTAGATTCAGCGATATAGAAGCTTTGACCTGATGATTTAAATTAAATTTTCCATGAATATTTGCAATTGTCGGTTTCTATTTCAATATTTGAAATGTCCGAACTTGAAAAGTCTTTTAAACGGTTCTTGGAAAGAGCGATTTCGCCAGTTGAGGTTTCAAAATCAAAATAACATTCGTTGCAGTTTATTCTGATATTAAAATGCTTGTTTGTTGCACTAGTAATCAAAACAAGAACTTCGTCCTCTAAAACAACCTTAAAATCAGCTTCTGTTTCGGCATCAGCAATACTTTCTTTGGCTTGCTCCGTGGTTTGATTCTGTTGGTCATTCTTAGCTGTAAATAATGGTAGAGAACTTATTATATTTTTTAAAATACCTTTTGAATCTTTTTTTATCTTTAGCGTAGTGTTGTAGGGCGATTTTTCAATGGCACAGAGCTTGGAAGATATTTTTATTATTTCTTCATTCCCATTTGTCTTAAGCTCTCTATAGAATGTTGATGCACTTTCTGACAGTGCAGTAATAGAGGCTTGCCCCATAGCACATATCATATTTCCTATGGCACCACCAACAGTTTTGGTTTGATGCCAGAGCTTATCAGAATCAATAGAACTGAAAAAACTGAAAACAGAATCAAGAATCGAACGAGCTTTGCTAGGCTTCAGCATTAATGCTGTAGTTTCTGGCTTTTTTATATCTGTTTTAAATGGAAGCTGAGCTACGTCTTCTGCCATTATCCTATTAATGAAATCATTAAAAGCATCTTTAATCTTAGCATACCATGGGACGTTAGACCCGTTCTGATAATTCAATATAGCTACAGACTTTTCCTGTTTTATAAAATCAGAAGAATAAAACTGTTCAACCTTTGAAAATTCATTATCGCGGAATACCTGAATGATACTGTTAATTTCTTCTTGAGGAGGGTTTTGGATATACTGAGCCACCTTTTCCCATTGAGAATCAGATAGATCACCTATGTAATCAATAAGCTGAGACGTATAAATAGGGCACTTATTCCAGGTTTCCAAGAGTATTGGAACATCTAATTCAGTGTCTTTTGAATTAAAAGTAATATCATTCGATGAGGTTTCTAAACGGTTTGGATTTAATTTTATCGGAATAATCCATACAGCATAGGGTGATGTTTCTGATGTATTGAAGGATTTTGAGCTTATTGCACAAATCTGTGGTTTTGTGGCTTCCCCGTAGGTAAATCTCCATAACTGACCTGGCCGTTTAATTAACTGATGCGGCAAAATCTGGGAATGCTTGATTTCCTTTTTCATATGATTATGATACATTTTCAGAAAATAATAGGAAACCTTAGGGTCTGTAGCGAATTGGCGACAATCTGGGCATTCACTGATATGCTTGGCTAAGGCAGGAGACATGGTTGGCTTTTTCCCAGCGAATGAGGCTTCCAGATAATTAACTAATTCAGTTATTAATTCTTTACATTCCATTAGCGAGTCTCCCCAAGCAGTTCAAAGTAATGACCTACAAGCTTTGAAGCATAAGCCTGCTTTACCTTTAATTGGTTAAACAGGGTTAACGAATCGGTAGCTATTTCAAAAACTGTATTATAGCTGGCAACATTTGATTTAATAGTGCTTAAACCAGCTTTTATTTTATTTAAGTCGGCAGGTGTAAATTTGTCTAAAAAATTTAATATTCTTTTTGCATAATCAGGATGAGTTGGGGTTAGAAGCTCTAAATGCTCTTTATGCATAGTGTTAATATCTTTATTTTCAAAATATTTTTTTTGTGAGGCAAGATAACCAAGCTGAATCATTCGATATTTATTGCGGTTTTTCTGAAGCTGATTTATCTGTTTACATTCACTATCAAGCTGATATTCCATTTCTTCGATTATTGCAGAAACAGATTTCATTTCTGAATTTGCTATTTTTTCTATAGCTATTTCTTCCGGGGTTTTAGAATCGCCACCAATGTTTTCCAAGAGTGACTGCTGGTCCTCATCATCTGCTGCTGATGTATTTGGAAGCACGGTTGTCTGAGGGGTGAAATTGTATAGAAGCTCGGTTATATCCCTGATTTCAAAGTATGTATTATTTAATTTGGAAATTATTTTATCAATGTTTTCTGGCAGTTGATAATTAATAGCTTTTTTTTCGCGATACTCTCTGCGGAAATTCAAATCTATTAGTAATTCTTTTTTAGAAATACTATTGAAGGGTTTGTCTATTTCGTTTCCTGTGACGCGATAGCCTGCGTTGTATTTTTCTATAACGCCATTTGTAACAAGGATTGATAGATAGTCCTTTACGCTATTGTTAAGGCTTAGATAGTCGCGGTCATTGTCTGAGGCATGCTTTTTTAACAATGAAAAAAGACGCTTCTGAATATAGCCGAAAACCTTAAAATAGCATTCTGAAGGGTCTTTGCTATTGAATGGCTGATATTTTACTATATTGGCTTTTATAGCTCTTATCAGTCCTGTATCTGATTCTGGTTCTGATAATTCAGCTATAAATTCCAGTTGAGCAGAGCCTATCTGATCATCAAAATCACTATTCAAGGCTTTATTGGGAAATATTCTATTAACTATTTTTTTTAATACAGTGTTTGTTTCATCATATAGAGTGATGAATTCTTTCGGAGTTAATTCATCCTTTGCTGAATATTTTTTTGAATAGATTGCTTTGACAGCCAGTCTGCCCAGCAAAGGCATCTCCCTGTGCGGTGCATTGTCGTCATCATCGTGATTCTGTGCAACTTCAATCGATTTATTTTTTATACTATCAATCAGACTCAAAACTAACTCCCAAGAAGATTATTGTATTATATTAACTGCTTTATGATACAAAGGCAAGTTTTTCCAATTACCCTGAAGCAATGCCTCGAGGCAATGGTTCTTCCCCAGTCCTCTGAAATCCCAAATCCCCGGACCCCAACCCCCAATCCCGTTGTCCGAGAATCGGACAACATCAAGGTTATCGGCTGTGCTCTGTAGTGATGAATAATGCTTGTGGCAGTAATTGCTTCTTTCGGCTAAGAACGCCAGGCAATGCATATAATCCATCGCTTATCTGCTGATAGGGCAGATCATGTAGGATTTCAGGTGAACCTATGATAAGCATTTCAGAATTTTCTCGAACGGCATCGGTTACTAGTAAACCAATGAAATTCAGACCTTCTGCTTTGCTTATGGCTTGCATTGCTTCAACCAGTTCATTCTGACGCTGGTGAAGTCTTTCAAGATTGGTTTCTTCAACCTGTGAAAGTGAGAACTTGTATTTCCCGTTTGTATAGGTTTTTCTGTCTGAGTTGATAACTACTTCTGCAGTGCTTGCCGCTAACGGAGAATCAATTCTTGATAATTCTTCCATGAGCTGTGTTGCGGAAACTCCGGAAAGCTTTTCCAGCCATTCCATGATTTTCCTGTCTAAGGGCGATGTAGTAGGTGATTTTAGATTAAGAGTGTCGGCTACAATGCCACCCATGAGAATACCTGCCATATCCGGGGTAAGACTTTCCCCAAGACTCTTGAACATTTGAGCTACAAGAGTGCAGGTGCTTCCTACAACGTCACCTGTGATTTTTATGGGTGAAATTGTCGGCTGCATGCCAATACGGTGATGATCCACAACCTCTATTACCGGTATTTCTTCAGCGCCGGGAACGCTCTGGTCCATTTCATTGTGGTCAACAAGTATAAGTCTGTGCGGTGGTGATTGAGTTATTGTCTTCTTCAATACGACACCAACAAGGGTGCCTTCATTGTCTACTACTGGTGTTATGTCACCTGGTGTGTTGAGAACCTTGCCAATAAAAGCTGATACCATATCCTGCGGGTGAAGGATAAGGTGTGGCTCTGTTACAGCCACGTCTTCTACTGGCATACTGAATTTCAAGCGGCTTATTATCTTCGCTGAATCCAGATTTGTTTTAAGAATTGTTACATTCTGTGGTTTGGCAGCGCTCAATATAATCGGTTCTACAGATTTTTCGCCTGTGATGATTAATAGCCTGATTTTGTGTTCAAGGGCTCGCAGATGTATTTCAGAACGGTCACCACTTATTATTGCAAGATTTTCAGCTTCTTCTACTGGTATGTGTGTGTCAAAGCTTTCTACGCCCATGGCTGCTACATAAACCTTGAACTTTTGCATTTTTTCTGTTTCGAAGGCTGTAAGCTTTTCGGCTTTTATTACCTGAGCGATTAAATCTATAGAACTGTGTATCGTTCTGCCTGTGAGGCTGCTTCCCGAATCATAACCAATTCCAAGGAAGTGAGAGAGTAGGTTGATTGGGCTTAACATGCCCAGGAACTTATTGTTTTCATCAACTATAGGAAGTGACATATAGCCGCTTGATTTTAGTATAGCGACTGCATCAAGTAACGGTATGCCTGCTTTTATTGTTGGCACGTCCTGAGACATGATGTGACGGACTCGCAAATATACGTCGTTTCTAGACTCTGGCGGTGTAGTGTGGAAACGTTCAAAGAGGTATCTGCCTTTTTCCGGCAAAACACCTGGACATATTGCCTGACACTGAGTATATCCCTGACGGCGGCGGAGTTCTGCCAGGCCTACTGCTGATGCAAGACTGTCTATATCCGGGTTTCGATGCCCTGTTACATATATTCGTTTAATGTTTTCTTCCATAGTTCTATTAACTTATTTATTATTAATAATTTGTAAAGTAGTTTTATTAAAACTGTATGATTTAATGAATGATTTACAATAAATGGTTTATGCTGAAATTACAGCCTTGATACCAATGTCTAATGCACAATTGTTTGTTTTTATGATGAGTTACATGCTTGATTCTTTATTTGAATGCATAATTCATAATGCATAATGCATAATTATTTGTTTGTTGGATTGGATTCTCTACTGCTTCGACCAACCTAGTGCCAATGCCTGAATTGAAAATTGAGAATTGAGAATTGAGAATTATTTTTGTAGGGAAACCCGTTTTTAATGGGTGTAGGTGGTTTTTCCCTGCAAACTCCTGCATAGCACAAAGTCAGTTAATGTAAATTCACAAACAACCTACTACCGAGGCTAAAAATGGACTGCTCGGCTGTTTATCTGCCCTAATCCTGATATCCGTTGCAAACTATAAGCCGAATCATTCATCGGCCGTCAGTCCGAACTCACAGCCTCAGGCTAATTCATTAATAACACCTCCGCCACCCCCGCCAACAATGCTAACCACGCTAACAATACTAACAACGCCAACCACGCCACCCCCGCCAACAATGCTAACAATGCTAACAATGCTAACAACGCCAACAATGCCAACCCCGCCAACAGCCGTATTAAATCACACTTATACATCCAAATGTATAGAATATCTATAGGATCTATAGAATCTATAAATCTGCTTCTTGACCAAATTACCTATTATATCTATACTATCGCTAACAGACAAAGGCAGGCAAATGCAAACATGAATCACGGTGACGGTAAGCTCGGACTATTTGAATGCGTCAATATATTGATTGGCGGTATGATCGGAAGCGCCATATTTTCGCTTTCGGGGCTTACTATGTATTCAGCCGGGCCGGCAGCTATGCTTTCATGGTTTATTGCCGGTATCATAATGATGCTTTACGGCATGCTTGTCTGTGAACTGGCTTGCAGATACCCGAAATCCGGTGGCGTTTATGTTTTCCCACGCAAAGCTTTTAGTGATAAAAACGGCCGTTTATGGGCCTGGCTTTCATGCTGGGGCTCTATTCTTACTAACATTGTCGCAATTGCTTTCGGGGCAATATACGTTGGGATTTATCTCGGTGTTGCTTTCCCTATTGCTAATAATTATCAGGTTTTATTGGCTTTAGTTGCCATTCTGATTTCTTTCATTGCCAATACAATCAAACTTTCTATTGCAGGTAAAATTAATAATGTAGTTGTTTTTTTACTGATTGGCACTATATTAACCTACGTATTTTCAGCTTTATTCAACCAAAACTTTGAAACAGCTAATTTCTTCCCGTTTTTTACCCAGGGAACAGACGGAAGTGCAGCCTTCTTTTCTGCAGTTCCTATTGCTATTATCGGCTACAGCAGCATCAATGCAATGGCTTTTGCCGTCGCAGAAGTAAGAAAGCCGGAAACTACGGTTTCAAAATCAATTCTGATATCTATATCAGTTGTTATTATTGTATATTTCCTCGTTATTTTATCTACAATGGGGCTTATCACCGCCAGTTTTTTGGCTGATAACCCGGGTATGAGATTTATTCCGCTTTTTGCAGCATGCTTTACAAAAATGCAGAATTTACCATGGTTGTCTGCTGTAGTCAGCTTTTCTGCCACCATTGCGCTTCTTTCAACAATGCTTGTGTGCGTCACTATGAATGCTAGAAATATTCAGGCTGCTGCCGAAGATGGAAACCTTCCGAAGCTTTTTGCTGCAAATAACAAAAATGGAGTGCCTGCTTTCGCTGCAGGTATTACATGCTTTTTCGCTGCTATAATAGCTTGTTTCCCAGAACTGACCAGCACTATTGTTAATTTTGGCGCTGTATTTAATGTTTTTACCATCATTATTACAATAGCGGCTCTGATTGTTGCCAGAAAGTCTGCTGACCAGAATCTGGCATTTGTAGCACCTGGCGGCAAAGCCATGCCACATATAGTTCTGACAATTCTAATATTATGCAATATTTCATCAATTGTTTCCGGCGGCCTATATATATGGATTTATACAATAGCTTTCTTTGCTATTGGGCTAGGAATATTTTATATGAATAAAAATAAAAGGCCTTCGGCGTGAAAAACTGTCGCTTGGCGACAGTAGTGAAAACCAGCCTGCGGCTGGCGTGAAAACTCGCTAATGCTCGTGTGAATACCTGACGCTTTGCGTCAGGTGTGAATTTGCACCTTTCGGTGCGTTGATTTTAGCCAACCTCTTGCGATATTTTGTGTCCTTGGCAGGTAATTGGCTTGCTGTCTGTGGCTATCTGCTTTAATTTCCTGACCAGTTTTCGCAAAGCAGTTGGTAACGAATGGTAAACCACATACACTTCTAATACCGAGGTTAAAAAACTGGCTGTTTAGCCTGCTATCGGCCTGCTTGGCTGTTCCATCCGCCCTCATCCTGTTATCCGTTGCTAAATTTCCTTCTTATGCTATAATACATCTATGAATAAAAGAAATTGCGAAAATTGTGGTGCTATCCTCGGCGAGAACGATATTTTCTGTGGCAAATGTGGCCACTGTTCCGCCAATACCACAACTGTTAAAAATACTCTGAAGAAAGCCACATTCCCTAATCTGCTTATTCCTGAAAATGCTACAGCAGAAAACTTTATTTCCAGGGCTAATCTGGAACTGGAATTTGGCGATTTCGAAAAGGCTGACGAATATTGTGAGTGCGCTTTAAATCTTGATGTACAGTATGCAGAAGCATATTTCATTAAATTGATGATTGAGTGCAAGGTTACTTCCAGGGAAAAGCTTGCGCTTCTTGATAAAACCTTTGAAAACAGTCGCAATTATTTGCTGGCTAACAGATACGGCAATAAAGCATTGAAATCAGAATTGGCCGGATATCTAAGCGAAATTAAACAAAGAGAATTTGAACAGTATAGAATCTACGCTTATGACAAAGCCTGCGCTTTATTGAAACTCGATGACAAAGCACCAATAGCTGAAGCAATTAAACTGTTTGATTCTGTTGGAAATTACAAGGATGCCTACGAAAAGGTTGTTCTAGCCACCCAGAAATTAGAGGATGCTGCAACAGTAAATAAAATCAGCACAAAATTAAAAAAAGAAGAACACGAACAGATTGTTGCTGAGAAAAAAAGAAAAAAAGCTGAACATAAACAGAAAATACAGGTTTTTTATAATACTTTATTAGAATATTTAAATCTTTTCCTGTTAAGCCTGAAGAACTTCCTGGTTTATTGCTATCAGAATAAATACGTTTTTATATTTGTCTTTTTATTTTTTATGTCTCTTGAACCGCTTGTAAACTGGTATCAGCAAGAAACTATCAATTCAGAAAAATACAATAAAGCGGAACAATATCTATCTGAATTTAAATATTATAATGCTTTTAAAATATATAAAGGCTTAGGCAATTATAGCGATTCAGAGGATAAATGTAGCATGCTTGAGCAGGAGCATGCTGAAGAAATGCTTAAACAAGAGCTTGAGCAGAAGGAAAAATTAACTGAATTTGCACAGCAGTTTGATATGGTAGCCTGCTTGCCAGGGGATTTTAAACGCGATAATTCCACAATAATAAATAAGAATATTTTTTATATTGGCAAATATCCTGTAACTCAGGAGTTTTATTCTAAGATTACAGGTAAGAATCCGTCATTGTTTAAAGGCGATAATAAACCAGTTGAATCTGTTAGCTGGTATGCCGCCAGTGAATTTTGCAGATTGCTGAATGAGGCTACCAAGGATAAGCGTCCAAGTGATTATATTTTTGATATTCCCACAGAAGCTCAATGGGAATATGCCTGTCGAGCGGGCTGCGATAGCGACTTGAATAATGGAAAGTTTATTCAGGATGATTCCGAAAAATGCGATGATTTGGATGAAGTAGGGTGGTATGCATATAATTCAAAAAGTAAGACCCATAATGTTGGTTTGAAGAAGCCGAATCAATGGGGAATCTATGACATGCACGGCAATGTTTGGGAATGGTGCAAGGACTGGTATGCTGATTACCCTGCTAATAATGAAATAGACGCAGCCTACTTCCCGGAAAAAGGTACTGCAAAGGTCTGTCGTGGCGGTTCCTGGGTAAGCAATCCAAACTCATGCACAGCAGGCTATCGCATGCAGGTTGAAGCCGAATACGAAAGAAGAACTCTTGGATTTCGCATCGTTCTCGTATCAACAATATTTTAAGCTTGATTGATTAGTGTTTTTAAATTATAATGCGTGCGAAATTTCATAAAGTCTTTCTTGGACGGAAAGGTAAGCAATATGATTCTTGCTATTGACATAGGCAATACTAGAGCTAAGTATGCTGTTATGGACGAAAAAGGCGAAATACTTTTCTTTGATCGACTTTCTGGAGATTGGAAAGATGCTATTGCACAAGTTTTTGAAAAATTTGGTAAAAATAGTATAGAAAAAGCATGTATCAGCAATGTTGCCGGATTGCAACTGGAATTAGAAGGTGTGCTCGCTAAGAACGGAATAGAGTCCCATTGGCTTACTTGGGATTGTGAAGAAGCTAACAGATTACTGGTTGGTATACCTGAAGGCTATGGTGCTGACCGCATTGCTGCTGATATGGGTGCTGTTATGGATTGCCCGGATAAGCCGCTTCTTGTTGTAGATGCCGGCACCTGTGTCACATATGAAGTTATTGATACTGATCATAAATATCTGGGCGGAAGTATTACACCTGGTATTGGGCTTCGCTTGAAGGCTATGCACGAACATACTGCTGCTTTACCACTTTTTGAACCTGAAGGCCCAGCTCCGGTAATTGGCTTCGGAGTTGAAGAATCTATGCGTGGTGGATGTGTTAACGGTCTACGCTGGGAAATAGAAGGCTTTGCGAGAGAATTGAGAAGCAAGATTCCTGAATTACGTCTATATTACACTGGTGGTGCACCATTGGTATTTGCACCTGAAATAGAAGAATTCACTGTTCACGACCCATACCTGGTATTGCGCGGTCTCTGGCACGCCTACAACTCCAAACCTCTGTAAACTTAATTCTTAATTCGAATAGGCACCGCCCCGCTCAAAGCAACAGCAAACCAAACCAATCAATTATGCATTATGAATTATGAATTATGCATTCTCAATTCTCAATTCTCAATTATGCATTATGCATTATGAATTATGCATTATGAATTATGCATTATGAATTATGAATTATGAATTATGAATTATGAATTATGAATTATGCATTATGAATTATGAATTATGCATTATGAATTATGAATTATGCATTATGAATTATGAATTATGAATTATGAATTATGAATTATGCATTATGAATTATGAATTATGCATTATGCATTATGAATTATGCATTCTCAATTCTCAATTCTCAATTCTCAATTCTCAATTATGCATTATGCATTATGCATTATGAATTATGAATTATGAATTATGAATTATGCATTATGAATTATGAATTATGCATTATGAATTATGAATTATGCATTATGAATTATGAATTATCAATGTATTGCATAATCCCTAAATAAACGGTATAATGCATCTAGAAAGACCTCGGAGGTAAACCATTGAATAAATATACAACCTTTTTGGCTGCTCTCGCTGTATTAGGCACTAGCGCCGCTTATGCCGACGGTATCGCTCTCGTAAATTCCCGCGGCTTCAATACAAACCTTGAAGTAACCTGCTCAGGTGTAAAGCTTGGCGAAGTTAAGGTTAACGGTTCCAAGGCAATCACAGTAAGCGCTAAGGACGCAAATCCTTCTTACCTCAAGAACGCTCCTGAACTGCCACAATACAGTGCAATGGTAATGGTTAATCCAAATGAAAAACCTGTATTTTCAGCAAAGAGTCTGGATAGCATTATTATAGACCTTGATGCTCCTGTTGTTCCAAGCAAAGGTAATATCAAGCGCACAATCAATCCTGCCAAGGTTGCATATAAATATGGCAAGGTTTACAAGGAAGACAGATGGTATCCATCAGACAAAGAACTTGTCGAAATGGGCACTCCATTCATTTTCCGTGAAACCCGTGGGGTAAACCTCATTGTTCATCCTGTTCAGTATAATCCTGTTCAGAACAAGCTTAAAATCCACAAGACCTTGAAGATTTCCCTGGCTTCTGACAATAAGCGCACTGTAAATACTATTGCAAAGACTCAGCCAATCAGCAAGGCTTTTGAACCAATTTATAAAAATACCTTCATCAACTACAGCCAGGCTGCTAGCCGTTTGCCAAGATTGAATGAAGTTGGCCGTCTCCTGATTATCTGTGACGACCCATTCATGGAAGTTATGAAACCATTCGTTGAATGGAAGCAGAAATGCGGTCTCACTGTAGATATGGTTCCAATGAGCAAAATTGGTAATACCAACTACAAGGTTAAAGAATTTGTTTCCAAGGAATACGATAAGGGCGGTCTGACCAACCTTATGCTTATCGGTGATGCTTTCAATGTTCCTACTCTTCGTGGGGAAAATGAAGGCGCTGATTCCGATACATGCTATGCTAAGCTTGCTGGCGATGACCATGTTCCGGATATTATGGTAAGCAGACTTTCTGCTGAAACTCCAGAAGACGTTTCTTACCAGGTTGCTAAGTTCCTTAACTACGAACAATACACAACTAAAGACACAAAGTGGTATACAAGACTTCTTGGTATCGGTTCTGCAGAAGGCAATCCAAAGGATTACGAATATATTGACCAGATTCGTGAAACATTGACTACAAAGGGTTCTTTCAAGGATGCTGAAAAGATTTATGACCCAGGTGCAGCTCAGACTCATGTTGTAAAAGCAATCAACAAAGGTGTAAGCCTTGTAAACTATCTTGGTCATGGTTCTGGTCTGGGATGGGGCACAACCCGTTTCACTAACAGATGGATGAAGGAACTAACTAACGGTTGGATGCAGCCGGTTATTTTCGACGTAGCTTGTCTGAATGGTCAGTTTAATGATTTCGACGGTTTCGGCGAAGCCTGGATGAGAGCTGGTTCTATTGATAACCCAGCTGGCGCAGTAACATACGTTGGTGCTTCCACCAGCATGGAATGGATTCCACCGATTCATGTTCAGGCTGAAATCAACAAAGAACTCATTTGCAATGAAGTTTACAAGACCACCGGCGGTCTTCATATGAACGGTATCATGAAGGGTTTGGAACTCTATACTACAGATCCAAAGCAGTCTGGTGTTCAACTTCTTGAACAGTGGAACATGTTCGGTGATTCAACTCTTAGAGTTCGCTTCAAGGCTCCATCAGCAATGAAGGCTGAAACAAAGGTAAGCCGTGCTGCTAACAACGGAACCAAGGCTGTAAAGATTGATGTTAAGAACAGCAAAGGCAAAGCCGTTAATAATGCAGTTGTAACTGTTTACACAAACGGTATGAAATTCCGCCGTGTAGCTACTACTAACAGCGACGGTCAGGCAGTATTAACTGTTCCAGCAAATCTTGAAAATGCTTACATGACTGTAACAGGTGACGATGTAACTCCAATCATCGACCAGCCAATCAAGTTCTAAAAGCAATAAATAAAAAGCCCTCTCAAAATCGAGACTGTCTCAAAACTAGAAATTTGTAAAAATCCCGATGTACAGTAGACTCCTAAAAACCTCCCTTTTTAAGGGAGGGTAGGGAGGGTTTTGATTTTTGAAGGAACTTGTTTTGAATGCATAAAATCGAGTTTTTAGACAACCTCCTATTTTATAACATTGAACAGTTATCTTAAATGAAAATCATACCTTAGACCTTGAATATGGTGCAGATGTTTATAACTTGGAATATCCATCAAATTATAAGTTTGGCGTAAAGATAAGCTAATTTACTGCTTTTTTAGCAAAAAGGTTAAATACATATTTAATTATGATTGATTTTCTATAAGGTGAAATAATTCTGGGATGTCGTTTACGAGGGTTGAGTAAATAATATTTAGGTCTACGCTACCATAATCGTGAACTATTCTATTACGCAGTGCATAGAGTAAATGCCA
>JAZRWI010000072.1:0-35299 GCA_045599645.1 Candidatus Avigastranaerophilus sp.
TCAGGCTGACAGGCCCGTCCCACTGCTGCGTTCCAAAGTAAACAGTCAGTGTTATTATAGGAGTGATTTTGTCTTCCTTGCGAATTCCTGATAAGAATGTCTTAGAATTTAATGTTCCTGAATTCTGATTTTTTTTGCGCAATGCGAAAAAAATTGTAATGTTATTAGTTCAGGCTTGGTGCTGCTCCCTCATTCGTCACGCTACGCGTGCCACCTTCCCCCACATGGAGGAAGGCCAGGTGAGGAAAAGGCCGCTTACGGCTATCAGCTACCAGCCGACGGCCGAGAAAAGCAGCTGCCAACAACGCCAACAATGCTAACTATGCCAACGATGCCAAACTATGCTAACCATACCAACGATGCCAAACCATGCTAACCATACCAACGATGCCAAACCATGCTAACAGCCAACGGCAACCAGCCACCAGCTTACGGTCGAGAAAAGCAGCCGCTAACAACTGACGACCAACGATGCTAAACCATGCTAACAGCCAACGGCAACCAACTACCAGCCGACGGCCGAGAAAAGCAGTCGCTAACAACTGACGGCCAACAATGCTAAACCATGCTAACAGCCAACAGCAACCAGCTACCAGCTTACGACCGAGAAAAGCAGCCACTAACAACTGACAGTCAACGATGCTAAACTATGCTAACAGCCAACGGCAACCAACTACCAGCCGACGGCCGAGAAAAGCAGCCGCTAACAATTGACGGCCAACGATGCTAACCATGCCAACAACGCCAACGAAGCCAACTATGCTAAACAACGCCAACGAAGCCAACTATGCTAAACAACGCCAACAACGCCAACAACGCCAACAGCCATACAAAATCACACTTCTACATCCACTGCTATAAAATCTAAAAATTCTATTGACTAAAAATCTGAAATAGTGTACATTTATCGCCTTTCATAAGGAATGTAACTTTTCGTGTGTATTTCGGTACAATATGGATTGTTAGGAATCTTGGAACAACTCAATTAGTCACAGTATTATACACAGTATTATCTAAGGAAATAAAAAATGCAACAGGATGCCATCGAAGCCATTAAAAAGGTTCGTAACATAGGTATTATTGCCCACATCGATGCGGGTAAGACAACTACTACCGAAAGAATACTTTTCTTTACTGGTAAAAACTATAAGCTTGGTGAAACCCACGAAGGTACCGCTACCATGGACTGGATGGTCCAGGAACAGGAACGTGGTATTACTATTACCAGTGCTGCAACAAAATGCCATTGGCAGGATTGTGATATTAACATCATCGATACCCCAGGGCACGTTGACTTCACTGCTGAAGTAGAACGTTCTCTTCGCGTCCTTGATGGCAGTATTATTCTCCTTTGTGCTGTTGGTGGTGTTCAGCCACAGTCTGAAACTGTTTGGCGCCAGGCTAACAAATACGGTGTTCCAAGAATCGCTTTTGTAAACAAGATGGACCGTGTAGGTGCAGACTTTAATCGTGTTGTAACCCAGATTAGAGAACGCTTGAAAGCCCTTCCGCTGGTTCTTTCCCTGCCAATAGGTGCAGAAGACAGCTATCAGGGCCACTGCGACGTTCTTACCAAGACCGCCTGGATTTGGGAAGAAGACCCAAAGAGCGTTGTTGGTAAAATGGTTAAGCACGAAGTTCCAGCCAACATGGTTGATGCTGTTGAAGAAGCCCATGCTAACATGATTGATATTCTTGCTTCCTGCAGCGACGAAATTCTTGAAAAGTACATGGCTGAAGAACCTATCGAAGAAGAACTTCTGAAGACCACTATCCGTGAAGCAACCTTGAAGAACATGATTGTTCCGGTTCTTTGCGGTACCGCTTTCAAGAACAAGGGTATTCAGTCACTTCTCGACGCAGTTGTAGATTATCTTCCATCTCCATTGGATATTCCACCTTCTATTGGTTATACTCAGGATACAATGGAAGAAATTGAAATTCCTGCAGACCCGGATGCAAAATTCGAAGCTATGGCTTTCAAGGTTGCTGCAATGCCTCACATTGGTAAGCTTGTATATACCCGCATATATTCAGGTACTCTGAATGTTGGTGATACCGTTTACAATGTAACCAGAGGTCAGAAGGAACGCATCGGTCGTATTGTTCAGATGCACGCTAACAGCAGAATTGAAATAGAATCTGCAAAGGCTGGCGACATCGTTGCACTTGTTGGTATTAAATCAATAGGCACAGGCGATACTCTTGCCCACGAAAAGGATGACCCAATCCTTGAAAAGATCAGCTTCCCAGAAACAGTTATTTCTGTAGCAATCGAACCAAAGACTAAGGCTGACCGCACTAAGCTCAGCACTGTTCTCCATACTCTTATGGACGAAGACCCGACCTTCAAGGCTACAATGGACGAAGAAACCGGTGAAACAATTATTTCCGGAATGGGTGAACTCCATCTTGAAATCATTGTTGACCGTATTTTGAGGGAATTCAATGTTCAGGCTTCTGTAGGTGCTCCTCAGGTTGCTTATCGTGAAGGTCTGCGTAAGAAAGCTCAGACTGAATATAAGCACCAGAAACAGACTGGTGGCCGTGGTCAGTATGGTCATGTCATTATGGATATCGAACCAATGCCAAGAGGCACTGGTATCCTGTTTGAAACCAATGTTAAGGGCGGCACCGTTCCATCAACCTTCTTCCCGGCTATTGAACAGGGTGTTAGAGAAGCTCTCCAGCAGGGTCCTCTCTGCAAGAAGGCAGTTACAGATGTTAAGGTTACCCTCATTGATGGTTCTTACCACGAAGTTGACTCCAGCTTGATGGCATTCAAGACAACTGCTATCGAAGCTATGAAGATTGGTATGGCAAAGGCTGCCCCGGTTCTTCTTGAACCTCTTTGTAAGGTTGAAATCGAAACTCCGGAACAGTATCTTGGCGACATTATTGCTAACCTGAATTCCCGCCGCGGTAAGGTTATGAACATGGAAATGCGCGCTGATATGAGAACTCTTGAATGTCACGTTCCACTAGCTGAAATGTTTAACTATTCAACTCATTTGCGTTCACTTTCACAGGGTCGTGCAAGCTTCAGCATGGAAGTAATGTATTACGTTGACGTTCCACCGACCGTAGCCGAAAAGGTTATGAAGGATTTTGCCATGAAGGATGCTGAAAAAGCAGCTGCTCAGGCCAAGTAATTAAAAAGGGGCATGTTTCAAAAGAATGTGCCCTTTTTTTATGTCTTGTTGGCTTTTAAAACTGTACTCTTGACACTGATTTTTTAGTATGTTACTATCGAAGTAGTGACAAGATTTGAGGTACAGTCTCTATCCACCTATTTGGAGGGTTTTATGCAATTTGTAGTCAAGGGTAAGAATCTTCAACTTACTGACGCTCTTAAGGACTATTCCGAAAAGAAGCTTTCTGTTACCAAGAAGTACTTCGACGATGATGTAGAAGTAGATGTAACTCTGGCAGTTAAAGACTCAAAAGATACAAGCCGCAGCAAGGTTTGCGAAGTAACTGTTTGGGCAAAATCAGTTGGTAACCCAATTCACGCTCGTGCCGTTTCTGAAGATCTCTACGCATCAATCGATATGGTTGTAGAAAAGATTGAAAGCCAGGCAAAGAAATACAAAGAAAAAGTAACTTGCCGCAGAAGAAACAACAAGGGTGCTGACAAGCAGGCTACTCATACTATCCTTTCCTTCGGTGAAGACTTCGCTGAAAAGGCAGAACAGGAAACTCCTGTTGAAGCTAAGGCAAAGATCGTTCGCAGTGGCACATTCCCAATGCGCCCAATGTATTCTGACGAAGCTGCTGAACAGCTTGAACTCTTCGGTCAGGACTTCTTCGTATTCTATAACGCAGAAACCAATAAAGTTAACGTAATCTATCGCCGTGGCGATGGTAACTTCGGTCTTATCGAACCAGAATACTAATAGTCAGGTAGCTTCTTAACAGCTAACAGGAGGAAATTAGTCCTTGGAACTCAGCGAATTTATATCACCCCAGCTTACTAAGTTAGAATTGGAATCTACCAACAAAGTAGATGCAATCAAAGAATTAATCGATATGCTTAACGCTGGTGGCTATCTTACTGATGCAGATGAATTCTTGAAATCAGTTCTCGAAAGAGAAAAAGTTGGTTCAACAGGTATTGGTAAGGGTATTGCAATACCCCATTCCAGAGCTGTTACTGTTAAGGATGTAATAGTTGCTATTGGTCGTTCTACTGCCGGTATTGAGTTTGATGCACTAGACAATCGCCCAGTGCATCTGATATTCTTGATTGCCGCGCCTATTGAATCTGGTGGTCTTTATCTGAAGGCATTGGCCAGATTATCAAGGCTGTTACGCTATCAGGAATTCAGAAATGAGCTTATGGGAGCCGGAACAGTCGAAGAAATCGTTAAGATTATTTCTTCAGAAGAAAAATAAGCTAGAATTCATAACAAAATGAAATTCTGAATTTACAGGCGCGGGACTGATTCAGGCTCGCGCCTTTAATTTTTGAAAGGGGTTCCTTTAATGCTAGGTTGGCTTTATAAGCTTTTAAGATTTTTTATTCCGGATTTCAACGAAACCCAGATCAGAAGACTGAATGGTATCGTTTTGAACATCAATGATCTGGAAGAAAAATACAAGAAACTCACCGACGAAGAATTAGCAGGAAAAACTGAAGAATTCCGTCGCGAACTTTATGACGGACTTCCTCTTGATGAATTAAAGGAAGAAGCTTTTGCAGCAGTAAGAGAAGCTGGTAGACGTGTTTTGAATATGCGTCACTATGACGTTCAGCTCCTCGGTGGTCTTGCTCTTCACGAAGGTCGAATCGTTGAAATGAAGACTGGTGAAGGTAAAACCCTCGTTGCTACACTTCCACTTTACCTTAATGCTCTTGAACTGAACCCGACTTGGTTGAAGATGGCCAAGGAAAGAGGTCAGAGAGAATTTAAACCTATTTGGGACGAAAAGAATAGCGTATGGGTTCCAGTAGGTCGCGGTGCTCTTTTGGTAACAGTAAACGATTACCTTGCAAAGCGTGACTCTGAATGGATGGGCAAGATTTTCAAATTCCTAGGCATGACCGTTGGTCTCAATGTCCATGGCCTTGATCCAGAACAGAAGCGTGCTGCTTATGCCGCAGACATCACCTATGGTACTAATAACGAATTCGGTTTCGACTATCTTCGCGACAATATGGCACTTACCATTGCAGACTGTGTTCAGCGTCCTGAATACAACTATGCAATCGTTGACGAAGTTGACTCAATTCTTATTGACGAAGCCAGAACTCCATTAATCATTTCTGGTCCTGCAGAAAGAGCCTCTGCTACATATTATATTTTTGCAAAGATAGCCAGGGATCTTCTGAAGGAAGAAACAGACGAAATGCAGGCTGCCGGCCAGAAGGGTGATTACACCATTGATGAAAAGAATCATGGTATTTCAATCACTGAACAGGGTATTGCCAGAGTTGAAAAGGCTATGGGCATTGAAAACCTGTATGCTGACAGCAACATGGATTTTGTTCATCATCTGCAGAATGCTTTGAGAGCAAAGCACTTCTTCCAGAGAGATAAAGAATACATTGTAAGGCCTAGAGAAGACGGCCGTGGCATGGAAGTCGTCATCGTTGACGAATTCACAGGCAGACTTATGTTTGGCCGCCGTTATTCTGACGGTCTGCATCAGGCTATTGAAGCCAAAGAAGGCGTTCCGATACAGCAGGAAAACCAGACTCTCGCTTCCATTACCTTCCAGAATTACTTCAGACTTTATCGTAAACTTGCCGGTATGACTGGTACTGCTGAAACTGAAGCTAAGGAATTCAAGGAAATCTATAAGTGCGAAGTCGTTGTTGTTCCACCAAATAAGCCTTGTATCAGAAAAGACCTTCCAGACGTTATCTACAAGACTGTTAAAGAAAAGTTTAACGCTATTGTAGACCACATCATTGAAATTCATGAACGCAAGCAGCCTGTTCTTGTTGGTACTATTTCAATCGAAAAGAGTGAAATAATTGCTGCAATGCTGCGTAAGCGCGGCTACAAGTGCCAGGTTCTTAATGCTAAATATCATGAAATGGAAGCAGAAATTGTAGCTCAGGCAGGTCGTGACGGTGCTATTACAATTGCAACCAACATGGCTGGTCGTGGTACAGATATTCTTCTTGGTGGTAACCCGGAAATGCTTGCAAAGCAGGAAACCCGTCGCACAGAAGGGCCTGAATACGAAAACGCACTTGCTAAGTATCAGGCAATATGTGAAGAAGAAAAGAAAAAGGTTATCGAAGCCGGTGGTCTTTTCATTCTTGGTACTGAACGTCATGAATCACGCCGTATCGACAATCAGCTGCGTGGTCGTGCCGGTCGTCAGGGTGACCCAGGCTGCAGCCAGTTCTATCTCTCAATGGAAGACGATTTGATGCGTCTCTTCGGTTCAGCTAAGATTGTCGGCCTTATGGAAACATTGGGCTGGGAAGAAGGCGAACCTATTGAACATGGCATGATTTCCAGAAGCATTGAAAATGCTCAGCGCAAGGTTGAATCCTATCACTTCGATATTCGTAAGCACGTTCTCAAATACGACGACGTAATGAACGAACAGAGAAAGATTATCTACGAAGAACGCCGCAAGGCTTTGGAACAGGATTCTGTTCATGATGATATTCTTGGTATGATTGACGATGTTCTTGAAGGAATGGTCGGTCATGCTCTTGATAACGTAGATCCAGACGATATCGATTACGAAGGCCTTGCTGAACACGTTAAGAAGATTTTCCCAATCGAAGCAGAAGGTGGGAAGATTGTCCGTGGCAAATCAAAGGGTCTGCCAGGTCAGCTTTGCACTTATCAGAAGCGCGAACTCTTTGAAGAATTGCAGAAGCGTGTTCTTGCCAAGCTTCAGGAAAAGATTCAGGAAATCGGCGAAAACGATTTCTACCAGATGGAAAAATACCTGCTCCTGCAGATTGTAGACGCCAAGTGGAAGGAACACCTCCATAACATGGATACCCTCCAGGATGGTATTCACCTGCGCAGCTGGGGTCAGCGCGACCCATTGGTAGAATATAAGATTGAAGGCTTCGAAATGTTCGAAGATACAATCGAAACTATCCGCGAAGACGTTCTTTATTACATGTTCAGAGTTTCTTACTCTCATAGCGAAGAACGTGAAGCACAGGAACAGCGCGAACAGGAAATGCAGTATAATCATTCTGATGGCGATGCTACACCACAGGCTCCTGTCAGAGGCAAAGAAGAACCTGAACGCAATGACCCATGTCCATGCGGCAGCGGCAAGAAATACAAAAACTGCTGCGGCGCTGCAAGAGGCTAAGATATAATGACCAGCAGAAAAGGCGTATCACTCATTGAAGTGATGATAGCTCTGACTATCCTTTCTACGCTTATTCTGCCTGGTTTTATGTTTATATTGGAATATACTCGTGGCGGTTCCGATATGGGCGACCGCTACGAAATTCTCAATCGCGTTGAAGAAAAGCTTGAAGCAGTATTGGCTATGCGATTTAACGATATTCCAGACGGAACGACAACAGATGTTGTGATTACATCTGAAAATGGTCGAAAACTTGATTTAAAGCCCACAACAATAGCAAACAAAAACGTTACCTTTGAATGTGAAGTGGAAACTCTTTCTGTTGATTTTGCGGCAATGAAGGATTATTCAACCCGCCAGCTGCAAAGAGCCACAGTTGATAACGGCATGAAGCGTGTGACTATTACCGCGAAGTGGGGAAAAGGCAAGAAGGCGCAGAATTTGCAGTTGATGGTGTATAAAGCCTATTTGTAAGTGAGGAAGTGGGGAAGTGAATGAATTGGCCAGCTTGGCTGTTTTATCTGCTCCTATCATGTTATCCGTTGCTTTAATTTTTTAAATTAGAAGTTTCGTTGTATATAGGCGTTGAAATCTGATATAATAGTACACTAACTATGACAAGACAAATACATAACAGAAAAGGCATTGCTATACCAATCGTATTGGCTGTAGTTTTATGCTTTGGTTGTTATGTTGTTTCTTTGTCCTGGTCTATGTCTAATGCACGAAGCCGCTATCAGCAGACCTTGAATAACCGTAGAGCCTACTTTATGGCCCGTTCAGGCATGGAGCACATCATGCTGAAACTGAAGACAATGCAGCGTCACTGCTGTGATTCCATGATGTCATTAGAAAATGCACCAGAAGAAGACAAAGACTTGTTATACAAGGTCTTTACGGAAGATATTCTGATTCCACTGGATAATAGTTATACTGGTGAAAAGTTTGAATATCGTGTAAATGACTTTGGCATAGAATCTGTTGACCTGGAAGCCTGTATGCTAACCTTGCGACTTGAGGTTCTGGGAAAATACGGAAGCTATCAAAACAGTATTAAAAGGCTTATACGCATAAGCCGCTGAATAAATCTCAGGAGAAAGACAGTGGAATACGAAGTAACAGAAAAAATTCGTGCCATCCAGGAACGTCTCTCTGGTATCGGGAGCCATCTTTGACTTGCCCGAAAAGCACGAGCAAATCAGAGAATTAGAAGCTACAACCTTAGATCCGAATTTTTGGAATGATCGCACTAAGGCATTATCCATCAGCCAGAAAATTGCAGAATTAAAGAAGACCTGCGATATCTTTGAAAGCGTAGAAAAAGAATTCAAAGACAATGTAGACCTGATGGAAATGTATGAAACCGAAGATGCAGACATGTTCAATGACTTGGTTGGTCAGCTTGATGAAATAAACAAAAAGATTGACGAGCTTGAACTTGGTACATTCCTTAACGAACCATACGACCAGTCAGATGTTTATCTTTCCATTAAGCCGGGTGCTGGTGGAACAGAAGCTACAGACTGGGCTTCAATGCTTTACAGAATGTATGTCAGATATTCTGAAAAGGCTGGTTTCCAGGTTGACGTTATGGATCTTCAGGAAGAAGAAAACGGTATTAACTCTGCTACACTTCGTATCAGAGGCCTTTATGCCTATGGATATTTCAAGGGCGAAAAGGGCGTTCACCGTCTTGTAAGAATTTCTCCATTTGATGCTAACAAGAGACGTCATACCAGCTTCTGCGCTGTTGATGTTCTTCCAATTCTTCCAACAGATATTAATGTTGAAATTAAGGAAGATGATCTTAAGCTTGATTTCTTCAGAAGTTCCGGCGCTGGTGGACAGCATGTTAACAAGACAAGCTCCGCTGTTCGTATTACACATATTCCAACTGGTATCGTAGTTTCATGCCAGATTGAACGTAGCCAGCATCAGAACCGTGAAGTAGCTCTTGGCATGTTGAAGGCTAAGCTGTATGAATTGGAACAGCAGGCTAAGAAGCAGGAAATAAAAGACATTCAGGGCGACCAGCGTGTAATTGCCTGGGGTAGCCAGATCCGTTCCTATGTTTTCTGCCCATACACTCTTGTTAAGGATCTTCGCACAGGTCAGTCCACTTCT
Organism: Candidatus Avigastranaerophilus sp.; assembly: GCA_045599645.1. Taxonomy (GTDB): domain Bacteria; phylum Muiribacteriota; class Ozemobacteria; order Ozemobacterales; family Ozemobacteraceae; genus RUG334. The sequence continues at coordinate 9,424 of JAZRWI010000072.1, forward strand.
GATGTTCAGAAGGTTATGGACGGTGAACTTGAACCATTTGTCAAGTCATACCTTAACTGGCACGCTAATGGCGAAAAGCCACGCAATGTAACTGATGAAGAATAATCACCATACCAACAACAGAACCGGTAGTGCAATGCTGATGCTTATCTGCATTGTCGGTGTCCTGTATATTCTTGGTATGATGCTTATTAACTACCTGAGCCAGGAACGCGTTCAGACAACTAAGCTGAGCGAAAACCTTCAGGCAGTATACCTTGCTGAGGCAGGCATAGAAAAAGCGCTTGTAAAGGCCCGTCAGGTTTTTTCCCAAAAGCTGATGGAGGATGATGGCAATATCAATGAAACAATGCTGTCACTGCTGGATATCGATAAAGCAGAAAACTTTTCTATGCGTGTTAAGGTCAATGACGGTGAAGTCGTTGACGGTGGCACCTGCGATGTTCTTGTGCAGGTGGGTAATGTTCGCAGCACCCCATTTAAGAGTTATATCGACGAATATATCGACGTTCCTCAGAGCTTGAACTGCTACAAAAAGGAAAATCGTGAAACCTACGCCGATAAGTCTCTGGGCGGCTGGGAAGGCAATTTACGCTTTGAAGCTACAGCAAAATACAAAAATGCTACACGTAAGCTTGAAGTAATTAAGGATCTGAAGGTTTCTGACCTTACCCCGCCGGCAGAACATTACACTTTGTTTGTAACCAGCAAAAAAGACGAATATCTCCGTGAAGGTGAATTCCGTCTGCGCAACTGGAGCGTTATCCGTGATTTGAACGTATTGATTCAGGATATTGCTAAGAAGACACGTGAAGCATTTCAGGATACAATGGGGAATGCCGGTGGCAGTGAATATTTCTGGGAACCAAATATGGGCAGCAATATCAGCTTTGAAGGCGATATCAGAGTCCAGACACTGAAGGTTATCAGAAGCCTCAGTATGAATGTATCTGACATGAAAATCAAGGATTACGTTGATTTTTCAATCAGTAAGCTTCACCCCTATCTCTGGGGCAAAGTCAGAACAAACGGCAGGCTTCACGTATATATGCCGTTCTTTGCTGCTGACGATATTATCAACTACTTTGAAGATAATTCAACACAGTCATATCACAGACCTGAAATTGGCTATCTGTTCTGCAGTAATCAGCTTCACGACCCATACCTGAGTAAATACACAATTTATGAAGGTGAAGTAATTAAATATTACCAGAAACTGAAGCCATACGTTCTTGGTATTACTGAAACTCCGTATCCAAGCTCTGACCCATATACTGTTACAACAAAATTTGACTATGTGTCTAAGAATCCTGATGTATTCCAGCCTATGCAGCTTGAACGCATCAAGAAGAATGCAAAAGACTACTGTCATGAATTTTATGAAAACGACCTTGTGCTACAGGGAACCTATTCTAAGCCTGCTTCTGTATGGGGAATTGTTTTCGTAGATGGCAATGTGCGCATTGGCGGCCGTATTGCTGGCAAGGGCATGATTGTCTGCACTGGTAATATTATTATTACTGACAATGTAATTCATGATAGCGGTAATTCCTTCTTGTCACTTGTTGCTTTAAACGGTGGTGTTAAGTTTGACAGCGGCGTAACAGATGCAAAGATAGAATCTGCTATATATGCCAAAAACAGCATTATTGGCGGTGAACGCGTAAAGATTTTTGGTAATCTTGTTGTTAATGAACTTCAGCGTCAGGACGGCGAAGAAGGCGGAGTTATCATGCCGGAACGCGTTATGATTGATTATGATTCTGATTTGAAATCAAAAGCTGGTAGTAATGTTTGCTTCAATATATCTGATTTGATTACAACCCAGCGCGACCTATAATATTTTTGGCGGTGCTTTAAATGGTTGAACATAAGATTGATACCCACATTGAGAACGAAATCGAAGATTTAGTTCAGGATCTCAGGTCTACACTTATTACAAAGCGACTAAGAGCTGTCAGAGAGCTTGGAAAGCTGAAGCAGCAGGTTGCTGTGGAACCGTTGGGTGTCGTTTTAAATGACCGTTCAAGAGATATTAGATGCGCTGCTATTGAAGCACTTTTTCAGATAAATCCAGAAAATCTTTCTTCACTGGTAATCCCATTAGTTAAGGATAAATCCTCTGATGTAAGACTCAGGGTTGCAAGGGCCTTGAGTAATTGCAGTGGTGACAATACTGTTAATGCTTTAATCACTTTACTGAATGACGTAAAGGATGAAGTAGCCAATATGGCGGCCAGAAGCCTTGCAAAGCTTTCTGTATTAAATATTTCACAGCTTATTAAGCTGTTTGCCGACAGCTCCTGGAAAATCAGAAGCAGAGCAGCAATGGCCATTACAAAAATGGGTAAGAAGGCTGTTGAGCCTTTGAAAATTGCAACAGAAGATAAAGACGCAAATGTAAGATTCTGGGCTATTACCTGTCTTGGTCATTTGAGGGACAGAGCTAATACAAACCTTCTTTTGAGCCATCTGCAGGATTCTGATACCGGCGTAAGAGTAGCTGCTTTGCGCGCTTTGCGCGAAGTCGGGGATCCAAATATTGCATCTAAGCTTTTTGAAGCTCTTTCCCAGCCTTCTGAACAGGTTAGAGACCTTGTATATGACATTTTGAAGGATTTTGGCACTCACTCTATCCCATACCTGATGGATTCACTTTCTAATGAATACTGGATGGGACGTAATCTTGCTGCTCAGGCTCTTACCGATATGGGCAACGAAGCAGTTTCCCCATTGGTAGCAGCATTGCAGTGTGATGACAAGGAACGCCGTTTCTGGTCTATTAAGATTCTCGGAAAAATGCATGAAAAGAGTGCATACAATGAAATCGTAAAATTCCTTTCTGATGATGATTCTGAAATCAGAATGGCTGCTTTGGAAGCTTTGGGCGAATTTGGTGACCCGGCTGCAATTCCGTTGATTATTGAAAAATTCATAGATCCGTCATGGGTTGTAAGAAAGAATGCTTCAAAGGCTATCGTTAACTTTGGTAAGTTAGCAGTTCAGCCCCTTTTAAAGGTTCTGAGTGCTGATGACGAAGACATGAAATACTGGTCTTTAAGAGCTATTGGCGATATAAGACCTGATGGAATTATTCCTGCTTTGATTGCCAAGTTCAAGGATAAATCCTGGACTATCCGCAATACGACTGCAGAAATACTGAGCCTTTATGGCCAGGCAATCCTTCCAGAATTAACTACCATGGTTGCAGAATCTGGTGACATGGAAGTTAAATACTGGGCTATCAGAACTGTTGGTAAGCTTCAGTGCCACGATTCACTTATGCTGCTATACAGTCTTTTAGAAGATTCGTCAGAAACCATAAGAGATGCTGCCGAAAAGGCTTTGGCAAATTACGGTGTTTCTATTGTAGATGATTTGTTTGCACTTCTAAAGACTGATAAGCGCCGTGTTTTGGAAGGTGTTAGCGCTACATTCCAGCAGATTGGTGCCGAAAAAATGGTTCCGATTCTTTGCCAGTCATTAGGAAGATATGATGAACATCTTAATTACTGGATACGCAGAGTCCTCGTAAGCTTTAAGAAGGACGCCCATAAATCAGTTATGGATCTTCTCGGAAGCCCTGAAGATGAAGTGCGCCGTCAGGCTATACTTTGCATCGGCCAGATTGGAGAAGAAAAGGACGCTGTAACAATTGAAGAACATCTTAAGGATGAATATTGGCCTGCCAGAATAGCTGCGGCCGAAGTTTTAGGAAATCTTGGCGACACTTCTGTTGTTCCATCTTTGACTGGCATATTGGAAGATGACGATGAAGACCTGGCAACAGCTGCTATTATTTCTCTTGGCAAACTGAACGACCAGCGTGCTGTTCCTGCACTTATTTCTACCTTGCAGCGCGAAGCCTGGAGCTTGAGATTCCATGCCATCAGAATACTTGGCGAAATGCATGTCACAAGAGCTTTTATTGATTTGCTGAAGCTTTTGGACGATGATACCCTTGACCTGAAGAATCATATTATCAGGTCACTGGCTTTGATTCCTCATGTCAGATGCTTTGGCGAACTCAAGAAGAGATTTGAAAAAGAAACAGATTTAGAAGCCAGATTAGCTTATATTGAAGCTCTTTCTGTTCTTGGCGAACCTTCAATTATTCCTGATTTTGTTAAGATCTGTCAGCAGAAGGAAAATGCAGAAGAACGCCGTGGAGCAATCAGGGCCTTGGGTGCAATGCATGCTGTTCAGGCCAGGGCTGTTCTTCTTCAGTGTGTTAAGGACCAGGATTCAATAATCTCCCGTGAAGCAATAACAGCTTTGCAGCAGATGCTTACCCCGGAAGAATTCAAGAAGATGGAAGCTGCTGCCAATGTTGTCAGACAGAAACAGGAGCTTTTCAAGACCAATTTCGATGAAGGCATGAAGAATATGCGTCTTGGCAAACTGAAGGAAGCTGAAAGCTTCTTAAGGGAAGCTGCCAAGCTGAATCCAAGAGCTGCTTATGTTTATTCTGCTCTTGGTAATATTTATTACAAATCTGGTAAGCTTATTGATGCTACAAAGGCTTATGTTATGGCCACCAGTATCACACCGGATGATATTACACTCAGATTGAATCTTGGTATGGTATATTATCGTCGCAGAGCTTATAAGGATGCTCTAAATGTTTTTGCTAAAGTTGCAAAGACTCTTGGAACAAAGACCCAGCAGGGTGCTTATTCCATGAAGATGATTGCGAAGATAAAAAAAGAAACGGAAATAAAAAAATAATTTGTTTGTGATTGTTAATTAGTGTAAAAAACTCTTAAACTAACCATAAACTGTTGCTATTTTTTTGCAAAATCTATATTATTAGTACACCAACTTACGGAGGGGAATTATGAAAAAGCTTAGTTTAATGTTTGTTATAATGGCTTTTGTTTGCAGTTGCTTTGCTTCTGTCTATGCAGCTGACGTAAATAATGGTTTGAATGATCAGTATATTGGTGAATGTAAGCCAGCTATCTCTGGTAAAGCTGTTGATTGCCACCTGAGAGTTCTGGAATTCGTTCTTGCTACAAGAATGACTCTTGCTCAAAAGCAGGTTTTTGTAAAAGCTGTTGTTGATGAAAGCAAAAATATGACTACTGACCAGATTGATGATTTTATGGACGCAATTGGTCTTGCAGATTCTTTGAATCAGCTTAGCGATGAAGACGCCGAACCAATCAGACAGATGCTTGAAAAAGATTTCAATGCTACTGTTACTGCTCTTGATGGTCAGAATGACCTTGCTGCTATTACCTTCAATAAAATCAAAGCTGCTATGGCTGAAAAAGTTATTTCCTCTAAAGATGTAACTGTTACCAGACAGTCTTTGGAAGCCTTTGCTGAATATCTTGCTTTTCTGGCAAATACTCAGAATCCAGCATGGCCAAATGAATTGACTACTAATGCAACAATCATGCGCGTAAAAGCAGGCTTCAACAATTACACTGAAGACGAAAAAGCTGCTTTGGAAGATTTCCAGCTTACATGGTATCTCATCAGAGCTGCATGGCAGTCTGCAACCAAAGAACAGAGAGCTGCATGGCAGGCTGATTTCAATAAGGTTGGAATTAAATCTGGTGTTGATGCAACTTCTGCAAACATCAAGGCTGCTCTTTCCACTGATGTTTATGCTGATTTGTTGGATGCAGCAACCAAGGCTGGTATTGAACCAGTTGAATGGTCTCCCAAAACTACTGCTTTGATTTGGTAAGGAGAATTTAACATGGCCAGCATAGCTTATAAGAGAACATATCATATTCATGAAGCTATTGGTGCTACAAGCGCTAATGAATCATTTATGATTACTGATCCCGAAACAGGCTGTGGCCTGGCTGCTGTTAATGAAAAGGCAGGAATTGGTGTAACAGTAGCAAAAGCTTTTGTAGATAAGCTTCTGCTACCAGTAAAGTTTGAAATGGTTTCAAGCGAAGGCAGTTCAATTTTTGAAATGACCCAGCCTATAGCTTTTGTAAAACCGACTTTTACTGTAAAAAATTCTGCGGGGCGCATTCTGTGCTCTTTGAAATGCAATTCCTGCCGTTTAAAACCTTTTATTGAAGTTCTTGATGAACGTGGTCAGGTAATAGGCAATATTTCCGGTGACTGGAAGTATAAAGATTTTGATTTTAAAGATATTTCAGACAAGCTTATTGCCAAAATACACCATATCAATGGCGGATTTCTTCGCGATGTTCTGACTACTGCTGACGACTACGATGTAGAAATGCTGTCTGAAATACCAGATTCCAGTATGGCAGAAGTAACACTTGCAGCAGCTATTGCTATTGATACCTGGTTCCACGAATAATTTATTGATTTGAATAGTCATACCTTAATTTAAAGAGGGTTGGTTCTCTATGGCAAAAACTAGAGATTCTCTTCGCTTTGTTGATATATTCAACCTTACCTTTGGTTCTTGGCTGTTGGGCTATGTTGTAGCTGCTTTTACTGCTGCTAACAATATTGTTCCTATTGGCCTGACAGGCATTGCAACCATTATTTATGGGCTAAAGGGAATCCCTATAGGTCTTACTGTTTTAATCGGGAATATAATTTTTATCTGGCTGCAGATTAAATTGGTCGGTAAAAAATCAGCATGGAAGACTCTTTATGTTACTTTTGTTTCTTCTTTTGCTACTGATTTTATGATGGGTGCTTATCATTTCGGAGAAATATCACCCTATTTGTCTTTTTTGGACGTAATTGAAAACTGGTTTGTTATAAAACCTGTCACATCAGACCTGTTCTTAGCTTCTCTTTACGGTGGAATTTGTGCAGGCGCAGGTATTGCGCTAGCTTTTAAAGCCGGTGGAACAACAGGTGGAACAGACATTATTACGCAGATAATACATTTCAGATACAAGCTTCCTGTAGCACATGTTTCTCTGTGTTTTAATGCAGCAATTCTCTCTGCTGCAGCATATTTCAAGGGAATGCATCTGGCTATGTACAGCCTGCTTTATGTTTATGTTTCCAGTAAGGTAATAGACATGATTCTTGAAGGTATTTCCAACTTCAGAACTGTCTTTATAGTAACTACAGAACCAGAGACTATCGGTTGGGCAATTATAGAAGAATTAAATAGAGAAGCCGCAACAATAGAAGCAACTAGTGTTGCTTCCTTAGAAAAGAAAAACATTTTAATGACAACTATTAAGCGCGGTGAGTTGCCAGTTTTGAGAACGATAGTGTATGAATTAGACCCAAAGGCCTTATTCATAGTTGACGATGCACGTCAGGTTCTTGGGCATGGTTTTGCAAAGCTTGAAGATGAAGTAAGGTTTGATACTTCAGAGGTAGATCAGGCTAAGCAGTCAGGGGTTAAAAATTAATCAATGCTTTGTCCCATATGAATGGGACATTAAAGCTGATTATTCTGCGATATCCAGTTTTCCGCGGTAGAATACTACGAATTTGCAATGACTGCAGTTAAGAGTGAAGTAAGAAGACTGGATGCCGTTGTGAGAATGTTTGGACATAGGTGCATTGCATTGTGGACATAACATAATCGCTTTTCTCCTGATTAATAATTCTTTTTTGTTTTCTAAGTCTTTACAAGGCGAAACAAATCCTGAAATTACATCGGCATAATTTACTCAGAAAATTAGAGTTTTTTTATGTTTTGAAAAATTTTTGATTTTTTATTGATATATCAATTTGTAGTATAATGATTTTATGAAAAAGAATCTTCCAACAATTGCAGCCTTTATTATGCTTGCTATTTCTCTGACGATAGCATTTTTTATTACTATGAAGCAGCATCCTGAGCATAGCAAACCTGTTATAGATGACGTTGAGATAATAATCAACAAGCCGGAAGTTAATTCTGTTGCTTCTACCATAATACAAGAAAAATCATTGCTGATAGAAGCTTGTCTCATGCTTAAAGACAAACTTAAGGCAAATAGAAAATATATTTTTACTATAATAGATTCCTATGAGGTTGAAATTGGCGATTATTGGCGGGAAGTATTGAATAAATTTGAATATTTTGAATACTATAAGGCTTTTCCAGAGGCTTTCATAAGAAGACTAATCTTTATGCCGACCTTTACTGGCAATAAGGAATTTATTGATGAAACAACTGATGATAAGCCGATTGTTTACCCAGATAACGACTACCGTTCTTTCAAGTATCGTGCTTCGTTAGTTCCAGATACAATCAGTTCGCTGAAAAGCATTGTGGATTTTTTCTATTTTCGCGTAAAATTTTGTTTGTTTTTTTGACAAATACGAGAAAATAAGATAATATCACCAAACCAAAGAAAATTACTCTAATTGGAGATATTAATATGAATATTAAGTCTATTATCGCTTCTTCTGCTATGATTATCGCAGGTGCAGCAATTGCTTCAGCAGATATGTTTACAGATGTTCCAGCTTCTCATTGGGCTTATCAGGCTGTAAATTCTTTGTCCAGCCAGGGAATTATTGAAGGCTTCCCGGACAATACCTTCAAGGGCAATCAGAATGTAACTCGCTATCAGCTTGCTCTTATGACTGCTAAGTTGCTAGCCAAGGCAGAACAGGGCGGTTTGGACAGTAATAATGTTAATACCCTTGAAAAACTTACTGTAGAATTCGCAGACGAATTGGCTCTTCTTGGTGTAAAGGTTACTTCCCTTGAAGATGATATGCAGGTTCTAAAAGACGATGTAGCTGGTCTTAAGACTGATATGAACACAATCAAGTCTTCTTTTTCTAACGGTAGAATTGAAAGAGTAAAGCTTTCTGGCGAAATGCTTGTAAGACACACCAGCATCGATGAAAAAGAATTAGGCAGAGATGTTCGCACAGGTACAAAGCTTCGCTTAAGAATGGATGCACAGGTTGCTGAAAATGTTAAGGCTGTTGCTCGCTGGAACGTAGTAAATAACAATCATGATACTGCTGCAGCTGGTTTCCCTGGTGCTGCCTGGAATGGAAGCAATCATGCTACTTCTGATGTTGATACTGCTTACTTGCAGATTAATGATATGTTTGGCTTTGGCGGCGATTTCACTTTTGGTCGCAGATTTTTGAGCCATGGTCATGGTCTTGTTATTAACAATTTCCAAGATGCAATAACCTACAACAAAACAAGCGGCGATGTTGAATTGTCCTTCAATTTGATTTTCGACGACAATATTGGCGGTCAAACCCACAATCTATGGAATATCAATGCTGATACAAAGTTCCGTGGACATGATTTATACTTAGGCTTGTATTATTTCTCTCTTACTAAGGATAGCTTAGCTGATAGTTATGCTGCTATAGATCCACATTATTTTGACAATCTGGATGATAATTCAGGGGTTACAGATATCGAATTTGGTGGCAAGGGTGACCTTGGTAATAATGGTTATTGGTCATATGATTTAGGCGCTGTTTACCAGATTAACAAGAACTTCAAGCAAAAAGACAGTGATCCAACACAGTATGATGATGAAAAAGGCTGGATGCTCCATGGCGCAATCAATTGGGATAGCAAAGAACAGTGGGCTATGAAGGTTGCTTACACAATGGTTGAAGATGAAGCCTACATGAGAAATATTTCTTTTGATGAACGTTATAATGACGGTATTGAAAGCCCACTCGAAGATATTATGCGTGGTGGAAATTTCGATAAAAATTATGCTTTTGCTGATGGAATGAATAATTACATTGTAAGCAATATTCAGGATGTTAAGATTCAGGTTGAATACAGACCAAGCAAAAACAGCAAGCATTATTTCAGACTGGCCTATGATATGGTTCAGGCAAAGGATGATAAAAAGCCGAGCAACTTCTTTAACGGTGGCGATAACATGAGCGATAAAGCTGATGTCATCAATGCTGAATATCGTTACAGAATCGCTGAAAATACCAGAATCAGACTTGGCTACACCAGCTTCAAATACAATAACGGTGATGATGTAAATCTTGCTACTTCTGCTGATCATCACAGAGATTACGGAATGTTCTGGGCAGAACTCTACAGCCGCTTCTAATAAAAATAAAGTGGCGAAGTGAATTGAGTGGGGAAGTGGCTAAGTGTCGCTAGCCTACTTGGTGCCGAGAATATATAGTTTGAAAGCCTCCAGTTCAGCTGGAGGTTTTCTATTTTTAGTAAGAGGTAGGTCTCACTTCCCCACTTCCCCACTTCCCCACTCTTTACAAGCAGTGTGTAAATAGGGTAACATATAGGAAAATTTTGCTATTCGAGGGTTATCTATGTCTTATAAAGGTCGTTTATTTATGACCTTATTGTTAGGCGGAATGCTGGTCTGTGGCAGTTCTGCCTATGCTTCCAAAACCACAGATCTTATGTCCAGTGCTTTAAAGCAGCGCTCCAGTGGCAATTTAAATGCTGCTATCAAGGGCTTTCAGGAAGCTGTTGACGGGGCTCCTACTATTCTTCAAAGAAATCTGGCTCTTTTCATGCTGGGTGACTGCCAGATGGAAGTAAATAAGTATTCTGATGCTGTAACTACATTTACAGAGCTTTCTAAGAATGGCACAACCTCTGATGAACGTGCAGAAGCTTTGTATAAGCTGATGGAAGCAAACTCTAATCTTGGTAACTCCGATAAAGTAAATGCAGCCTACAATGAGCTGAAGAAAAAATATAGTCGTAGTGCTTATTTCGAAATAGCAAAGGCCTTTATGCAGGCAGAAGACATAATGGACTCTGAATATAATGGTCCTATTGTTGTAGATGACCCAAAAACGAATGTAGAAGAAAAAACAAAGGCTGATAATAAAGCTACTGCTGTTGATTCAAAGCCTGTAGTTGCATCCAAACCGGCTGATAATAAGCCGAAACAGACAGCTAAACCTCAGGAAGCAAAGCCTGCTAAGCAAAATACCGCTCCAAAGGCTCAGACTGCAATAGCAGCCAGCAAACCTACAGGTAAAAAGCTGGATGCTATGACTACCGCAGTATTAGAGGAAATTCTCTATATTGAACCTCTTACAGATTCACAGAGAGATGAGCTGGTAAGCAAGATTCTTGGTTATCAGGACAAATTGAAGGATGGCGAAAAAGGCACTGGAAAAGATAAGGTTTTGTTTGATCTTGCTGGTGCTACTGCCAAATTTGGTGAGCTTTTAGAAGCTTGTAAAACCTATGATAAGATTTTAAGCTATCATCCCGCTTCACCATTGGCAGAACAGGCATATTACCAGGCTATCAGATTAAGAGCCATGCTGGGGGTTCACCAGACTGTTGTTGAATGGGCTAGAGCCTTTAATATCACTTTCCCAAATTCACCATATAAGAGACAGGTTGCAGCATTGGTTGCATATTCTCAGGCTGGTGGCAAGGTCCAGATGAATCCTACTGGAAAAGCAGCGTCAAAAACAAGCTCAAAAACTGCTTCTGCAAAATCATCTAATAAATCTGGCGCAAACAATGGTAGCGGTTATGGTGATGTTGAATCTGCAAACGCAGCTTTAAAGGCTTCTTCTATGTATCAAGGCGCTGTTAAGAAGATGAATGATGGTAATTATCAGTCTGCATTAGGCGATTTAAAGGTTTTGGCTGGCAATTTCTCTGGTTCTTCTCAGCTTTGGTGGGATACAACACTTGTTTATGTTCAGCTGGAAGAATTCAGATCAGCTGATAAAACTATACGTAAAATGCTTCAGCTAGATCCAGATAATTCTGATGCAAATTCTTTGCTGGGATATATTCAGTATCGACTTGAAAATTATGAAGAAGCTGCCAGTGCATATGAAAACGCTGGTGAAGCCGAAGGGGAGGGAGTTACTTTCTTTGATGCAAAGTCTGCCTCTGAACGTATGAAAAAGAATGCAGGCCATTAAGAAGGTTATTGAAATATGAGCTCCAATAAATCTGATGAATTACTAAGCACAACAGAAATCGCAAAGCTGGCAGAAAAACCTAAGATACTTATTCCATTGTGGGAATTTGCACTAGCTGGTTTGCTGGCTGTTATTTTCTCTATTTTTTTCTATTTCGGATTCTTTAATACTCTTGAAAATGCTTCCATAGATTTTCGTTTTAAGCAGAGAGGCGAATTGCCTAGCAGTAAAGATATTGTTCTGGTAAGCATTACAGACGATTGTATTGAAAGTCTTGGCAGTTGGCCATGGCCTAGATCAATGCATGCTAAGCTTCTTGATATCATGAAAAAGGCTGGTGCTAAACTGGCTGCTTTCGATATTATGTTTACTGAAGATTCTGCCAATGGTCCGGAAGACGATGCGGCTTTTGCAAACAGTATAAAGAATTTTGGTAAGGTTGTTCTTCCTCAGATGGTAACTCAAAAGACCATTCTTGATCCGGAAACCATGGATATGAAGGAAGTAATGACATTAGAAAGACCTTGTGACGCTATTTTGGAAGGCAGTCCTTACGAAGGCTTTATTGATATTGAATATAAGCTTCTGAATCCTGATGGTGTAATGAGGAAGCTTATGCTCACAAAGCCTGTAAATGATGATACCTTCAGCTATATATTCGGTCTGTCAGCTGCATGTGCCTACCTCGGTGTTGAACCGGATGAAACCTACTCTGGCATGAAGCTAGGTAATGACAGAGTTTTGCCATATTATAACTGCTATGAACCTGAAGCTGGTCATTCCATGGGTTCATACATTCTCAATTATGCTGGTGGCAATGCTCATTTTGATGAAATCAGATACTGCGATGTAATCAATGAAAAATTCCCGCATGATTTTTTCCGTAACAGACTTGTTCTTATAGGCACTACTGCAAAGGGAACAAGCCCGGAAGACATTAAATTCTGTCCTTTCGGTGCTGTTGCCGGTGTTGAAATTCATGCAAACCTGCTCCATAACATACTTAATCGCAGATTCCTGCAGCGTTCTTCTGTAACAAATACAATTCTTCTTATTTTTGTATTTGCTATCTGGATTGCTTATCTGCTTTGGAAAAACCGCACCTTTACCGGCAATGTGTTCTGTCTCGGTATGGCTGTTGTCTGGGCTTGTGTAAGCTTGATTGCTTTCAGGCTAGACGTTATTCTTGAAATCATGCCTATAGTAATCATGATTCCTGTTCAATGGGCTATTACAAGACTTATTCAGCAGTTCATCTCATTGTCAGAAAAGAATTATGAATTGGCTAAGAAGGTTCGCGAATTAGCTATTATTAACGAAGTCAGCAAGGCTGTCAGCTTCATGGGTGATTTGGGAAAGACCCTCGATGCTGTTCTGAGCCGTGGTGTTGAAGCTCTTGGAGCCGAACGCGGTTCATTATTCCTGCTTGATGATAAATATGAAGACCTTGTAGAACGCTCTGTGACATACGGTATCGAAGGCGAAGTTGTTTATAACGAAAACTTGATGGAATCCTTCAAGAGCGGCAAGGGTATTGCCGGTGAGGTTTTCAATACCGGTAAGGCTAAGCTTGTTACTAATATCAGAAAAGAAAAGGGCTTCGAAAATAAAGAAGGCGAAAACAGCAGCGATATCAAATCCATGATTTGTGTTCCGCTTATGGTCAGAGAAGACACTATTGGCGTTATGAATATTGTTAATAAGCAGTCTGGTCGCTTTAATAACGACGATTTGCAGATTGCTCTTACCATGGCAAACCAGGCCGCTGTTGTTATTGAAAAGGCTAGATTATATAATCTGGCTACAGTAGACGGTTTGACAGGCCTTGTTGTAAGACGTCATTTCCAGTCTAAGATGGAAGAAGAATTCCGTCGTGCTAAACGCTATAACAAGCCACTTTCTTACCTGATGACAGATATTGACCACTTCAAGAAATTCAACGATACCTACGGACATCAGACTGGTGACGCTGTTCTTCGTGAAGTTGCCCAGATTGTTAGAAAATCTGTTCGCGATACTGATATAGCAGCTCGTTATGGTGGTGAAGAATTCTGTGTAATTCTGCCAGAAACAGAACCGGAAGGAGCCAGACAGTTTGCTGAACGTCTGCGCCAGAGCGTAGAATCAGCAACCTTCAGAGGTGCTCAGGGTGAAGAATTGAAGGTTACAATCAGCGTCGGCGTTTCCTGCATACCTTATACTAATCCGGAAAATGCAGCAGAAATGATTAAGCTGGCTGACGATTCTCTTTATGTCTGCAAGCGCAATGGCCGCAACCGTGTTGAACTTGCCCAGCCTGGCGTTGTAGTAGATACCTCTGTTCCGATTCCAAGAACCTGATTTCAACGATTTAAAACACATAGATAAAAACCAGGAGAATATTAAATGAAGAAATTTGCAGCAATTTTATTACTGGTATTAGCAGTTGGTATTATAGCTGTTACTTTGTGTAATCACCCTAAGTTGTCTGGCAATAATGCCGCATGTAATCCAACTCCAGTTGGAGCTCAGCAGGGTATTCTGCCTGGGGGGTGTGTGGTAGATCCGATTCAGCCTCAGCCAAAGTCCGATATGCTTGTTGTCGGCCACGTTTTAGGTATTGCTTTTATTCTTTGTGGTGTTCTTCTGGCTGTAACCAGCCTTAAGGACAAAAAGCAGCTTCATACTGATGCAGAATATGCTGCAAAGCAGGAAGAGCTTACACAGGCCCAGGCAAAGCTTGAAGAAGGCAATAAGCTTCTTGAAGAATTAAAAACCAGTGTTGAAGCTAACAAGACTAATCTTGAAAAGCTGGAATCTGAAAACAAGGCAGCTATTGAAGCAAAAGAAGCAGAAATAGCCAAGGCCAAGGAAGAAGTTCAGACAATTACCAGCCGTGCTGAAAACCTTGAAAAGGATAATAAGGGTGTTAAGCGTGAAGTTGATAAGCTTAATTCCCAGTTAAATGCTTCTCAGAAGGATATAGACGAATTCAAGGCCCAGATTGTTGAGCTCAGGAAACAGTTAGAAGCCCGGAGTGAAGAGCTCAAGGCTGCAGCAGCCAATATAAAGGGTGGCAAGGAAGCTATTCCACCGGCTGCTTACCAGATTCTGTATCTGTTGCAGAAGGAAGGCCGCTTGATAGACCTTCTTAACGAAGATGTTTCCAGCGTAGAAGATGAAGACCTTGGTGGCGCTGTAAGACCTGTTCTTGAAGGCTGTGCAAAGCTTCTTAAGGACCGCCTTATTGTTGAACCTGTTTTGAATGACGAAGAAGGCAGTGAAGTCACTGTTGATGAAGCTGATCCTGAAACAATCAAGCTTTCTGGTAATGTTCCTGCTTCCGGTCCATACAAGGGACAGCTCATACATCATGGTTGGCGCTTGAAGGAATGTAACCTTCCAGAGCTTGTAGACGGCTGGAAGGGCAACGTAATAGCACCAGCAGAAATAGAAATTTAGGTATTAGGTATTAGGTATTAGGTATTAGGTCTTAGGTCTTAGGTCTTAGGTCTTAGGTCTTAGGTATTAGGTATTAGGGAGTTGGTATTATGATGAAAAAGATAATAGTAGCTGTTTTTATTTTATTGGGAATCACATGTTTTCAGGCTAAGGCTGAAAAATTTAATTATGATGATTTTAATAAAAGACTGGCGAAAGATCATTGCCTGAGTGATATTCGTGATGGTGAAAAGGAATATAACCGAGGTTCATATAATTCTGCAATTTCTAAATTCGAATCTGCCCAGAGAGAAAATGATAGATATAATGGAGAGTTTTATTCAAATAAAGAACTGAAGAAAAAAATAGATGATTGTTATTATGCAATCAGAAACGGTAAAACTCGTGAACAAATTGCTGATGATACTGCCACAAAAATTGTAGACCGTATTTTCGGTGGCGGCAGAAAAAATAATAATACTCAGGCTCAACCACAGACTAATGTAACTAATAGCAGTAACGAAAGCGAACTTATTCCCGTAGACTATATGGGCAATAAATATATGGCTTACAGCTCAAATAAATATTGCAAAGTATCAAAGGTTACAGCAACCAAGGAAAAAACAATAGTTGAATTTGATTATTATACCCCTTCAAATAATAACAGCCACTATATCCGAATAAGAAAAGACACTTTCTTGAAGGATAGAAGCACAGACAATAAACTCTACCTGCAGGAAGTGGATGGAATAGCTATAAATCCTGATAAAAAAGTTCTTAAATCAGGTGAAATGCAGACTTTCCGTCTTATTTTCGGCCCTGTATCCGAAAAATGTGAAGAAATAGACGTTGTTGAACCAGAAGGCAACTGGGGCTTCTATCGCATCAAATGCCAGGTAAAAGCAGAATAAGATAGCTCAAAAGATAATATACGATATTGTAATACATTGTCTTTGTCTATCTGAGCGTCTTTGATACAAAATAATTTTTTTGTATTAAAGTCAGTGTAATTGAGAAAAGAGACTGTATGAAAAACTTTAAAATTTTATCCATCTTATTGCTTCTTTCTATGACTCTGTGCTTTATGGGCTGTGGTGGCGGCAGTCAGGATATTGTTGTTCTTAAACAGTCAGATATTTTTTCTTGCATTACACGAAGTGTTGTAAACGGTTCCTTGAATATGCCTTCGACCTCTTCTGGAATGAAAATAGCTGTTCAGGATTATGCTTTGCCTGAAAATACAGAAGTGACTATTGTAGAAAGAAGCTTTCCTACAGATTCTGCTTATTCAAAACTGACTAATTCAGATAGAATTTTTGAAGTTAAAGCTGTGATTGTTGATAATGCTAATAAAGCTGTTGATTTGCTTGAAAAGCCCATGGTAGTAATTTTGCCTAATACTATGAGGGCTAATGTGAAAAATTACTATGTAGGGATACGTGAAAACGAAAATTCTGAATGGAGTTTTACTCAGGTAAACGATAAAAATTCAAGCGATAGCCCACAATACTTCTCTTTTTTAAGAGCCAGCTCCAGTAATACTGAATTCTATTTTATCACCAATAAGATGGGGTTCCAGACTGCTCTTTTTGCTGAAATGGAAAATGATTATGATTTGAATAAAATGACAGTATTGGAGGGCTTTGATTTTACAATATTAGCCGAAAATGCTACTGATACATCAAAAATAGGTTATGTAGATATAATTAACGGAATTTATGGTGCTAATCTTTGTGCTAAACTAAGGCTTTTCGGCAAAAATTTAACTGGCCTGATGAGTTCTGATTATACTGTTTCCCTGACATTTTTCAATAAAACCAATAAAAAAAGTAATAAAAGAATTTTTGGCAATTCTGCAATTATTTCTGAGCCTGTTTTAAGCAACGTTTTAGCTGATGAGTATGTGCATACTGTTACTATTGGTGATTTAAAATTGAGCGGTGACGTGTTGAGCTTTGATTTGAATACAATGGGTTTCTCAACAACCGATTTGCCTCAGAGTTTTGTTTTATCCGTCAGAGACAGTAGACGAAACAGAAATGTTCTGCCATTTGAATATGCTGAATTTGTAGAACTTAAAAATTCTTATACAGGTTCTGATAAGCCGGCTCAAGAAGATGATCCCAAGAAGGATCCTGAAAAAGACCCGGATGAACCGGAACCAGACCCCGCAAGAATAGCTACGCCAAGAAATCTTATTGTTTCCCATACCAGGATTTCTACTCAGGGAAATGCTGTAATAAGCTGGGATTCCGGAAATCCAGCAATACAAGATATGACCTATGATGTTATGTTGGCCTTTGGCAATGCTTCAGAATCTGTAATCGCTACTGGTTTGTCAGATACGATATACACTATCAGTGGAAAAGAAAAACCTTTTGAAATAGGTACTTATTCAGTCAGGGTAGTTGCTAGAAGTTCTGATGGTGCAAGACTTTCTACTGGTAAGATATATTTCTCTACGGTTGATATAACTCTTGAAGAACCGGTTATAGAACCATTAAAGCCCTTCTATATGGTTGGAGAAGATGTTAAGATAGCATGGTCATCCGTTTCTGACCCGCTAGGCGTGCCAGTTGTTTATTCTGTTTGGATATGGAATGAAAATGAAGGAATTCATTCTTCTGCTGATTACTTAGGTTATGAACCAACTTATACTGCCGTTAATCTTGCAACTGGCACCTATAAGATTAAGGTTATTGCTACAAATGGCTCTAACGAAGTTGAAAGTGGAACTATAGGAAAGTTTAATGTGGTAACTACTTCATCAACCAGTGTTTATGTTGATAAGTCTTATATAGCCCCTAATGGCTTGTATTCCAGAGAGACAAAGATTAACATCATATTTTCTGAGACTAATTTCGATGAAGCTGCTGCTTGTGCTGCTGTTAGCGTCGAAGGATATGATTCTTCAAAGATTACAAAGACTTTCAATAAAAATTGGATGACATTGAGCTTTGACGAGCTCTTGGAACCCAATAAGCAATATACGGTCACTATGGCACCGATGAAGGATATCTATGACCTTGATATTTCAACCTTTGGTTCTTACAGATTCAAGACCTTCGCCTTTGCCGGCAATGGAACTGAAAATGAACCTTATATTTTACCTGAAAATCCTTATCCTACAGATGTGATTCCAAATGCTTTACTTTCTTTGGTTGGTTCAATCAGTGTTGATGTCTTTGATATCTCATCTGCTTTCAAAGGAATGCAAATATGTAATGGCGCTTCTTTAATCAGCAACGGTGAAGTAAAATGGTCTAATATTACACCGGTAGAAGATGGAGATACTATAATTCTAGGAATTGGTAATACAGCTTTTTGGAATAAAAACGAAAAATTATTGCTAAAAGCTAGATTTACTGCTTTGCATAATGGAAATACCATTTGGTTTGAAACCCCAGAAATTGCATTAACTGTTGAAGATGGAACTCAGATTACTGCAGGTGAGGGGACTAAAGAAAAGCCTTTCCTGGTATATACACCTAACCAGCTTGACAGAGTCAGGGATAATCTAGACGCTTATTATAAACAGCTTAGAGACATTGACCTGGCTGGTTTTAATTCCGAAGGAAATCCAGATGGTTGGACTCCAATTGGTGATTATGCTGAAGGCGGAACTTATGATAATATTTTCACAGGTTCCTACGACGGATGCAATCATGTTATTGCCAATCTAAGGGTTATAAGTGAAAATTACTGCTCGGGCCTGTTTGGTGCTGTTGGTGGCAAGTCTGAAAATAATTTCAGGGCTTCCATAATAGACAATATTATACTCAAAGATTGTTATCTGGCTAATACTCATCCTGATTCAGAATCAACAAATGATAGTCCAGGACATGGTTTATTGGTCGGCTATGCTACTAACAATACTCAGATCAATAACTGTATTGTTAATGGTGATCTTAGTGCTAAGAGCGGTTCTGTAGGCGGCATAGCAGGTTATGTTTATGGGAAATACCACAGTTGCCTGTTTAAAGACAATAATTTTAAAGGCACTGTTACCCGTAAAGCTGAATTGTGCGAAGGATATAGCACTGTTGGCGGTTGTATTGGCAGCGCTTATAACGTTACTATTTCAAATTGCTCTGTGGAAGCATCTCTCTCAGACAATACTGACATTGAACATGAAAATATAAGCAATACCTGGAGTATCGGTGTGGGCGGCTTAGTCGGATTCCATTGTTATGGCTTTATTACAGACTGTAATACAAAAATTCAAGCTTTAAAAGGCTTGTATAATGTTGGTGGTTTATTTGGATATGTAGATTGTGTTGACATAGATGCCTGTGAAGCAGAATGTAGAAGAATTGAGGGTGGTTATTATAATGCAGGTGGTTTGGGTGGAGGCGGTTATGCTAATATCAGCAATTCAAAAGCTTCTTGTATCAGTATTGAATCACAAAACAATGTCGGTGGTTTCTTGGGATACAGTGCGGGTGATATTTTGGAATGCCATTCAAGCGTATCAGAATACTTAAAGGCTACTACCGATGTAAGACAAAGTGGTTGTGTCGGTGGTTTTATTGCTAGTTGCTGGAACACTTGTGTAAACTGTTCTGCTGAAACAGGGGATATTATTTGTAATGCCGAGTTTGCAGGTGGGTTCGTAGGCAACTTTGAAGGCAGTTGTGAAGAATATCCTTATCATATCGAAGATTGTAGCAGTAAATGTAACAGTATAACCGCAAGGTCTTGGAGTGGCGGTTTTGCAGGCAATGTTTCTGGTTGGGGCCATATAATGAACTGCCATTCAATAATAACAGGAGATATTACTGTTGATAAATTGGTAGGTATAACATATATGGGGCAAACCTATCGAGATACATCCCGTGCTGGAGGTTTTGCGGGAGAAGTTTCATCTCAGTATAGAATCTGTAGTTGTTGGACAAAGTTTAACAATATCAGTGGAACAGCAGATTACGTTGGTGGCTTTGCCGGTGAAGTCAATTATGTTAATATAAGCAACTGTTATGCGGAATGCTCTAATGTTTCCGGTTCTCAGAATACAGGTGGTTTTATCGGTTCAGGCACTATTTTCGTTAACAACTGCTATACGACTGCTTCCGTGACAACCAGCGAATCGAGTACCGGGCAGTTTGCCGGTTGTGCTAATGAAAGATCCGAAGTGAATAATTGCTTTACTCTTAATAAGTCTTCCGGACTTCCAGCAGTTGGACTTGATAGAGCTGTTACAACTACTGTATTAACTGATTCAAATGGCTATTCAGACTCTCTTGGTTGGGATGGTGACGTTTACTGGGATTTGACTAATACTTCATCTCCGGTTCTGCCAAAGCTTAAACATTCTCCGTCTTTCAATTTTGAAGATTATCCTACTCCAAGTTGGGAGTATTAATTTATGAAAATAATGAAAAACACTAGATTTTATCTCCTTGCTATTGCTTTGGTGTCTTTTATAGGTTTTATTGGATGTAGCCGCAATGGCAATGATATATTGATTAAAGAAGAACTACAGAATCAGACATATTTTTCTAAGACGGTAAATGTTGTTGACGGCATTTTTGTCGCGCCTCCACCGACTCCATCCGGCATGAGTATTTCTGCCGGAAAGGATACTTTCCGCTCAAATACAGAAATAACAATAACTGAAAAAGATTTTACCGGTATTGGTTCTCCATTATTGGTAAATGCTCATACTGCTTTTGAAATCCGTGGCGTATTGATTTCTGAAAACCCGGCTATTGCGCCAAAGGAATTAAAATTAGTAGAACAACCACTAAAAGTCGTTGTTCCCAATACTATTAAAGGCAATGTAAATGGTTATTTCCTTGGTTTACGCGATGATGAAAATTCTCCCTGGAAATTCCAACAGATAAATTATGATGTTATGGGTGACAATCCCCTGATGATTTCTTCTGTTAGAGCAAATATCACTGGTAGCGAATTTATTTTTCATACCAATAGACTTGGATTTCAATTTGCTCTATTTGCTGATTTAACTGAAAGTTCATTTCTTAACGGAGTTACTGTTATAGAAAACACAGTTGCAGAAATAAAGTCGCTTAATGCTTCTGCTAGTGAAGATATTGGCAAGATTAAGATAAAAGACAATAAATACTGTGAAAATATGAAAGTGTGTGTCAAAGTCAGTGGCAAAAATGTAAACAAATTGACTTCGATGGATTATAAGCCTGTGCTGCAGTATGTTAATGACAATTTTTCAGACAATAAGCAAATATTTAAGAATGCAAAGTTCGATGAGGTAGATAACAATTCCGGCACAAGCGAAGGATACGTTCACAAAGTAACCATAAGTGATTTTGAAGTTGATGGTGAAAACCTTAGCTTCGTATTGAATACAGATGGAATATCTGTTTCAGAATTTCCTCTGAATTTTATGGTTACTGTTAAAGATGCTGGAAATGTAAATCAGACTCTTCCTTTCGAATATACAAATTCTTTAACAGTTCAGAAAGCAGAAGATGACTCTGATCCTAAAAAAGAAGATGATCCCGAAGAAGATGTTAAGCCGACAAAGCGAATGGTTGCACCAAAAAATGTTATTGTTTCCAACAGTAAGTTTTCGTTAGGCCAGAGTATTACTATTAGCTGGGATTCCGGTAATCCTGAACTCGAAAACGTTGTTTATGATGTTCTTATGGCAAAAGGCAATGCTTCAGAGACTGTTGCTGTAGCAAGTCTTACAGATACTATCTGGACACTTGACGCTTCAGAAAATACCTTAGGCGTAGGCTCTTATTCTGTAAGAATTGCAGTAAGGAATAACGAAGGTAAAACCTTGTATTCTGATTATGCTATTTTCTATATTGTAGACGATACTATTCCTGAAACAAGCATAATTGGCTTGGAACCTCTTAATATTGCGGGTGAAAGCATTACCATAAAATGGAATGAAGTCAAGGACCCATTAGGTAACTCAATTATATATTCATTATGGCTTTGGAATGCAGGTGAAGAAATTCCCTCAAATACAGTCTACTTAGGCTACGAACCTTCTTATGTGGTTAGAAATATCGCAACAGGCAGTTATAAAGTAAAGGTTGCTGCTACTAATGGTAGTAAATCCAGTGAAGCCGGTGCCATTGGTGAATTTAAAGTAATTGCTTTCACAAAAGCTACCATCAGTATTGATAATTCTCTCATAGGTGATGACGGTTTATATTCAAGACAACCTGAATTTAATGTTTCTTTGAGTGAAAAGAATTTCAACAAGTCAGATATAGAGCAGGCTATTAAGTTTGAAGGCTCAGATGGTTCAATACAGCCTGTGATGTCTTGGAATGATGACATTGTTCTTACTGTGAAGTTCAACCAGTTATTGGCACGTAATCATACATACAAATTAAGCATGAGCCCTTGTAAAGATATTTATGGAAACGAAATCAGTGTATTTGATGAATATCAGTTCACTACTTTCTTCTTCGAGGGAAAAGGCGAATTGACTGACCCTTATACCTGGGAGGGACAGCCGGATATATTTGCTAAGACTCCGGAAGGCGAAATTCCTCTGATTGGCACTGTCACTGTTGATATAACAGAAGTATTCCGTTCATTTACTGATGTTAGAATTAACGAAACCGCATCCATACTTAACGGTTCTGAAGTTATATGGGCAGATATGCCTCTGGCTATGGAATTAAATAAAATATCCGTCGGTATCGGCAATGAAAATCTGTGGAAACCTTCTCAGAATATAGATCTGAAAGTAAGATTTTCAGCCCAGCACAATGGAAAGACCATTTATTTTGAAACAGCTTCTAAGGGTTACAGAACTGAAAGCGGTAAGGTTATAACTATGGGCAGCGGCACTTCTGAAAAGCCTTATCTTGTATATACAGCAGACCAGCTAAATGATATCAGAAATCATCTGGATAGCGATATTTCTCTTATCAGGGATATTGATCTTGCCGGATATTTCCCGGAAGGTGGGAGTGAAAGCGAAGGCTGGCAGCCCATAGGTGAGTATGTGAGCGAAAGCCAGACTCTGGCATATACAGGTTGTTTTGAAGGTAATGGTAAGACTATTAAAAACCTTAAGATTAACTCTGATAAGCCTTTTGTCGGGATGTTCGGTGCTGTAAAAGGACATCTGGACGGCGCTATGAAACCAGCATCAATAAGGAATCTTAATCTTGTTGATGTAGATATTGTTTCTAACTTCGATAATGTTGACTATGATAATTTTACTAATGCCATAGGTTGTCTTGCCGGTAGTGTCTTTGATAATTCTGAAATCATTAACATTAAGGCTAACGGCCAGGTTGCCGCATTAAACGGAATCATTGGCGGTATAATAGGTCAGATGGACGGAACTCATTATACTTGTAATGCGAAGTCTCTGGATTTTAACGGAACAGTTAAGTCCACCACGACAGTTGAAGATTCCTCTAACATAATGGGTGGCTGTATAGGCTTTGTATATAATGGGATAACTGGTGATATGCATTCTTCAGGGAATGTCACAGACGAATACGGCATTCTTGATGGTAATGCTTATGGCGGAGTTGTTGGCCGATATTATATCGGTCTGATAACAGATTCAGATTCCACAGCAACAGTAGTTGGGCAAAATAACTGTGGTGGTGTTATTGGGAATTTGATAGAAGCCGACTGTAAAAACTGCCACTATACTGGTAATAAGGTATCTGCTTCATTGCCTGGCTATGGTGTCGGTGGTTTAATCGGGTGTGCTGGAGTTGCTGCTATTACAAATTGCAGTGTAAACTGTGAATCTGTGCGTGGATTTAATGGTGTTGGAGGCTTTATTGGAGATGCCTACTCTTCTAACATAAGTAACTGTGAAGCTGTAATTTCCGGTAAGGTAATATCTGATATTGAATTTGAATGGGATTTACCTTGGGCTACAGGTGGCTTTATGGGTGGGCTCAGCGGTAATATGTCTAACTGTAAAGCTACAGTTGGCAGCGTTGAATCAACAGGCGGTAAGGTCGGTGGATTCTTCGGTGTAATTAATGGCGATTATTATAGGGATTATTATGTAAAGAACTGCTCCTGTGAAGTAAACTCTGTAACTGCTGCTTTTGGTGCTGGAGGCTTCTCTGGTTCTATCGACAATATAGCTGTGGTTAATTGCAAGGCAAAGGTTAATGGCAATATCGTTACAACTTCCTATGATAACAGTTATTATGAGGATGGTACTCTCCGTAGCAATGTGGGTGGATTTACTGGACTTACGGGATATAGTGTTATAGCTTTCTGTTCAACAGATTTTGATTCTGTCATTGGTGAGGGCGACTATATATATGCCGGTGGTTTTGCCGCTTACTCATGGTATTCTAACGTTTCTAACTGTTATGCAAAGGGCAATGTTGTTCGTTGTGCAGATGGTGTTGGCGGTTTGATTGGAACAGGTACTCTTTACCTTAATAACTGCTATACAACAGTAAAGGTTGAAAGTGAAGGTTCAGATGTCGGTGAAATTATGGGATACCTGCACCGTCCAGGCGAAGCTTATTCCTGTTTCTCTCTGAAAAAGGGAAATGGTTCCATGAACCCAATCGGTAGAGCCAATACTACCGAATATGATAAACTCTACGAAGAACCAGATGGTTACATTCCGACTTCTGATTGGGGTTCTCATCCTTGGAGTGAAGATATTTGGAATCTTAACACCGGTTCTGTTCCAAATTTACCAACCCTGAAGGAAAATCTTCCATTCGATAAATCTGATTACCCCTGCCCAGACCCATATTCGTAAATGCTATAATATAATTGAACCAATAAGGAAAAAGGAGTGTTAATATGACTGAAGCTTCTAATTTTGTTTATGCTATTGAACATAAGAAAAATGGTCTTGCCCTTACTGATGACGAAATTCAGCAGTTTGTTGACGGCGCTGCAAAGGGAACAGTTCCTGATTATCAGCTGACTGCAATGCTGATGGCTATCAGATTGAACGGAATGACTCCGGAAGAAACCACAAAGCTTACTGTTGCCATGCGCGACAGCGGTGAAACACTGAAGTTGAAAAAGATTACCGGAATGACATTGGATAAGCACTCTACTGGTGGTGTCAGTGACGGCACCAGCCTTGTAATAGCACCTCTTGTTGCTGCCTGCGGCGGATTTGTTCCAATGATTAGCGGAAGAGGTCTTGGCTTCACTGGTGGCACACTTGATAAATTGGAAGCCATCGAAGGCTGCCGTGTAGACCTTACTACAGATGAATTTGAAAATCAGGTTCACGATGTCGGTCTTGCTATTATTGGTCAGACTGGTGATATCGCTCCTGCAGACAAGAAGTTATACTCTCTGAGAGACGTTACTTCTACTGTTGACAGTATTCCATTGATTGCAGGTTCTATTTTAAGTAAAAAATTAGTATCTGGCACCAAAGTGCTTGTAATGGATGTTAAGACCGGTAATGGCGCTGTTATGCAGGATATGAAGGAATCCATCGAATTGGCCCAGACCATGACTTCAATCTGCAATAGAGCCGGTGTTAAGGCTATGGCACTTGTTACCGACATGAATCAGCCTCTCGGAACTTATGTTGGCAATGCTCTTGAAATTGAATATGCAATCAAGGTTTTGGCCGGCGAAGAAAAAGGCGATTTCCTCGAACTCTGTCTTATATTAGGGAGCCATATGCTTGTTCTTGGCAATCAGGCCAAGGATCTTGAATCAGCTAGAAATATGCTGCAGGAAGCATTAGACAGCGGTAAGGGCCTTGAAA
>JAZRWI010000073.1:0-15589 GCA_045599645.1 Candidatus Avigastranaerophilus sp.
TACGCCAGAAAAGCGGTGCCAACGTCTTCCTTGAGTGCGCTGAGCTATTCAACAGTTAGCAGTCACGAAAATCCCGATGAGAAAAGCTGACAGCTTACTACATCGGGATTTTTTTTACAAGATAACCTGTGAACAGTAACGTTTTGAATGCATAAAATCGAGTTTTTAGACAGCCTCTACGAAAGGGGGTAAGCAGGCCGCTTAAATTATCATGACAAATATTTTTCCTTGCAAAAGGTGTGATTTCAAATACTTTATCCTAATACACGGAGGTTCTTATGTTAAACCGTAAAATAGGCATATACATAAGCGCTATTGTCGCTGTTGGGGCGTTAATAGCCAGCGGAGACCAGTTAAAGGCAGCCCTTGAAAACTGGGAATCCAGAGCAGATTTTGCTTCAATGCATCCTAACCAGACAAGTGCATATACTGCTACAGCTAATAAGGCTTTTGGCCAGTTTGATCGCAATGGTGACGGCAGAATTGATTTGATAATCACTGATAGAAATGGTGATGGAAAGCCAGATTACTGGGCTACAGACCGTAATTTTGATGGTCGCTTCAATGACTATCAGTATGATCGCAATTTTGACGGTCGCATTGACCAGTGGGAATATGACTTAGACCTTGACGGTATTTCCGACAAAATCTATGTTGATGCTGACGGTGATGGAAAAGCTGAACTTTATGCTATTCTTAACCCGATAAACAAAACCTACACCTGGTATGGAAACATGAGTGCGGTTCAGAGCGCAGGTAGTAATGCTTCTTTGCCTAGTATGCAACAGCCTGTTAAAAAAAAGTGAGAGAAGTAAAACAGTACTAATTAATTGCAAAATATAGTATAATCTTTTCCATGAAAAGATTATCAACCTCTGCAACAATATTAGTATCCGCTTTATTAATTAATACTCCTGCTTTTTCGGCAGATAAACAGGCTACTGCAGCAAAAGAAGATGTGGCAGTTGTTACTGTAACTGGTGCTGCACTTGGCTCAGAATCAGATACTGCAGTTGAAAATATTTCTGAAATAACTGCAGAAAATACTTCTGTATCAGCAGCTGCCTCTGATACAGATACAGAAAAGGCTGCAGAGACAACACATGATGTTGAAACAAAGTCAGAACAGACTTTACAGCTTCTTTCCGACTCAAAACTAGAATCTGAAAAATCAGAAGAACCAGCTTCAAATACTGATGAAAGTATGGTTGATGCTTCGAATATTGATAAAGCTTCAGAAACGATTGCTTCTGAAGCTTTAGATATTTCTGAGGAAGCGGAAAATACCGATATTGAAAATGCTTCTGATACTGAAAATATAAAAAATAACAAAAAGGAAGCTGCAAAACCTGATGATTCCTGGTCTGAAAAGGTAAGCGGAAAAAAGCTAAATACCTTAAAAGCAAAGCTTGATGAGCTGCAGGGGCTTTATGATGTAAACTGGCGTTCATACTGCATTGCTGAGGCTATAAATAATGTTGAACGGTCTGATAGTCCCAAAAAGAGAAATGCTTCCCTGCTTGATGATCTTACAAGACAGCAGCTTTTTACTGCGTATGCTGTGACCTACGTTTTCCCGGAACTGTTAGAAATCCATTTGCAGAATGTTGCAGAACGCTTGAAAAATAAAGCTGATTCTCTTGTTGATGAAATAGTAGAAACCGAAGAAGAAACTAAAAAAATAATTGATTCTTATTTGACTGATGTAAACCATTATCGAACCGTAAATGGTGCATATATTTCATTGGTTGATAAAGCTCAGGCAGTCTTAGACTCTATTATTAAGACAAATACAGATACAGCCAATCTTACAGGCTTTGGCTACTATTTAAAAAACACAAACGGTGAATTGCTGAAGCTTGTTGCATCACAGATGGATTCATTACGTGAAGTTACAGAACAGTCATCATTTACTGTAGACTACTGTCGCCAACAGGCTGAGTTTGTTGTAAATAGCAAAGAAAGTATTTCGACCAAGTCTAAGTATTTTGCTGAAATTCGCAGCAGCTTCAAGGATTTGGAAATATTCCTGGAAAAATATAAAAGCAAACAGGAATTTAATTTCCATTTATTGAGCAAAGCTATTAACAGACGCTATGAAGAATTGGTTGAAAAGGTTGGGAAAGACGAAATCAGAGTTGCCCGCGTAAGGAAACTAGTTAATGAAACACGTTTTAAGCCGGTTAACAAGTCTATTAAGATACTGAATACCCAGTCTGACCTTGAAGATATTTTTGAAAAATTTGGCTTTAAGGAAGTTGACGCCAAGCTTTTTGAAACACTTTTAGCTTATGTTGGCGAAGAAAATTGGCACTGCCGCTATAAAGAACCTGTTTCTGAAGAAGAAGATACAAAGCAGAAGTCTAAGAAGACAAAAGCAGGTTCAGGTGAAAAGCCAAAGCTGATAGACTTGGAAGAAGATGAAAATATGCCAGGTGACGATGCTGCAATAGACGAGGCTTCACAAGATGGCGAAGTTGCAACTGTTGACGAAAATGCCCAAGAAGGTGACGCTGTAGCAACAGACGGAGCTGCACTGGATGGTGAAGCAGTTACTGCAGACGAAACTGTTATTGCTACCGATTCTGCTAAAGTTGGCACAGATGCCCAGTTAGCAAATTCCCCAGATCAAGTAGATGAACAGAAGCAGGTAGAAGAGGCTGGCGGAGTAGGTGCAGATAGCCGCGGAATTTCTTCTGATACTGAAAATATAAATAAGGATCATATAGAATAATACTGCAGGCATTAATGCTGGTGGTGAAGCCAGAGTCATCAGTAGACATCCAAGGGTTTTTACCATCAGACTTTTATCTGAAACGAAGAATTCTTCGGCTCGCTTGGTAAAAGCTGTCATGAAAGTTGTTCCGAGCAAGACTATAATTAGTTTCCATAAGCTTGTCGGAATAATTAGATATCTGCAGAAATCTATTATTTGCTGAGTATCTTCCCTGATTGTTTCTAATATCGTGTTGCATGCTTTTGAGTATAAAACAGTTGCAACTATTGAACAGAGAGCTATTGCAACTGCTTTTAATACTTCAGTAAAGCTTGTTTTGGGAAGAATGGCATTTTGCTTTTTTCTGTTCAAAATCACAAAAGGTAGCATTATTGGAAGGCTTAGGCACCAGTTCCATATACCGGTATCGCTGTCTGGGGATAAAGCCAGAAATGTATGAGTTATTGTGGTTTCTAATGCTACAAAGCTCATGAATAGCAAGATTGCATTCAGCATCTGATGGTTGTCAGATGCTAAAGCTTCTTTATCCTGTCTGAAAGCGAGATAAGCCTTAGCCTTTATATAGCAGAGATATGCTATAGTAATAAACAATAATACGGTAAAAGCATTTAGATACGTTAGAGTCTTAGCATGCAAAAGCAAGGCAAGAAGTGACATGGCGGCCATTTTCCCTACAAAGGTCGACCTTTGCTGCAAAACAGTTGTATCGTATTGGGCAAAAATAGCAGATAGACAAACTGTGAGCCACACAGCGCACGAGGTAAAGGCGATTGCCTGAAGAGTTGCTATAACAGTGGTATATGCATCAAAGTTTATGATTATGAAGGTTGCTATTGTGGCAGGAACAAATATTATCAGTGCGAGAGTACACCAGAATGAAAATTTCTTTTTTATTAGCCGGGCCGGTGTAATTGGCAATGCTTCCAATATAGTTATACTTTTACCTTCATAGCCTATAATGTTTATTGGTCCGAACATAGAAAAGTAGATTATGGAGCCAAAGATAAAATTCATTACTGAATACATTGATGTAAAGCTGAATACCTGCTTCAGAAAATAGATTTCTACTATAATAATTGAAATAGGCATTAAAACAGCATTTACAAGCAGATTAAAGTCGCTTTTCAGCATTATGAATTCTTTATGGAAAAGGCCGGAAAACAGTCTTTTTCTAGAGGCTTTGCCTGTTAATGCTTTGCGTGAATGCGCATATCCGAACCAGTTGTTTTTTACTGCTGAGTAAAATAGTGTTGTAAGTATTACTACTAATGCGAACCACAATATTGTAAGTTTTCCAAATTCATTGCAGAAGGGCGTGGAAAGAAGCAACGGTGTTGCTATCCAACGTATAGGTGCTATTAGCCACCCGGCATAGGTTTGAGCGTAATCTAGAAATTCCAGTATTTTTGGAATGTATGCCGGATTGAAATCAGACAGCAGCAAAAACGGTATCAGAGTTACTATTGCGCTTACATATCCAAAAATGGAAAAGAAATTGTTTATTGTTGAAGGCTTGAAGAATCTGCTTAAAGCTATTAAAACAAGATTTATCAGCAATCCTGTAACTATTCCGGTTTCTACATATATTAGAAAGCCAGCAAGAAAGCCATTCCAGGTATAAGCCTTGAAGCAGGAGATACCTATTAAAGCAGGTAATAAAAAGAGTATACCGAAATAATCCGTAATCAGCTTTTCAAAAATTTTTATGAAAATAAGTGTGGTTGTCGGAATGGGTAATGTGGAAAGATAATGGAAGTCTGAGCTCATTTGCCCTGTATTTAATGTGTGTCCAGATACCAGATCACCAGTAAATACTATAAGAATTGCGTAAAAAACTAGAAGTCCTATAGTCCATTCTGCCAGAAGGTTTGCGAAAGGAAGCTGGTATATTCCTTGCAATAGGTCTGATGCGCCGGAAGCAGTAGCAATAAACATTATAAAAGCGGCAAAACTCAATCCTATGATTCTGCCTAAGCCTGCGCGGCTTCTTATGGTATTCCAAAGAAGTCTGAGTCTTATGGCGCATAGAGCCCTGATTTGTTTAAAATTGCTTATCATATAGAATTTATCTGAATTTGCTTCTATATTTTTTTTCCATATAGTAGGCTTCTTCTTCAAGTGGTATGTCAAAAGATCTGTTTTTATGACGCCAATCGGCCCAACCGCATTGCAAACCCCAGTTTACAAACCAGCCGGTATCGTCAACCCATTTGTCTTCTTTAAAATATTTTGTGGTAAATTCAGGCCAGAAATCGCCTACTTGTATCGGGTAGATAGCGTTTCTTCTGTATTGATAAGTGTGAACAAGTTCGTGCCCACTGTGTTCTCCGTTATAATTAGTAGTGAAAGTATTGGCGTTGCTATAAGCCAAAGCGTCAGTTCCCTTCAGATGCCCGAATTTGTCTGATTTTCTTTCAAAAACCATGGTGCCATATTTTAATGACTGCTTATAATCAAACTTAGAGCCTTCAACTATGTGCATTAATGGGGCTACTATTCCGTTAATACCTAATTTGAATTTTAATTTGTTGTCTTCGTGGATAACCCAGACAGGACCTACATCCATTCTGAAAGTAAATTTTTCGTAACCAGCTGATTCACAAAGTGAAGCTCCCAGATTGAATAATATCTTATTTTCCCAGGCATACCAGGACGGCTTTTCTTGAAGTTTAGCAGCGCTTTTAAGACTTTCATGCATGATATAGCCACCAAAAACAGCTTGAATCACGGCTTTTTTTATTGAGGTTCCTTCGTAATGGGCTCGTAATGCTGCTATGCCTGCTGGTATGGCAATGTTGGTTATTAGCATTCGCTTTTCATCAAATTTTGCAAAAGCAGCTGATAAATCTGCAACAAAATACACGCCAATGATTTTTATGACGAGTGTAACTAGAAATAATCTTTTAAATTGGCTGTAGTTGCGAAACACACGAATATCCTTTGCTTTCGGGATAATCGGCAACTGTCCGGGATATTGTAACTAATAAATAAAAAAATCTGAAACTTTGTTTTAGTATTATAAAAGATTATTTCAAATCTTATAAATAACTTTGATTCTAGCTTTCCATATTGTGGCAGACTGACTGCCAGGAATATATGAAAGTGTCATCATTTGAAGCAGATATTTTGTGGCAAATGGTGAAATATGTCTGAAAAACTTGTTGATTGTTGAAAATTCCCTGGAGGAGATATCGTAAATGACTTCCTGGGTGCCACCGGCTGGCTCAGCTTCTTCTGTATTGTTTATAGCTATTTCCGGCATTTCTTCTGTGAGGTCGTTCATGAAATCGTTAAGACCTTTAATAGGGCTTACCTTTGGATTTTCCGGACTCACATTTTTATAGGTCAGTTTTACTTTCAGACTTTTATCTGAGCTTGATATTTCAGAAACCCCGGAACCATTTTTTTGTTTTAGAAGAGAAACAATTTTTTCTGTAGGAATAGGATCTAGCGAATTAAAGCTAGCTTCTAAAGTTACGTTATTGCTGTCTTTGGTAAAATCAGTAACTTCTATTGCGCAGATATTCTGGCTACATTCATCACCTAAAAGGCTTTCCAATAAATCAAAGGTTCTTTCGCTGGCATCTATTGGGGAACTTGTATAAACACCCGGAATCCATTCGGCTTCAGGCTTTTGTGATACTGTTTTCAGCTTGGCAATAAAATCGTCTATTTTTTTGTTGTTACCATCTTTTTCCTTGGCAACATCAATATGATACCAGGCTGATTTGTAATCCTTCTGGCGGCCGGCTATTACTGCAAGCATAAAATGCCCACCAGAGTTAGCGGGGTCTCTTGTGAAGACAGAATTTACTTCTTCTATTGCTTTTTCGTAATTCTTTTTAGAAAAATGCCTGTTGGCAAGCTTCATGTGAACCATCACATGACGTTTGTCTTCTTCTGTTGCAGATTTGGGAGCTGTATCTATGAATCTACTTCTAGGCGGTTCTACCACAGCATTTTCAACTTTACTTGCGGCAGAACTCTTGCCTTTTTCGTTAAGGAACTGTTTAGCCTTAGATTTTAAGTCATCATAGTCATCATCTTTTGCAAAAAGAGGCATAGATAAGGCTGATGCGGCTAATAAAACTAAGGCTGTTTTTCTCATTCTATTGCATCCTTAACGGCGGCTACGGCTTCTTCTTCTGTTGGATAGCTTTCGCACAAAGTCAGAACGCCAGTCATTTTTAATGCGGTAGCAGTAAGATTAGTCAAACCACAAATTGCAACTTCGCCTTCGTTGTAATCTATAATCTGAACCATGATATCAAGCAGCGTTGATAAACCTGTAGAGTTAATTACAGGGGTCCCGGAAAGATTAAAAACGAAATTAGTATTACCCTTGTCGATAAGTTCCATGCAACTCTGACGGAAAACTTGGCCTCCAGCGTCATCGAGATAGCCATTGGTCTTAACGACGATTACGTTATCATTATTGGTTATATTTACATTAAAATCACTCATAGCTTGAATTATAGAAACTCTATTGAGTTAGTGTCAAGTTTTTAGTAAAATTATGTTGCCTTAGTGAAGTGTTCTTTCTCCCTAAGCACCTAACACCTAATACCTAATACCTAATACCTAAATTATGATAACCTTCGATAATCTTCATAAAGAATATAAAACAAAGAATAATGATTCAGTAAAAGCTCTGAATGGGTTTTCTCTGGAAATCGATGAAAACCAGGTGTTTGCCTTAGCAGGCGTAAACGGTGCTGGAAAAACTACTGCCCTGAAAGCTTTGTTTAATCTGATTTCATTAGATGAAGGTTCCGTTGTTGTTTCCCCAAAGACTGATTCTAAGCAGCAGACAATAAGCTTTGCACCAGAAATAGCTGATTTGCCAGACTATCTTACTGTAGAAGAGGCTATAGAGTTTTCTTGTCGCTTAGCTGGTTTCCCTGCTGACAAAAACAACATAAACAGTGCTATTTCAATGTTTGAGCTTGATTCGCAGCGTTCAAAGAATATCCGTATATTATCTAAGGGAAATCGCCAGCGCGTCTCTCTTGCTGCTGCGGTAGCTTATGCTGCTGATATTGTTGTTTTTGACGAACCAACCAGCGGTCTTGACCCTCTTGGAAGACGTCTTATTAAAAATGCTATAAAACAGTTAAAAGCTGAGGGAAGAACAGTATTGTTTTCAACTCACATGCTGGCTGACTTTCCTGAAATATGCGATAAAATGGCTATTGTTCATAATGGTAGAGTTATTTTTTCCGGAACAGTTCATGAATTCTGCAAAAATTCAAGCCTTGAATCAATGGAAGCCCGTTTTGCTGAACTAATAAAGCAGGAGGGCGAAAAATGCTGAGCCAGCTTTGGGAAGTTGCAAAAACTGTAATAATTGCTTCATACCGAAAAAACATAATATTTGCTTCATGGCTTATAATGCTTCCTCTGCTTTTGGCTGCATGGCTTTTTGAAAAAGCAAATCCTGGCTTTCAGAGCGGTTTTATATTGGATTCAGGTAGCGGTCTGATGGCTGTTATTTCAATAATATTGCTTGGGGTATTGGGCTTTGAACATCTATTCTGGCCAGGCGAACAATCTACACCATGGTTCTATTTCAGCAGATTGAAGTCTAGAATTATATTCCCTGCAGGGAAATTTGTTGGTATCAGTATCGTTTTGTTATCCATATTGATTGATTTTGCTATCATGCTGTTTTTGCTCGTGGGGATGACTTCAGGCACATGGATGATATTACCATTTAAAATGGCTGTTATGGTCTGGGCGGAATATTCTTTGCTGTTTTCTGTCTTTGTGCTTTTGACAACATTCTTAAGTCGTCTTATGTCTGTGGGAATGATGATACCGGTATTTTTTATTGCTTATTCAACAAGCTATTTTAAGACTTTTTTACCCAATGCAGTTGCTGAAGTTGTCTTAGCTTTTATTCCAAATGCGGGTGTTTTTGATGCTGTAATTGAAAGCGCTGACTGGCTGGCTTTTTTTGCGGCTATTCTATATAGCATTATCATGAGCACTTTTTATATTGTCTTGGCTGCTTATAGACTGAGGTCTATCGATTTATGAAAAACCGAAAGCTTTGGTTGCCAATAGTTTTATTGTTTGTTGCTTTGTCTGTTTCTCAGCTGATTCCATGCGGAAATAGCAGTAAATCAAGCTTTATTCAAATTTTGCCAGAGCGCTTCAGGTCTTTTGTAGCAGCCTGTTTATGGGAAAAGGCAGACCATCTTATGCATGAAGGTCCTGTTTTGGAAAAGCAGAATTTTCAGGCTGG
Source organism: Candidatus Avigastranaerophilus sp. (assembly GCA_045599645.1). GTDB lineage: Bacteria > Muiribacteriota > Ozemobacteria > Ozemobacterales > Ozemobacteraceae > RUG334. Next base: position 8,985 of record JAZRWI010000073.1, read on the forward strand.
CGCTTATGCTGGCAATACAGATATAGTGCCATTGTTGAAGATGATAATCTCTCTGTGTCCTGACCAGACTGCACCATATCGCTTGCTGGCAACAAATTATGCATATCATCTGGGAATGAGAGCTGAAGCCTTGAATTTGCTGGAAACAGCAAAGATTAATTGCAGTAATAGCGTAAACTGCCACGAAATATATGCTTCAGAGGCTTTTATACGTCTGTTTACAAAAACAGAAAATGAGAATAACAGACAGCTTCTTGAAAAGGTTATTTCCTTGCTGGATGAGGCTATTTTAAAATTTAAGCCAGATTCACAGTTCCCTGATCCGGCTTTTACCTTAGAAAATTATATTGATGTAAAATCCAGTCTTCAGGCTAAGCTTGATAATCCAGAAATATTATCAAAGCAGGCATCAATAAAAACTGATGTGGATGAAAATAATACTATTGATATTGAAGATGGTGAAGCCCATCATTCACATCTAAAAGAAGAAAACCTGCTTCAACTACTAATTGTATTAGTAATTAAAGCAGGCTTTATCACCGGGTTAGGAATTATATTTTATTCTTCGCGATTCAGGATTCTCTGGAACTGAGCCTTGCGCATTTCAATTCTTTCCTTGAAGGAAAGTCCGTCGTATTTGTCGCTAAGCTGCTGTTCAAGCTTAGAAGCCTTGGTGGATGCTGCAGCCTGAGCTGTAGTATCTTTGCCACTTTCAACCTTCTTGGTATCTGCTGGCTTCTGTGTCTTTACTTCAGAAGCGTCTTTGTTTTCTGCTGGCTGGAGAGCTGGCATATTAGAATTTTCGAATGTAGTAATCTTAATTCTGGTTCCAACATTGTCACCAACAATGATGTTGAGAAGGTTAAATGCTTCGTAGCGGCTTACTTTTTCATTGCCCTTGAAACTGCCGTCCGGGTAACCCATTCTGATACCAGCCTTGGCAATATGCTGCAAAGCTTTGCCAGTGTCGGAATCAGCGTCAACGTCTGAATAGTTTGGATTGATGTTGTAATCCTTGTGAGCATAAGCATCAACAATTGCAGAACCAATCATAGCAACTGTGTTTCTGGAAATGGCTTCATCAGCTTTTGCAGAACCAACAGCAGCTTCAACCTGTGAGCATACTTCTGGTTTGCCAGCTTTGTTCATCATGCCTTTGCAGATTTTTACAAAGTCGCCGACCTTGATGCTCTTTGGAAGATTGGCTTCGTGGTTAAGGCTTGTGATATCGAAAGCGCCAGCGTTGATGAGCTTCTTCATAGTGTCGGCCATTGGGTTGGTAACGCTTATATCTTTGAAGAATTTCTGGACTTCTGGTTCAATATAAATTGTTTTGCTCTTTGGAGATTCAGGAATTGTTACATCAGCTTTCTGTTTCTTCTTAGCAGCTTTTTCCATTTTCTTTTCGGTGGCTGTATCAAAAGCAACCTGCTTGATGTCCAATTCGTGAAGTCTCTGGAGAAGAATGAGAGCTTCTCTTACTGTGAGCTTCTTAGATGGTTTGAATACATTCTGGCCAACACCCTTCAGGACATTATTCTTGATAGCGAATACGGCAGTGTCCTGATATTTTTCATTCGGTGTCCAGTCCATGAATTCAATGTCTTTGCTTCTGCTGGGAATAGAAATAATTCCACGGCTATTAGCAAACATTAAGGCTCTGAAAATTGTTTCAGTAGCTTTCTGTCTGGTGATGCTGCACATTGGGGCAGCTGTATTGGTAATGCCAAGGCTTTCAAGATGTGAAGGATTGAAGCTTGAAACAATACCCTTGTCTACAAGAATGAGGCTAAGGCCTCTGTAAAAAGCGATTTCTGCGATATTGCTCTTAAGTGTTTTTTCACTAAGGCGTTCAGAATCGAAAAGACCGATTCTCTGAGAAAATTCAACTTCAGAAGAGAAGCCGTTTTCTACAGCGTATAATGAAGTCAGCTTTGTTGCAGCTGAGACTGAAATTGTCGCCATAAGTATGCCGGCGATGAATTCTTTTTTACCAATGAGCATTTTATTTCCTCCCGGTGTTGTCGTTCACCACGCATATCGACAGGTCTCTAAATTTCTTTAACGATTATTTAATATTTTTTTAGAATTAATCTTGCTTTATTAAATTTGCGTTAAATAGAGGTTATTTAGAAAAAACTAACTATTGAATCTAAAGCTGTGATATATTTGCTGTGAAAAATTAATGCACCATATTACTGGAGGCAAAGCCATGGCTTTAATGCTTTATAACTCAATGTCTAGAATGAAGGAAATCTTCAAACCACGTGAAGAAGGCTACGTTGGAATGTATGTCTGCGGTCCTACTGTTTATGGCCCGCCACACCTTGGTCATGCCAAGAGCTATATTACATTTGACGTATTGGCTAAACACCTCAGACATTCTGGCTACAAAGTAAGATATGTTCAGAACATAACAGATGTTGGCCATCTTTCCGATGATGGCGACAACGGCGAAGATAAAATTCAGCGCCAGGCTCGCATTGACAAGGTTCATCCATGGGAAATCGTTGATAAATGGACTCGCCAGTATATGAATGACATGGAAAAGCTTCGTCTTGCTCATCCTAGCTTCTATGTTCGCGCCAGTCAGCATATTCCGGAACAGATTGAAGCTGTTCAGACTCTTATTGAAAAGGGTCACGCTTATGTAACTGAAAATGGCAATGTTTATTTCGATGTTGAATCCTTCCCGAACTATGGTAAGCTTTCTGGTAGAAAGCTTGATGACCAGAAGGAAGCCGTTCGTGTCGAAGAACGTTCTGACAAGCGCAATCCAAAGGATTTTGCTCTTTGGAAAAAAGCAGAAAACGGTCATATTCTTAAATGGAATTCTCCTTGGGGCGAAGGCTATCCGGGATGGCATATTGAATGCTCTGTAATGTCTAACAAATATTTAGGCCAGACCTTTGATATTCACGGCGGCGGATTAGAAAACAAGTTTCCGCATCATGAATGTGAAATAGCTCAGTCTGAAGCAATCTATGGCGTTCCATTCTGCAAATACTGGGTTCACAATAATATGGTAACTGTTGACGGCGTAAAGATGGGAAAATCTCTCGGCAATTTCAAGACCTGTGAAGATTTGCTTTCTAAGCACAGCCCGGAATCAATCAGATGCTTTATTCTCAGCACTCATTACCGCTCACCAAGCAACTATACTGAAGATGCTATTTCTGCAACAGCAAGTGGCATTGCTCGTCTGGCACAGGTTCAGCAGGCTCTGGTTGAATTGATTAACAAGAATGTCGGCGCCAGTGTTTCTGATGATGAAGCTTCTAAGCTTGCTGAAAGCGTTGATAAGAAGATTTGCGAATGCCTTGATGATGACCTTGATACTCCTGGCGCTATTGCTGCTATATATTCATTTGTAACAGACATTAACCGCTTTATCGCTTCAAGCTCTATTTCATCAGTAGTTGCCCAGAAGATTTATGATGTTCTTAAGGTATGGGCTGGAGATATTCTTGGTATTCTTCCTGAAATGAAGAAGGATGATGCCGGTCTTGATATAGGTCCTGTAATGGATATGGTCATCGAACTTCGCAAGGAAATGAAGGCCCAGAAAAAGTATGATGTTGCAGATGCTATCAGAGATAAGCTGAAAGCAGCCGGTATTGTGCTTGAAGATACTAAAGACGGCGTTCGCTGGAAAAAAGCATAATGGATGTAAATAAGACAATCTTAAAGGGTTCAGACATATTTACAATTAAGCAGACTTGGGATGCGGCAGAGGCTGCAAAGCTTCCTGCACGCACTCTTGCTTATGTTGGTGATGCTGTTTATGAATTAGCCCTCAGACTGAACCATGTAGCCTCCGGTATTGATGGCGCTGGCAGGCTTCATGATTCACTTGTAGGAATTGTAAATTCTCCTGCACAGGCAAAGGTTTTTGACGCAATTTTCCCTGAATTGCCGGAATCAGACATGATTATGGTAAAGACCTGGAGAAATGCTAAAATTCCTGCTCGCTACGGCTCTGGCACAAGAGGGGAATATGCTAAGGCAACAGCATTGGAAGCCTGGGTTGGTTACCTCTTTGTAACTGGTCAGACTGACCGTCTGGAAACCCTTATTGCTACTGCTCTCGAACTTTCAACAAAATAACCTTAGATATACGGAGTTGGGAATTTGAGACGTGCAAGTCTCCAACGCTTCGAATATGGATTTGAAGGAGTATAAAAAAATGAAACCTATGAAAAACACTAAACAGAATTATTCTAATAAATCAGGTAAACCAGCTTTTAAAAACGATAGACCAAAGAGCTTTGGTCCAAAGAAAGATGCTCCTTCACGCAAGCCTTCCGACAGACGAAGGGAATTCGAAAAGAAAATAGAAGAAAACAATGCTGAACCAGAACAGCTTATTTTGAAGGGCAGACATGAAGTTGTCCAGGCATTGGAAAGCGGTCAGACTCTTGATGCTGTATTCATTTCTTCTGCTGTTCGCGGTCCTGTTGTAAGCCAGATTAGAGAACTTGCTTCTGCTTCCAGTGTTCCTGTTAAAGAGATGTCTCCTGATCTTTTCGAAAGGAAATTCGGGGAAAAGACTCAGGGTATTGCAGCTATTGCAGGTGCTTTCGAGTATTCTAGCCTTGAAGATCTTATTGAAAGGGCTGAAGAAGGGCATCAGGTTCTTGTTGCTCTAAACCAGGTTGAAGATGCCAGAAATCTTGGCGCTATAGTAAGAACAGTAGAATGCATGGGCTGCGACGGTGTCATTATTCCAAAGCATCGTTCTGCAGGTATGACTGAATGGGCTATCAGAACAGCTCAGGGAGCAGCAGCATGGCTTCCCGTAGCAAGAGTTAATAACCTTGGTGACGCTCTTGAAGAGCTTAAAAAGGCAGGTTATTGGGTAGCAGGTCTTGATGGTAGTGGTAAGCGCCAGGTTAAAGATCTTAACTTCAAGGATACAAAGGTTGTTCTTGTTGCCGGTGGCGAAGATGTTGGTCTTGGTGAAAGAGTGAAGAAGTCATGTGATGACGTTGTCATGATTCCTATGAACGGCAGAACTACTTCTTTGAATGTATCTGTAAGCGTAGCTATGGCTCTGTATGAAATCCTTCGCCAGAAAGACTTTTTTACTAAAAAGTAAATGAATGCGGCCTTCAGTCGATGAATGATTCGGCATCGCCGAATATGAATGATTTGCTTCGCAAATATGAATGAGGCTATCGCCTATTTGTGAGATACATGTTTGCTGTTTTCTCGGCCAATAGTCAAGAGCATCTGAGAGGGAGAACCAAGGGCTGATGACAGAGATTAAGCAATAAGGATAATGTTATCTGGCTTCATGCTTCCAGTTCTTAAGCTAACTTTCGCTAAGCTGATAAACAAAGCTGGTGAACCACAAACAAACTAAAACCGAGGTTAAAAAGACTGATTTCGGCTGTTTGATCCGCACGTATCCTGTTATCCGTTGCTAAAATAGGTATACTTTGATTTGTCTTTCGATTTATGACTTCCGAGTATCGACTTTTATGTACCGACTAGCATATTTTATAAAATAATAACAAAATTGTGGGCGTTCTTTTTCTCTCCAAATCAGCGTTGTGTACCGATTATAAAATTTTTAAAAATATTTTTAAAAAAGTTGTTGACTTTAAGAATGAAATAAAATATAATCGCCTTACCGTGAAACGCGGTACAGTTTAAAAAACTGTTAAGGTTCGCCGGCGTAGCTCAATTGGTAGAGCAGCTGACTTGTTTGAGTAGCTTAATTGGGAAAGCGTAAAGACTTAGGAAAGAAACTTCTTGTAATCCGAAGCCTTAGACCGATAATCCGAAGAAGCGGAGCACGGCTAGTATGAGTTCAAGTCTCATCTCAAGCGCCAGTAATCAGCAGGTTGTGGGTTCAAGTCCCACTGTCGGCCCCAATAATAGACAGTTACAGCAATTTTTTATGGATCAAACTGTTAACTTGAATTACCTAGCAAAACTGTCTAGTTTAACCAGATATTAGTTAAGGTTTCATGTATGGCGGAGCATGTTTAAATTCCACCCATGCGGATAGGGAGATAATGCTTTAATATCAGCAAAAGCGCTCATAAGCCTATCACTTATGCGACAGTAACTTAATCGGTAGAGTGCTTGCCTTCCAAGCAAGATGTTGCGAGATCGTACTTCGTTTCCTACTCCACTCTCTTTCTTCTTGTAGCTAAAAAACTTAACCAGATGAGTTCTCACTTTAAGCCCCGTGAGTTTAGATTCTGGAATTTTGTCAAACTATATATCTCAATTCGAATCTGCGGACTGTTGCAACAGAGTCGTAGAAGAGTCCAAGTCTTGGTGAAGATACCGAAAATCCAGTGATAGGTGTGGATAACCCCTGAGTGCACTCAATGTTTAGATAAAACGGAACAGGGCTTTATAAGACGGACAAAGAGATATATTTTTATGCCTTTATAGCTCAATCGGTAGAGCAACTGATTTGTAATCAGTAGGTTGTCGGTTCAAGTCTGACTGGAGGCTCCATTCCAGTAAACGTACATAAGAGAAGGAACGCTATATGATCGGTTCTGATGTGCTTTGGTTGACCCAGATAAGATCTACATCGATCACTTTATTCGTGGTGGAAGATAGAAAAATTAACAAAAGGGATA
>JAZRWI010000074.1:0-76428 GCA_045599645.1 Candidatus Avigastranaerophilus sp.
TTTCATAATATTGTATTATAACACATTTATTTTAAATATACAACACCGTACAACAAAATAATTTAATTTCTTGACATAAAAAATACCGCAGTGATGCGGTTTTGGGTATGAATTCGGTACACTAAACTGTTAAACTTCCGCAAGTAAAATTCTTATAATTAAATTAGTTATTGGTGATGTTATTAGGAGAAAAACAATGGATAATACAGTAAAAAAAGAATTGTCTGAAAAACTAAAAAAAGCAAGAACCCCAGAAGAAATAATTTCTATTGCGAAAGAGAACTGTATTGAAATGCCAAAAGAAGTTGCACAATGCTATTTTTGCAGACAGCACCGTAAAAGTGAACTTTCAGATGAAGAATTGAAATATGTTGCTGGTGGTGATAGTGGTGGTTTCCCGGAATTCGTTGAAGGTGGTTGGTATTATGGGCACTGTGATAATTGGGATGGTGATGAAGGGGAGCCACAAAATTGTGGGCATTGTCATAACTATCAGCTTGATTGGAGTATTCCGAGGTTTAGGTGTATATATAATTATGTAGCTTGGTATTGGGGGAATAAGGTTTAGCGGCTTACTGCCAAGATTATAGAAATAATTAAATTTTTTTCAATAATAAAGGAGTAGTTTCATGAATAATAACGAAGAACTTTCTGATGAAAAATTAAACTCTGTAACAGGCGGCGGATTTTTTGATACTTGTGATAATTATGACGGTCCAGGAACTGGATTGGCGAAAAACTGCTTAACTTGTAGTCATGCCATAAAAAATTTTTTAGGATTGTTTGTCGGATGCAATTTTAAGGGCGATAAGGAATAATAGTTAAAAAACAGTATTAAGGAAAAGTTTCATGAATAATAACGAAGAACTTATCAACAAAGATGCAAAAAATACTGTAGAACTTCTTTCTGACGATGAATTAAGCCGAGTATCAGGCGGTGATACGGAGGGAAATTGGCCCGTAGGTATTGAAAAAGTAGCTGATGTACTATATAACCATTTGTATGCTTGTGATCTTGGAGATTTTGAGTTCTTTTACGGATTTAGCCTTGACACGGTTGTAGCTTATATACAAGCATCCATAGACCCTACTTTTGTAATTTAAAAAGCTTTTATAGTTATTTATAAGCTTAAAAATATCTTTACGTGAAATACATATCTTGTTACTAGTATGCCATAAAAGTTAAAAACTAATGGCTGTAGTGCAAAAAATAAAACCACCCAATAAACAAGGGTGGTTTTATTTTTTTTGTTTCGCTTATCATAAAGTGTAATTATCTAAAACCCCCTTTTGTAGAGGCTAGCTAAAAACTCGAATTTATGCATTCAAAACAAGTTTCTTCTAAAATCAAAACCCTCCCTACCCTCCCTTAAAAAGGGAGGTTCTTAGGAGTCTACTGTACATCGGGATTTTTACAAATTTCTAGTTTGGGGACAGCCTCTGTAAAGGGGGCATGGGGATTTACATTTCTTTCTCGGCTGATAGCCGGTAGCCGGTAGCCGATGGCCGTGAGCTGTCTTCTTCTCTCGGCTGATAGCCGATAGCCGACGGCTGTAAGCGGCTGTTCTTTCTCGGCCAAGAGCTAATAGCCAACAGCTAAAAGCGGCTGTTCCTTTTTTTTTCAGAAATCGTTAAATAAATATCAACTTTTGCCGAAGCTTGTCATGGATTTGTTTGCCTCCTTATTTTTCGGGCCGGGTTAATTAACTCGGCTTTCTTTGTTTTAGACGAAAAATATGTTAGAATTGTACACATCTCGATTGTCACTTATTCGAAGAGGATAATTCCATGGACGAAATCAATAATTCTAATTCACCGGAAGTAGCACCAAGAAGAAAAGAAACTCTGGAAGAAATTCTTGCCAGAATCGACAAAATACATCAGGGACGTCCTTTCCCTGTGCCTTCTACTGATAGCACTACTGCTTTAAGCACATCAGATAAACCAATTCCATCTTTGCCTAAGACAAATGTAAATGATTTGGATCTGGCTAGGGATTTATCTGCTATAAAAGCGGAATTAAGCTGCTTGGGCGCTATCAGATTAGACTTAAAGGGATTGCATTCTATACAGGCCGCTCTGACTGATTTGCCGCTTATCAGGACTGAATTAGATAATATTGCATCCTTAAGGTCTGAATATAGAAATCTTGATGAAATAAGGAATCGTCTTGGTGAACTTTCTGCTATCCGTGATGAAATCAGTAAAATATCTGATGCCAAGGCTGAATTAAGCAATCTGCAGGAAGTCAGAATGGCTTTACTTGAATTACCTTCTTCCCTGAAATCAGAAATTGAATCTGTAAAAAACATGTTGGCAGAAACAAAACCTGATTTAAGCGGCATAGATGAAGTTAAAAACATTCTTTTTGACCTGCCAAATATCAGAACAGAGCTTGATGAACTGAAATCTCAACTGCAGATTGCCAATAACGATAAATCAAATCTTCAGGAATTAAAGGAAATTAAAGAGTTGCTTTTGGCTGTTCCTTCTTTAAAGATGGATATTGAACTGCTGAAGGAAGGCTTATCTGAAGTTGCTGCAGCAAAGCCTGACCTTAGTGGTATTGAAGAACTCAAGACAGCAGTTTCAGAAATAGCTTTAGCAAAGCCTGTTCTGAATGAACTAGCCGAACTTAAGGCTACTCTTTCTGAAATAGCCTCTGCAAAGCCGGATTTGAGCCCTATTGAAGATATTAAGGCTACACTTGGCGAGCTCCCAGCCATAAAGGCTGAGATAGCTGCTTTCCGAGAAGATTTATCTAAGTTCCAGGAAATGGATTCCAATATAAAAGCCTTATCTGGTATTCAGGCTAAGCTGGTCGATGTTCTTGATGAAATTAAAAACAGTCTGAGCAGTGTAAGCTCACTGAACGAACAGATGGCAGGCTTAGTAACCAAGTCAGACCTGAGTGCATTCGGTGCGCAGACAACTCCTTCCGACAGCCTTATGGAAGCAATGGGCGACAGGCTGATTGAATTTGGTAATAAATCAAGCGTTCTCGATGCTAGAATCACTGAAATAAAGACCAGCTTAGACAATATTTGTGAAAAATTTGATACAGCCGCACAGGCCCAGACCCAGGCTCCTGTTCCTGCTGTCATTGAAACTGGCGCTTTAACTTTTGATGACCAAAAGCTGGCTGAAATCAATAATAAGCTTGAAGCTGTAATGAATAGCTTTAATGGAATAGACAGCAGATTTGAAGCTATAAAAGAAAGCTTTACTACAATCGGTGATAAGCTTCAGGCTCTTGATGACAGATTAAATGCCACTGAAACTGCTCCAAGCAATTCATCGGCTTCCGATAACGAACACTTCGTTAATATTGATAGCAAGCTTCAGGCTGTTGAAGAAAGCTTTGTGGCTATTGGCAATAAGCTTCAGGATATTGACGCTAGAATTACTGCCAATGACAATTCAGATGTAAAAGCTGCCAGTGAAAATAATGACCGCTTTACTGAAATGAATGATAAGTTTGATTCAGTAAACGGCAGATTGCTTGATGTGATTAATAAAATCGAAAGTCTGGATGATAAGATTTCCAAGTCTGCACATCAAAAGGAAGAAACCAAGGAAATCAAGACTGTTTGGGGTGATTCTAAGGATAAGATTCCCGTCGTTGATTTGCCAGATTTCCCGGAAGAGTCTGACCCAATAGTAACTGCTGAAGATGCAGAAATTGTTGTTGAGTCGACAACCTTAGAAACAGTGGAAACAAAGGATACAAACTTTACTAGAAAAAGAAAAGCACTTTCCGATGCTCTCGATACTCGAAAGGATGAGTAAAAAATAATTAATTGTGTACAAAAAAAATAAAACTTTTTTGCAACAATGAGGTATAATGTTAAAAGAATATCAAGGAGACCATTTATATGAGAAAGTATGTTCTTCCATCAATATTGATAGCACTAATGGCTACAGGCGCTATTGCTCTGTATGCTGAAGAATCTGAAGCTTCTGGTGCTTTCAGTGACACAACTGTTACTATCGAAAGCGGTAAAGACGTCGAAAAAGACGATACTGCTACCGTAGAAGCTAAAGAAGATGAAAGCAAAGACGAAGAAAAAGCTTCTGAAGATGAATCTACAGAAGGCTTCCCGGTAGAAGGCACTGTTCAGGGCGATTGTCTTAGAATCAGAGAATGGCCTTGGGGACCAACCATGGGTCAGTATAACACTGGCGACAAGGTAACTGTTCTTGCTAAGTCTGGCGAATTCTATAAAGTAGAAATTAATGGTATGACTGGTTATATGCATGTCAACTATATTTCTATCCCAGGCGCTGAAGCCAGCAGAGTTGCACCATATTATCCTGCTGATACTGCTACAGGCGGTTACTTGCCAAAGGATGAAGGCGTTGCCCAGTCTAAGAACGGTACTTCCTCTGGTCCTAGCGGTGCAGCTAACGTAAGCTACATGGGTAGCTCTTCTGATACTGGCGATCTTGCTAACTACAAGGGCGGCAAGCTTCCACCAGCAGAATTCATTAAGTTGTTTGGCCCAGTTGCTCGCGAAAGCATGAAAAACACTGGCGTTCCAGCATCTGTAACCCTTGCTCAGGCAATTCTTGAAACTGGTTGGGGCGGAAGCTCAATCGGCGACGCTAAGAACCTTTTCGGTATTAAGGGTACTGGTCCTGCTGGTACTACCGTTGTTAATACTCAGGAATGCTACGATGGTTCAACCTATGTAACCATTAAGGACGGCTTCAGAAAATATCACAGCTGGCAGGAATCAATTGATGACCATGCTAAGTTGTTGCAGAATTCACGCTATGCTCCAGCTCTCAATGCTTATAAGCAGAATCATAATGCTGACCAGTATGCTGAAGGCATCCACAAAGCAGGTTATGCAACAAGCCCAGTTTATGCTAACAGCCTGAAATCACTTATGAAGCAGTATAACCTCTACGAATGGGATATCTGATAAATACCCATAAAGTTGTTTGACTAATTCTTTGGGAGATAAATTAATGAGAAAACTTACTGTATTACTCAGTGCATTCGCTATCGCAGCTACTGCTGCAGCCTACGCTGACCTTGCTCAGCCAGGTGAATTCACTCCTGATATTCTTGATAAACCAATAGTTATAAATGGCGAAACAATGCATGTTGTAAGAACTATTGATAAGAATAACCTCGACATTAAGGTTCTTACAAAAGACGGTAAGGAAATGTGGCGTTCAATCGCTCTTGGTATGCAGGCCTGGAATTTCAAGCTGAATGATAAAGTCAGCAGTCTGGAATGCGAAGACCTCGACGGTGATAATGTTCCTGAAATCATTACTGCTACAACCATCGGTGATGTTCAGAGCGCTATGTATGTTTTCAAGTTCGATCCAAAAGAAAATAACTTCAAGGCTATGAACTTCGGTTATAAAGATTACCCGGATATGGTTCGTGATTTCATGGTTAGCGACATACCGGCAGCAGACGGTGCTAACATGACCTTCACTGATAAAACTACCGTAAAAACCCTTGGTAAGATTTATACTGAAAATGGTGCAATTCCAGGTTTCTACTACTTTGAATTGAAAAACGGTGAATTCACCTGCAGCAAACAGGAACCAGTTCCACCGGCACCAACCGAAGAAAAGAAGTAACAAGTCATAAAAAAAGCCGCCCAATCCGGGCGGCTTTTTTTATGACTTGTTACTTAATGAATGAGCCTTCGGCTGTGAATGCGGCCTGTCGGCCTATATTTTAGATACTTGGCTCTGTTTCCCTTACATGCAAGTTTATGCTTATAGTTTATACATTTCGCTTAATGAGCTTTTTGTTGTATAATTAAGATGTTAAAGGAGTGGGAAACATATGGATAACAAGTTATTAAAAGAAGTTGCAAAGATTATTAAAAACGCTAAGCATGTTACTGCTTTTACTGGCGCAGGTATTTCTGTTGAAAGTGGTATTCCGCCTTTCAGAGGGCCAAAAGGACTTTGGAATACTGTTGATCCAACTTTTATTGAAATAAACTATTTTGAAAATAACTATGCTGCATCATGGGTTGATATAAAGAAAATATTTTATGATTTCTTTGGTCAGGCAAAACCAAACCCAGCACATCTTGCACTTGCTGAATTAGAAAAAATGGGCATAGTAAAAGCTATTATTACCCAGAATATAGATAATCTTCATCAGGAAGCCGGAAGCAAGGTTGTTTACGAATTCCACGGCACAGCCAATACTTTACTTTGCCAACACTGCGGTGAACGTTTCAATGCTGCAGAATGGGAATTTAAAGAAATGCCGCCAAAATGCCCAAAATGCGGTGCCGCAAAAATAAAACCAGACTTTGTATTCTATGGCGAAGGTATTCCTGAAAAACCATATAGAATGTCCATGATAGAAGCCGAAGAAGCCGATGTTTTCCTGGTAATAGGCACAACAGGTGAAGTAATGCCAGCCTGCATGATACCTCAGATTGCTAAGCAGAATGGTGCAAAGGTTATAGAAATCAATATTGCCCCAAGCGCACTCACAAGATATACAACCACTCACTTCCTGGAAGGCAAAGCCGGAGAAGTAATGGCCGAACTCCTGAGAGAAATCAAAGCATTATAATAATGAATGCGCCTAACGGCGATGAATGAATCGGCTCTGCCGATTATGAATGATTTTGCTTCGCAAAATATGAATGAGCCTGCCGGCTATAGTGTGATACGCTTCGCTAAACTTGCTTTCGATTAAAGTAAAGTTTTTGGAAAAAAGAGGAGCCAATATGAGTGAGAACAAACTTGTTGATTTATCTGTAAATTTTGCTGTCGATATTTTTAATATTGGTCGTAGAGTAAAAGATGAAACAAGAATGTATAATCAGGCTGACCAATTGATTAGAAGTGGTTCAAGCATAGGGGCTAATATTCATGAAGCTAATTATGCTGCAAGCAAACCTGATTTCATAAACAAATTGCATATTGCATTAAAAGAGTGTTATGAAACAGAGTATTGGTTATTGATATTTGAAAAAACTTCTCTTATAACTACTGATGAATATAAAAAACTATATAACCAATGTTGTAATTTGAGAAGAATGCTAGCTAAATCAATAATTACAGCAAAAAGTAACTTACAAAATATGAAAACCAATAAAAGAGATGGACTTTTATCATCAGAAGATTTTGAAGAGCTTAGTGAAGAAGAACTAGAGAAATTAGGTTCCGTCGGCTCCCAATGGATAAAGCTATAGTTTTTCCAATGCCTGTTTAGCGAAGCGTATTACCAATATAGGCGTAGCCTCATTCATATTTTGCGTCAGCAAAATCATTCATATGCGAAGCATCATTCACATTTGGCGCAGCCAAATCATTCATTATTTTGTTTTTAGTATGTATCTACCATCCCAGTTGGCTTCTGGTGGTTCTTCCTTGAAATGATTACATCTGCCAATATAAACTTCAGATGGTGCGTCTTCGCCCATCAATTCGATGACTTGCTTGAAAAGCGCGATGGAGTTGTCCCATTCGCGGGCAAGATATTTGTCTATGGCCTGCTGATAAAGGTTGCCGGCTTTTTCTTTCCAGATGCTGCTTTCTTCGTTTATCCAGCCACGGACTTCATAAACCAGCACGGGCTGATCCTTTCCCTTAACGGCCAGGAAATCCAGGAAGCGTGTGCTGAACAGATACGGATTAAGCTGCTTCTTAACGTTTTCTGTAATCATGATGAAGGTGCCGTAGGCCTTATTCGCGCCTTCCAGACGTGATGCCAGATTAACATTGTCGCCGAGGCATGTGAAATTCATCTGGGCGTTGCTGCCTATAAAACCTACCATACAGTTACCGGAATTGATGCCTGCGCGAACTTCTACCTTGGGCAGGCCCTGAGCCATCCATTCTTCCCTCAGTTGACGCAGCTTTTTCTGCATATCAATTGCGCAGCTTACTGCACGGGTTGCGTGGTCGTCCTGCGGAGTAGGGTGATTCCAGAAGCCCATGATTGCGTCACCAATGTATTTGTCGAGAGTACCACCATGCTTGAACAATATATTTGTCATTTCGTTCAGGTAATTGTTCATCAGAGTGGTTAGCGCTTCTGGTTCAAGCTTTTCAGAAATTGAAGTGAAGCCGGCAATATCTGTGAAAATTATTGTAAGCTCCTTCTTTTCTCCGCCCGGCTTGATTGCATCAGGATTATCAATAATCTGCCTTACAACATCTGCTGAAATGAAGCGACCGAATGCATTCTGGGTTTCTTTTGCAAGTCTTTTTGAATTTATCCATTCTACGAAGCCTCTTGTAATGCAGAAGCTAAGAATCATGAAGCTTGGGAAAAATACCGGTATAAGTATTCTTTCTGTGAAAAGACAGGCTGCTACAGATGCAAGAATAACCAGGATTACAACGACAATAAGTGTTGTCTTTGTAGAATCTGCATTCTTGAATTTGATGCTTAGCAGCAGAAATACTGGGAATAATATAAGCAATTGCAAGAACGGCCATGAATTTGGAGCTTGATCCATATGGCAGAAAATAGAATTGAAAAAGCTTTTTGATTTCAAGGCTGAGAAAAGGTTTGCGTGAACATTTACACCAGGCATATGGGTGAAATTCTTATCAAGGAAATTAATCGGTGCAATGATGAAATCCTGGTCAGTAGCCATCGATGTGCCTATGAATACTGTTTTTTGATTTATCATGGATTCTTTATGAAGACCCTTTGCAGTATCGGTTTCTGTGAGAACAATATAGCTGCCACTATTAATTTCTTTTGTTTCACCATTGGCTACTACTGTTTCATTTCCTGATTCGTCGATGAATAATGCATTTGCTTTGTCAGCTTTTGTATCTTTAAAATTGATTGCTACCTTTACTAGTTGTTTGTTTTCATTGGTGATTGCTGGGAAATCGCTAATAGCACTGTCATTACCAGGTTTAATTATAAAGTCTTTTTTATCAGTTGTTACAGAACCTGATGATTGGCTTGTAAGATTTATTACTGCATCCAGTGATGGAGGAAGATTGCTGATTGTGACGTCACTTTGAGAGTTAAGTGTAACCTTTCTGTAGAAATGCAACTGCCAGCTGTCGTTGTCGGGCATAACTGCGGCAATGGCATTGCTGCTGGGTTCATCGTTCAGAAGCAGTTTGCCGTTTCCGTCTAAGGTAAAGCTTTCTTCTGGCGCATCTTCGTCATCATTTAAACTTATAAGAGAATAACCTTCTGGAATCGCCTGAGTTCCGCAGTTGCCTTCAGAATCGCTATGCAGCATTGGAATAACTTCCCCGTGAACCCATAAGGTAACATCAGGATTGCTTTGGCAGAAGGCTGATGGAATAGTCACAGCATTATTGTTTGTGGCAGTCATCAGAAGTGGAAGCTGCTGCTGTGCCTGAGTGACATCAAAGCTAAGCATTGCCTTTTCCCAGCCATTTTCGCAAGGTATGAAAATATTAATTACATAATTACCTTGTAGCAGTTTTTCAAGCTTATAGAGACCGTTAGAGTCAGTGTTTGCTCTCTGCCAGAAGCCTGTCTGTGGCATAATTGCAAGAATTGTGGCACTTGCAACCGGTTGGCCGGTTACTGTTTTTATTTCACCTGTTAGAATATTTTCTCCAAAGCCTGTCTGAGGTGCATTGATATGTAGTTTCTTGAATTTATCATCAGGTGAAAAACTGACATGGTTCTTGCTGAACATGAAGGAAGAATTCTCTTCCTCTTCGGTATCTAGAAGTCTTGTCATACTCAAGGTTTCAATACTGTCACCCTTCAACGGCGCAGCCAGTTTGCGATACGGAAGCCTGAGACATGGAGTATGATAGGAACCAATGATTGGCAAAGGTTCTTCCGGAAGCCTTAACCAAGTTTTTGACTTAATATCGGTGAAGGCCATGATAGCGTCAGCAGAAATCTGAGTATCTGCAGGAATCAGCTCTTCATGATGTTTAATGATTGTTCTATAAATGTAAAGTGCTTCAAGCTCTGAAATCGTTTTATCCAGCCCTTTATGACCTATTGTGTTAAACCGGTAAGGGGCAGAGGCATAAACCATGCTCATAGCTTCTTTTATTGAAGCTGCTTTTGAAATATCTATCCTGTTTATTTCCGATTCTTTTTCGCTGAGCAGACATCCTATCCATGCTGAAAAACCTAGTGTTGGCAGGAATCTGTCTGTGTCATCAGGGTGAAATGCTAGGGGAGCATATCTTATAACAGAATCAAGACCCGAAGGTATATTTATAAGCCCTTTGGCTGCAACTTTGTCAGCTATTGGCTTGTATAGAGGGGCAGGCCATGCTGGTCTGTCTGATTTATTGTCTGTAATATCTACTATGTTGAAGCTTTGCTGTCCTCGACCAATAAAATTATGAGCGAGAATAGGGTAGGGAAAATCATTTAATGCTTCAATAAGCTCATTATCTTCAGTTTCCTTAGTTGCTTCATCATAAATGAAGTCCAATGCAGCAACCTGAACACCATGCTGCTTCAGTTTGTTGAGAAGCTTTGCAAAATCGCTTCTGTTAGGGCTTCTTCCATACTTAGTCTGAAAAGTCTGGTCTTTGGTAATTATTGCAACGTTAGATTCTGAATCTATGGCTTTCCCGTTTATTTGGGAAATTTCAGGGTATAAAGTGAAAAATAAATCCAGAGTTTTAAGCTCAAGCCATTCGTAGGTGCTTTTTACGCTAGGAATTAGTGCCAGCAGTGTTAATACTACTGGCACCATAATTGCTCTTCTGAAAGAATTTATATTTTTTCCTAGATTACGCTGCATTCTTGGCTTTGCGAAAATTAGACTTATTAGAAGAATTTACCTTTCTTTTTTAAGAAGCCACCAATCTTGTTGACGCCTTGTTTAATAGCTTCTTTTTTCTTCTGCTTGTTTTCTTCGTGAACCTGCTTCTTTTCTTCCTGCATTCTCTGTTCAGTAGCAAAGTTGAAACCAGTCAGTTCATTTGTAAGACTGCCAGCAGCTGCATTTGCCCATCTACCCTGACAGGTATTCTTGTTGAATACGTATGCAACATCACCTACTGGAACCTTCTGAATATCAAGACTGCCAGGAACTCTCCAGCTCAGCTTTCCATCAGAATTTCTAATAACTGTTACGATGTCGTTGCCAGCTTCGTAGATGTTGGCCATTACTTCGCCAGTTACGTTAAGCTTGTCGTTAAATATGCGCATTTTTACAAGGCCATTGCCTTCTGTTACAACAAGTCCGCTGAGACCTGGTTCTGCCTTCATTTCTGAAGAACCATTTCCTGCTTTGCAGGCTGCGAGGGTATTGTTGCCCATGTAAACTTCGCCGAAGCCTGTATTGCTGAAAAGCTTTTCGCCGTCCATCTTTGCGTAGCGGGAAAAGTCTGCATGATATTTTTTGCCCTTCAGGCCTTTTGCTATTTCATCGAGGTCGCTGATGTGACCAGATACTTCAGATGCCTGGCTAGAATATTTGTAAATTGATGGATTATTGATCTGAATTTTGTTGAAGCTTGAGGATACGCTGGAATTGAGTTCTGAAGAATATTCATCAATAAAATTGATTCCTTTTAAAGAATCAAGGCTGGTGGCCTTCAAAAGGCTATCAAAACCGGCATTATATTGCTTTTGCAATTCAGAAGCCGGATTAAAATTCATTACTTCTACTGTGGTTTTAGCCAATGAAGATATTGGAGTCAGGAAGGTTGCGCCTTCGCCGGCTTTCAATGAACGTTTTTCGTTGGTGCTTTTGTGAATAACTTCAACTTCGCCTTCGTAAACCTTTACTGCAGTGCCGCCTTCAAATGCATAGCCTACCTGAAGACCGGGAGTTTCAAGCATAGTGTTGAGACCGTCAACGATAGTTACGCTGAACATTGTTCCCTTTACACCGCAGATTACGTCAGAAGTCTGAACCTGGAAATTGCTTCCCTTGGCAACCTTGAACAGGATGTTACCCTGCTGGGCTTTTAGGGAAATAAGGTCTTTGCTGGTCAGAACCTGTGGAACTTCAAATATACTCTGTTCCTGAACACAGAGCAGACAGGTGTCTTTAAGAACCAGGTCAGCAGTGCTGTTAGCCATTGTTCTTACCTTGTCGCCACCATCAAGATTCTTCAAGGAACCAGAAAGCTTAAGGTTTGAATTGAGCTTCTTGAATTCCGGGCTGTTTACCTTCTTTACTGAAACCTTACCAGTGGTTTTGATAACTTCTGACTGAGACATGTCAAGAGCAAAAGAGGTAGTATTCAAAAGTGCCATTGCTGCTGCAAATGACAACATAATTGCAGATTTCTTAAAATTCATTTGTTTCCCTCATCAAATTAAAATTTTCGGAAATTCTACACGCTTTTCATATTTTTGTAAAACCAAAATAATTATTAATCACCAATAACCCCAAAATAATTAAGCATTAAGCATTAGGTATTAGGTATTAGGTATTAGGTATTAGGTATTAGGTGTTTGGTATTAGGTATTAGGAATTGTGAATTCTAATAGGCACAAAGTTGGTCAAAGCAGTAGAAAACCAAAACAAATAATTATGAATTATGAATTAGTATCAGGTATTAGGTATTAGGTATTAGAAATTGTGAATTCTAATAAGCACAAAGTTGGTCAAAGCAGTAGAAAACCAAAACAAATAATTATGAATTATGCATTATGCATTATGAATTATGCATTATGAATTATGAATTATGCATTATGAATTATGCATTATGAATTATGAATTATGAATTATGCATTATGAATTATGAATTATGAATTATGCATTATGAATTATGAATTATGCATTATGCATTATGAATTATGCATTATGAATTATGAATTAAAAATTAATAAAAACGTTGCTAAGCTAAGGCTATATGCTATAATGTACATATTATAAAATTTTTTCAAGGAGTGTTTGGAATGAAGGTTCTTTATTTTACCAATGAATACCCACCTCACATTTATGGCGGCGCTGGCGTACACATTCAGTATTTGGCTCGTGAAGCAGCTAAGTTTGCTGATGCAGTAGAAGTTCGCTGCTATGGTGACCAGAGACCAGACGGTTCTAAGATTTCTGCCACTGGCTATGATCCAAAAGCTGCTTATGACACCGTTCCAGGTGGTCTTCAGTCTATTTTCAAGACTCTTGACAGAGACCTCCAGATGGTTGGTCAGAATATCGATGCAGACGTCGTTCACTGCCACACCTGGTATACTCACATGGCAGGTATCTGGGCAAAGCTCAACTATGGTATTCCTCTGGTAATCACTACTCACTCTCTTGAACCACTCAGACCTTGGAAGCGCGAACAGCTCGGCGGTGGTTATGATTTCAGCTGCTGGGTTGAAAAAATGGCTATCGAAATGGCTGACGCAGTTATCGCAGTTAGCAAAGATACAAAAGCTGACGTTGAAAGACTTTTCAATGTTAAGCCAGAACGCTTGAAGGTTATTTACAACGGTATTGATACTGAAGAATACAAAAAGACTGATTCCGTTGCAAATATCAGCAACTTCGGTTTCGACCCAAAGAAGCCATACGTTCTCTTCGTTGGCCGCATTACCCGCCAGAAGGGTATTATCCACCTTGTTAACGCTATTAAGTATATCAATCCTGATATTCCTGTAGTTCTCTGCGCCGGTGCTCCTGACACCCCAGAAATCAAGGCTGAAATGGAAAATGCAGTTAAGGAAGTTACCAAGACCCGCAAGAATGTATATTGGGTCCAGGAAATGGTTTCAACTGAAGCTAAGATTGAACTCTATTCTCACGCTGGCGTATTCTGCTGCCCATCAATTTATGAACCATTCGGTATCATTAACCTTGAAGCAATGGCTTGTGAAACTCCAGTAGTTGCAAGTGCTGTTGGCGGAATCAAGGAAGTTGTTATTCCTGGCGAAACCGGAACACTTGTTGAAGTTAAGCAGATGGATCACTCTCCATTTGAACCACTTGATCCAGACAAGTTCTCTAGAGACCTTGCAAAGGGTATCAATGACCTTTGGGGTAATCCGGAGCTCTGCAAGAAGATGGCTGCAGCAGGCCGCAAACGCGTTGAAGATACATTCAGCTGGACTTCAATTGCTAAGCAGACTGTAGATCTTTACAAATCTCTCAAGAAGTGAGACGTTAAATGGCTAGAAGCAATCGTCTAAGAACCTTTATCGAAAACGTTCAGCCATTGGTAGACAATGGTCTTTATCCAATCAAGCGTGAACCATGTGATACCGTTCATATTACTGCTGACATCTTCCGCGATGGTCATCAGAAAATATGCGCTTGGGTTAAATATCGTGTTGCTGGCCGTCAGAAGTGGAACAGCATTCGCATGGAATGCACTAACCCAGGTCTTGATTTCTGGGAAGCTGAATTCACTGTTGAACAGGTTGGCTTCTACGAATACAACCTCGTATCATATTGCGATGATTATGCTACATGGGTATTCGATACCCGCAAGAAGGTTGATGCCGGCGTAGACTATCATTCTGATATTCTTGAAGGTATCGCATTGGCAGCCCGCTTTAAAGCATGGTTGCAGCCTTCTGATGCAAATTATCTTAAAGACGAGCTCGCTAAGGCAGAAAAGCAGCTTACTGATGCCGATAAATGGCTCATTCTAAGCAATGCTAAGCTTGAAGCTCTTCTTAGCGCTAACCCAGATCCAGAAACATTGGTAGAAAGCCCAATGTATAAGGTAAGGGTTGACCGTGTAAAAGCACGCTTTGCAGCATGGTATGAATGCTTCCCAAGAAGCTGCGCTTTCGAACCAGGTAAGCATGGCACATTTAAAGACGTTATTAAGCGTTTGCCACATATTGCAGGCATGGGCTTCGACGTTCTTTATTTCACACCATTCCATCCTGTTGGATACCAGAAACGCAAAGGCCCGAATAACAGCCTTGTATGCGGTCCGAATGATCCTGGATGTCCATACTCTATCGGTAACGAACATGGCGGCCATGACGCTGTAAACCCAGAGCTTGGCACTATGGAAGATTTTGAAGCACTTGTTAAGGCTGCTGCTGAATACGGCATAGAATTAGCAATGGACTTCGCTATCAACTGTTCTCCGGATCATCCATACCTGAAGCAGCATCCAGACTGGTTCAGCAAGAGACCTGATGGCACCATCAAGTTTGCTGAAAATCCGCCAAAGAAATACGAAGACATTTATCCAATAAATTTTGAATGTGAAAAATACAAAGAAATTTATGATGAAATGCTTCGTCTGTTCTGCTTCTGGGCAAGCAAGGGCGTAAAAATCTTCAGAATCGACAATCCTCACACCAAGCCATTCCGCTTCTGGCAGTGGGTTATTGCCGAAACTCAGAAGAAATACCCGGATGCAATATTCCTGGCTGAAGCCTTCACTAGACCAAGACTCATGAAGTCTTTGGCAAAGCTTGGTTTCACTCAGTCATACAGCTATTTCACATGGCGTAACGAAAAACAGGAAATAATGGATTATTTCAAGGAACTGACTACTCCGCCAGAATCTGATTTCTACAGAGCTAACCTGTTCACAAATACTCCGGATATTTTCCCATACTTCCTCCAGACCAGTGGCCGTGCCGGTTACCAGATAAGAGCTGTTCTTGCAACAACACTTTCTACTGTTTACGGTATGTTCCAGGGCTTCGAACTTTGTGAAGGCATCCCGGTTCCAGGTAAGGAAGAATATCTGAACAGCGATAAATACGAAGTTCGCTGCAGAGATTGGAATGCTCCTGGCAATATCGTTGAAATGATTGCTAAGCTGAATCGCATCCGCAAGGAAAATCCAGCTCTTCAGGAATACGATAACCTTGAATTCTACCGCGCAGACAACGATAAGATTCTGTTCTACGGTAAATCAATGGGTGACAACCATATCATGGTTGTTGTAAACCTTGATCCATTCCAGACTCAGTGCTCAACCGTCTATGTTCCGATTGAAAAATTCGGAATCGGTGAAAACCAGAGCTATGAAGTTCATGACCTGCTCACCGATAACCGCTATTGGTGGAACGGCTCTCAGAATTACGTAGAGCTCAACCCGGAGGTTGGCGTTGCCCACGTATTCCTGATTAAGAAGTAAGCTTAAATAAGAAACCCTCTCTAATTCGAGGCTGTCCCAAAATTAGAAATTTGTAAAAATTCCAATGTACAGTAGACTCCTAAAAACCTCCCTTTTCAAGGGAGGGTAGGGAGGGTTTTGATTTTTGAAGGAACTTGTTTTGAATGCATAAAATCGAGTTTTTAGACAACCTCTAATTCGAGAGGTTTTTTTTATATACAACAATCACCGTTCTACGTTTCAAATACGAAGGCTTCGAAATATAAAGCAAAAATCAGATTCTAACCCAATACCCGCAGCTTTCAGCATTCTTTGGTAAGTAAAGTGGTATTATTGCTCAATTTGATTATAATGGGTATAATAGTATTGAGCAGTAAAAATAATATGGAATACCCTTCAATACATTAGTATTGGCGAAGGTAACAAAAATGTGTAAGTTAGATGAGATATTAAATAAAAAAGCTAATATTTATCAGATAGCTAACAAATACAATGCTGATAAGGTTTATGTATTTGGTTCTTGTGCACGTAAAGAAGAAACACCAAATAGCGATATAGATTTCTTGGCTTGTTTTAATGAAAATGCTTCACTTTTTGACCAGGCTAATATGATTATTGATTTATCAAAATTGTTTTCTTGCAATGTGGACGTAATTTCTTATGCTGCTTTAAAAAAACGAGTATTTCGACCAATCAGTAAAGAAAGATATGATTTTATTATGATAGATAATAAAACTAGAATTGAAGATATTTTAAAATCAATAGCAAGAATCAGAATTTTTATTGCTAAATATAATGAAATACCTTTTCTTTTAAAAGTAAAAGATAGTGCTAGAAATATTCAAAAAGAATTACAAATGCGTGGCTTTTCTGACTTGATATGTTTTGACGGTGGCGGAGGTTTGTATTTTAACAAAAATGGCAATGTGGAACATTTAGTTGGTCGAGATAGCCCTAGTGGTTTGGCAATAAAGGTTAAGCAGTATGAAGAATAAGTTTATAATAATTTTGTCTGCTTTTTTGTTTATATTTGGCACAATTAGATTGAATGCTGAATCAATGGAGAAAGAATTCTGGGGAATTTCAGAAAATATTGCAATAGATTTGATTAGGATAAATCCCAAAGAATTTGAGGCTTCTCCTTTTTATGATTTCCCATCTGATTTATATAAATTTTTCAATTCTTTAAAGTGGAATAGAGTAAAACTAACAAAACCATATTATATAAGTATCTATGAAATTACTCAGGAGCAATGGCTCGATATAATGGGTGAATGGCCTGTAACTTCTTATTATTCAACAATAAAATATGGGTCTATTTGTTTAGAATATAGAAACAAATACGGTGTTGAAGTTCCACCTGAATTAATGGGAATAGGTGATAATTACCCAGTTTTCTGGATTTCGTTTGATGAAGCAATTGAATTTTGTAATAGGCTTAGTGAACGTCTAGGCTTGCTTGCATGCTATTCCAGGCTTGATAATGGCATGATAATATGGAATCATGAAGCTAATGGTTTCCGTTTGCCTACGGTGGCTGAATGGGAATATGCTGCTGGTTGTGGAACTTGTAAAAAAAGATATCCTTGGGGTAATAGATTAAATAATAAATATGCTCATGTTCCGTTGGAAAATAATTGGCCGAATCCAACAATATTTCATAAAATAGGCGAAAAATTACCAAACAGGTTTGGTTTATATGATGTTGTTGGTAATGCTATGGAATGGTGTTGGGACCCAAATGGTCGTTGCTATGGTGATGTGATGGATCAAGGGGTTTATATTGATCCATGCGGAGACAGTAATTCTGAGTTTTATTTGGATAGAAATGTTCGCGGTGGAATTCACGAAGGTATTCATTTCCAATCTCAACTTGGTTGTGTTTTTGAACGCCATTGGATGTATGGTCTACGCATAGTAAAAAATGCAGAATAGTCTCTAATCCTTGAAGGCTTCGGAATATTCACCAAAGACCAGATTCTAACCCAATACCCGCAGCTTTCAGCATTCTTTGACTTTACATAAACTTTCGATTAATTAGTCGAAATTTTATTGACGGTGTGTTACACATGATGATATGATTGTTTCGAAAGGCTGATTAGGAGTTTTATTATGCCAACTATTACACCTATTTCCGATTTGAGAAACTATGGGAACGTTCTTGATAAGGTTTCTGAAGGGTCACCTGTTTATCTGACCCGTAATGGTCATGGGGCTTATGCTATCAGAGATATTAAAGATGAAGAAAACTTCCAGAAAGCCGAGTCTATGATTCAGCTCCTTTGCGAATTGAATGCTGGAATTCGTTCAGTTGAAGAAGGCAGCTGGATTTCAGAGGAAGATGTTCGTAAGCATTTTAAAACAAGAAAAAGCAAAAGAAAATGAATTATAAAATTCGATATACCCCAAAGGCTTTGGAGGACATTGAAACTGTTTGGGATGATGTTTATGAAGCTTCTAAAAGCGAAGATTGTTCTGATAAGTATATTGATGATTTACTAGATACTATTTCTGAAAAGAAAAAATTCCCAAATTCAGGCATACCACTTGTATATCGTGGTTTATTTACTGGTTTTTATTCAATAAATTTTAAAGCTTATTAAGCTTTTTATAGAATAAAAGAAAACTATATTGAAATTATTAGAATTATATTGGCAAAACGTGATTATATGCAGGTTCTCTTCCAGGAGAAATAATTGAAAAAGATGAATAAAATTACAGCTGAAGAATTGGCAAAAAGATTTGGTATGAAGGTGCACCAAGAAAAGGGGCTTTTTGTTGAACGCCATTATAAGCACGATGGCGATGACAGGGCCGCTTCAGGCAGTATTTATTACTATGTTGACGCTGATGAAAAAACTGAATTTCATCGTATAGACTGCGATGAATACTGGTCCTATAATGCCGGCTCCACTCTTGAGCTATGGATTATTATGCCTGATGGGAAACTGCAAATCCGCAAATGCGGCATAACCGACGATGCCGAGCCAACTATCTATGTGCCAAAAGGAGCTATATTCGCAAGCAGGCATGCAAAAGGCATTACTGATGGAACACTAATAACCGCTATTACCGTTCCCCGCTTCAAATACGAAGGCTTCGAAATATTCAGCAAAGACCAGATTCTAACCCAATATCCGCAGCTTTCAGCATTCTTTGGTAAGTGATTTTTTTGTTAGTTTTTCAAACAACCTATTGGAACTATGTAGATACCGTCTTGTCGCCTATATGCAAAACTGCCTGCTCCTACAACAACCATCAAGAATGAAGGGGCTTTCATCTTTGCTGTATCTATTTTATCACTTAGCTTTTTTAGATTTGTAACTCCTTCTTCTATAAGCTTTTCACCGCCAAGTTTTATTTCTGCCAACCCATAAGAACCGTTTCTTAAATGTATGACGGTATCACATTCGAGGCCTGTTTTATCTCTGTAATGGTAAACTTTGCCATCAATTGCCTCTGCATAAACTCTCAAATCTCTTACACAAAGCGTTTCAAACATTAAGCCAAAAGTTTTAAAATCATTCATTAAATCCTTGGGGCCAATGCCTAACGCTGCTGTGGCTATTGATGGATCTGTATAATATCTGGTATCAGAACTTCTTGTGGCTGTCTTTGAACGCAGATTAGGATTCCAAGCAGGCATATCTTCAATTACAAAAATCTTTTTTAATGCGTTTATATATGAAAGAACAGTATCTTCATTTAGGCTTTGGGCATCGTTGGCAGCAATATCATCTCTTAACATTGTGTTTGTAATCTGAGCACCCTGATGCCTGGCATAAGATTTCATAAGTCGTTTTACGCGCTCTGGATTTTTTATTGTACCGTCAGCTCGGTTTATATCTGAACGAACAACGGCGTCATAATAGTCTATTGCCTGGGTTAAAGCAGCCTTAGGTTTTAGATTAATTGCTTTTGGCCAACCACCTCGGCAGATTAAATATGCTAATGATTCTATATCGTGTTGATTAGAGCCAATTATTTGATCAGGTGTGTTAAATAGATTCTCTAAGCTTACTTCTCCAGATGATTCTTCTGATTCATAAAGCGACATCGTTCTCATAGTCAGCCATGTGAATCGGCCTGTGCCTGAGTGTGTAATTTCATTAGTTTCTATTGGAACTGCGGAACCAGTTAAAATAAACAGACCTTCTTCGTCTCTTATATCGACTTCGTATCTTACAGCGTCCCACAATTTGGGTGCTATTTGCCATTCATCCAGTAATCTAGGATTGTTACCGTTGAGTAATTTATTTGGAGAAATTTCTGATATAGCAATGTTTTCCTGTCTTTTGCCTGGATCGTCTAATTTAAGAATGCTTTTAGATATTTGTATTGCTGTCGTTGTTTTTCCGCACCATTTGGGTCCTTCTATTACAACAGCACCCTTTGAATCTAATTTGTCGGCTAGTATACTGTCTGCTATTCTTTTTTTGTAGTATTTCATAACAAACCTCCATATAATAAATATAATATTTTTCGGCGTTTTGGTCAAATATTTTTCGGCGTTTTGGCTAAAAATTATTCGGCGTTTTGGCTAAAAATCATTCGGCGTTTTGGCCAAAAATCATTCGGCAATTTGGCTAGTTTATAGGTAAAATAGCAACCAAGTCTCTACCCAATAGGCATCAGTCTCATTCATAGGCCGTCAGGCCTCTTTCATTATATGTTTATATTACGCGCCAAGTGCCTCTTATCATATTACCCAAATCCTTAACTTTTAATTAAAGCACTTCAGTTTCGGCAGGCAGGGGCTTTCTTTGCTGTATGAACCTGTTAAAGAAGGAATCAGCCAAATATCAGTCGGCCAGTCTTCCCAGTCTCCGGCTCCTTGCTTGTAGCCATCTGCCCAGTAATAGCAGTTAGAACCACTGCCATTACCAAACAAAACCTCAGAGGCAGAATCATTAACTTTCATATTTCCACAAGCAAAAGAGTTGCTGATTGTTCCATTTGAATTATAACCAACCAAACCGCCTGCATTATCATTGCTACTTATGGAAGAAGAAGCCGCATAGCAGTTGTCGACCTGTCCTTCTATAGCATAACCAACCAGACCGCCAGCATCCATACCGCCATTTATGGTGGAAGAAGCCACATAGCAGTTGCTGACCGTTCCGTTGTCATTTTCACCAACCAAACCGCCTGCATTATCGCCACTTATGGTGGAGGAAGCCACGTAGCATTTGCTGATCGTTCCGTTGTCATTATCACCAACCAGACCGCCTACATTAATGCTACTACTAACAGTGGACGAAACCACGTAGCATTCGGTAATCGTTCCACCTTCATTATGACCAACCAAACCGCCACTATTGTTGTTTTGGCTATTTACAGTGGAAGAATTCACGTAGCAGTTGTTGACCTTTCCACTATTACAACCAACCAAACTGCCAACGTAGTTATTGCCTGAAATAATAGCATTAACGATTTTACAATTTATTACTTCAGCATTATTGGAAGTATAACCAAAAAGACCAATATTATCTGAGCCTGGTCTAGTAATTTTCAAATTAGTTATGGTATATCCACAGCCATCAAACTGGCCTTTGAATCTATCATTCTCCTCTTCTTCCCCAATAGGCAACCAACCTTCTCCAGAACTATAAGCAGTTAAATCTATATCACAAACCTGTTTATAATAAGCGTCTAAATCATTTCTTACATCGTTGAGAGATTCTGCGTCATAAACCAGATAAGGATTTTCTGAAGTTCCGTTACCATTCTCATAATAGAATACTTGTTCATTTGGGAATGATAGGCAATATTCTGCATTGAATTCAGAAAGGGCATCGCTTTTCATGCCAAAACTGTAGTTGCTTTTGTTTACCAATCTATTTACTGGTTTTATCTGTAAGGTTGGTGAGGCTACATTAGAAAGCCACTCATTTGTTGTTTCAACTACAGTTGATTCTGAAGCAATGTAGACTTTACCGGATATATAATTCTTTACGTCATCACTAACAGGAAAATCCAGCACAACTTCAACAACAGGTTTTAGTCCAAGCAACTTCTCTGCTGCTCTGATTGTATTGTTAAAAATTTTCAGGTCAGCGGTTGCTGAGGCAGACTGGCCCCACGGATTCTTTGCACTGATTTCAAATTTATATGAACCGGTGGCAAGATATTGCTCATTCCACATATATTGATCATCCCATATAGCATCGGTTATGACACAGCTAGTTATCACATTATCATTCTGCAATATATTAACATAATAGGTTACATCAAGAGCCTTATTGCCTTCTGTCCAGGTTATTGTTGCCTTATTCCCGGCATAGACGTTTGTAATGGTTATGTTCGTTGGTTCTACTGGCGCCAGGTCAACTATCATTTCCTTGGAGTCAGACAAGGTTTTTGTCTCACCGTTAACTGCTTCTACAACCACATTATAAACACCTGCATCTGTAATAATATTCTTAGCCTTACAGGATGTATTTGTAATATTGGAAACAGAGGGCAAATGCGGTAAAACACTACCAGCATATATGTAAACATTGTAGCTGATAGCATTGTCAGCTGCTTCCCAGACAATATCAATATCAGTATTTAAAGGAACATATTGTGGTGTAGTTATTACAGGTTTGCCAACAACAGGCTGTTTTACGTTAAAAGAGACTATTTCTGAGGTGGCTGTTAAACCATTGGCTGTGGCTACAACCTTAATCAGATATATACCGGTCTTAGCATTGCCAAGAATGCACTTGGTTTCTGAGATATCGGAAGCTATAACTGTTTCTGGCTGTTTAGCAAGATCTGCATAAACAGTATATTTAATTTCTCCTGTATTGCCGGCAATAGATTTATACTGACTAGGTTCCCAGGTTATTGTCACATTTGAATTATAGTCATATTCTGACTTGCTTAGATTTATTACCGGGTCTGTCAGACTGTCACTCCAGACAGGAGTTGAAACACTGAATTTTGCCTTGTTTGTTACTTCTGAAGTCTTTGAAATTCCTGAGGCGGTTGTTGCAGATACTGTTATTTCATAGTTGCCAGAAGCCAGAACAAGTCCGGTTTTACCAGAATCCCACTTAGTGTCTCTGATACCGCTGAAATTATAAGAACCGGCCCCCGATACAGAAGTATTCGCTATTTTTATCAAATACTCAACATTTTTATCGGTGCCTGACCAAGCCCAGTTGGCAGATACTACCTTGGTTTCTTCGTTGTAGCTTGCAACAACATCTGACGGAACCGGTATGTCATCTGTTGGTGTTGGCACTGGAGCACCATTTTTAACAGTGAATCTTGATTTATCTGTTATGGTTGAAGTATTTGAAGTTCCTGAGGCTGTTGTGGCAGATACTGTTATTTCATAGGTCCCCGAGGACAAAACAAGTCCAGTTTTACCAGAATCCCACTTAGTGTCTCTGATACCGCTGAAAATATAGGAACCTGCGCCAGATACAGAAGTATTAGCTATTTTTATCAAATACTCAACATTTTTATCTGTGCCTGACCAAGCCCAGTTGGCAGATACTACTTTGGTTTCTTCATTGTAGTTGGCAACAACATCTGTCGGAACTGGTATATCGTCTGTTGGTGTTGGAGTCAGGGTCTTTGCTTTGAGTTCTGTTGTAGATGAAATGCAGAAGGGAAGAGCCTTGAATTTTTCTGATTTGGAAGTGCTTCTGACTACAATGTTAAACCTGTCTGGCATCAGAAGAACTTCTTTGTTTTTAAGACCCAGGGTGAACTTTAGGCTTATTTCATTAGCGACAGATTCTGTTTTGGTTATATTTACTATATCAATTGTATGAACAGAACTGTTGCCAGAGCCCTGCAGAGCATCAGAAACCTTATGCGAGGCTGTTCCCCCGCTTACTACTAGCTTCATATCCTTATTTACGTATTCATAAGAAAGTCTGACCTGACAGTCTGTGTTTTTGACGCTATCCAGATTAAGACCAGAAAGTGTAAGGCACATTTCAGCATCTTCAGTGAATTTTCCGTCTTTTGCGGGAATTTCCAGGTTATTGACAGTCAGGTTTGTAACAGTAGGAAGCTTTGAAACTGCTTCACTGTCAGCAGCAAAGACCGCTACGGTAGAGCCAAGTCTATAAAGCTCATAATCTATTTTTGATGCTGCTGCAGCTCTTACTGATGATGAGAGATTACTCTTAACGCAGTCATATGACCAGTCTTCGTTGTCTGGTGACTTTGTGCCTATAAAAATGTCAGAAGTCGGTGAAGCATAACTATCTATGGAAAGTCTTACTGATTTGAAAACTTCTATTACTTCAACCTTATTTTTGGTTTGCGCACTGATTTTATAGCATTTTGAGGCAACCTTAAAGAGGCTGCTAACTCCGCTTGGTTCCTTGATTTCTGTTATATATACGGTTATATCTTTGTTACCCGCAAAGGTTTCACTGTCGGCGCTGATAGTTATGGCTGAATGAGTTACGGCTGTAATTCCGCCATTTTCATTTACCTTAACTTCGTAAATTACTTCTGGCTCCTGGTCTTTGCCATAACCATTGTGTGAACCTCCGCCACTGCAACCGGCCACAATCATCAAAACAGAGATAAACACCATAGCCAGTAACAGAAGTTTTTTCATTTTTATTGCGCACCTTCACAGTGAAATTTACACTAATCCTACCATAATATGGCATATTCGGACAAGAAACTCTTAGCTAGAAGTAAGTCGAAAGCTAGAAGTCAGAAGTTTTCTAAAAACCTCCCTTTTTAAGAGACTGTCCCAAAACTAGAAATTTGTAAAAATCCCGATATACAGCAGTCTCCTAAAAACCTCCCTTTTCAAGGGAGGGTAGGGAGGGTTTTGATTTTAGAAGAAACTTGTTTTGAATGCGTAAAATCGAATTTTCAGACAGCCTCTTGAAAAGGGAGTTTTAGAAGATATGCTATATTGATAATGTTCTGATTTTATGATAGGCTTTAGTCATTAAGGGGTATTTATGAGCAAATTCAGATGGATTCGAGAAGATATCGTATTGGATTTTCCTTTGCCTAGAACATTGCAAAATGATATCAAAGAAGCAGAAGAACTAGATTTGGCAGGCAATATAGAATATGCTTGCGTGGCTGATGCAATAGATGTTCTCTGCAAGGATTATGTGGCAAATGGCATTTTTACAAAGGAACAGTGGGATAAAGTAGTTGAAAAATATCCCTACGTCTAATTATATATTTTTATGCAGATTACCGCTATCACCGTTCCCCGCTTCAAATGCGAAGACTTCGAATTATTCACCCAAGGCTTGATTCTAACCCGGTATCCGCAGTTTTCGGCATTCTTTGTCTTTACATAAACTAGAGTTTGCAATCTTGCTGAATTCTTGTATGACGAGTATAATAGAATTAATTGATAATATTAGGTATGAACATGAACCAGAAGGCTATTACAATACTAAATGAAGTTTGCCAGAAATGCATTCCTGTTTTCAATGGCAGGTTTTGTGATGCTTATTTATATGGTTCATACGCTCGAGGCGATTTTGACGAAGAATCAGATATAGATATATTGATTACTTTAAACGTCGAGCCTTCCGATATTGCTAATTGCCGTAATGATATATCAGAAATAATCAGCGATATTTCTTTGGAGCACGATACTACTGTTTCTGTGGCTCTTAAACCGATAAATCAGTTTAATAAATATCAAAATATCCTTCCATATTACCAGAATGTTTTAAAAGAAGGAATTAAGTATGCTCACTCTTGATGAAAAGAGAAATCTGTCACAACTGAGATTAGAGCATGCTAATAAATGTTTGAATAGTGCTAAATTATTAGTTGAAGCCAATGATTTTGCTAGTGCAGCAAATCGTTCTTATTATGCTGTTTTCCATTCCATGAGAGCTGTTTTGGCTTTTGATGGAATTGATATGAAAAAACATAGTGCAATTATTGCTGAATTCAGGCGCTTATATATTAAAACAGGTAAAATTGAGCCTAGCTTGTCTAAAATAATTACCAATCTCTTTGATACTAGAAATGACAGTGACTATGATGATTTTTTTGTTATTGATAAAGCTAAGGTTAAAGAACAGATTGCC
Organism: Candidatus Avigastranaerophilus sp.; assembly: GCA_045599645.1. GTDB lineage: Bacteria > Muiribacteriota > Ozemobacteria > Ozemobacterales > Ozemobacteraceae > RUG334. The sequence goes on from JAZRWI010000074.1 coordinate 26,001, forward strand.
TATGCAGAATTATTTATGGAAAAAGTAAAAGAATTTCTTTTTGATAATAAATAGTTTTCGTAAGATTCTAACCCAATACCCGCAGTTTTTAGCATTCTTTGATAAGTTAAGTGGTATTATTGCTCAATTTGTGTATAATAGTATTATCTTTTGGAAAATGGCTTAGGATATGAAATATCGAGGAACTCTATTAGTTGTTAAAGACTGTAAAAAAGCGTTGAAATTCTATCAGGAAATGTTCGGTTTTGAATTGCTTCAAGACAATGATGGAAACATGGAATTATCCAATAATCTTTATTTGCAGGAATTAAAATATTGGGAAAAATTTACCGGAAGAACAGTGCAGACAAAGAATAATTGCGCTGAACTTTATTTTGAAGAGCCTGATCTGGAAGGCTTTCTAGAAAAGCTTAAAAGACTTTATCCGGATATAGAGCTTGTGAATCCGCTAATGACTCATAGTTGGGGACAGAAAGTAATTCGTTTCTATGACCCTGATGGAAATCTTATTGAGGTAGGAACACCAGTATAGTTTGTTGGTAATTCGTTTCTTTTTGAAGAATTCGCGAGGGTGTGTTTATGACAAATCAAAAGATTATAATACGTCCAGAAGAACGTAAGGATTATAAGGATATTATTTCTTTGATTCTACGTTCATTCCAAGAGGGAACAGATTATTCCGACGGCACAGATATTATTGCGTTAGTAGAGGAAATCAGGGCTTCAAAATATTATATCCCGGAATTGTCATTTGTGGCGGAATTGGATAACAAAGTGGTAGGGCACTTTATGTTTTCACATTTTCCGTTGTCGCCTACTTATAAAGGTGGTTACGACAATCGCTCAACCTCTGAAATTGTCATGTTAGCCCCAGTATCTGTTCACGCTGACTATTTCCGTAGAGGAATAGGAAGCACTATGATAAAAATGGGAATTGAAAAGGTAAAGGAAAAAGGCTACAAAGGCATTACTGTTGAAGGAAATTTCAACTTTTATAATAAAGTCGGATTCAGAACATCATCTGAATATAACATTTTCCCAACAAGCGGCTGGCCGATAAAAGAACCCAGATGCATGATGTGCCAGGAAACATATGAAGGCTCGCTAGCCGGAATACACGGTTATATTGTTTACGATATGTATTTTAATGCATAAATATTAGCTAATATTGACAAAAAAGCTTATAATTATGTTGTAATACAATGTTATACACGGAGGCTGTTATGACAATTTCTCTAAGGTTAAGTGATGATGAAACAACACTAATAAAAGATTATGCACAACTGAAAAAAATGACAGTTTCTGAGCTTATAAGACAGACAGTACTTGAACGCATTGAAGATGAAATTGATTTGATGGCTTACAATAAAGCTATGAAAGAATTTGAAAAAGATCCTGTAACCTATTCCCATGAAGAAATAAAAAAATTAATAGGGTTGGAATAATGGGTTATTCTGTTGAATATTCAAAACAGGCAATTAAAAGTTTAAAAAAATTAGATAAGTCAACCAAATGTCTTATTGTTGGCTGGATAGAAAAAAATCTGATTGGTTGTGAAAATCCGAGAATTCATGGAAAACCACTTACGGCTAATAGAAGTGGGCAAAGGCGTTATAGGATAGGGGATTATAGAATAAATGCTAATATTGTAGATGAGAAAATTATTATAGTCATATTAAATATTGGTCATAGAAGAGAAATATTTAATATGTGATTTGAGTTTAAAGGTAATTGTATTTTTAGCAGGAAAATTTTATAATAAATAAACAATACTATTGGGGGAATACTATGCTTAAGAAAACATTGTTGGCTGTTGCTATTGGTATTATTGGCTTGTCTGGTATGCCAGCCTATGCCCAGGATGCTCAGGAAGTCCAGGAAAATCAGGAAACCAATTACACACTTATTGGTGATTTTAAATATAATGAAATTATGCTTAATGCTAACAGAGCTAATGTTTTTGCTCAGTTCCCATTTGGCACAAACCCAGAAAACGTCGGTGGCACAGAACAGGACCCAGGTCATTTTACAGAAGGCTTCCCACCAGCTTTCAGAGGCGGAAACTTTGAAAAGGAAGTCTGGATATTAGACGCTAACAACAATGCTTTGAAGCTTTTCGAAAGCGGCAAGCTCAAGAAAAACATTGATATAAAGTTTGTTGAACATGCTTTCGACTTTGCTATCAGCCCGGATAACAAGAACATGGTATTCCTGAACAGAACCAACGGCAATGTATATATTACCGATAAAGACGGTAAGCAGACTGCTAAGGTTTCTGGCTTTGAATACGCTACTTCAGTTGAATTCAACCATAAGAATGAAATCCTGGTTGTTCATCCAATGGGGCAGGGTATTGTAAAGCTCGGTCTTGATGGTAAGGAAATTGCAAAATATTCTGCAGACCAGACCACAAGTAACTTTGAAAATGAAGCTGGTATCTGGGGCTTGGACGGCGTTCATACTAATACCGTTAAGCTTTTCGTCCGCACAGGTGTAGACCCAAAAGACGTAAAGGTTCTTGCTGAATTCCCATTCACCGATTATAAGGATGTAGAATATAAAGGCGCTACCATATTCGGCTTTGATAAGAGCGGTAATGTTTATTTTGGCCTTGTAGCCTGCGACCCGAACGGCGTTGTATATCGCGACAGAGTTTATAAGTGCGACAAGAACGGCAAGGTTCTTAAAGAAATGGACGTAATCGATCAGAGCCTGCTCTCTCCAAACGTTCCACGTCATAGACTCGTAAATAAATTCGGCCGCATCATAGCATTAGACGCCGACATCGAAAACTTCTACATCCGCGGTTGGAATATGTAAGCTTATCTAACACAGGCAAAAAGTTTTCTTCGTTACGAAGAAACCTTTTTGCTTTTAGCCGTGAGGCCTAATTCATTTCTCAAACTTGCCTGTAGGAAAAACAGAACCAAGTCTCTACCTAATAGGCGTCAGCCTCATTCATAAAAAAGCCCTTCACGATTGTGAAGGGCTTTTTTCTCATCATATATCAGCACTTGCGCATTACTGTTGTAATTGGTGCATACATCGGGTCATGATATCTTGGCCTGTGTTCTGAAGAAGAGTTAGACATTGCCTGAACGCTGTTACCAGAATCCATGATTAAACCAATATGAGTATTGGGATCTTTCTGACCGTCACCGTCGCTGTCATAGGTTGACCAGAAAATTACGTCACCTGCCTGGAATGGAGGAGCTGATACTGTTGACCAGCCTGCGTTCTGAAGCATTCCCATAACACCGTAGCAACTGAGGTCTACGCTTGGAACAACGCCAGCAGCCTTAAGAGCTGTAGAAACAACCTGAGCACAACCAAGGTTACCACCGTTGGTTAATGGGTCATATGGGAAAGAACCGGATTCCTGATAGGTTTCAACAAGGTATTCGGCAGCTGCTACTACCTTACCCTGTACGCTGTCGCCAGAAACAGTGTAGTTTACACCGGAACCATTAGAACCACTGCCTGTGCTTACTGGAGCATATACGTCATTGCCTTCGTATTTCTGGTCTTTGCCAGAGAAAATATAGCGTGAATGAACATAGCCGTCGCCAGAGCTGGAAGTGATCTTATACCAGTCACCGTCACGGCCTGTAATTGTTACTTCCTGATTATTTACTAACTGACCAACAACATTGCCCCATTCAGCGTTGTCTCTGATGGATAATGTAGAATCTACGCCTACATAAGCAATACCGTTAGGAAGTGTTGCACCGTTGCCGCCAGCGTTTTCACCTTTTTTCTTGGCGGAAACCTGTGAAACCTTTGAAGTTGTTGTCTGGGAATTATCACTTTTTCTTCTTACGGTTGTGCTGGAGTCATCACTTATAGCTCCATCACCAAGATTAGTTTTGTTTGCTGAATCAGTGAGTCCAACCCCATAAAGGACTGATGCGCCAAATGCACAAAGAAACATTGCGGCAAGTAAATTAACCTTTTTCACAAATCTTCTCCCAAAATCTTAGTTATGTACAATATACCATAATATTTATATAAAGGTTTTCAAAATTTATTAAAATATACAGGCTTTATGAAAGTAGATTCCTAAAAACCTCCCTTTTTAAGGGAGGGTAGGGAGGGTTTTGATTTTAGAAGGAACTTGTTTTGAATGCATAAAATCGAGTTTTCGGACGGTCTCTAAGGAGGGACTAGGGGAGGTTTCCTCTCAAAGCAGCGATAGAAGCTCAAAGTTAAATCCAGGGATTAGTAGAAACCCTAACAAACTTATTTATTTTTTAGTAGTTCTAATCGTAGTTTATCAGTGCCGGCCAGATAGTCTATGAAAGGCTTTGTAAGATTGGGGCGGACTTCGAATTCTACCTTGCCGGGGTGAGTCTGCATCAAAGCTTTGAGTAATGAAACACCAACCTGAACTATAGGTATATGCTGTTCAGTTAATGGTTCTAAATGAATCCCGTTGCAAAGCTGATTTTCAAATTTGCTGAAGGTAGGTGTAAACTGGCATTCTGTAGCTTCAATATAATCTGGAAGCAATGGCTTCAATGCTTCTAGCCATTTGCTGGAATCTATCCATGGCGCACCTATGTTCCTGAATGGTGCGTCTGTTCCGCGACCTTCAGATACCTGAGTTCCTTCAAAAAAGCAGGTGGCAGGGTAGAGCATTGCTGTTTTTATATCTGGCATGCTTGGTGACGGCTTGAACCAAGGAAATTCCAACTCCTTGAATATCATGGATTTATCGTAATTCTGGCATTTATAAACCTTTAATTCATTGGTCAGCTTATAGTGGTCTTTTATCCATACAGCCAGTTCGCCAACAGTCATGCCATGGCGCAAATTGATTGGAAGATGCCCTACAAATGATTCAAAGCCTTCTTCAAGCATCGGGCCTTCAATTATTGGTCCAAGAAAATTGGGTCTGTCGAGGACTGCTACTGTTATGCCGGCTTCGTTAGCAGTTTCCATTATGTTTCTTAGGGTTGAAATATAAGTGTAGAAGCGGACACCAACGTCCTGAATATCATAAATAAGCAGTTCAATGCCTTGAAGCATTTCTACTGATGGCTTTTTATTGGCACCGTAAAGGCTGACTATTTCTATATTTAGCTCATCAAGCTTAGAGTCGGCAACATGAACACCGTCTAAAACTGTTGAATTGAAGCCGTGCTCCGGGCTGAAAATCCTCTTCAGGCAAAAGCCTTTGCATTCAGCAATACGGTTGATAATATGCCTGCCATTTCTGTCTCTTCCTGTGAAGTTAGAAACAACGCCGATGTTAAGCTTGCCGCCGGCTGTCAGTGATTTATCTTCAAAAAAGGCTTCAAGACCTGGCTGAAACATATTCTATTCTCAGCCTTCAATGACTCTTAATGCATCTGAAATCAGATAAAGTGAACCGCAAACGAGAATCTTGTGTGACTTGTCTGTCTGGCATTCTGCCAAAGCTGATTTATAATCATCAAACCACTGCCATTTATCGGAAATGCCTGATTTTTCAAAGTCTTCCTTTGATGGGCATCTTGGGCAGGTTGGGGGAACAAAGCAAAGCTTGTTACCGAATTGTTCAAGCCTCTTGGCCATTTCTGCCATTGGCTTGTCACGAAGTGCGCCAAATATTATGTTCATTGGTTCTTTGTTCTGATATGTGCTGAGATAATTTATTAGAGCATCAAGACCTTCGTTATTGTGGGCACCGTCGAGAAGCATTTCAGGTTCCCCTGGAATCCACTGCAGACGGCCAGCCCAGTGAGCTTCCTTAATACCTTCAATAATTGCTTCATCAGGAATTTCAAACTTGTTTTTCCTCATCTGTTCAATTATTGCCATGACAAGACTAAGGTTTTCAAGCTGATGAGCGCCTGGCATTGGGAAGAAAACCGGTTCTTCCGAAAATGGAAGCTTAATTATATGGCCGTCTCTGCGGCTTTCTACGAGCTCGAAACCGTGGTTAGCTTCAATTACAACCAGCTTTGCCTTCTTTTCTTCGCATTCCTGCTTGAAGATTTCGAGAATGGCCGGGTCTTTTTCAGTTGTGAAGAGTGGGTGATTCTTTCTGATAATTCCAAGCTTTTCGTGAGCAATCTTTTCCTTGGTATCACCAAGGAACTGCTGATGGTCAGTGCCGATATTAGTGATTACTGAAATTTCAGGGCCGCAGGAGTTGGTTGCATCTAAGCGGCCACCTAAGCCTACTTCAACCAGGGCAATATCAACGTCAGATTCCCTTAAAGCCCAGAAGCCGAGGGCAGTCATAACTTCAAAGAATGCCGGAGAGCCGATAGAGGCTTCCTTATCCATTACCTTTGTGATTTCCTTGATTTGTTTAATACCGTCTACGACCATCTTTTCAGAGATTGGTTCGCCCATGACCTTGATGCGTTCACGAAGACTTAAAAGGTGTGGGGAAGTATAGCTGCCAACCTGGTAGTCAGGGCAGTGTTTGAGGATTGATTCGGTAATTGAGGTAACAGAACCCTTACCATTAGTGCCACCAATAAGAATACAGGCGTATTCAAGCTGAGGCTTTTCCAGTTCTTCAAGCATATATTCAATTTTATCAAGACTATATGGACCTTTGTGGGTTCCACGACCCAATATCCAGTTTTCTGCTTCAAGAAACTTATTCATTAATATTTACCCCCACTTTTAAGTGAGCACATTCTATCACATTTCGCTCTTAAAAACGAGTGGGTTGAAATGAAAAGGAAAACAAGGTAATATAAACAAAATTTTAAAACGAGGAACAGAAAATGGCAGATAAGTTTATTTTTACAATGTATGGTCTTAACAAATACTACGGACAGAAGCATGTTCTCAAAGACATCAGCATAAGCTTCTTCCCGGGTGCTAAGATTGGTATAGTAGGCTCCAACGGGGCTGGTAAAAGTACTATTCTGCGCATCATGGCTGGCGTAGACAAAGAATTTCAGGGGCATGCTGAAATTACACCAGGCTACAAGGTTGGCTTTGTTCCTCAGGAACCTCAGCTTGAAATGGGCAAAACTGTAAGACAGAACATTGAAGCCGCTTTCAAGGAAACCTACGATATTATCAATGAATATAATGAGCTTTCAACCGCTATGTGCGATATGGATCCTGAGCAGATGGACAAGGCCATGGAAAAAATGGCTAAGCTCCAGGATAAGATTGATGCTGCCGGCGGCTGGGAACTTGATACAAAGCTGAATGTGGCTGCCAATGCTCTGGTTCTGCCTCCAGACGATATGCTTGTTGATAACCTTTCTGGTGGGGAAAAGCGCCGCGTAGCTCTCTGCCGTGCATTACTCGAACAGCCCGACCTGCTTCTTCTCGACGAACCGACAAACCACTTGGATGCCCAGACTGTAGCTTGGCTTGAAAACTACCTTAAGGACTACCCTGGCACTGTTATTATTTCTACTCACGACCGTTATTTCCTCGATAACATCACTAAGTGGATTCTTGAACTTGAAGATGGTTACGGCCTTCCATTCGAAGGCAACTATAGTTCCTGGCTTGCTCAGAAGCTTCAGATTCTTGCCAATTCTGAAAAGAAGGAATCTGCACGCAGAAAGTCACTTGACCGTGAATTGAAGTGGATACGCATGAACACTGGTGACAGACACGAACTCAGCCGCGAACGTCTCTCTCATTTTGAAGACCTTGTCACAAAGGAACGCGCTGAAGACCGTGGCGATGAAACAGTTATCCAGATTGCTCCAGCAGAACATCTTGGTGAACAGGTTGTTGACTTTAAGGGAGTTTGCAAGGGCTTTGGCGAAAACAAGCTCATGGAAGACTGCAGTTTTAAGCTTCCGAAGGGTGCTGTTGTTGGTATTATCGGTCCAAACGGCGCTGGTAAGACTACAATGTTCAAGATGATTGCCGGCACTGAAAAGCCAGATTCTGGTGAAGTTGTTGTTGGTGATACTGTCAAGTATGCATGGGTTGACCAGCATCGCGACTGCCTTGATCCAAACAAGACTGTTTATGACGAAATCAGCGATGGCCTTGATGATATTCAGTTCGGTAAAATCAAGATTAATTCACGTTCTTACTGTGGTCGCTTCGGCTTCAAGGGAACTGACCAGCAGAAGCTTGTTGGTAATCTCTCGGGTGGTGAACGCAACCGTGTTCATCTGGCCAAGATTGTTAAATCTGGCGGAAACCTGCTGATGCTCGACGAACCTACAAATGACCTCGACGTTAATACCTTACGTCTTTTGGAAGATGCTATAAGTGATTTTGCTGGTTGCGCACTGGTAATCAGCCACGACCGTTTCTTCCTTAACAGAATTTGTACACACCTTCTGATTTTCGAAGGTAATGCAAAGGTTACATGGTTTGAAGGAAACTTCGAAGATTACGAAAACATGTATCTGAAGAAGCTTGGAACTGCTGCACAGGAAGGCCGTCGCGCCAAGTTCCGCCGCTTCTCACTGTAACTTAAGCAACGGATAACAGGATGAGAGCGGATAAACAGCCGAACAGCCAGGAATTTTAGCCTCGGTTTTAGATAGTTTCTGCTTCTCCTAGCCCATCTTACTGCCAAGTGTTAGTCTGTAGGAAAATTAAGCCCTTCCTCCTTCAGGGGGAAGGTGGCACAGCGAAGCTGTGACGAATGCGGGGTTCTGTGGAACTAAGCTTTTTTTACAGTCTAGCATTTATTGCATAACCACTGTTTTATTGCTGCGGCGAAGCCGTCGTCGGCGTTGGAGAGAGTTACCTTGAACCTTTTTTTAAGGTCTTCAGGGGAGTTTTCCATGATATAGGATGTGGCTGTCCATTCAAGCATGTGAATGTCATTGTAGTCGTTGCCTAAGCTGACTGTATTTTCCCATGGAATGTTAAGATAGTTGCAGAGCCACTCTGCGCCTTTCCCTTTCGAAACACCCTTGGGAAAAACTTCTATCCAGGTATACCCCTGATTGAGCGGGCTTGTTGCTCTGATGAAACTCAGATGCTTATAGCGTTCCCGAAGCTCGTCAAGCATATATAGCTGTTCGTCTTTTATTATAGCCAATAACTGTGTGGCTGATTGAAGCTTTTTTATCAGTTCTTCATTACCTTCTATGGCATAATCCTTAAGCCAGTGAAGTCTTGAAATAAGATCGAGTGACTTGGTAGGGCCAGAAAACCAATAGAAGAAATGATTTTCCGGAATAGGGAAGTGAACAGAGAAATCAACCTGCTTATTACGGAAATAATCTGTCAGAACTAAAATATCATCGTGAGAAAGCTCATGACGACACAGCATTTTCTCATTGGCAAATTCGCAGATTCCTGCACCTGAAGAAAATATCAGGTAGTCAAAGGGAAGGTTTCGCGGAACTACTTCTCTTGAAGAATCAAGGGTTCTTCCTGTGCAAACTGCTCTTGCTATACCATTCTGGTGCAATAGCTCAAGAGCATCAATGCTGGCCTGATTGATTTTGCCGGCAGGGTTCAGGAAAGTCCCATCAAGGTCGGTAAGCATTAGTCCTTTATACATAAGCTTATTCTAATCTTCTTCGCCTTTGGCCAATTTTACAAGAGCTTCTTCAATACGTCCTCTGAATTCGGGATTAGCTTTGGATGGGAGCTGTAAAAAAGACTCTGGTGCATTTTTCCTGATTTCCAGAATGATTTTCATTAAGGTTTCAATCTGAATTTCGCCCCATAAAGGTCCTTTTTGGAAATCTATGGCAATTGCATTATCCAGAATGAAAAAGCCCAGGTCATATAGACTTCCTCTATTCAGCTTAAAGGTTGCTGAAATAAAATGAAATGGCTTTCCGAGACGTTTGCATACAAACTCTGCTGCATTTCCTACTTCATCAATACCAACTTCGTCCTGGGCTTCATAGCTGTAAACTGTCGGCATTCCACGAAGACGCCTGGAACTTGAGCGTATGAAATTATAGCCGGCGATAACCTGTTCTGATGAAAGTCCGCAAATGCAGATTTCAGGGTAGGTTCCGTCGTCTATATCAAAAATATCATGCGTTGTATTCCACAGCCATCCCATACCTATATTATCGGCAGCCAACGGAGAGAAGATTAGTCGGAAGTCGGAAGTCGGAAGCCTGAAGCCTGAAGCCTGAAGCTGTTAGCCTAAAGCTTAAAAGCTTAAAGCTTAAAGCTTAAAGCTTATTGAAACATACCTTATACTCGTTATACTCGTTATACTCGCTACTTATTGTAACCACCTTGCGGTTTTTGAAAAATTTGCTTATAATTGTATATCTATTCACTCAACGTATGTACATAAAACGGAGTAAAAACATGAAGAAACGCACATTACGTGTGGTTGCCGCAGTTCTGGCATTTGTGCTGTTTTTTGAACCTATAGCAGTTCAAGCAGTTAGAGCAGCAGAAACCAAGACAAACGGCGAATTACCACAGCCAACTGTTATTACAGAAGACGCTGGTTTAATGGACCCGGATGATATCCTGGCTCCTCACGACTATCTTGAACAGATGCTCGATTTCCGTGGCCATAACCAGCAGGAAGTTGAACTCAGAGCCTGGGGTGAATGGCAGGAACTTATTAACTCTGCTTATCTCGTAATCGACGAAGGCGCTACTGACGTTTTCGGTCTCTATGATGCTTTGACTATTATGAAGACCGTTAAGTCCACAACCTGCTCTGTTGGTGACGTTATTGGTAATGTTGCTAAGTATGCTCATATGACTGCAGCATTCATGGAAAAGCTTACTAAGACTAACCGTGCAAAAACAGCTTTGAGCTGCTGGTCACGCATGAACAAGTGGACAGAAAAATGTGTTGAACTCTGTAAGAAAAGTAAATCATTGGATTTCCTTTCTTTCTGTTGTCCTCCAACTAGCTGGCACAATGCAAAGAATACAGCTAAGGGTATGGACCAGTATTGGCATTGGCTCCAGAAAAAGGGTGGCAAGGATGTTAATACTGAACTTACTAATGCTCAGGGTATAGCCCGTTCAATCGGTATAGGCTTTGCTGTTATCGGCACTGTTCTTGCTGTTTGGACATACGCTAAGAATGAAGATACACAGGTTGGCAGATGGTCTTATGACAGAACCAAAAAGCTTGTTGCTGTTGGTCTTGCTGCTGCTGGTATCGTAGCAATGTTCTGTATTCCGATAGTTGGCCAGGTTCTTGCAATTATCACTGCTATCTGGGGCGTAATTACATACTTTGGCGATATGATCGGCGAATTCAATAAGCAGTGGAAGAATGCATACAAGAACTCTTACTGGTATTTGTATGAAAATGACCCGGAATTCAAGTCTTTCTATGATAACCGTGATTTATTGGTAGATGATGAAAAGTCAGCTTCTTTAATCCAGGTTGAACAGAATTATGGCGAATTCAAGGTTGCATCAGCTACTGCAGCTACTGATGATGAAGATGATACTGACGCTAGAAATGCTCGCATTTATATTGCCCTTGAAAAGAATGGCGTTCTTGCAAGCTACTACTGTAGAAGCGGTCACAAGATGCCAAGCATGACTCTTGACGAACTTATGGAACTCTGGGAAATGAAGGCTAACTACATGGCTTGGAAACCAACCGAAAAAGAAGCTAACACAAAGAGAAACTTCTTCCAGAAGATTGGTCATATTTTCAATCCAAAGACTGCTATCAGCTGGGTTGCAGATAAGTTTGCCTCTAAGGGTTATAAGGATATGATTGAAGAAAACAATATCGAAAGAGTTTACTTCAATCCAGATTTTGTCCTTATGAAGAAATATCAGAACTTTGTTACTGCCAACAGACTTGTTGAACAGGACGAATTCTATCGTGCTATCGGTCTCAGAATCGAACAGTCTCCGTTTAACTACATCCCGTTAGTTGGCATTGACACCAGCAAGTGGAATATCGACCTCTTCCATGAAGCTTTTGCCTGTGACTCATTCATCGTTGGTCAGAAGGAAATGGCAGCTCTTCATAACCAGTTCGAACTCGCTGTTGAAAGCCTTGATGATAACATCGATGAAACCGACAAGCTTATTAAAAAGCTTGATAAGAATGAAATCCCTCATGCCAAGAAGGTAAGAGAATTTCTTGATGACTTTGCTGAAGCTTATAAGAATGACCCGAAGAAGGTTAACAAAAAGCTCTTCAATAAGGCTGATGATTTGATGGAATTTGAATGGGACAAGAAGAAAGACAAGACTCCTGAAAATCTTCTTGAAGCTTGCCATGACAGTCTTGAAAAGGCTTTGATGTATGAACCACTGGCTCTCAGCCAGAAGGGTGCAGAAATGGTTCTTCTTACCATTACTGTTAAGCAGCATCTTGACATGGCTACCCTTATGAATGCTTACATTGATGAAAAATGGCAGGCCCTTAAGACCTTCGACCAGGATTTCAAGAATGAAGATTTCAAGCTTTACCTGAAGGAAGGCACTTTCCTGAACGTAAAGGGTAAGACATTCCTTGACTGGCTGGCTGAACTTTATCCTGCATATGAAGATGCTGAAAAGACTTTGAAGCTCATGGAAAAGGATGTTAATAAATATAACAAGCTCGCAGATAAAGGCGCTTCAGACAAAAGAACCGCTTTCTTATGGATTAAGAAATCTGTAGCTACTCCAATTGATCTTGTAGAAAAAATCAATGACGAACTCAAGGCTTGGAAGGACACCATCGAAGCTTGGTCAGAAATCTCTTCTGATGCAAATGTAAAGGTTGTTCTTGCTGAAAACACTGAATTTGCAGATAAGGTTCTTAGCAAATATGATGTTTCTAAGTTCCGTCTCGAATCTCTTGATCCGGATGACGATTCTGTAGAAGATATCGACCTTCCACCATACGTTCTCTCTGACTCTCTCGCAGTAGAAGGTGCAGCAGACGTCCTCTTAGGTGACTAAAATCTAAAAAAGGCGCCAACAACCGTTGGTGCCTTTTTTTTACATTGATTAGATATTGAATATTAGGTATTAGGTATTAGGTATTAGGTATTAGGTATTAGGTATTAGCACCAAACCCAATCCTGAAATTATGCATTATGAATTCTCAATTCTCAATTCTCAATTCTCAATTGTGCATTATGAATTAGGTATTAGGTCTTAGGTCTTAGGTCTTAGGTATTAGGTATTAGCACCAAACCCAATTCTGATATTATGCATCATGAATTATGCATTATGCATTATGAATTATGCATTATGCATTATGAATTATGAATTATGAATTATGAATTATGAATTGTGAATTAGGTATTAGGTATTGGGTATTAGGTATTAGGTATTAGGTATTAGGTATTAGCCCCAAACCCAATCTAACAATTATGCATTATGAATTCTCAATTCTCAATTCTCAATTGTGCATTATGAATTAGGTATTAGGTATTAGGTATTAGGTATTGGGTATTAGGTATTAGCACCAAAACCAATTCTGAAATTATGCATTATGAATTATGAATTATGCATTATGAATTATGAATTATGAATTGTGAATTATAAAAATATGATATATATACTGACCGGACCAATCAACACAGGCAAAACCTCATGGCTGATTGACGATTTTAAAAAACGAAAAAATGCAGACGGCTTTGCTTGCCGCAAGGTAAGAATTGACGGCGTGCATATCGGCTATGAATTAGTTCATCTCAAAACAGGCGAGACCTGCCAGTTTATCCGAAAAATTGAACATATACCAGAAGACTGGAACGAAGCATTCAGATTAGGAATACACTATAGCTTTAACAAAGAAGGACATGCCTTTGCTACAAAAATAACTGATGACGCTTTGAATAATAAGGTTGATTTTTTCTACCTTGATGAGGTGGCGCACCTTGAATTAAAGGGGCAGGGCTTCGCTGATATTTTGAAACGCGTTCTTGCAGCAAAAATAGATATGCTGCTGGTAGTGCGTGAAGCATTGGTTGAAAAAATAACTGATACTTTTGGAATAGAAGATTACAAGGTATTAACACCAAAGTAATTTGCAAAATTTCCTCGTAAATGCTATTTTATAAAGCAATAAAATTTAATTCACTGAAAGGTATTGTATATCTATGGCTTGTACTAAGAAGACTACAAAGACTGTTAAATGTGAAAAAGCTACTAAGGCTGTAAAAGCTTCTAAGACTGCTAAAGCCGCTAAGGCTCCAGTTTATGAAGCTCCACACGTAAAGACTACTGCTGACAAGATTAGTCCATACGTTCTTGTTTGCGGTGACCCGGCCAGAGCTCTTGAAATTGCAAAACTTTGTGATTCTTATGAAGAAATCGTTTTCAACCGCGAATATCGCACATTAGTTGCAAAATATAAAGGCAAAAAGATTACAATTACCTCCCATGGCGTTGGTTCAGCTGGCGCTGCTGTCTGCTTTAACGAACTTATCAACCTCGGTGCAAAGGTTATCATCAGAATGGGAACCTGCGGCGGTATTCAGGACGGCATCGGTCAGGGTGACCATATTGTCGTTAGTGGCGCAGTCAGAGAAGATGGCGTTTCCCCATTGATGGTTCCTCTGGGATACCCTGCAATTGCAGACAATACCTGCTGTGATGCTCTTGTTGCTGTTTGTGAAAAGCTCAAAGCTCCATACAGGAGAGGCATTGTTCTCACTAGTGATTTGTTCTACCCATCTCAGGTTATTCCATCTTCTTTGGCTCTGTATCAGAAAGCCGGCGTTCTTGGCGCTGAAATGGAAGTTGCAACACTTCTTGTTATCGCTTCCTTAAGAGGTGTTAAGGCTGGCGCTATTGCAACCGTTGATGGTAATCCTCTTAAATGGGATGAAGGCAACTACGACCCACACGGCACAAAGGTTGCTGAAGGCAAGAAGAGAATGCTCAAGATTGGCTTGGATGCCATTATAAAATTAATGTAAGAAAGAAGAATAAATTTGCTGGTTCAGCGTAGCCGGCAAATTTGCTCTAATATGACGATGAAAACTCTTTTTCAAAGATGGTTAATTCTATTTGTTACAGTAGCTTTTATTATTACTGTTTATGTTTCCTATACTCTTCAGAGCAAACAGGCTAACGAAAAAGCCAAAGAGCTTTTACGAGTCAACCTGGCAGACGCCACTAGGCAATTAGAAAGAAATAACGAAAACCTCAAAGTCATTAGAGAAATGACTAAGAGTTCTGCTATTGCTAAGGCCAGAGCTTTTGCTGCTCTTGTCTGGGAAAATCCTAATATTGCTACTAATCCTATTGCTTTGTCTAATGTAAAAAGGATTCTTGACGTAGATGAAGTTTGCGTTACTGATGGAAAAATAATAGTAGGTTCTATTCCTGACACATATTTGAATTTTGATATGTCAACTAATCCACAGTCTGCAGAATTTGTACCAGCTATTTCTGATAAAAATTTCGAATATGTTCAAGACGCTAGAGAAAATGCTTTTGGAAAGATTATTCAATATGCAGGGGCTGCTCGCTTAGATAAGCCTGGCATCATTGAGATTTCATATGCTCCAACACGTCTGATTGCTGCTGAAAAAATTGCTGATTTTACTTACATTGCAGATAACTTTAGAATTGGTCAGAATGGTTGTTTGAAAATCAAGAAATTAGAAGAATGCAAAGAATTATCAGCAGACAAGTTCAATGAGTTGGGGGAATATTATTACAATGATAATGATAATATTTACCTTGCCAAGAAGGTTGGAGATGTAGTCCTGATTGGTAATTTGCCGAACAAGGAAATGTATGTCTCAAGAGACTATGTTGTTACTTCTACAACAATAGCTTATCTTGTTCTTTTCTTTATCATCTTCCTGCTTATTTCAAATCTTCTTCAGACTGTTGTCATCGATGGTATTTATTCTGTTAATGATTCTTTAACAAAAATCAAAGAGGGTAACCTTGATGAAAAGGTTGAAGTTCATACTGCAATTGAATTTGATGACTTGTCCGTAGGTATTAACACGACAGTTGATTCTCTTAAGGAATTAAAGGAAAAGGAAGCAAGAAGAATTGATGCCGATCTTAAGATTGGTCACGATATACAGTATTCTGTAATTCCAACAGATTTCCCGACTAATGAGGCATATGAACTCTTCGCAGGTATGTATACTGCTAAGGAAGTCGGTGGAGATTTCTATGATTTCTTCAAAATTGACGATACCCATGAAGCTTTGGTTATTGCAGACGTCTCAGGAAAAGGTATTACTGCAGCACTTTACATGATGACTGCCAAGACCCTTATAAAGGAACTTCTGGTGACTCTTAAGAATCCTGCAGAAGCAATAGAACGTGCAAACCTGACTCTTGTCAAAGGCAAGAACAAGGTTTCCTTCATGTTTGTTACGGTTTTTGCAGCTGTCTACAATACCGAAACTGGTGAACTTGTATGTGTAAATGCAGGTCATAACCCACCACTTCTCAAAACTGCAGCAGGTGAATGGGAATATCAGAAGATTAAGCATTCTGTTGCATTGGGTATTTCCCAGAAAGCCAAGTTTACAAATGTAAGCCTGCAACTTAATAAAGGTGATAGCTTCCTGATGTATACTGACGGCGTTACAGAAGCTATGAACTGGAATAATGAGCAGTATGGCGAAAAACGTTTAAAGGAATTCCTTGATGAACAGACCACAGAACCAAAACAAGTTGTAGAAGCTTTGCGTGATGAATTGGCAGATTACAGAAAAGATTTCCCACAGAGCGACGATATCACTATACTGATGATTAAAGCTTGATTTCTTTTCTTGTATGCAATAAAACCAGGTCATAAATTTATGCTTATGACCTGGTTTTTAAAATAACAAACAATATATAAATAAAAATAATGAGAGACTTGGAGAGGGAAGATAAATGCTTGAAAACTGGTTCGCCTTCAGACTAGATTACCTGTTTCTTTGGTATGGCGCAGCCTTTTGGCTATTAGCTTCTTTAAGCTTTATGCTGAACCAGAACCAGAGGTCCATTGACAAGAATTATTTACCATGGAATCTCTTTGGACTCTTCTCGGCTGTGTACGGATTACACGTATGGCTGAATGTTCTTTCACTTGCATACAGAGATGTTTTATGGCTTAAATACGGCAATGTTGTGGCGCTGGTTGCTGCATTACTGCTATTATTTACTTTTGCCAAAAAAGGCTCTGATTATCAGGATATAAAAAATCATTTTTCCTGGCGTTTTATTTTTATATTGGCCTTCATTGGGCTTATTGCCGGATTCTATAACTTCAGCTACTTTGCTTTTGCCATGATTGTAGCGTCAGGTTTTCCTGCTGTTATTCAGACTTATTCTTTATTTAATAGTCTGGGTAAGAGAAACAACAATGTTAATCTAAAATATCTGGCTATAATCAATATTTCTCATTATGTTTTAAGATTGTTGATTACTTCAAAGACTTACCTGATGCCTTTTGTATATGGCCAAGCAGATAGTCTTACTAATAATGTTTTTGCCATTTTTATGATTGGTATCGTTGCGGCTGCAGCATTTTTCGGGTTCTATTTCTGGCGCTATGCCAAAAATATGATTCATGAAGAAAATTTTCTGCTAAAAGGCTATTATCTCCCAATTGCATGGGGATTGATATTCCTATCCGGATTTGCTGTTACTGAGTGGAGAATAGACTCTGTTGTCTCAATGATGAAAAATGAGGCCAAGAGAGTTCCTACAATGCTTAGCAGGTCTATTTCCCCAAAAAACATTGAAAGACTTGATTTTAACAGACGTAGTAATGTAAGCACTTATTTTTCAGAAGTATCAAGACAATTATCTTTGTATCATAAAAACAGTGGCACTAGCATTAGTGATATCTATTTGCTGGGTCTAGACGACTATGATTGTTTTTATATCGGGCCAAGAACTGAAAATAGAATTGATAACAAAGATACTGGCTCATATAAAGAATATAAAAAATGCCCATTTAACAAGAAGCTTTATAATTCAGGTAGGTCATTTGTTTATGGGCCATACAAAGATGAATTCGGTGAATATGTTACTGCATATACACCATGCTTTGATTCAACTAAGACAAAGGTAAAGTGCCTCATATGCGCTAATTTGCCAATAGAAGAAATCAGAGTAAGAATCGAACACTCCAGAATTCAGGTTATTGTAGGTATCATGATTTTGATGGCGTTCCCATTTTTTGCATTGATTATTTGCCTGAAGCGTCGGGAAATGGGAAATTACGATATCGTGACCAGCGTGCCATGGCCAATACTAACCCTGATTTACTGCATTCTCTTTACTTTTATTTTTTCTGCTTTTGTTCACAGGGTTAGAACAGAAAGAAACTCAGAGTATTTCCAACTGCTGGCTACTACAAAAATTCAGCATATAACTAATTTCTTCACAAATCTGACAAATGAAATAGAATCCAGCAGAAACTTCCTTAATAATAAAAATATATTTGATAATTATAAAGATTTTGCATTCTTTGCTGAGAGTGTTTCTAACCCGTCACCAACACGAATATGGAACTGGTTGGCAATCGTAAATGGCGAAAATTTAAACAGCTTTGAATCTGAAATAAGACAGGAAAATGGCTTTGAAAATTATAAGATTCTTGAATTCAAAGGAATAGATAACAAGGTTCCGGTTAAGCCTGCTTCTTTATATGTTCCGATTGTTTATGCATATCCAAAAGATAATTTAGATATTTATTCAGGCTGTGATTATAACAGCGAAAAAGTCCGTGCAAATGCAATAAAGAAGATTCTTCAAAATAATTCAATATCGATTATATGTCCGTCAGATTATTCTAGCCGATACGGCCAGAAATGTATCTTTGTAATGATTCCAATTGATTTTGGTAACGACGGAAGCATAGAAAGAATACTTGAACAGATTCTTCCTATGAATGATATTATCAGCGGATTCATTAATCCTCAGGATTATTCTAATGAATTTATTGAATTTGACCTTGTAGATCTTGAACAGGAAAAAGAATTATCTATTCTCGGTGCTTTCCCGAATACAAAGGATGCGAAGATGATTACTAAGGAAGAAACAGAAAAGGGTTTCTTCCTGTTAGCTCCAGTATTTTTCTTTGATAAGACATTGGCTCTTGCTATAAGACCTGGTGAAAAATACTGGGAAACACATGAAAAAGTATCGTATATATTTGTTTACGTATTTGGTGGTTTGCTGCTGAGCGTATTGGCTACCTTGTTTGTGAAATTCCTGCAGAAACGTCAGAGGGATCTGGAAAAACTGGCAGACGAACGCTCTGAACAGATTTTCCAGAAGGAAATGCTTATTAAGACCATTTCTGATAATGTTCCTGTTGTTTCTTACCGCTGCTCAGTTGATGAAAAGTGGATATTCAGCTTTTTAAGCTCTGAAATTATAAACCTTAGCGGTTTTGCACCATCTGATTTCCTGTCAGGCCAAAGAAGCTTTGTCGACATCGTTTATCCTAATGATTTGTCCTATGTTAGAAAGAGCATTAAAGAATCTATTGAAAGTGGAAAGCCTTTCGATATTGAATACCGTATTATCGGTAAGGAAAAAAAGCTGTTGTGGGTAAATGACCGTGGGCATGTGTCCTTTGATAATAATGGCAATCCGATATGTATCGATGGTTCTATCTCTGATATCACAACAAGAAGGGAAGCTATTGCTCAGTTGAACGAAAGCTTGTATGAGCTTGAAAAAGCAAATGCCGAACTACAGATAGAAAAGAGCAGAGCCGACCAGTTTGCCGAAGAAGCTAAGATTGCAAACGAGGCAAAAAGCCAGTTCCTGGCAAGTATGAGCCACGAAATCAGAACCCCTATGAATGCCATCATTGGTATGGGGAATCTTTTAAAGGAGACAGAACTCACTCCAAAACAGCAGAAATATACTGATATAGTATGCTCCAGCTCGGAAAGCTTACTCGGACTTATTAATGATATTCTTGATTTTTCCAAGATGGACGCTGGAAAATTGCAGCTGGAAAAGATTGGCTTTAAGCTGACAAAATGCATTGATGATTGTATTAAAATGATGTCTGTCAGAGCTTTGGAAAAGAATATTGAACTAGAATGTAAAATAGAAGATGATGTTCCTCTTTATTTATTCGGTGATCCTACCAGACTTCGTCAGGTTATTCTTAATCTTGTGGGAAATGCTATTAAGTTTACCGAAAAGGGTGGGGTAACGATAAAGGTTTGTGTCATTGAAAAATATGATGACGATGTAATGCTTAAATTTGTTGTTTCTGATACGGGTATCGGCATAGAAAGAGAAGTAATAGGCCAGCTATTTAAGGCTTTTTCTCAGGCTGATTCTTCTATTTCAAGAAAATTTGGCGGAACAGGTCTTGGTTTGGCTATTTCGAAACAGATTGTTGAAATGTTCAACGGTAAAATTGGCGTTGAAAGCATTGTGGGAAAAGGCTCTGATTTCTGGTTCACTGCAAGATTTACTGTTCAGGACCATATCGAAGTAGTCGGAGCCGGCATTGATAACGATATTATCGTTTCAGACGCAATTATGGACGCAGAAAGTAAGCGTTCTAAGAAAATTCTTGTAGTTGAAGATAATGAAATTAATCAGCAGGTTGCTACGGCAATTATGGAAAAGCTTGGCTTTACCTGTGATTTGGCTTCTGATGGCACAGAAGCTGTTAATATGCTTTCTGATAAACCATATGACCTTGTTCTCATGGATTGCCAGATGCCAGGTATGGACGGCTATGAAACTACTAATTTCATCAGAAGTGGTCGTGCAGGTATCATTAATACACACGTAATAATTATTGCTATGACAGCAAATGTTCTTGCCGGTGATAAAAAGAAGTGTATTGATGCTGGTATGAACGATTATATCGGAAAGCCTGTTCAGCCAAATCAGCTTCTTGAAAAGCTTGAAAAGTGGTTGTCTGATTCCGGCCATTCAAACATCAGGAAAGGTAATTCTGCTAAGACATCAGCTCAGCTTGAAGAGTCTGCTTCAGATAAAAATATTGAACTTTCTGAAGATATTGCTGCCGACAATAGCAAAACTATTGAAGCAAAGGCTAGGCAAGAAAGCCAGGAACAGGTTGCAGAATGCCTGTCAGGTATTAATAAATCCGTTGTTGATACTGTTTCTTTGACAAAGAGAATGATGGGTGATGAAAGGACTATCAGGAAAATCATAGAAACCTTCGACAACGTTGCTCCTGGTATTATCGAAACTCTCCGCTTCGCTGTTGAAGCTGAAAACTATGATTTGGCAAGAGAACAGGCTCATAGTCTGAAGGGAGCCGCAGCTAACATCTCGGCAACTGAACTGACTAAGATTGCAGCTGAATTGGAAGGTTATTACAAAACCTCAGATTATGGAAAAGCTCCTGAATGTTTTTCACGCTTGGAATTAGCTTATGAGCACCTTGTAAAGGAACTTTATTGACAAAGGCTTTGCTTTGGGTTAAATTTAATTTGATACTAAACATCGAGGGAATATATGGTACCTTTATTGAGCGTTATAGCTCTTGCATTATTAGGATATGTAATATTTCTACAGCGCAAGAATAGCCAGCTGGAAAACAATCTTGAATCAGCTAGACAACAATACGGTGAGAGCGTAAATCTTACCAAGGGTGTAACCTTTGGTCTTCCGCTAGTTGCTTTCAGAATTACTGCTGATGAAAACCTTACCCATAAGTTCGTCAGCGAAGAAGTAAGACGCCTTAGCGGCAGCTCTCCTTCTGAATATGTTGCTGGTAATAAATCTCTGAAGGAATTGGTTTATCCTCAGGATTGGGAAAAGCTTCTTAATCATATCGAAAATTCTGTTAAAGATCACAATGCCTTCGATGTCGAATTTCGTATGGTAAATAAAGAAGGGAACATACTCTGGGCCAGGTGTTATGGTGTTGCTCAGTATGATAAGCAGGGTAATGCTCTTTTTGTAGATGGTTATGCTTGCGATATCGACAAACATCGTAAAACTGAAATACGTGCAAATGAAGCTGCAGACAATTTCGAAAAAGCTAAGTCAGAAATAACCCTTCTGAACGCTAGAATCGAAGAACTTGCAGAACAGAATAAGGTTGCCAATAAGGTTAAAACCCAGTTTCTGGCCAATATGAGCCATGAAATCAGAACACCGATGAATGCTATCATGGGTATGAGCAGCCTGCTTCTTGAATCAGACCTGAGTGTGGAACAGAGACAGTATGCTGAAACAGTTAATACTAGCTCTGAAACTCTTCTCAGCTTGATTAACGACGTATTAGACCTTTCTAAGATTGAAGCCGGTCAGATGGCCGTTGAAAATACTGATTTCAACCTTCGCAGCCACC
Source organism: Candidatus Avigastranaerophilus sp. (assembly GCA_045599645.1). Lineage (GTDB taxonomy): Bacteria > Muiribacteriota > Ozemobacteria > Ozemobacterales > Ozemobacteraceae > RUG334. The sequence goes on from JAZRWI010000074.1 coordinate 48,118, forward strand.
TTGAAGAAATCATTGATATGTTTGCTTACAGAGCTTCTGAAAAGAATCTAGAAGTAGCATGCATGATTTCTCCAAATGTTCCATTAGATTTGAATGGTGATGCTGGTCGTTTGAAACAGATTATTTCCCATTTGATGAATAACGGTATCAAATTCACAGAAAGAGGCTCAGTAGCTCTTAAGGTTGAATTAGCACAGGATTTTGGCGAAGAAGCTATGATCCGTTTTGCTGTAACTGATACCGGTATCGGAATTGATAAAAGCATTATCGCTTCTCTGTTTGAAACCTTTGTTCAGGCAGATGGCTCTTCTTCCAGAACCTATGGTGGAAATGGCCTTGGTCTTTCCATTTCTAAGCAGATGGTAGAACTACTTGGCGGCCAGATTGGTTGCGAAAGCGCTCCTGGAAAGGGCTCTGAATTCTGGTTCACAGCCAGGTTCAAGAAGCTTGAAAACGTAAGCAAGGATACAACTGTTTGTGACATAACTGGTCTTAAGGTTCTTGTTATTGAAGACTATCCAGTCACTAAGATGATGCTTGCTAACGTTCTCAGCTACTGTGGATGCCGCTTCGAATTCTCAACAAGCTCTGCTGGTATTCAGGCACTCAGACAGGCTGCTTCCATTGATGACCCATATAAGGTTGTTATTATGGACTTGCTCCTTCCTGAAGTTGATGGTAAGCGTATTGCTACTACAATCAAGAAGGACCCGAAGATTTCTGCAACAAGATTGATTCTTATTACTCCACTTACTGGCCGCGGCGATGTAAACTGGATGAAGGAAGTTGGTATTTCCGGTTGTCTGACCAAGCCTTTGCGCTTTGCTCAGCTCCATAACTACCTTGGTGTAGTTTCTGGTATGTCCAGAGTACCGTTGTCTCAGTCTTATCTGACCAGATATCAGGTTGAAATGCCTGAAATGAGCAGTAAGAGTCTGCTCCTTGTTGAAGATAACGTCACTAACCAGCGCGTTGCTGTTGCAATGCTCAAGAAAATGGGCTTCAGCTGCGATGTTGCTTCTGGTGGCGAAATTGCTATTGATATGCTCAAGAAGAAGTCTTATGACCTTGTATTCATGGACTGCCAGATGCCAGGTATGGACGGTTATGAAACTACTCGCAGAATAAGAGCCGGTGCTTCTAATGAAAACAATACACAGATTCCTATCGTTGCTATGACTGCCAATGCTTTGGCTGGCGATAAGAATAAATGTCTTGAAGCTGGTATGAACGATTATATCTCTAAGCCTGTTCAGCCAAAATCATTGTTTGAATTGCTTGTTAAATGGTTACCAGTTGGCGATTCCTTAGATAAAGCTAACGGCGAAGTTGGAAATATAACAGAAGGTGGTAAAACAAAAACTATGGCTGTATTAGACATGGATGGATTAGTCGAAAACATGGGCGGTGACAGAGAAATCGCAATTGATATTCTCAATACTTTCCGTGAAGATGCAGAATCTTTGATGAATTCACTGCGTATTGCAATGAGCCAGAACGACAGAGTAACCTCTAAGCTTTATGCACACAGCTTAAAGGGTGCTGCTGCAAATGTTAAGGCTGATGAAGTTTTCACTGTTGCTAAGGAACTCAACGATTTGTTCGTTGCAAATGAAATTGCTAAGACTCCGGAATGCTTCAAACGTCTGGAAGAAGCTTATGCAAGACTTCAGTTTGAACTTCAGAATCTATAATTTGAACTGATTAATAGCTGCGCCTTGATTTTATAATCGAGGCGTTGTTATATTTAGAGGCAAACAAGATGAGATGTCCGAAATGTAACGGTAAGTGGAAGCTGCCGCCAAACCTTAAGAATAATGACGTAAACTGCCCGTTCTGTGGTCTTCAGATGACTACATTTACGAATAAACAGGGCCTTTGCGTTGTACAGGAAAAGAAATTCAATAATCCAGTCATTCCAGATGACATGGGTAATTTTGAAACCTTTACAGATATTGAACGTCTAGAAACATCTCATATTGAATTCGGAAAAATAATAGACGCCAGCGCTTTTGAAGAAGAATTCGGTCCAGTAGAAAACGATTCTCTTCTCATGCTGAAATGCCCAAAGGGTTCATTCCTGATGGGAAGCCATAAAAACGAATTAGGCAGACAGGCTGACGAAACATGTCATAATGTAGAATTTTCATCTGATTTTTATATTGGAAAATTCCCGGTAACTCAGTTTCAATACTATGCCATAATGGGTATTAATCCATCTAAGTTCAATGGTAATGATAATCCTGTTGAAAACGTTTCATGGTTTGATGCAATAGAGTTCTGCAATAAGCTTAATGCAAAGACTGACGGCCTGAGACCAAGGGGCTTCCTCTTTGCTCTTCCTACTGAAGCTCAGTGGGAATATGCCTGTCGCGCTACAATGAAGACTTCTTTGAATTGCGGTTATGATATAACCTCAGAAAAAGGCTGCTGCCCGAATCTGGATAGATTTGGCTGGTATAACGACAATTCCAAGGATAAGACACATCCTGTAGGCGAAAAGCGTGCAAACTTCTGGGGTATCCATGACATGCATGGTAATGTCTGGGAATGGTGTTCTGATTGGTATGAACCCTTTAATGACGATTTTAGCGATGTTACTCTTACAAACCCTGACGGACCGGATGAAGGCAACGTAAAGGTTTGCAGGGGGGGATGCTGGAGTATCCCACCACGTTTCTGTCGCTCTGCCATAAGATTCAGGGTATCTCCTGATGCCAAATATGAAACCCTTGGTTTTAGAGTCGCTATGGTTCGTTCTGAAAATACATCGGAAGATGAAGAACTCGTATGAAATGTACAATTTGCGGTGGGGAATGGGAAGCTCCGGAGGGCTTTGAAAAGGTCACTAAATGTATATTTTGCGGTGACTCCACTGGATTACTGGACATTCCATTTATCGACGATGACGACGAAGATGATTTTGCATCTTCCGAGCAAATAGAAGAGCAATTAGAAGTTATTGAAGAGCCTGAACAGGTTGAAAAACCTGAACCTGAATCTGAACCAGAACCAGAAGCTGAAGAATCTGAAGCTTCTGAAAACTCTTTACAAGAAGAAACAAAATATATTGCTTCGGAATCAGAACAAACTTTACCCGAAATAGAACCAGAAATTAATTCTGAACCAGAACTGCCTTTAATAGAAGAACTTCCTGCTATAGAATCTGGAACAGAACAGATTCGGATTGAAGCAGAAAATAATGTTGCTGCTGAGCCGGACAATGAGACTGTTGAAATAGATAAAGAGGAAAACTTTGCCGTTGAAGAAATAGCTTCCGTAGAAACGAAGCCTGATGTTTCTAATGCTACAATAATCAAAACTGCCAGCCTGCCAATGTTTGATGGTATTGCCATGATTCTTTGCCGTGCTGGTTCTTTTATAGCGGGTAGTCCTGAATCAGAAGTCGGCCGCTGGAATGATGAATATCAGCGTAAGATAACTATTACAAAAGATTTTTATATAGGAGCTTTTCCTATAACTCAGGCTCAATATTGTGCTATAACAGAAAAACCAAATCCATCTATTTTTATTAATGATGATAATCCTGTAGATAATATAGATTGGAATGAAGCTAGAGAATTTTGCCGTATTCTGAACAATCTTACAGAGGGGCAGAGGCCAGAGGGGTACAGATATGACCTTCCCACAAGTGCACAATGGGAATATGCTTGTCGCGCCGGAACAAAGACAGCCCTGAATTCAGGTGAAAATATATCAAATAGTGAAGGTATCAGTAAAGAACTGGATGATATTGCCTGGTATGTTGGCAATTCAGAAGATGTGATTCATCCTGTTGGTTTGAAGAAGCCCAACGCTTGGGGCATATACGATATGCATGGCAATATTTGGGAATGGTGCAGAGATTTGGCTAAATCATCTGTAAGAATTGATGAAACTGATCCTAGGGGTGATATTAATGGTGAAATGCACACCTGCCGTGGAGGGAACTGGAATTCTGAACCAAGATATTGCCGTTCTGCTTCGCGCTTAGCTTGTTCAAACTTTGATGCGTGTACACAACTTACAGGATTCAGAGTCGTATTACAAAAATATTGACTATAGTCTGTTTATAAGTTACCTTAATTCTAATTCAATTTAGGTAGGCATATGGAACAGTTCTCAATCAAAAATCAAAAACCATTACGCAAAAGCAATCTATGGCTAGGCATTATTAGCGTTTTGCTGATAGTCGTGTCTATTTTCTTATTTTTGCTAAACAATAATTTTTTTAGCATAGAACCTACTATTGAGATAAAACCCTTGAATAAATATACTGAAACAATAAGGGTTTTATCTGATTTTGATTATAAACCTTATTCTTTTAAGGATGAGAACGGTGATAAAAATGGACGTTCAATTGAGCTAATCACAGAAATAGCCAATAGAATGCATGTTAACCTGAATATACATTTTACTGACTGGCAGACCTCCTTGAAGGATATCAACAATGACACTGCTGATATTGTTTTAACCTGTGAAGCCACTTCCAGTGTTAATAATAAATTTAATCTTATTTCATCAATACCTACTGTAAGAGATAGTTTTGTTTTCTTTAGCAAAAAAAGAATAAAAAACTTGTCTGAGCTTTATGATATGAAAATAGCTGTAGTATTTGAGGCTAACAGTAAAGATTTAATCATATATAATGGTTTATATGAAAACTGTATCGAATTTCCTACTACTACAGAAGCTATTGAAGCTACTTTGAATGGCCGCTGTGACTGCTTTGTTTCAAGATATGCCACTGCAATGGAAATGCTTTCCAGAAAAGGCATAAATGAATTAAAACCAACCATAAGTCTTGGGATCAGTTATGTTTCTATTTGCTGCAAAAAAGACAATGAGCAACTGATGAAAAGAATTAATGAGGCTATTATAAGTATGATAAAAGATGGCACTCTGGATAAGATTAATCATAAGTGGATAAATGAATTTATTACATATTATGATATCAAAAGGGGCATATGGGAGTTTTTACCTTATATACTGCTTTTTACCGGTTGTATAGGTTTGCTTTTTATGTGCCATAACTATAGACGTAATAAAAACATTGAGGAATTAAAGACTGCCATTATCAATATGACACAAGATAGCGAAACATTCATTCTTGTTGATTTGGATAACAATTCTTATACAAACTATACGGAATCTGAAGAATACGGGCGTGCCGTTGTTAAAAATGAAAAGAGTGGCGATAATTTCTTCAAAGATATGAGGGAGTTATTGCCTAAGACAGTGCATCCTGATGATATAGAAAACGTTAGCTACAAATTTGATGAAAATCGTATAAAAGAGAATGCTAAAAATGGTGATTTTTCATTTGAATTAGAATACCGCCTTAAATTGAATAATAATTGGAACTGGTATAAATTAAAAGCCACCATAAAATCTAATGATAAGAAGAAAACCTTAACAGTTGCTGTTTATAACATAAATGATACCAAAAGGAATAAACTGATTTTTGATGATATTTCTTCTTTATATGAAGCTATTTATTTGGTAAATCTTGAAACAAATTTATTTAATGTTATAAAGAGTTCTCCAATGTTTTCTGACTCGCTTAAAACATCTTACACTACAGCTATGAATAAATTTGCAGTTAATATGAATCAGGAGTCATATGCTGGTTTTATTAAATTAAGTGATCCGAATTATATTGCAGAGTTATTAATGGAATGTGAAAAAAAAGAATTTGTTTTTCAGTTGCAGGGTAATAAAGAGTTAAGTCGCAGATATAATTATAACGTTCTTGAAAGAGATGTGAATAATAAACCAAGAACAGTTCTTTTATCGGTTATATCTATTAATAAAGACAATGTTACTAATTTTGAAGGAAGTAATGAGAACAAAGCGGTGTAAAGTATGTTCCATAATTTTAGTATCTTTGTTTATGACTATATAGAATTCTGCTATGGGGGAATGTATTTCCTTCTGGCTCTTGCTGCTGCATTTTTATATAAGAATGATTACTCCAGAGTAATTCATGATATAAAACATGAATTACCAAAGCTACCTTGGAATGTTTTTGCTTATGCAGTAATGTTTTATGGAGTTATGAACTGGATATCTATCTTTGCAGCACCATATAATGAAATAAACTGGATATTGCCTCTAAATTATGCTGCAATTATAATTTCTTGTTTTACATTATTCAAATTTGCATCAAAAGCATCAGAAAAACTGGAAATAGAAAATTGTTTCAGTTCGAAATACCTCGCTATAATGCTTGCTTTGGCTTTTATTGGCTTTTTTGTTGATCTTAGAATCGGTTTTGCCTTTATACATCTGTTAATTGCTTTGCCACCTATTGTTCAATTATTTCTTGTTCTATACAGACTAAATAAAAAATATCAGTTTAGATTTGCATATTTTTCAGGCATATTTTTTATTTTATTTTTATTTAGCAGATTTATTGATTATTATGATAAAACAAATGCACTGACCAGCTTTGAACAGATTGCAGGAATACTTATTTCGACAAGTTCAGCATATCATATTGCTTCTGTTGTGTTCTTTATTTTTGCTGCTTGCTGCTTTATAAAATTTGCAAAAGATCAATTAAGGGAAAAGAATTTTTTTACACATGGTGTGTATTTCCCAATTTGTTTAATATTTTTTCTAATTTTCGGTGTTATATTTACAAACTGGCGTGTCAGCTATGTTGATAGCATGTTTAAGACAATTCTTATGCGTGTTGCATCTGGGATAGCAAGATCCAAGAATATTGAAAATCAGAGCTTATATTTTAGCGGGGATAATGACTTAGACAAAAATAAATTTTCTCAGCTAATAAAAAGCTATTCCAGTTTTGAACCCATGGCTATAAAGCCTACTGGTATCTTTACACTCAGAAAAGAAAATGGAAAGTATTTTGTAAATAGTAACGGTATATTATTAAATCATAACATTCCTATGTTTGAATATGATTCTGAATATACAGAAAATAACGATTATCTTGATTATGCAATTAATAATAAGACACCGGTAGTTGTCGGACCTTTTAAAAATCGCTTTGGCAATTTTCTGACTACGTATGTTCCTTATGTTGATGATACCATTGATGATAAAACAAAAATCTTAGGGGCTGATATTGAAGCTGAAAAGTGGTTAAATCTTGTCACAAGGATTTCAACGGGTTCTTTGCTTTATCTGATGTTTTTGATGGCTTTTCCTGTATTTGCTTATGTTACTAATGTTTCTATTAAATATTCTGATTCTAACCTGAAGTGGTTTTTTGAAAAATGGTATGCATTAGCATTAGGGGTTAGTATTTATATGATTGTAATCATTTTGTCTATTGCATATATTGCAACTGATTACAATCAGGTTTCTAATAGACAGAGTTTTTATTGCACGGCTGACGCAAAGGGCCAGTGTGTAAATGAAGCTATTAATAATGAGTTCTTAAATATTAAATGGATTTTACAAAATGTTAGTGAAAATAAAATATGGTTCAATAATAATGATGAATTTATTAGCTTTGGAAAGAAATTAAGTAATTATGCTAAAATAAATAATCTGAGGTTAATCATACCTGTTTCCGGTAAAGATTTGGATTCATACGAAGAGAAAATTCGCAAATTATATAATAATGATTATTATGTGAACACACTCATTGGTGATATGTATCAGAAAATACCTGAAATTCATAATTTATATAGAGTTTATTGGCCAGTTTTGTTTACATATCCATACGATAAGTTAAGCCTTGGATTTAATTATGCATCTTTTCCTCATTTAAAGAATACTATAAATTACGTTTTAAAATCTCATAAAATACATGCTGTTTCTGCTTCTATAAATGGCAATATCAGTAGATTCAATGGAAAATTAATGGTTTTCGGTCCTTCTCATTATGATGAAAATGGAAACATTGAATCAATATTTGTAGCTTTTGTTGATTTTCAGGATATTATAGACAAGATTAATCCTTCTGAATATAATGAAAATTCAAATTATGACTATGAAGTACTGATTGTGGATGGTGCTGAGGAGCAAATACTTGCATCATATCCAAAATTTCCTGATAAAAAAAGAAAAGAAAACTGGCGTTCAGCGTCTTTGGGATATATGTATCCTATTTTTGCTTTTGGGAAGATATTTATTGTAAAAATTTACCCGAAGTCTAATTATTCTAATGCAGATTTCTGGACCACTAATACTTTTATAGCTACAGTTTCTGCTGGTATTGTTTTTGCTCTGGTTTTTTCAATATTCTTTATTTATCAACAGATTAATCTGTATCAGCTGGAAGAAGTGTTTGAACGAAAGATTACTGAAGCAGAAAAGCGTGCCGGTCTTGTAAGGGAAATTACAGATAAACTGCCTGTTATCTCTTATAGACTAAAGAAAAGCAATAATGACGAGAAATTTGATACTGTTTTCGTAAATTCTGAAATTGAAAAATGGACAGGCATAGGCGCTTCAGATTTTATCAATGGAAATTATTCAATTTTTGATGTTGTTCATGACACAAAGTTCACTAATATAAACGAATTAGTTGCAGATGCAGTTCAGGAACAAAAAGCTTTAGAAATTGAAGGAAGCTTTACAAATATCATAACAAATGAAGTTTCATGGGGCTATGGCCGTGCTCTTCCGACATTTGACGATTTTGGCAAGCTAAAATGGATTGATGGATTTTTTATTGAGGTTTCAGAAGAAAAGTCAGCTGAAGAAAAGCAAAAAACAGCTATAGAAGAAATTGAAAAAATTAATGGCATCTTGAAGGCAGAAAATCAAAGGATAAATGATTTTGCTTTACAGGTTGAGTCATCTAGTAATGCAAAAGAAGCTCTGATCAATAATATAAGTAATGAGGTAAAGAATCCTATTACATCAATTGTTGAGCTCAGTAAAAAGCTTATTGATTCAGCTTTAACTGAAGAACAACGTGATTATGCCAATATTATTGCTAATAATTCACAGAATATGCTTAAGATTTTTGATGTAATAAATATAAAAAAGGAGGCAGACGCTCAGACTGCTGACACGCCTTCTGACAACCGAGCATAAATTATGGTTCAGAACATTCTAACATATAAAATAGATTTCATATATTTTGCAATAGGTTTGTGCTGGCTTTTTGTTGCAAGTATTGCGTATTTTCTTAAAAATAATCAGCGCATTAATTTTTGGAATCTAACAAAGGCTGATTTAACCACTTTCACAGAAGAAGACAAAAGAAACTATATTCCGTGGAATTATTTAATGGTTTCAGCAATAATTGGCATGATTGCAAAGTGGAGTTGTGCTATAAACTGGCTAGTAAGTATTGATACTTTTAATTATTCAATCAACGCCTGTAATGTATTATGCTTTGGCGCCTGCTTTTTGGCTTATCTGGAATATTCAACCATAAATAGCATACGCATTAACACAAAAAAGATTATTTTTTACATAGTTTTATTAATTATTCCATTTTTTATTAATAGCCTTTTTGAATTCACCTTTGCATGGTGTCTTTTAGTTTCTATTCCTTTCATTTATCAAATTTTCTATAGAATTAAGATAAATGCAAAAAATAATAATATTAAAGCTTTAAATAATTTTGTTAATTTCCTTGCTATCACCTGTTTTATTGAATTAATCACAAATATACTTCCCTTATTGAGCGCCTACTTACTTAATGAAGATAATGAATTAAATAAAATTTATATTTTATTCTCAGCAGTAGCAACTATAGGTTTGGTCATTGCGGCATATAACCTGTGGTTATATGGTAAGAAGAAGGTTATAGAAGAAAATTACCTGTTTTATGGCTTTTGGGCCCCTTGCCTTATAATAATTACTTTAATAGCTGGTTTATCATTCAGAGAATTAAGAATTTATTATCAAAAGAACATTATTGTTCAGAAAATGGTTGATTTTTCTGTTAAGGTTGCCCGTGTTCTGGATATGGAGAATTTACAGCCCGGTGTAAACAGTATTGAGCAGTCTGCTAAGTTTGATAGTATTAATAAGCTTCTTTATGCTTATAAAAGTTATAATGAAGACTATGCCGGTTTATGTACTGTCTGGAAAAATGGTGAGGATTTTGTTTTTGGACCTGAAAGCTATTTGCCTGGTGAAACTCTGAGTTCTCCAAGATGGTCAAAATATCTGATGCCTCCCGAATCTGTAGCAAAATGCTTTAAAGAAAAGCGTTTTATTGTTGATTCCTATACTGATGAATTCAGCCATTTTATGTCTGTGCTGATTCCTTTGCTGAAGAAGAATTCTGATGAAGTCTATTCTGTAATGATATTAGATATTTATTATGATAGATATCTTGATAGTATAAAAAAGGAAATTATTGCCTGCTTTGTAGTATTCGTCTTCCTGGCCTGCTTCATAACGTTCTGTGTCATTATTTTCAATAGCAAGAAACAGTTAAGGCAGGAAAAGGGAGCTTCTATAGTTTTGCTACCTGCTATAGTTTTTGTATTCTGTATTGGTATAACTTCTATATTTACATATTATGTAAATATTGCAACTGTAGATGATAATTACAGGTATTTTGAAGATGTAGCCAAGGCCAAGTCTGACCAGATATTAGGCTTGTTCGATAAACTCAGTACAGACCTTTCCGGGATAATGAGCTATAGAAGCTATCAGAAAATCAATAGCTATGAAGATTTTGCAGCCTCATTAGGTGCTATTAAGGAATATGGCAAATCTATGTCTTTTGAATCACGTAGAAGAGTAAAGGGCTCGGATATTAAGAGCTTTGAAGCGATGATAAGGGCAAAACCTGATTATAGTGATTATGAGGTCAGGGTATATGACAGGCCGGATGGAAAAAGGCTTGAAATAGATGATGATATGTATTATTGGCTATCTGAATATGAATATCCGAGAAATCCATTAAATTCTGCATTGGGTGAAGAATATATTGACTACACAAGAAGAAAAAGTATTCGTTATATGTTGAAAACCTGCAGACCGGTAGCAATAACCCCTAAGGCTACGAAAAGCAGATTAAATAATGCTAATGATCAGGGGCTTGTGGTGCTTTTGCCCTTTGATTTTATTGACGCAAAGCATTTTAAGAGTATGTTTGTTGCTGTTGTTGGCTTGCAGACACTCCTAGAACACTTTATGCCTCTTGAATATTTTAAGGAAGATAATGTTTGCTTTGAAATTTTTGAATTAGATGAAAATGATGGAAGAGAAAGACAACTAGCTGCTTTTCCAAAAGATGCCCATATAGATAGTAAATTTCAGACGGTAATACCTATTTTCTTTATAGACAAGACCTTAGGTTTAAGAATTTCTGCCCTTGAAGGTTATTATGGCTCCGAAATTTTAGATAATACTCCAACAATGGTTGTTGCATCAGTCGGAACTATTCTTTCAATAATAATTTCACTATTTATATTTTCACTTCAGAAGCATCAGCAGAATCTTGAAAAACTGGTAGAAAATGCTTCGAATAGAGTTAAGAATGATGAAAAGCTTGCCCAGGAAATGACTGAGGTTTTACCTTTGATTGCTTATCAATCTATTTATGATGAAAAATTTACGCCGGTTTTTCTTAGTAAGTATGTTGAACACCTTACGGGTAATTCAATTTCTGATTATATGGAAGGTAAAATTACCTTTGCTGATAATATTTTCCCAGAAGACTTGAAAACAGCAGTAAATGAAATCAATAATGGTATTGCAAAAAAAGGCAGCTTTGCTGTCCAATACAGATTTATTGGGAAAGACAATCAAATAATATGGATGGATGCACGTGGGTATGTAGGCGGTTATGACAAGCATGGTAAGCCTACACATGTTAACGGGTTCCTTTATAATATTACTGAACGCAAAAAGATTCTGGAAAGATTACAGCAAATTTTGAACAATCTTGATGATGCAAACCAGCAACTTAAGCTAAGAAAGGAAAAATCAAGCGCTATTGCTCTTGAAGCTGAAGAAGCCAATAAGAAAAAGGCCGAATTCTTAGCAGAACTCAGTCATATTATAAGAACACCTATGAATGCTATTATAGGTGGCTGTGAATTGCTTAAGGATTCAAAACTTGCAGAGACTCAGAATGGGATAGCTGGAGAAATTAAAGCTAATTCTGATAAGCTTATTATGATTTTGAACAATATTCTTGGTAAATCTAACCTTGAATTAGCTACAGTTGATATTAAGAAAGGTTTAAAACCAGAAAATAAAACAATTTCAGGAGCTGAGCCTGCTAACGAAGGTAAGAAAAAGCTTCTGGTGGTTGAAGATAATAAGACTAACCAGAAGGTAGTTCTTGCTATGCTGAAAAAGCTTGGTTACACAGCAGAAGTTGCTAATGACGGCGCAGAAGCTCTTAATCTTCTTTCTGGCAAATACTTTGATTTGATTTTCATGGATTGCCAGATGCCTATAATTGATGGGTTTGAAGCTACGAGGAGAATAAGGAAAGGGGAAGGTGTTCTTGATCCAAATGTTACCATTGTTGCTTTAACAGCTAATGCAATGGCATCGGATAAGGCAAAATGCTTTGACGTTGGCATGAACGATTTCCTTTCAAAGCCAGTTACTCCTAAGGATATTGCAGGTATATTAGAAAAATGGTTATAGTATGCAAATGTTGCCAATAAGGCTTATTTGGAATAGAATCTAGTAAAGTAAAATTATGTATTATAATTGGTTTACAATTTTAAAATTAGATTATTTGCCGTTCTGTTATGGTGCGGCCCTTCTTGCTATTGGTTCAATTTCTTTTCTTTTCAGCAGGAATTTTGTTTTTCATGATGAAAATGGTGATGACTCTTATTTGCCAAGTAATGAATACATTGAAAAAAAAGGATTTTTACAGCCTAACTATTTACCATGGCTTTATTTTTCTTTGAGTGTTCTTGCTTATGGCTTTGCCAAATGGATGAGCATTTTTGAATATGGGGAAAATGTACATCCGGTTATAATATTTACGGGTCTATTGGCTCACATATGCGCAATATTGCTTATGTGGAGTTTTGTCTTAAAGTCCAACAAATTGCATAATATCCCTCTTGTCTGGGGTAGTAATTATGCTATTACGATTTCAATAATTACTATTGCTGCTTATTTCATCAGTGTTAAGGCAGGCGTGTTCCTGACTATTCTGGCACCCTCTCTGCCTATTATTGTTCAAGCCCATGTTATTCTGATGAAAATAGGCGGCAGTTTCCCTGAGAAGCTTGTCTATTACAAAATTATAGATGCAAATATAATATTATTTTATATTCTTAGAATTATTTATCATGGACTTAAGATATTTTATGAATCTGGATTTTCAATGGATGCTGTTGCTGAAAATCCTATATTCGTATGGCAGCAGTTAATTGCAACCGCGCATGTTATTGTCTGTGCTATTACTGCATGGTATATTGGTAAGAGAAGTGTTCGCCAGGAAGGTATTCTTTTTAAAGGTTATTATATTCCAGTTGCTTTCTTGGTTATGCTGTTGTCAGGAAACTATTTCCTAGGTTCTTTATCTGATATAATCAGGGATACTGATAGTGAACTATTATTACGTAATGCTTCAAATCTAACAAGAAATTTAAATATAGCAGATATAGCAGAAATTAAAGATTTATCTAATAAAACAGAAGAAGAAAGAATAAGAATTGAAACAAAAATATTGGATATAAATGTTCAATTGAGAGAGTTTACGAATATTCATGAGAATACTGATATTGTAAATATTTTGTATCCAACTAATGACAATAGGTATGAAATTAAAAATAGAGCTTCTTTATTAAATGATAACAATAATAAATCCAGATTACTTTCAAATGATATTATTTATGATCATGAAAAAGAATTGCTTGACCAGATTATGGGTGGGGCGACTCCAAAGGTTGTGGGGCCTGTGACTGATGAGTTTGGCAGATTTTTATATGCTTATCTGCCGATAATTGATAAGACTACTAATACACGCTGTGCTATTCTTGCTGTTGGCATGAAAGCTGACGTGGTCTCGCATGAAATAAGAAAAGCCAGGGCTGACGCTATGCTGGCATTTATGTTTATTCTTGGTTTCCCGTTTATGACCTTTCTGCTTGCTATGCCATCCAAGGAAGATGAAACAGAATATAGTATTGCAAAGGGCTTCTCTTTGCCGTTTGTTGTCTGGGTATATTTTTTGGGGTTAACTGGTATTGCTGGCTTTTTCAGTTATGACAATAACATAAGAAATATCCGGGACTCTTTCAGTATAGAATCAGAAGCAAGGGCACAATTTATAGGGCAGTCTTTTGATAAGGTATCTTCAGAATTTAACAGTTTTAAGGGACTTATTATAAATAATCCCTTAGCTATGAGAAATTATGATTACTTTTGCAAACTTGCTGCTGAATTTTCTTCTAATTCAGAACAGTATTTGTTAAGACTCATAAAAGCCTGTCCTGGTGACAAAATACAGGCTTTTGAAACTGAAATGCGTAATGAAACAGGTTTTGAAAATTATTCTGTAGATAATGTTGATAAAAATAAGCGTGGAAAACATGCCGACTATAACAGAAATAAAATTTATTGGCCAATAACATATACTTATCCTAAATTTCAACACCAGGCTTTAGTAGGGTGTGATTATACTTATGAGAATGACCGGGCAAGGGCCGTAGATGAAGTTGTAAGACATGGAACCGGTATCACCTTTATTTCTGTTGCACCTTTGTATAATCCAGATATTCCATGTCTTTTCAGACTTGAACCGGTTGGCTTTGATGAAAATGGTAACGTTGACACTATTCTAGAAACTGTTTGTGCTATTGATGGACTTATAAATAAGATTACACCTTCTGAGTATCACTCTCTTGACACTGCTGAATATGTTATTATTGATGCCACTGATAATTTAGAAAGAATAATCGGGAGATATAGTGGAGACAAAAATCAGATTTTTGATTCAAATATGAATTTGAATGATGATTTAAAGTATTTTTCATTTACATATCCTATTTTTTTCTTTGATAAACTGTTTATATTAAAGATATTTAAGAATTTTGGAATTTCTTATAATCATTGGCAGAATACAGGCTTTTCTGGCGTTCTTATTGGTGGTTTTCTTATTGCTGCCACTATTGCTTTGTTCCTGCTGTTTATCCAGAATAGAAGAAAAGATTTGGAAACTGTTGTAGAAGAGAAAACTCTTGAACTTGAAGAAAATCAGAGTTTTATCGTTGGTATAACAGACAGACTTCCCGTTGTGTCATTCAGATGTAATGCGGATAAAGATTTTTCACTAGCCTTTATCAGTAAGGAAATAACCAGACTTACCGGCTTGGATAATGACAAACTGGTATCAGACAAAGAAAGCTTTATCAACCTTTTTGTTCCGGAAGACAGAGATAGTATGAAAAGCTATTTTGAATTAGCTGTTGCTGAAAATACTGTTAAAACCAAGGAAGCTAGACTTTTGAACGTCATAAATGGTGAAAATGTCTGGATTTATGGTATTATTCAGGTCATTCGCGATGATGAAGGAAGAGTGGCGTGGCTTGATGGTTTCATGAAGAATATTACAGCTGAAAAGGTTGTTGAAGAAGAAAACAGCATGTCTCTCGTTCTTTTGGAAAATGCTAACCAAGAATTGAAGAGGGTTATTGAAAATACAAATGAATATGCTTCGCAGGTAGATATAGCAAATTCTACAAAAAGCTTGTTCCTTGCCAATATGAGCCACGAAATCAGAACACCCATGAATGCTATTATTGGTATGAGTAGTCTGCTTCTTGATACCGATCTTTCAATTGAACAGCGACAATATGCAGAGTCTGTAGCTGATAGCTCAGAACATCTGTTGACTCTTATCAATGATATTCTTGATTATTCAAAACTGGAAGCAGGCAAAATGACCATAGAAAGTGTTCCTTTCGAAGTCTATCGTATTGTTGAAGATGTTTTTGAAAAGATTGCTAAAAAAGCAGAAAACAAAAATATTCAGCTTGCTAACTTTGTTGATGCTGATGTTCCAAAATATTTACTGGGTGATCCGAGCAGATTGGAGCAGGTTATCTTTAATTTTGTAAGCAATGGTATCAAGTTTACTGAACAAGGCAGTGTTGTCGTTGAGGTTAATACTGTTGAAGTTAAAAATGATTTAATAACACTGATGTTTAAGATAACTGATACTGGTATTGGTATTTCTCAAAGTAATATAGCTCATCTATTTAATGCCTTTGTTCAAGTCGATAACTCAAATACCAGAAGATTTGGCGGTACTGGTCTGGGATTAGCCATTGCCAGTAAGTTGGTTAATCTTTGGGGCGGTAAAATTGGTGTAAACAGTGTATTGGGAAAGGGATCCGAATTCTGGTTTACTGTGCCAATGCACATACCGACTGAAGAAATTGTTGCGAAGAAAACACGACAAGCAGAAGTAGAAGGTCTGAATATTCTTATTTTAAGTGAATATGAAGTAAATAGAAGATACCTTGTTGCTAGTCTTTCCAGCTTAAGTAAAAACATTACTGAAACTGCTGATGATTCGCATACAGCCTTGTCTTTGATTAGAAAAGCACAGAATACAAAGCCTTTTGATATTGTTATTCTTGATTTTATTGATCCTGAGTCAGAAATTAGAAAAGTATGTGGTGAATTTAAAAAATTAAATATGAAGAAGAATCCAAAGATAATTGCTTTGGTAACTGCATCTCAGAATCTTGATTCAGAAGAATTTATATCTCAAGGGGTTCATTTGCTTCGTAAGCCTGTCCGTCGCTCACCATTGCTCAATGTTATTGCTGAAGCAGTCCGAGATGAAAGAGATATTGTCGAACACGCTACTGTTAGATACATGGATGAGGCTTCTAAAAAAAGCAGAAAGCTTCTTTTGGTTGAAGATAACAAGACTAACCAGAAGGTTGCGATTGCTATTCTTAAAAAGCTTGGATTTACTGCTGACATCGCTGATGATGGCTTTAAGGCTATTGAAATTCTTCAGAAATCTGAATATGATGTAGTATTTATGGATTGCCAGATGCCAGGAATTGACGGATACGAAACAACAAGAAGAATTCGTAGTGGAGAGGCGAAGGTTATTAATCCTAAGTCTATTATTATTGCTATGACAGCAAATGCTACAGAAGATGATAAAAAGGCGTGTCTTGCTGCCGGTATGGACGATTATATTTCTAAGCCGGTTCAACCCAATGCCTTGCTTGATATGCTCATTAAATGGATTGCAGAGGGAAAGGGGCTGCTGTAATATATGTTAGATATCTGGTTACAATTCAAGCTCGACTATATAACCCTGTGGACAGGTCTTTCTTTCCTTATTTCTGCTACAATTTTGTATCTGCTTCATCTTAGCCAGAAATATAACGCAGATGAAGCTATTAAAATAGCCTTAAAAGACCCGGATTCTAAAGAGATTTCAGACTATATCCCATGGAAAGCTTTGGCAGGAGTATTCTTTGTAAATGCTGTCCATTCCTGGACCTATACAATGCCAATGTCATTCCTGCTGGTTGATAAGCTATATTTATTGAATACCTTTTTAAGATTAGTCTTATATCTGCTCTTTGTTATTTTTTGCAGGCAATGCTGCATAATTCATCGTTTTAAGCCTGTTATAAACAATAAATTAATAGCTGTTCTTGCAGCTGTTGCTATTTTGTTTGGCTTTGGCGATTTTAGAAGGATAATTTATCTGATATTTGGATTATGTGGTATTTTAATTCTGATAAATTTTATAACAACTGTTTTTAAAATTGCTAAAAGTAAAAACGATAAAATGCTTATTGGGATAGGTTTATTTGTTTCCTTAAGCATATTTCTTAAGATATTTCTTTTATCATATCGCTTTAGTATATTTAATGTCTTCTTCCAGGAAGAAAGCTCTAGAATCGCTATGTTCTTTTTTACATTTTCTATTGCACAGTTCCTGCCTATATTTCTTACTTTCTTTTTATGGAAGTATGCTAAGAAAAAGCTTGGCGATGAATTGATATTTTTTAAAGGCTTATATGTGCCTTTGGTTATGATTTTCATGTTTATTAGCAGTTATTTGATTTCTGAATTATATACAAATAATTATTCTGAAGCTGAAAAACAGAACCTTATTAGAATAGGCCATAATTATGCATATGCACTTAAGGCAGATACCTTACTCATGGATGATGATGGCAAACTTCAGGAAGGAACAGGCCAGTTTGAAGCTCTGGAAAAGCTTTTGCATTTTTATGCCCAATACTCAAATAAAATCAGTGCTATTTGTACCTATTGGAAGCAAAAAAATGGCGAAATACTTATTGGACCAAGTGCATTCAGGCCAGAAAGTGGGTTTATTGCTGAACGATGGTCGCGTGAAAAAGACCATTTAAACCTTATCGATGATTCTTTTAAGACGCTAAAGTCTGAAGTAAAAGTTTATGAAACCACTAAGTCAGGAAAAAGTATTTCTGTTTTTATTCCTATATTTACAGACAAAGATAAGGGATATAAACAAGGTCTCAATCTGCATAAAGCATTTGCTGTTCTGTCTGTAACGATTAAGGACTTTGTATGGAATAATGATATTATGCATAAGAGATTAGTTTTGCTTATTGCATTTATATTTATTCTAGGTGTTCCGTTCATTGCTTATGGTGTTTCAATAACAAGAAAAGAAGGCTTTAACCTGCCGTTCAATACTTCTGGTTCTTTTACGGCTGTTGTTGTTGCTTATATTATTATTTCATCTATATTGATTGCTTATTTTGCTAATGAAAATACTATTACATCACGCAGAAATTCTTTTTTACGCACTGCTGAAGGTAAAGCATTATTTGTTTCTTCTATTTTCCAGAAAGTATATTCCCATGTAGCAGAGGCTGCCGGGGAAATTCAGCTTTTTAAAGGTTTTAATTCTGTAAAGGACTTCAAGGATTATATAAATAATAGATTTCCTGACTTGAGGGATAAAGTTTGCCTGCTTTCTGTTGCCAGAAACAATCAGGTTCATGATTACCAGAATAGCGGAATTGTTTTTGATACTAATTTGAAGTCTACTCTAGAAAAGCTGTTAAAGGATAAAAACATAAAGGTTTATACTCAAAGTAACATTCAGAATGGGGTAGAAAGTAAGATTGTTGAAGTTCTGATACCGTTAATGTATGATGGGACTGGAAAGATAAATGAAATATTATGTTATCAATCAGATTTTCAGAATTATATAAATTCAGTAATGCCCTCTGCATACCATGTATCGGATTATTTGGGATTTGAAATATTTGATATTGAAAGTATTGACAAAGACACGATAATGTGTTATCCTATTTCTTCTTCTTCTTCTTCTTCTTCTTCTTCTTATAATGCTGTTTTCCCATTCGTCTTTTTCAATAAAAACTTTGGTATAAAAGTATTTTCAATGAATGGGAAATTTTTCGATGATTATGAAACCTATGCTATTTATCTGATATTTGGGTTTATTCTTGCCATTATTGCAACAGTATTCATTGTTTCAGCGCAGAAAAAACAACGGGCTCTTGAGCAGATTGTTCTTGAAAAGTCCAATTTTATCAAGGTTCAGGATGAATACGTTCGTAATATAACCTCAAACCTTCCATTTGTTTCTTTCCGTTATTCCGTAAAAAAAGGTGTTTTATATAAACTCCAGTTTGTGAGTGCTGCAATTTACGATTATAGTGGATATACAAGTCAGAGCTTTTTGTCTGGCGAAAATGATATGTTTAATTTAGTATCCCAGAGTGACCGTGACAGACTCGTTGATGACCTGATAAAGAGTATCTACAATAAAACTAATTTAGTTGGTGAATATCTGTTCGTCGATGTTAATGGAAACAAATATTGGGCAACCTTTATGGGAACTCCTATTTGTGATAATGAGGGTATTGTTCAATGGTTTGATGGCTTCCTGCTGAATATTCAGAATCGCAAGGATGTAGAAATTGAAATTCAAAGAAATAAGCAGAATCTTGAATTAACAAATGCTGAATTCCAAAAAGCAAAGCAGCATGCCGAAGAAATGGCGTTACAGGCTGAAGAAGCTAACAAAGCCAAGGACCAGTTCCTTGCAAATATGAGCCATGAAATCAGAACACCGATGAATGCCATTCTTGGTCTGAGCAGTCTGCTGCTTACGACAAGACTCACTGAAGAACAGAAGCAATATGCTGAAATAGTAAATTCAAGCACTAACAACCTGTTAGGTCTTATTAAAGATGTTCTTGATATTTCTAAGCTTGACAGTAACGGAATTGTTCTTGAAAACACAAACTTCAATCTTCAGGATGTTGTTGATGAAACTCTGGCAATGTTAGCGGTAAAAGCCAATGAAAAGAAAATTGAGCTTAATATGTTTTTGAATAACGATGTTCCGATTGGCTTGATAGGTGATGTCGGAAGATTGCGTCAGGTAATTATTAACTTGATTAATAATGCTATTAAGTTTACCAGCGTTGGTGGCGTTTCAATCAAGATTTCAAAAGTTGAAGAAACGGAAAATGACGTAATGGTTAAATTTGTTATTTCAGATACAGGCATTGGTATTTCCAAAGAAAATATAGATAAACTGTTTAAACCATTTAGCCAGGCTGAAGATTCTACTACTAGAAAGTTTGGTGGTACTGGTCTTGGACTAATGATTTCAAAGCAGATTGTTGAATTGTTTGGCGGCCAGATTGGTATTGAAAGTGAAGTTGGTCATGGTAGTGATTTTTGGTTTACTTCCAGATTTGAAAAACAAAAGGATTTTGTGGATAAGCAATACGAAACCAAGGAATTGTCCGGCATCAGGATACTTGTTGTAGACGATTATGATATTACAAGGGACCTTATTTGCAATCTTTTGAATGAATGGGGCTGCAGAGTGAACAGAGTTGAAAACGCATTGCTGGCTTTGCAGCATATGAATACAGCTGTTGATGATAATGACCCATATTCTATTGTATTACTAGATGCAGAAATGCCGGTAATGGATGGTAACCAGTTTGCTGAGCTTATTAAGGTTAATCCAAGATTCAGCGATAGTCGCATTGTAATGATGACTAATAATGCTCTTTACAGACTAAGTGACCTGAATAAGTATGGTCTTGCTACAAGTATCAGAAAACCAATAAGATATAAGCAGCTGCATGATATTATAGTTGATATTATTAACAACAATATCAATAAACAAAAGCTTGCTAAGCCAGTAATTTCACTGCCGTCAGAAACTACGAAAATGGCTGCTGAAAAGAGAATTCTTCTTGTTGAAGACAATAAGACAAATCAGGTTGTTGCTCTGGCTTTACTTAAGAAGCTTGGTTACAAGGCTGATGTTGCCAATGATGGTAGTGAAGGTATTAAAGCTTTGGCAAAATCAGAATACGACCTTGTATTTATGGATTGTCAGATGCCTATTATTGATGGCTTTGAAGCCACTAGACGTATAAGAAACGGAGATGCCAACGTTATCAATCCGAAGGTTACTATTGTTGCTATGACTGCAAATGCTATGTCTGGTGACAAGGAGCGCTGTATGAAGGCTGGTATGGATGATTATCTCAGTAAGCCTGTTCAGCCTAAACTTCTTAAAGAAATTCTTGAAAAATATCTGTCTTGAATTTGGTTGATTCATAACAAATAAAAGAGGGATTTTAATAATATGAAAGCAAAGTTAAATAAATATATAGTTATTTTACTTATTCCCTGTCTTTTCATTTTGGTCGGCTGTGGTTCTGCTAGCACATCGACAAAAGACAAGGAATCTGGCAAAATGAAAATTGAAGATTACAACAATGTTTCCTACCGTGTTGGATACTCTAGTGGAGCTTTGACAGGTAAAATAGTTGAGGATAATTTTGCAAGATCAAAAACAAGCTCATATTTGTTTGATATTGCTGCATACCTTGACCTGGTTGTTGGTAAAATAGATGCTTATGTTGTTGAAGAAACAATAGGTACTGAAGCATTAAAGAATTACAATAAGAATATGTCAGTTGTTCATAGATTCGATAAACCTATTGATATTGCGTTCGGGGTTTCCAGAAGCACCAAAATTCCGAATTTAAAAGAAAAGCTGAATGAGTTTATAAAACGTTATAAAAATACTGGAACTATTCAGGATTTGCTTTATAAATGGATTACAGATGCAGATATATCTGATTATGACTTATTTGATAATGTAAAAATAAAATCAGAACACCCTGAATTTACTATAAGAGTAGGAACGGTTGGTACTGTTCCTCCATTAAATTATTATGGTCATCAAAATCTGATTGGTTTTGATATTGAAATTATTGAAAAGTTTGCAAAATATATAAATGCTGATATTGAATACGTTCTTGATACATTCCCAGGATGCATTAAAAACCTTCAGGAAGGTAAGGTAGATGTTGTTTCAGCTAGTTTAACAATAACTGAGCCCCGTAAAAAGATTATTGATTATTCCGACCCGATTTATACAACAAATGTTGTTATGCTAGCAAGAAGAGAAGCTCCTTTTCATAAGGATAAAACCGTATGCTATCCCCAGAAGCTTTTGTTTAAAAACATTGCATTTATTGATGAAAAACTAGTTCAGACAATAAAAGAAGACGGTTCCTTAAAAATAAATAATATAATAGTTTTAAAAAGTGATACTGAAGCTATTGATGCTGTTAATAAATCAGAAGTTGATGCATATATTACTTCCTTCGAAAATGCAGAAAAGCATGAAAATAGCAGCTATTATTTTACCAATCTTCCATTCGTGTGTAAAAACGGCGTTAAGCTTGGAGTTCTTGTAAAGTCTCGCGACTTTTATGATTTCTAATCAGCTGTTTATTTGTTAAGGCTTGATTATAAGCTTCAGCAGTAGTATATTAGTGCCAGTTTATCAGGGAGATTTTGGCTATGGCACTAGTATCTATGCAGAATGTGACTCTTTCCTTCACTGGAACAAAAATTCTGGAAAATCTAAATGTTCAGATTGAGAAGGGACAGCGCATTTGTCTATTAGGCCGTAATGGGGTTGGAAAAACAACTCTTATGCGCACCCTTGCAGGCGAATTGAAGCCTGATACCGGCAGTGTTCAGGTAGGACAAGGCGTTAAGGTAGCATATTTTTCCCAGACCATACCACAAAATCTTAATAAGACAGCCTATGCCATTATTTCAGAAGGTTTAGGCGAAAAAGGCAGGCTTGCATTCAGATACCACAATGCAGAAAAAGCCCTTGAAAAGGAATATTCCCAGGCTATAGCCGATGAGCTTGAAGCCAGTCGTAATGCATTAGATAAAAGCGATGCATGGTCATCCATTGATGAAATTGGCAAAATAATGTCAAAGATGGATATCAATGGCGATTGGGACTATGATAGCCTTTCTGGCGGTCAGAAGAGACGTGTTATACTTGCTGGCGCTCTTGTATGCGGTCCTGATGTGCTTCTGCTGGATGAACCAACTAATCATCTCGATATTGAAACTATTGCTTGGCTTGAAGATTTTTTGCTGCGCCTTTCAACCACACTTGTGTTTGTTACCCACGATAGAATGCTTCTCAAGCGTCTGGCCACAAGAATTATTGAATTAGATCGCGGCAAGCTTTATGACTGGAACTGCGATTATGATACATTTTTAAAACGTAAAGCTGATGTGCTTGCTGCAGAAGATAAAGACTGGGAACGCTTCGACAAAAAGCTTGCCCAGGAAGAAGTCTGGATACGCCGTGGTATTGAAGCTAGAAGAACACGCAATGAAGGTCGTGTAAGGGCCTTGAAGAAAATGCGTGAAGAACGTAAGCAGCGCAGGGAAAGAATCGGTAAGGCTAACATGAAGCTTATGAAGGCTGCTGATTCCGGTTACGAAGTTATTGAAGCAGAAAATATTTCTTTCTGCTATGATACAAATCCAATTATCAAAGACTTTTCACTCAGGGTTGTCCGAGGTGATAAGATTGGTATAGTAGGCGCTAATGGCTGCGGTAAGACAACTCTTGTTAAACTGCTTCTTGGCAAGCTTAAACCAACTGCTGGTGAAATAGAATTAGGGACTAACCTTGAAATAATGTATTTCGACCAGCTCCGCGCACAGTTGGATGAAAACAAGACTGTATGGGAAAATGTTTCTCCTGATAGCGACCAGGTA
Organism: Candidatus Avigastranaerophilus sp.; assembly: GCA_045599645.1. GTDB lineage: Bacteria > Muiribacteriota > Ozemobacteria > Ozemobacterales > Ozemobacteraceae > RUG334. The sequence continues at coordinate 72,124 of JAZRWI010000074.1, forward strand.
ATTCTTAACGGAAAGCCACAGCATATTGTGGGCTATCTGCAGAATTTTCTATTCTCACCAGAACGTGCAAAGACTAAAATCAGCGTTCTTTCTGGTGGTGAAAAGAATCGTGTATTGCTTGCAAAGCTGTTTGTATCACCTGCAAATCTGCTGGTATTAGATGAACCTACTAATGACCTTGATATTGAAACTCTTGAACTCTTGGAAGAACTTTTAAGTGAATTCCAGGGCACTGTACTTCTGATATGCCACGATAGAACCTTCTTGAATAACGTTGTATCAAGCACTCTGGTATTTGCCCAGAATGGTGAAGTCCGCGAAATAGTTGGCGGCTACGATGAATGGCTAGAAGAACGCAAAGCAATCAACGCTACAACCCCCTTTATTAAAGGTGCCCATAACACTACAATCCCCTTTATTAAAGGTGCCCATAACACTACAACCCCCTTTGTTAAAGGGGGGCAGGGGGGATTTCCTTCCGAATCACCAACCCCTGTTTCAAATAATGCAGCCACTATTACCACAACACCAAAAAAGCGAAAGCTCACCTTTAAGGAAAAGCAGGAGCTTGCAGCACTACCAGGCATGATCGAAGCCGCTGAAAAGGAAGTAGCCGAAATTCAGGCTAAGCTGGCGGATCCTCTGTTTTACAAGAGCGGCGAAAACCCCAATGTTTTAAATGCCAGAGTCAGTGAATTGGAAGACCTTCAACTCCAATACATGGAACGCCTTGAAGAGCTCAGTCAAGTATAAACAGCCGGGACTGGGGGTTGGGGCTGGAGGTTGGGGCGATGTGCATTGTTGCTACTGCCTCGACCCAAATCATAATTCATAATTCATAATGCATAATTCATAATTATTTGTTTTGGTTTTCTACTGCTTTGACCAACTTTGTGCTTATTAGAATTCACAATTCCTAATACCTAATACCCAATACCCAATACCTAATACCTAATACCTAATATTCATAATTCATAATTCATAATTCATAATTGATTGTGTTGATAGATTGGGTTTGGTGCTGCTTTAACTGACTTTGTGCCAATGCTTGAATGGAGAATGGAGAATTGAGAATTGAGAATGGAGAATGGAGAATTGAGAATGGAGAATTGAGAATTGAGAATGGAGAATGGAGAATTGAGGATGGAGAATTTTGCTTGTAGGGAAATAGAACCTAGGTTATACCAAATAGGTGTTAGTCGAATCATTCATCGGCCGAAGGTCGAATTCATTATCTCCTCACGCTTTGGAGGCTGTCCCAAAACTAGAAATTTGTAAAAATCCCGATATACAGTAGACTCCTAAAAACCTCCCTTTTTAAGGGAGGGTAGGGAGGGTTTTGATTTTAGAAGAAACTTATACCAAATAGGCGTTAGTAGAATCATTCATTGGCCGAAGGTCGAATTCATTATATCCTCACGCTTTGGAGGCTGTCCCAAAACTAGAAATTTGTAAAAATCCCAATGTACAGTAGACTCCTAAAAACCTCCCTTTTTAAGGGAGGGTAGGGTGGGTTTTGATTTTAGAAGAAACTTATACCAAATAGGCGTTAGTCGAATCATTCATCGGCCGAAGGTCGAATTCATTATCTCCTCACGCTTTGGGAAGAGGTTCAGGTATTTTTGAAAATCGGGTGAAAAGTGTTCGGAGCGTAGAGAAACAGGGCCTTCAGGTAGTTCCAGGTTCAAGGCGTAAGCATGAAGAAGATGGTGGTGGGCTCCAAGGGTTTCGTAATCAGCAGGTTCTAATATATCTGTATCCCTGCGTTTGATAAAATATTTCCCATCATAGAGATAAAGCTTATCACCCACAATAGGATGCCCGATTATAGCGCAATGAGCACGGATCTGATGCTTTCGGCCACTATTCAGTCTACAAAGTAAAAGGCTGTATTTGTCATTGGTTCCAAGTAGTCTGAATTCTGTTGATGCTTCTTTACCCTCACCACACTTCGCTTCAACAGCTTTATAAGGGGTAGGGCCTTCATTAAGGTCTTTCAAAGGAATATTTACATTAAAGCCTTCTTCTGAAACATGACCATTAACCACAGCCAGATAATATTTATCCTTGATTATCAAACGCGGGTCTTTTCTTATCGATTTTGGTTTATCAAAAGGCTTCTTAAGGAAAATCATGAGGCCGCTAGTTTCACGGTCTAGCCTGTGTATGGGATTGATATCAGGAAGCTTCCAATCACGTCTAACCAAAGCAGTCATATTCTGTTTAAAGAACTTGTGGTTTGTTGAAATTGGAAGGTCTGCAGGCTTGCTGACAACGATTATGTTATTGTTTTCGAAAATTCTTTGATAATTAGTGTCTAAGTCAGGCTCATAATAATCAGGAACAACAAAGCCAAGACTCATTCCTTCATATAGAAGGTCATCAGCCTTGGCCTTATTTTTATCAAGCAGCACCTGCCCTCTGGCTATCATCTGAAGCCACTGTTCGGCAGTCCTATAAGTAAACCTAGAGGCGAGAAGCTCGATTACCGTATTTCCCGCCTGCTCACCAGTTATTACAGTATTAAGTTCCAGATCATAAATCATAAGAAAAAAAGAGTGGACAAATATCCACATACCGAAAGGCACATTTTCACGCCTGACGCTAAGTGTCAGGCTTTCACTCTTGCTCCAGCAAGTTTTCACGCCAGCCGAAGGCTGGTATTCACTACTGTCGCAAAGCGACAGTTTTTCACGCCGAAGGCATTATTTGTTGCTTATCCCAAACGGAATATGCACAGAAGGTATATGCTTTCCTGAAGAACTCTTAAGGTGTGACATCTGATCATCAAAATAAATATGTGGCTTCATGACTTCCAGAATGCGGCCCTTTTCAATTCCACCGAGGAAGAAAGCATCATCAACTTCAAGACGATTCTTGCGGAGTGTATTGATTGCTCTTTCATGTGCTGGTGCGCTTCTAGCTGTAACTATAGAAATGCGCAGGAAACGCTTATAGGTATCAGGATGCTTTCTTTCGCTGAGTTTATCTGCTCTCTGTAGGGCAGAAAGATGCTTGAAGAGCTTAAATAAAGGACCTGGATCCATTGCGTTCTTAGCGTTATCCTTTTCGTTATTCTGGAATGCATCAAGGTTTTGTTCCTGGAAGATTCTTTCGGCAGCGTCGTCTACTATTACTCCGTCAAAGTCGAATGCAATTCTTAGTTCGTCGTCTGTTTCATCATCTTCAGCACATGGCCCTAATACTGTGCCGGCAGGGAAACCCGCTTTTACAGCTTCCTTAACGTCTTCTGCGTTTGCAGATAGGAAAAGTGAAGCATTGAATGCCGGGATATATTCGATAGGAGACTTACCGCTGAGGAAACCGGCTCTTATTATGTCCAGACCGTAGTGTGCGATAGAATTGAATACTCTGAGGCCTGTTTCTGCGTCATTCTTTGAGAGAAGAACAACTTCAACCGGCTTTTGTTCCGGGAAACGCTTATTGATGGCCAGTAGTCTTCTTACAAACGGGAATGCAACGCCTGGTTTGAATACATCGTTAAGATGCTGGCGTGTATAGCGCTTGTAGAACGAATATCCCTTTTCCTGAAAGACCTTATCTGATTCAGATAAGTCGAATAATGCACTGGAAGCAACAGCAACACAGAGCTTTTCTGTTATGTTAAATCCCATATTTATCTCACAAATTTAGAATTTGTCACTGTATCGGAAGCTATCTAGGATTTATTTATATTTAATACATATAAAGTATAAGGCATGTTTCAATAAGCTATAAGCTTCAAGCTATAAGCTATAAGCTATAAGCAATAAGCTATAAGCTATAAGCAATAAGCTATAAGCTTCAAGCTATAAGCTATAAGCAATAAGCTATAAGCAATAAGCTATAAGCAATAAGCTATAAGCAATAAGCTATAAGCTTCAAGCTATAAGCTATAAGCTTCAAGCTATAAGCTATAAGCTTCAAGCTATAAGCTATAAGCTATAAGCTTCAAGCTATAAGCTATAAGCAATAAGCTATAAGCTATAAGCAATAAGCAATAAGCTATAAGCAATAAGCTATAAGCTTCAAGCTATAAGCTATAAGCAATAAGCTTAAAGCTATAAGCTTAAAGCTTAAAGCCTAACGTGTTAGACTTATATACCAAGCAAGTATAAAGCATGTTTCAATAAAGCTCAGGACTGGGAGCTAGGGAATCCCCAACCCAGGGCAAACGCAAACTTTTTTCTTTTGTAGTGCAGATTATGGGTTGTACTTTATTTTAGATTGTTTTATGCTTGAAATGAAAATTATAAAAAAGGAATTTAAGCATGATAAATCAAGGTCCGTTCTTTGAAAGCTTCT
>JAZRWI010000075.1:0-8313 GCA_045599645.1 Candidatus Avigastranaerophilus sp.
TCAGAAAAATGGCTTTAACAATGCTTAAAACAGAAGAAACTTTTAAAGCCAGCATTAATGCCAAAATGTTAAAAGCATGTCGTAAAACTGAATACCTCGAAAAAGTGCTTAACATCTAAAAAAAGTTTGCGTTTGCCCTGCATCGTTATCTCCTTTTATACCAAACCTAGGAATTTTTCGAAAAACTCTTTAAGTCGTTGTAAAATACCTTTCTTTTTAGTGGCACGGTTGTTAGCCCCCTTGGCAAAAAGTGATACCTTTGGCATAATTTTATCAATGTCAGTGCCACCTTCTTTTAAAGTGCCGTCTCTGAAGGAATTATCCAGGAACTTCTTTGTTTCTTCTGGTTTAAGCTTTTCTTCAGCAATAATCTTGTTTAGTTCTTCCTCTTTCTTTTCCTGAACATATTTCTTCCAATCTTCATTAACATTAGTCTTTGAATTTACTGTTGAAACAAATGCTTCAATAAGGTCTTTCTTTTTTCTGAGGTGAGGGCTTGAACCAATTGCCTTAGTAATGGAAGTAAGAACTTCTTTGTCTTCGCAATTTGAGTTATGGTAGATTTCAACTAAGCTAAGAATGTAATCAATTGTTACTTCAAGCTGTTCAACCAATTCCATTTCAAATACCAGATCATCAACAACATCTACAAGAGTTACTGGTTGATTCGGAGGAATACCATCATTACAAGCAACAGAAGCTCCATGCTCTTTTCGTTCCTTATATTTTTCATAAAGGTCAATGTATATACTCTGATAATCCTGGAAGTCTCTTTCGCTCAAGATTTCATTACCTTCGAAGCTGTCGAAGGAGTTTAATACATTCTTGCTTCTAAGTATTGAACTATATTGCTTAATAAAATCTGCTTCTGCCTCTTCCCCTTTGATTGCTTCACCAATTGGGAAATCATTCATAAGCTTCTCAACTTGTTCCTTATAACCAGGAACATGAACACCATTTTCTTCGTAGCCCTTGTAATAAGATTCAAAGTCTTTCAGAAGAACAATACTGGAAGCATCTCTATCACCAAACAGTGCAATGGCATCATCTGTTGCTTTTCTAAGATTACGGAAGCAGATAATATTACCGAAGGTTTTTACGGAATTCAATATTCTGTTGGTGCGTGAAAAAGCCTGTAATAGCCCATGATAACGCAGATTCTTATCTACCCACAGAGTGTTAAGTGTGGTTGCATCGAAACCAGTAAGAAACATATTAACAACAATCAACAGGTCTACTTGTCTATCCTTAACACGCTGGGACAGGTCTTTGTAGTAGTTTTCAAACTTGTCGGAAGATGTATCGAAATTGGTTTTGAACTGTTTATTATAATCTTCAATAGCCATTTCCAAGAAATCTCTTGATGGTTTATCGAGACCTTCTGCAGAAGTATCTTCATCAGAAAGAATACCATGGCTTTCTTCGTTGCTGTTGGGGTTGAAACTGAAAATGGTAGCAATATTAAGTTTACAGTGAACCTTCTGGGCAAGCTGTTTCTTGAATTCAAGATAATACAGCTTAGCCATTGGTATAGAAGCAACAGCAAAAATAGAGTTGAATCCGTTCAGCCTGACTCCATCCTTGTTGTAATACTTTCCACGGCAGGTCTTGGTATCAAACCCATTGAGGATATATTCAACAACCTTTGTAATACGTTCTGGTGCCATAAGGGCATTTTCTCTGTCTATAGAGAAAACCTGAGATTCATCGTTCTCGATATCTCTCTTGGTCTTGATTGTATTAACATAATCTATCTTGAATGGAAGAACATTACCATCACCAATGGCATCAACAATGGTATAGGTATGAAGTCTGTCACCAAATATCTGGCTTGTTGTGGCTTCGCCAGTAGCAACACCAGCATTAGTTGCAAAAATAGGGGTGCCAGTGAAACCGAAGAGATGATAGTTCTTAAAATACTTCACTATCTTAGAGTGCATTTCACCAAACTGACTTCTATGGCACTCATCAAATATTATTACAACATGCTTTTTATAAACATCATGCGTAGCATTCTTCTTGATGAAAACACTAAGCTTCTGTATTGTTGTTACGATAATCTTTGCATCAGGATTTTCAAGTTGCCGCTGAAGGATTTTGGTATTTGAATTACCGTTGGTTGCTCCTTTTTCAAACTTGTCATATTCTTTGATGGTCTGATAATCCAAGTCTTTACGGTCAACAACAAACATGACCTTATCAATATCAGGCATAACTGATGCCAACTGTGCTGTTTTGAAGGAAGTAAGAGTCTTACCAGAACCCGTTGTATGCCATATATAACCGCAACCTGCCAAAGTTCCTGCTTTATGATAATTGCTTGAAACTTCAATTTTATTAATGATTCTTTCTGTTGCAGCAATCTGATAAGGTCGCATTACAAGAAGCAGATTCTGAGCTGTAAAAACACAATATCTAGTAAGAACATTCAAGAGGCAGTGCTTTACGAAAAAAGTATTTGTAAAATCAACAAGATCAGGAATGATTTTATTGTTACCGTCTGCCCAGTATGAAGTAAATTCAAAGCTGTTGCTGGTCTTTTTACTCAGTTTTCTGCCACTGCCTGTTGTTTCTCTTATATGGCTATCACGGGTAGTATTTGAATAATATTTGGTATGGGTGCCATTGGAAATAACAAATATCTGAACATATTCAAAAAGACCGCATGCAGCCCAGAAGCTATCACGCTGATATCTGTTAATCTGGTTGAAGGCTTCACGTATGGCTACCCCTCTGCGTTTCAATTCTATATGAACCAAAGGCAGACCATTAACAAGAATAGTAACATCATAGCGATTCTTGAAATTGCCATTATTTTCTTCATACTGATTGATTACCTGAAGTCTGTTATTATGAATATGCTTCTTATCAATCAGAGTAATATTTCTACTTGAACCATCATCCTGCTTCAATACCTGGACATTGTCTATCTGAATCTTTCTTGTCTTTTCAACAATACCTTCATTTGGATTAGCAAGATTATTTTCAAAGAAATTCTTCCATTCATTATTGGAAAACTTGTAATTATTAAGCTTTTCAAGCTGAGCCCTGAGATTGTCAATAAGCCCCTTTTCATCATGTAAGCTAACATATTCGTAGCCAAGAATACCAAGCTGGGAAATAAACTTTCGTTCCAATTCAGCTTCTGACTGATATACGGTTTCTTCCATCACTCTCGGTGCTGGTGTATATTCAGCAACGATTGTGCTTTCATTCATCTCTGCGACTACATTATAGCTTACCATTATTCTTTCCTCTTTCATAAAAGCAAAACAATTATTCTAACATCTTCACGCATTCATTTTTTGTTAAAATATTCATTTGGACTATTGCAATACTATTTAGTTTCTCTAGCCGTTCAGATTGTTTCATGCCTTCATTGATAAAAACAGCATTTAAATTTTCTAAATTTGCTAAGCAAACCAATTGAGACATATTGGCATAGTCTCGGATATTGCCTTTCAAATCAGGATTAGCTTCTCGCCATTCTTTCGCAGTAACCCCAAACAGAGCAACATTCAGCATATCTGCTTCATCTGCATAAATATAATTGATTTTATCCTTAGGCAATTTTTCAGGAATCAGAACATTCTTTATTGCATCTGTATGTATATGATAATTAATCTTTGCCAAATTTCTTCTTATATCCCAACCTAATTTTCTATATTCTTCTTCTTTTAGCTTTTCGAATTCTTTTATTAAATATAATTTAAAATATGGTGAAACCCATGAAGCAAACTCAAAAGCAATATCTTTATGCGCATAAGTACCACCAAATTTACCAGCTTTTGCAATAATACCTATTGCTTTTGTCTTTTCTACCCATTGTTTGACCGATAGAACAAAACGATTTAAACCAGCCTCATTTATAATTCCCTCGAATTCGGGGGAATTAAAATCAGGGTTATACATCTTCTCCCAAATGCCTAAGAATTCTATAGTATTTTTGTTTCTAAGCCATTTTTCTATTAAGGACAAACCATTTTCAATGTTTCTAACCATGTCAGTCAATGAAATATAGTCTTTGTCATTAATCAGAATTATATTTATACGAGAACCATCTACATCAATCTTAGCCAATGCTTAGTCCCTCCTGAACAAATCAGACTAGTAAATTCACTTCCTCTTAAAAGTTAGTAACTTATCTCGATAGTATTCATACTGCTTCTTACGGGCTTCTATTTCTGCTGGAAGACCAGAAAACATATCAGAGCATATTTTTTCAAAAGAATCTAATTTTTCTACTATATACTTCTGTTTTTCAATCGTCGGCAACAATATCTCATAATTTTTAACAATCTGTGCATTTATATTGTTTTGAGAACCTTGCCCCAAAGATTTCAGTATTAAATATTCCTTACAAAACCAATAATAAACATATTTATACAATGCTTTATTTTCATCAATTTCTAAGTTACAACATGCTTGATTTGTTGTTAAAGGTATTTTATTTATGGCTGCCTTACCAGCTGTAGCACCATACATAGCAACAATAATACAATTAGCGGGTATCCATTTTACAGAAGAATTATCATAACCTTGTTGAGTTATTTTTAATTCAGTATCTGTAATATCTTTCCAATCTACTTCTTGAGTCCTCAACCATGGTATATCACCGCCATAATAATCCCCTCTTGTAGCCGTAGGTGTGCCACCAGAACAAATTTTTTTGCATATTTTATCTATCGTTGTTTTTTCAGAATTATTTTCTATATCAAAAATTTTATTTAGATAAAATTCATACTGCTTTTTCCGAGCTGTAAGCTCGGCTGTAAGCTCGGCTGTCAAATTCGTGAAATTGTCCAAAATACGGACAATTTCACGCTGCACTTGCAGCGGAGGTACAGGCAGAGTTATATCTCCAAGTCGGTCTGGGGTGACCTCTATAACTTTTGTGCCATGGGCTAATTTCTTTTTCTGTTCAAAAAATTCTTTGCTATAAAAATAATATGTTAAGAATTTCGGGTCCTGATTGTGATGAATGATGGCAGTATGACCACTTACCGCTATTTCAGCATCTCCCATCCAAGCCACACATTTACATACATCTTCAACATTTTCACTCGTAACAGCCATAACAATATCATTCGGCAGAGCTTTTCTCTGTTTTTTTGCTGTTTCTGATGATATAAAAGTAAAAGTCTTTGTTGGGAACAGTGGATACTTGGTGTAAATCTGACCATAGTGAATACAAGGATAGCCATCTTCAATGAAATCCTTTTTCTGCAAACTACCCCCACGAGTAATTGTTGCTATTTCACCAAGTTTTTTATATTCCACTCCATCCGGGCATAGTTGCTGTAATAATTCTTCAAGTTTACTCATTTGTATCTTCTCCTAACTCAGCCTCAATTTCTTCAATAGACGGCAGTGTTCCTTTGAAGTTTTCCGGTAGTAATTTATATAATTCATAGCCAGAGATGCCGATTGGCTGAGAAGTAGCTTCTAAGGCATATTGAGCTTCCACTTTATCAAGAGATTTGCATACTAATAAACCGATGGTAGGGTTGTCATTCTGCCCTTTCAACTGGTGATTTACAGCGACCACATAAGAACTTAACTGCCCGGCATACGAAGAATCGAATTCATTAATCTTTACTTCAAGCACAACATAGCAATGGAGTTTAATGTTGTAGAAAAGCATATCGATAAATTTTTCTGTTTCACCGACTTCCAATCGGACCTCTCTACCAACAAAAGCAAAGCCATTACCTAGTTCCAATAGAAACCGAGTAATATTATCCATCAGGCCATCTTTTAACTCTTTTTCATTGTAACGCTGACTTAAAGTAAGAAAATCAAAATTATAAGGATCCTTAGTAAGAGCCTGAGCCAAATCACCTTGAACTTCAGGTAATGTAGTCTTAAAGTTGGTAATAGCTTTACCTTCACGTTCATAAAGTTTGCTATCGATAAAATTCAGTAACACTGCTCTAGACCAGTTATTTTCAAAGGTTTTCTGAACATAATATAAAGCTTTTTCTAAATTTGCTTTTGTTTTATCTAATATAAGCCTTATATGACCCCAAGGTATTTCAAAAATAATTTGCGCACCAAGTTGTGGCGTAACTTCATTATTGTCTAATTGCGCCACAACTTGTGGCGTAATTACTTTGTGAGTCAAAACATAAAACTGATGCATATATAAAACATTTCTTGAAGAAAAGCTTTTTACATTTGGCAAAAGTTTCGTTAAATCATCACTTATTTTTTTATAAAATTTACTACCCCAATTATATTTATCTTTCAAATTATCAATACCTTTGCCAATTTCCCAATAAAAGCGTAACATTTCACTATTCACTTTCATGGAAGCTTTAATCTGGCTTTTTTTGAACTGCTTACTGACTTCAATAAGCCAGTTTTTATATTCATTATCTAGTTTTATCAATTCACTCATCAACAACCACCTTCAATTTCAGCTACGATTTTATCTATTTCGGCTCTTAAAAAAGCTTCTCTTGCCACGATTTCTTTAATTTCAGCGTTGAGTTTTGTTATATCTACTACTTCGCGGGTATCTTCCTGTTCAACATAGGAACTTACGCTGAGATTATAGTTATTATTGGCAACTTCTTCATAAGGAACCAATCTGGAAAAATGTTCTTTATCACCACGTTCATAAAAAGCGGTCAATATAGTCTGAATATTTTCTTCAGCAAGCTTATTATTGTTGGTAACCTTCACACATTCATTGGTGGCATCTATGAATAGTATGGAGTTATCTGCCTTTGATTTCTTCAGAACCATGATACAGGTTGCGATGCTTGTTCCAAAGAACAGATTACCAGGAAGCTGAATAACACAGTCAACATAGTTATTGTCGATGAGATACTGACGAATTTTCTGTTCTGCTCCACCACGATACATGATACCGGGAAAACATACAATTGCTGCTGCACCATCACTAGCAAGCCATGCTAGACTATGCATAAAGAAAGCTAAGTCAGCCTTGCTTTTTGGAGCAAGCACGCCTGCTGGAGCAAAACGAGGGTCATTAATCATTGTGGCATCGCTTTCACCATCCCACTTGATTGAATAAGGCGGATTCGAAACAATAACATCGAAAGGCTCATCATCCCAATGTTTTGGGTCTGTTAAAGTATCTGCATTAGCAATATTGAATTTTTCATAGCCTATATCATGAAGGAACATATTGATTCGGCACAGGTTGTAGGTGGTTATGTTTATTTCCTGACCAAAAAAACCAGTTCTTACGTTGTCTTTCCCAAGAATTTTCGCAGTCTGAAGAAGCAGTGAACCAGATCCGCAAGCTGGGTCATAAACCTTATTTACTTCTTTCTTTCCGCTAATAGCAAGTCTGGTTATTAACTGAGAGACTTCTTGTGGTGTAAAGTATTCTCCACCGCTTTTCCCGGCATTAGAAGCATACATACCCATCAGATATTCATAGGCATCACCGAAAGCATCTATGGTGTTATCCTTGTAATCACCAAGATTCATTGCACCGACACCATTCATCAGCTTAACAAGACGGCTGTTTCTTGCTCCTACAGTGCCACCGAGTTTGTTGCTATTAACATCAATATCATCAAAAAGACCTCTGAAATTTTCTTCGCTTGGTGTTCCAATAGCTGATTCTTCAATACTTTTAAAAATTTTCTCAAGAGTCACGTTAAGATCTTCATCAAGTGATGCTCTTGCTCTTACATTCTTAAAAAGCTGACTTGGTAAAATAAAGAAACCCTTTGAAGCAATCATGTCTTCTCGGGCATTTTCTGCTTCTTCGTCGGAAAGCTTTGCATAATCAAATCTTGATTCTTCAAAAGCAGCCAATTCTTCTTCTGTCATCTTAGAAGTATCTACTTCATCTTCACCATTGGCTTCTCTTTCAATCTGATTGATATAATTGGTAAGATTTTCAGAAATATATCTGTAGAACAGCATCCCAAGAACATATTGCTTAAAATCCCAACCGTCAACACTGCCACGTAAATCGTTGGCGATGCCCCATATAGTCTTATGCAATTCCGCTCTTTCAGTTTCTTTTTTATTATCAGCCATAACTCAACCCTTTCAGATGTATTTCTTTCAATTTTACCTTTACTCAAATTTCCTTGCAAGACTTAATTTTGCTATCATTTGAGGGAATAAAATAAATTATTTTATAACTATTGCCAAAAAATAATATTCTAAATATAATACGCCTACAATCCCAAGTTTAACAGTTTAGCAGATTAAAAACAGTCGTTTATCAGCTACAGAAGCCAATAAACGACTGTTTAAGTTTTAGTGATTATGTTGTATGGGAATTGCTCTTATGAAATATTTTTTATTTTTTTATTAAGTTCC
>JAZRWI010000076.1:0-82888 GCA_045599645.1 Candidatus Avigastranaerophilus sp.
ACCGACTTAGTGCTATGTGAGAATTTGTAAATCCCCCTTAGTCCCCCTTTATGGAGACCGTCCGAAAACTTAGTTTTAGCATAAATTAAATGCTATATTAAGGATTCGGATAGGTTTTGGTTATATTGGTGTAATATTTTAGGAAAAATTATAAAAAAAACGACGTCTTATTGGATAAATTACCCTAAAATTGTTGCCATTTCATTGAATCCCAGTAAATTTATGCTTCTTTTGAAATTATAGGCTAATGAGAACAGGGCGAATTCTCCTGAAGTTTTGATTTTGTTTCTTAGCAGGAAATGTCCGCCGTTTAAGGCTCTTTTTATTGTTCCGAAAGGATGTTCTGCCAGATTTTTTCTCTGATTCATCTTGTTTCCGTCCGGTTTGAATTTGAATTTTACCACTTTTCTCTTTTGAAATTTACCCTTTGCCTTATTGCCGCCTATGGTTTTGTTTTCAGAGACGATGCCTTTGCATGGCTTTTCCAGAGAGTCTTTTGAAAACTCTACTTCTTTGAAAGGGCCTTTGGTTCTGTTGCACAGGTTTCTTATCCTGCAGTCCCTGCAGACCACTCTGTTCGAATAAACAACAGAACCGTTTCTTCTGAAACTTTTAGGTCTTAAAGTATATCCCCCGGGACAGTAAACGATATTTCTTTCAAGGTCTCTGACGAAATACCCTTCAAGGGCTCTTTCTCTCATTTCCTGTTCAGACCTTTTATAGGCAGGAGATTCTGTTGTTCCGTCCTCTTTTATCATGGTTTTCTTTTCAGAAACGCTTATTTCACTAATGACATCCTTGTATGCTTCAGGAATTACACCGGCACGCAGACACTTTTTTATGTCATCGGATTTTTTACTGCATTTTGTTTTTTCGTCTATTTCTGCTTCTTCATAAACTGTTTCCAGTTCATAGTCCTTCTTTTTGTTCTTGTTTATGACATTTGGAATTATACCCTTTTCAAGGCATTCAAGCATATCTTCGGGGCACTCATAGCCCTTATCAGCGACTACTTCTACTATTTCCTCCGCTTTTTCACTTTTTGTTCTGGCGATAGTTTCAGCCAATAGTCCGAAATCGCTCGGTCTGTCTGTGACTTCAAAGTCCTTTATCAGGTGCGTGTTGGAATCAACAGCTGTCTGAACATTATATGCCATGGTAAAACCTTCTCTGGTTTTCATGAGCTTAGAATCTGTATCGGTAAGCGAAATCTGGGCAAGTCCGTTTTCTTCCATTTCCCTTCGCTTGTTAAGCAGCATTTCCAGACGTTCCTGTGCCTTTTCCAGCTTCTTATTTAATTCTTCCTCTGTAAATCTATGTTTCGGATCAAGTTCGTCATCGTTGGTGTCATTCCCATTTAACAGCCTTACATAGTATTGGGTTGTTTCATCGGCCACCCTTATCTTGTCGTCAAGTTTATTGGCGGTGAAATTGTTTTTCTTGGAATTGTTTGCCTGTATCTTGGTGCCGTCTATGGCAAAGAATCCTGTTTCACGAGCACTAAAAATACGGCAGTTGAATTCATGAAAAACTTTCTTGAGAGGTTCTGCGTTATCTTTGCGGAAATCGCATATTGTTCTGAAGTCTGGTTCCAGCCCTCTTAGCAACCATTTCAGTTCTATATTTATTCTGCAGGCTTCATCCAGTTTCCTTGAGGAGTTTATTGTGTGGGTATAACCGTATAGATAAAGTTTGAGCAGGTCACCTGCACCGTAGGAAGGTCTGCCTTCTGCTGCAGGTGTAGACTTGGAAAAACCAAGTGTCTTAAGATCAAGACTGTCTATAAAAATATCTATTATTCTTACGGGGCTGTCAGGTGAAACCAGAGATTCAAGAGAATAGAACATCATCTGGCTTCGGTCTTGTGGTTTTTGATACGGCATTTAATTACTCCTTTAAGGCTAGGGAAATTATACCATTTTTAGCCTCAGATGGCGATTGTACCTGATATTTTCAGAGACCGGACCTTTATGCTGATTAAATGTCAAAGACAACTAAAAAAAAAACTGAAATAACGTAATAAGTTCTAATTAAATTACAAAATATAATTCTATTTCTCCTCGCTTGAACATCTGTGAAATCTGTGGGAAATATATGGCCTGCTTAATCAGATTTATTCGTATTTATTAAGTAAAAACACTCTTCCTGCAATTTTCAACAAATTAGTGACCAAAAACTCCTAGTTTTCGGACAACCTCTAATAAAGGGGGTAAACAATCCACTAATAGGCGTTAGCCGGATTCATAGCCGAAGGCTAATTCATTTTCCTTCTGTTTTTACCATCTGGGCGAAGACGATGGCCAGAAGCAGGACTATTCCTTTTACAACGTATTGCCAGTTGGTGTTCAGGCCATATATAGACATACCCTGATTGATGATGCCCATAAGAATAGCACCGATTACAGCGCCTTTTACAGTTCCGCTTCCACCGTAGGCTGAAGCGCCACCGATAAAACAGGAAGCAATGGCATCCATTTCATACTGAGTGCCCATATCGCCATTTACAGAGCCTATTCTTGAAGCTGTCAGCAAACCGCAAAGGCCGGAAAGGAATGCAACCTGAACATAAGCCCAGAAATAAACAAGCCTGGTATTTATGCCAGAAAGCTTAGTTGCTTTTTCGTTACCGCCGACAGCATAAAAATATCTGCCCCATTTCATCTTTTCTGTGAAGAAATTATAGATATATGCAATGAAAACAGCCCACAAAATCAAAACAGACAAGCCATCACAGTTTGCTAACTTCCAGGAGCACAACAAAAAGAAAACCATTACTGCACAAAGCTTCTGAATATTTTCGTGAGGTATAGACTTGTCATTCTTAGCTACAACCTGAGCTTTATAGCTGGAATATGCTGAAATAATCAAAACAATACATGCAATGATGCCGAAGACTATTGCAGAATACTTGACCAATCCGTCATCCAACCCAGGAATATTGATAAATGACGTAAACCAGTAATTAAAATCATTATTTACAATCAAAACTGTCTTAGAATCAATAACAGCGCGTGCAAGCCCTCTGATCATGAACATGCTTGCCAGGGTAACAATAAATGGCGGTATTTTTCCATAACCGATCCAGGCACCGTTCCAAACGCCTACGAGAATGGCAGCAAGCATAGAAACCAAAACGACGGCCAATGGAGACATACCTGTGGTTTCCATCAGCTTACCGGCAATAGCCCCGGAAAGACAGACTGTGCAACCAATAGATAGGTCAATATTCCCACCTGTTAAAATACATAGAAGCATACCGCAGGCAAGAATGATTACATGGGCATTCTGAACAAGCAGATTGGAAATATTCTGGGCATATAACATCTTGCCATTAGTCAAAATGTTAAAGAATATAAACACTACAAAAAGCACAAAAACCATTGCATTATTCTGCAAAAACCCTTTTATATTTTCTTTCATACTATTATTCCCCATTATCAACATGCTGCAGCATCTTTTTCATCAGGTTTTCCTGAGTGATTTCGCTGCCACATACTTCACCGGTAATATGGCCTTCAGACATTACATATACCCTATCACACATGCCTATTACTTCTGACATGTCAGAAGAAATAAGAATTACACTTAAACCATTTTCAATAAGCTTATTAATCAACAGATAAATATCATGTTTGGCTTCAACGTCAACGCCTCTTGTGGGCTCATCCAGAATCAGAATGTCGGGATCTGCAAAAAGACATCTGGCAAGAAGAACCTTCTGCTGATTTCCGCCAGAAAGCGTATCAATCAAATTTCCCGTGCTGGTAGTCTTGATACCCATTTCATTTTGATATTTATAATTTGCTTTTCTTTCCAAAATTTCAGAAAGAATGCCTTTGTTACTGACTTTATCCAAAGCCGCCAAAGTAAGATTCAGATAAATCGGCGCTTTTAAGAGTAGACCATTAGCCTTGCGGTCCTCTGTTAAATAAATAATTCCTTTTTCAATGGCTGTCCTGGCATCTTTTAAATTAACCTGTTCACCCTTCAGCAAAATCTGCCCGGTGGTTTTGCCTTCATAGCTTCTGCCAAAAATACTTAAGGCAAGTTCTGTTCTGCCAGCGCCCTGCAGCCCGGCAAAGCCTAATACTTCGCCCTTTCTAAGTTTGAATATTGCATCACAAACGGCCTTTCGGTTGTTCTGCGGAAAATGCCAAACATTCCAATCCTTCACTTCGAGTATAACTTCCCCACCCTTGTATTCGGGTCGTTTAGGGTAAACATCCAATATTTCGCGGCCTGCCATGCTCTTAATAATTCTTGCTTCATCAATGCTATGATTGGAATTATCAATAGTTTCAACAGTGCATCCATCGCGGATTACAGTTAATTCGTCCGCCACATAGGAAATTTCATTTAATTTATGAGAAATGATGATACTGGTCATTCCCTGGTTTTTGAAATCCTTTAAAAGATTCAGGAGCTTCATCGCATCATTATCAGTCAAGGAAGACGTAGGTTCATCCAGTATTAGAAGCTTAGCTTTCTTTGTAAAAGCCTTAGCTATTTCTATAAGCTGCTGAACGCCTGTTCCGAATTCCCCAACCTTTTTTGAAGGGTCAATATCAAGACCAACAAAATTAAGGGCCTCTCTAGCCTTTAAAAAGGTGGTATTCCAGTCTATTTTTCCAAAATGTGTAAATTCATTTCCAAGAAAAAGATTTTCCGCTACCGACAAATTTGGCAGCAAAGATAATTCCTGGTGGATAATTACAATACCCTTTGCTTCGCTTTCCTTAAGGTTATTTAGCTTACAGATTTCATTGTTGTAAACAATATCACCAGAATAAGCGCCGAAAGGATAAACGCCACTCAGAACATTCATCAGAGTAGATTTTCCAGCGCCATTTTCACCGACAAGTGCATGAATAGTTCCACGTTTTACCTTCAGGTTTACGTTATCAAGCGCAACAACGTTACCGAAGGATTTATGGATAGATTTCATCTCTAGAATAAAATCAGTCATAATAATAACCTTGCCTTAGCGATTAATCTTTTCCAGATAACCATTAGCACCTATTTTATAAAAGCCGGTATCAACCAGTTTTTCTTTATAGTTATCTTTGGTTATGGTTTCACAGCTAACCATGAAGGTCGGAACTATTTTTTTGCCATTATCAAAAGTTTTATCATCAAAGCTGCACTTAAAGCTGAATGAGTTGCATATTTTTTCAGGATTAAATTGATTCGATTGAAATATGCTCTTAGCCAATTCAACGGCGACAAATGCATTTTTTTCGATATTTTTATATATTGTCATAATTGATTTGCCTTCAACAATCAACTTAAGAGCGGGGTCTTCTCCATCCTGACCAGTAACATAAACGGTATTTCCGCCTCTGTAATCTGTTTTTAATGCTTTCATTGCAGCAACACCCAATCCGTCATTGGCAGCAAGAACCGCATCAAGCTTTTTATTAGTGTAATAGGAAGACAATAAATTCTGTAGACGTTTTTGGCCTAATTCAGTAGACCAACCATTTGTGCAGGTTTGTTCAAAGGTAATCTGACCAGAAGGTATAATCAGTTTTCCAGCATCAACATATTTTTTCAAAACACTCATCTGACCGTCATAATACATCAGAGAGCATTTATCAGCGGGGTCACCGCCAACAATTTCCATATTATAGGTTTTGCCATCGTCATTAGCAAGGTTAAGATTCTTTTCCAGAAATCTTCCCATTTCAGCACCACAATCAACACAGTCCTCTGTTATAAGATATGCGATTCCTGAAGTATTAGAAATAGGTCTGTTGTAGGCTATAACCGGTATGTCCTTCTTAACAGCTTCATCAATCTGCATAGCCAAAGAATCTGCATCAACGGCAGCAATTAACAGCAAATCAGCACCATTTGCTACCAGGTTCTGAATATCGTTGTTCTGCTGCAAAGCATTATTATCTGCAAAGAGCAATTCAACATCAAAACCCTCTTTTTCCAATAATTTTTTAAGCATTGCGCCATCGTGGTTCCAGCGTTCAAGATGCTTAGCTGGCATAGAAACGCCTATTTTGTATTTTTGAGACGTTTGAGACGGAGAACTACTTTTACGATAAGCATTAGTTGTAGGATCAGGAATGCATACGGCCCAAATCATTATTGCAATAACGATAAAGGTGCAAATATAACCGAGCAGAACACGTGATTTATTGTTTTCCATAATACTTCCAGAAAAATAATTTTTTGATATGCTACCACAAAATAGGCTTTGAAGCTAGAAGCTGGAGAGTTTTATAGCAGTGGATGTAGAAGTGTGATTTTATAGCCCTCATCCGTCTTCTGCTATCGCAGAATCCACCTTCCCCCTGGAGAGGCTGTCTGAATACTCGATTTTATGCATTCAAAACAAGTTTCTTCTAAAATCAAAACCCTCCCTACCCTCCCTTAAAAAGGGAGGTTTTTAGGAATCTACTGTATATCGGGATTTTTACAAATTTCTAGTTTTGTGACAGCCTCTGGAAGGAGGAAGGCCTCGCAGGGGCGGACTCTCATTGATTGCACCATGCAGCTGCTGTAATATATACAGGAAGGCCTCGCAGGGGCGGATCTTCATTCATATTCGGCAAAGCCGAATCATTCATCGGCCGCTAGGCCGCGTTCACAGCCGAAGGCTAATTCATTAACCCTACCTTCGGGCACTCGATGTGTTGCTAAAACAACGAGAGTAACTGTGACAAGACGGGAATATTGTGATACAATATAGATAAGGATTATTATGTACTGTTCGTAGCGTTCAATAAATATTGGATATAAAAAATGGCATTGCGACAAAGAATTAGACAATTTATCTGCTTGATTTCCGTGCTGGTATTTTGTTTTGCCGCAAATAGCACATTTGCATTGGAACAGCTACAGAACCCTGACTTCACCAACGGCACTACCGGGTGGAGCACAAACACACGAATTAACGGATACGGTGGTGTTATTGGCATAGGAGCATTAAATTCTACAATTTCAGCCAATAACAGCAACGTTACCATCGTTGGTGACAAAAACAGCAATACAGCAAGAGCAATAGACGGTTTGGTTTATCAAAGCTTCCGAACACCTGCAAATGCTGTAAACGTAAAATTTTCCTGGGGCAATTGGTCACTTGCAATAGTAAATTCAGGTAATGGTAATTCAACTATTTCAGGCACCTTAGCTCAGATTATGTATGGCACTTCCGGGAATGATGCAAATTACACAAATGGTGCCTTATTAAGCAATACTGGTGGTCAGACAGCAAACACTACAGTAAACACGACTGCCGGTTCCAGAACCCTTAGACTGAATACCAATACAACATATTATGCAAAAATTTACGCTTATGCTTCTATGCAAAGAAAAAAATACACAATGAGCGTTGATAAGCTAAGCGTAAACTTTTCTCCGTCGAACCTGAGGGCTGAAGTTAATACTATAGCCAATGTAATTAATGACAGCAGAGTCATGCCAGCTACCGGGGTTACGTTGTCATGGGCCGCCAGCACAGGTAATGCCACATTAAAGCAATATAATATCTACAGAAGCACTACTTCCGGTAGTGGTTACACACTGGTAGGAACAACAACAGGCACAACCTACAATGATATTCCTACAGTAGGCGGGAACCTATATTACGTTGTAACAGATGTTGATACAGATAATGTTGAATCCCCCTATTCGATAGAAGCCTCAGCATATTATTTACCACCAGTAACCAACCTGACAGGGTCTGTGTTAACCGATGGCTGGGTACGCGTATCATTAACCTGGACCCAGCCAAGCAATTACACTGGCAGTGCCAAGGTTTACCGCAGTGAAACCCAGGGTGGCCCCTACACCTTCATGAACTGGGGTGGAGGAACTGCAGCAAATCCATATACAGAACAAGGTCTTACTGAAGGTCGAGCTTATTACTATATAGTAACCTATCCAGATTACACCATCAATGCGCATGCGCCTATTTCAAACGAGTTAAAACTCGTATATATACTTCCGCCGACTAATTTTAAGGCTGGTATCGGTGTTAACCCAACCAATGATTCAACAGAAGCTACCTTATCATGGGATAGAAAGAATCTGGCTGGCTTACAGGGCTATAAAATTTATAGAAGCACAACCGAAAACGGAACCTACAGCCTGGTAGCAACTATTCCAAATGGAACAACAAGCTATACAGATCCAAATCTTACAGCAGGAACAACTTATTACTACAGATTAACATGCTATACAGCAGCTGGCGAATCCGGTTACACACAAATACGTGCAGCCAAGAACCCGATTAACCTTAGCGGTCAGTTGGTTGGTGGCGGTGTAAGATTGCAATGGACTGCACCGAATCCACAGAATAACAATCACGGAGGATACCAGGTCTTCTATGGCACCTCCAAGACAAATCTAACAAAGTTAGTAGACTGGCATGGCGAAACTACCTATACCCACAATATCACCATTGCCGACGGTGACAGCTATTATTACGTAGTCAAGGAAATGGGTTATGACCATGAAAGTGGTTATTCAAACTTTGTAAAAGTAGGCAGTATTGCTCCACCAACCCAGCTTACAGCAGAAATGGCAATTACCTTGAACTGGCGTGCAAGCACCACTAATCAAGCCAAGGTTGCCGGTTACAATGTGTATAGAAGCGAAACAGCAGGAGGCCCTTACACCTCTGTAGCAACCCTTGGAAAGGTAACAACCTACAACGACACAACCGCCCAGTGCGATATAACCTATTACTACGTTGTAACCACTCGTAACGCACAGGGAGCAGAATCAGAATATTCAAACGAAGTCACCTTCAAGATTCCTAAGCCGGATGCACCGACACTTGCCGGTGAATTAACTGAAAATGGCGTAGAATTAAGCTGGAACAACATCACCTATGCTTATCCTGCTTATTTTGGCAGCTATAAGGTTTACCGCAGTACCAGCCCAGACAGCGGCTATACCCTTATTCAGACTTTAACAAGTCCGACAAACAGTTACATTGACACAACATCGCTTACAAACAGCAGCTACTACTATGTTGTAACCGCCTGTAGCACTCTTGGACACGAATCTGATTATTCGAACAAGGTTGAAATAAAGGTTCCGACACTACCTACCCCAACCCTCTCCGGTGTTCAGGATGGAACGGAAGTCCTTTTAACATGGCCGGCAGTTGATTATGTATCAACATATTTTAGTGGTTATAAACTCTACCGAAGCGAAGTTTCAAGCAGTGACTACACACTCATTGCCACACTGAATTCTTCTACACTTTCGTATTCTGACGCCGACGTCGAAACAGATCACACGTATTATTACGTCCTCACCTGCACCAATACCCTCGGTTCAGAATCGCCTTATTCTAATGAAGTTTCTATAAGCATGACAAGTGGTATCACATTGTCTGTTTCATTAGATTCTTCTGTTTCACCGGAATTAGTATTAACAACCTCAGATATAGCAAACATCCCGGTTAATTGGACAATAACCTCCAAGCTGCCTGACCTTACTATAACCAGTTATAATGTTACCATAGCCAAGTCTGACGGAACTGACGTAAAAACCGACACAGAAACTAATACCAGTGCTCTTACACATACAGTAAACAATGTTTTATTGAGAAATAATGAATATTACATTGCCAAAGTAGAAGTCTTCTATAACTATAAAGGAGAAAATCTTAGCTCTGTTTTCTACAGTGATAACATGCTCCATGCAATTACTCCGGCAACCCTGAATATAAGAGACGGCTGGAGCGGAAAAGACATTACCTATTCCTACCTTGATAATCGCGCAGAAGCAAACTGGGATATTCCTTCAGATTCATCGGCAGTATATTATGAAATAGCTGTGGGAACAGACCCGTATTCCAATAACGTCTTCGGCTGGCAGAACATAGGTATCGTTGACCGCTATGCTGTCACTGGCCTCGAACTAGCCAGCGGCACAAAGTATTACACTTCAATAAGAGGTGTAAGCCAACAGAAAAATATTGTTGTCACAGGTTGTTCAGACGGTTTCACAGCTAGAAGAAGCCCTGTCGACACAGACACAGATGCAGCACAGCATTTTAATAATGCCAGAGTTCTTGAAAACCTTGATACTGCTGGCGGTTGTCTGACTCCTACTAAACTTTCAAATGGCGGCACCGGCTATTGGAGATATTGTAAACCAGTAACTATCACAGAACCAGGCGTAACCGACCGTGTTAATGCCCCATGCAGAATCCAGTTTGCCGCCACTGGCTGTAATAATGTCAGGGAATATCGTGTAACCGACGATCAAGGCAGAGAATGTCCGCGCTACAATATAAGCAATACGGCCAATTCCCCGAATATCGTATTCTTAGTAAATATGAAAAAGGGTGAAACCAAGACATATTATGTTTATTGGGGAAACACTGCAGCGACAGAGCCTAACTATGGTTTTGTAGATTACACCAACAAGAATAGTTCGAACGCATGGACACAGTTCTATACAAGAAAAGATATGCCTGCTGGTCTTGATGAAGAAAGCAGGAACGCTAACACACTGATTCAACGAAACGAAAACAACGACGATGCTGTTGCTACTTATAACCTAAGAAATCACCTGACTAAATTCAAATTTTTTGGTACTGACCGTAACGCCAACTGGTATATATGTACAAACGGTTGGCTAGGCGTAACCAACATCACCAACTGGCAGTATAACGCCACCAACAGATTTGATGAATTTGTCGGAAACGCAAATGGCCGCGACTACAACGACTACAGACGCGAAAATATCACAAGATATAACATTGGTGCCAATATTGCTCCGTTGTGGTGTGACCTTCAGGTAGGGGAAAAATGGAACCAGACAGGGGTTTTCAGAGACAACCTGACTAATCCGAAGCGCATTGCTTTTACATGGATAACCTACAGATGGTCTGTTCCTGATGACGCATACAAATTCCAGGCTGTATTGTATGAAACAGGCGATATAGCCATACGCTATAATCTGTTGAATCCAAGAGCACTTGTTGCAGGCGGTGCCTATGACGTTGCAATCAACACGACACAGAATACCGCAGGTATTTCAAACGGCGCAAACAACACTTCTGGCACAACAGCCGGCAGAAACAATATCTATTATCTTTACCACACACCTCTTTCAATAGGTATTAACCAGAGTCCTACAGCTTTCTATCAGTGCAGGGATGCCTTCGAAGACACTACAACCTATGGAACCACAACCAATACTGGTGAAGTAGCACACTTCGAATCAATGGTTTTTGATACCAGAATGTCCTCTCCAAAGTGGGACAGAATGGAATATGACGTAACTGTAAGTGGAAACTGCAGAATTAATATCAGTTACAGAACAGGTAATACGCCATTGCCTGAAATGGGTGGCTGGACAAACTGGACAGGAGCCAAAGATGTAACTACCAGCGGAAATACAGCTATTACCACAACAGGCAGATACATACAATACAAGGCAGTATTCACACGCACAGGCAACAACGGCAACATGACCCTGGATGAAGTCAGATTCATTCATGGCGGTATAAGTATTGAAACTGTTGATGCAAAAAGAGACGGCGAAACAATAACAGAAGTTTCACAGGGTGAAAAAGACATTCCTGTTACTGTAACAATAAAGAATCTGTATGCACAGCCTGTCAGACTTACAACAGCAAACATGACATTCACTCTTGGCGGTCACACAGCTGTTATGACAAGTACATTGCCGGCAACAATAGGCATTGCACCAAACGACATTGCTACACTAACATTCAATGTAAGCATAGCAGATGACGCTCCAACAGGAGAATGCACGCTGGATGCAGTTGCTACAGCAACCTATAATGCACTAACTTTCAGCGACGACGGTGCTCAGTATCCTCATATCTGGACGGTAAAAAGCAAGGCAACCTTAAAAATAGACAAGGTTTTTTCCACAAAAACAGAAGTCACCAAGGGCCAGAGCGGTCTGCCACTAAGCGTATATATAAGCAACACAGGTGAAGCAGACTGTATTCTTGAATATGTTTATCCAAACTGGCAAGTAGGTATATACACTTTAACCTACATAGGCCCGGCAACAGGCACCACGGTTATCCCCGGAAAAGGTTCAATCGTTGCCACCTTCTCAGTTTCCATTTCTGCCCGTTCAG
Source organism: Candidatus Avigastranaerophilus sp. (assembly GCA_045599645.1). GTDB lineage: Bacteria > Muiribacteriota > Ozemobacteria > Ozemobacterales > Ozemobacteraceae > RUG334. The sequence continues at coordinate 12,095 of JAZRWI010000076.1, forward strand.
AATCAGGCAGTGATACAATAGGCGCTACAGCTTCTGCAACCAACATACTTTCTGGAGAATTAGTGGAAATAACTTCTACAGAAATTCCACATATCTGGATTATCCAGAATCCGGCTTCTCTTGTTCTCACAGAAGTAATAGCTTCAAGCACTGTTTATAGAGGCCAGAAAAATAATGCCGTCATTTTGCGTGCCCAGAATCAGGGCGAAGCAGAAATGATATGGTATGCAAACGAAAGTGAAATATTGTTCTCACCACATATTGGAAGCTATGAAAATATAAGAAAAGATTCCGGAGAAGATTATATAAATCTGGTCAGCAACGAAATGGCCGACACCACTTACATGGTAGACATAAAAGCCGATACTGCAACAGGTACTGATAATATCGACGGCAACATTTATGGTATTGAAATAAACACCTTAAACGAAGAAGAATATACCGACGGCGCTCTTGTTCCAGGCCAATGGACGATTTATGCAGAAAAAGTAAATACCTACAAGGACGCTAATCATACAAACGAAACAAACAGCTATAACAAGCCAGAAGGTTCAAACAAAGTAATTATATACTGCATGGCGGAAAACTTATCTTATACTGAAGAATACAGATTCCACTGGTATGATCCCGATGGTGTGGAATTTATCGAAACAGAGCCCCGCTCAACAGACATGGGCAACGCACTATATTACGAATACGAAATAGATTCTTCCAGTAAAAGCGGTGTATATACAATTACGGTCACAAATCCATTAAATACTGTTGTATGCTGCCAAAACACTTTTGAAATAGTTGCTCCAGCCTCAATGGTAGCAAGTTTTACACTTCCGACATCAGTAACTGTAGGCCAGAATTTTACAGCCTCATTTACATATATAAATGAGGGCGGAGCTGTAATAGAAAGCGCCACTCTCGGTGTTCCTGTAACCACCTCAGGAACTGGCAGAGCCACCTTGATTCCAGCAGCAGACGGCACCGAATTTTCTCCCAAATACAGTGATGTAACAGGTTACGGACAAGCCACAGCAACCTATAACTTTACAGCAGCCTCTGCAGGCACCTTCCAATTAAGCAACACTGCAACTGGTTTTGACGCTAATTCAGGAAAAACTCTTACTGTAACCAACGTAAATTCAAACATCTGTAATATTCAGACTCCTCCAAACATAACTATCACTCTTAACGCGCTTCCAACAGCCAACGTCTTTTTAAATCAGAAAAATCTGATTATTACAGCTACCATCAGAAATAGTGGCCAGGCAACTGCTATAATCGAAACAGCAAGCCTTACCAGCCTTATAGGAACATATAATCAGGAATTAACCAGTCAGACGCTTCCATTCGAACTTGCAGCCAATGAAACCAAAACATTGACCTTTAACATAGAGGTTGATTCTAATTCTGCAACAGGCCTGGACACATTAAAGATAGAAAGCGTATGGCATGATAAAAACTGGCCTGAATCTGGCCAGACCAAATCAGAATCAAATACAAGACAATGGACTATCAATTCAGTTGGTATAACCCTCTCAAGCGATGACAACTTTGATACCATACAATCAGACTTCTCACGAGGTCAGACAGTGAACGTAAAAGCTTACGGCCTGACTCCTAACACTCAATACTACAGAATCAGATTCTATAATACCAAAATAAATCAGCAGGCTAATGTTCCAACAGGTTATATAGCCGACAACCAAGGTTGTTCAGGGTTATTAGCCGCTGATGCAAACGGCTATGTGTTCCACCAGTATACATTGCCTGCTAATGCAAAAATTGGTGACTGGAGCGTTACCATTGAATCATGCGGTACTTCTGCAACAACAGAAGCTACTACTCGTGGAGCAATGCTTGGCTTGCAATATTTCAGAGTATTGAATGCTCCATCACTCAGAGCAACCTTAACAATTGACGATAGTGAAGAAATTTTCGTCGGTGATACTTTCAAGGTTACGATGTCAGTCACAAATCCAACCGCAGACAGTGCTGATGTAAGAGACATATTCCCATACAACCTGATTCAGTCAGGAACAGCTGGAAGCGCAGTCTTAATTACTGGTCCAGAACCAGCCACATTCACTGTTAGAGCCGGTGAAACAAAGAACTTTGAATACACCTTCAAAGCGATAACAGACACAGGCAACACAGCCAATGCCAACAACAGATTCAAGCTTACAACAGCTACCTATGCAGCAGAAGGTATAAATTCCAATGCATGGACAGCAGTCTATGCTCCTGTTGTAGTATCAAACGGCCTGATAATTTACAGTGAAGAAATCGACGTTACACCAAACCCAGTTGATTTCGGTCATACAGTCAGTTACGATGATTATGGGCACATGGTTTGTGGTGAAAGCTTTGTAAAATCTGACTTTACCGTATTGAAAATAGGAAATTACCCGGCAAAAAATATAAGACTTAATTCAGCCGACTTTAACGGGCCGACAGTAGACGGTATTATGGCTAGAATCAGCAAGGTATACTTCTCCATAAATCCAGAAGTAGTTCCTGTTTTAAACACAGACACCTTAATACCTGCCACATTACAAATACCATACAACCAAGCGCCTGGCGAATACAATACGAATATGTTCGTATACAGTGATGCAAATGACAATAAAGTCTTTGACACCGGTGAAATCACTGCTAATTTCAAGGCACGTGTAAGCGTAGACAAATGCTGGCTAATAAAAGCAACAGAAGAAGAAATCAATATGGGCGCCTGGCCAAAAGGTGATAAAGGTACTATAACAGACGACTTTGCCGTTACTTTCTTCAATGCCGGCAATCAACCTCTGAGTCAAGTCAAAATTCTTCAAAACCCGGAAGTTATCCGTATCAGCCCTTCGTCTGGCACCTCTGAACTTTCATTTACTGTTTCAGAAACCACAATAGGTCCAATGGCTGTCGGCGAATATCATACAGTCCAGATTCATGCAGATACAACAACAGAAAACGTTTCAGGTGTTTATGTTGTTTCTTTTGCCATATGGGATGACATAAACAATAATGGCTTCATTAATCCGAAACCGGAAGGTTATGTAGTAGACTCCCCGGAAAAAGTTGTAGAATTTGAATCAGACACTGTACAAATAATTAGAATGATCATTACCATAGGTGATATCGGTTTCACGCTTTCACCATCGGCCATACATGCCTACAATGTTCCAAGTTCCTCTACAGCAGTATCTGGAACATTCCCCGGTTTTGAAAACCTGACTATTACCAATAACGGGGAATTGAGCCTTACACGTCTCAAACTCCAACTGGGAGACGGGAGTTCTGGAGCATTCCTTAGCGAAGATGGCGAACACAGTATTCCACCAGACAGTGTAATCATTACTCCAAATACACTGAAAGAAGAAATTAACATTGGCGAAAGCGATGTATTTTCAATTTCAGCATATTCACCAGCCAACACCTATAGCGCTACCTATACTGCTGATCTGTTTATATACAGCGATGATAACAATGACGGAATAATGAATGATAGAGAATTCAGGCAAAAGGTTGATTTTTCATTATATACAAGCATAACCAAAAAAATTCAGGTATCACAGAAAACAGTAACCCTCGGCGGCATCAATGCAGGTGGGACTAAGATTCAAACCTTCAGCTGCCGCAACACTGGTAACGTAAAGCTGGAAAATCTTTATATAAGGTTCCAGAATCTCGTTCACCAGACAGATAACACTCATGTAATCGAGAGTGGTTATTTATCTATGTATCCGAAAGATGAAAAATGGTTTGCATCTGGTGAACCTGGTGAATTTTTCTATCCGGATATCATGCTGGACATCCCGGAATCGGCCGTAGACGGTGTTTATATAACATCCATGGATTGTGAAATCTTTGAAGATGAAAACAAAAACGGTGTCCGTGATGAAGGCGAAGTTTATGATACGTTTAAAATACAGATTGAAATCGGTGACCTATTGATTGACGTTCTTCAGGACGAAGTCAAAACCCAGGGTGAATCTGGAACTAAGTCAGATGCAGTCGCCTTTGACGTTAAGAATATCGGTTCTCTTGACGTTGTAAATGTTGTTGCTTCAACTACAACATTAGTTTCAACCTCAGGGAATCCTGATATACCAAGCTCCAGCTCCGTATTTACCCCAGTCTCTATCTCAACCCTTGTTGGCGGACAGATAAAGCAGCTCAACTGGGCAGTTAATGTTCCTTCTGGCCAGGAAGCAGGCACTTACACTTGCACTATTACGGTATGGGGCGATGGCGACCGCAATGGCAAATACGATGAAGGTGAAGCAATCGACACTCTGGAAGGCACTCTTGTTGTAGAAGAAACAATCAGAATAGATGTAACAGCAGATACTCTTGAAATCGGTGAAACCCTCAGTAATCTAAGTAGCGTCAGTGGTTCTATCGAAATCAAAAATACAGGAAACGTTGCTATAAGTGCTACAACAGGCACTGTTAAGACAGTACAACAGAATCTTGTAGGCGGTTCCGGCATAATTGAAGCTGAAAAAATCACAGCACAGCTTCAAAGCAGCAGCATCGACCTGAATGGTTCAATATTGGCTACCTACACAGTCTCTATGGGCACCGAAATTATTCCTAGCGGCACCTACAGCGGCAAGCAGAAGGTTTATGTCGACATAAATAATAATAATCAGTGGGACGAAGACGAACCATACGATGAATTTACTTTAAAAGTAACCGTTGGTGAAAGAATACTTGTTCTTAATCCTAACCCACTTGATTTTGGCCATGTATCTGTAGGCGAACTTAAAGACGCAACAGTCAAAGCCATAAACGAAGGCACTGCCAACATCAAACGTCTCATCGCGAAATGTGAAAAGAAGTGTGATTGCGGCTGTTCAGACACTACAATCACCTTGACAAGTCCAATCAATTCTGTAACCTTGAAAGCCGGCGACCCTACACCAAGGGATTTCAACTTCAGCCTTAGCGTAGGTAATACTACTGTCGGTCAGCATACAGAAATATGGCGTTTCATCGATGATGACAATGAAAACGGCAGATGGGATGAAGCCAACAACGAATATTCTGTTCAATACACTATTACATACTACATTGATCCATTAATCTTCCTTGAAATCACACCTTCCGTTGCATCTATTACAATGCTGCAGGGGGAAGTAGCTACTATGGCCTTCATTGTAACCAACAAAGGTAACGTTGACGTTGACCTCCAGAACTGCAAATGGAATTTCCCATCTGTTCTTACTGATGTAACCTCAATGAACGAGCTTTCTGGCAGCGTATTTGATTACGTAACAACACCGATAAATGTTCTGGCAAAAGGTGAAAGTGCTACCTATGAAATTTCTATTACAATTCCAGAAAATCAGACACCGGGCACATTTGGTCCCGGAGCCCAGATTCTTGAATACAACCCGCCAGCCGGGTCTGATTACAAGGCAGCCAGCTTTATTGTGCCAACAACCATAGTAGTCAACAAATCCAAGAAGGACATTATTGTTCCTAGTTCGACAGTTCATCAGCCAATAGACCCGTCTGTATTCACTCAAAATGCAACAGATACAACATATTTCCTGTCTGCATGGGTAAGTCCGGGGTATGATACTAACAATCCATGCTCTGCTAATCTCAGCGTTGTAAGATATAATGCAGAAGGAATACCAATAGCAGCAGCAACAGTTATGTTAGATAATCAAAGCAGAAATCCAACAATACTGAAATCTACCGATAATTCTATTTTTGGAAAAGATTATCCAGACGCAATACCTAACAGTAAACTTGATTATGTAAGTGTTGGCAACCCATGTGGTATTATAGGAAACCCGGTATTGGCAAGAGACGAAAGCGCTATTGATGAAAGCAAAAGATATCTAAAATTTTACAGGCTTTATCTTGCTTTCAAGGTCCCAAGCGAATTAGGCAGTGACACAATAAGAATACTGCTGTCACAAAGTACTGACCCTACCTATGATTATACAGCTTCGACCACAGTCTATTTTGATGGTATCAAGCTTGAAAAGGCAGTATTGCCAAATCAAGACAGACCAACAACATATCACCAGGGAACAACTCTGATTTCACCGTCACAGCAGATAGATATATCTGGGAAGCATAGATATTACGAATGGTAATAAGAAGGTCAGCGCTGTGCGCTGACGTGAATACCGGCCTTTGGCCGGTGTGAAAAACCTTCGGTAGTGAAAACTTGCTTCGCAAGAGTGAATACCTGCCGCGTTGCGGCAGGTGTGAAATGCCGCTTTTGCGGCGTGGATTTTAGCCTTTTTTTTACAGCTTTGCGGCGTGGACTTTAGCCTTTTTTTACAGCATTGCGGCGTGGATTTTAGCCTTTTTTTACAGCTTTGCGGCGTGGATTTCACGCTTACCATTGCGACGTGGATTATTTTATTTTTGTTACACAAATGTAGACTTGTAAATCTCGGTTGAATTAAATAACTTGAAACGGTACCCTTTTTCTTGTAGAATATTAAGTTACGAAATTATGCAAACTTTTAGCAAAAACTTAATCAATGCTAGTCAGAAAAAGGGTATGACCTTGATGGAAATCATGGTCGCACTCCTTATTCTTGCATTCGCTTTTTTGCCTATAATAGGTGTCATCGGTACATCAACCAAAGATACAGATGTTGCCAACTCCTATGTTTACGCGCAAACAACTGCACGAAACATATTAGACACCCTGTTAGATGATGTTCCATTTAATTCAATAAAAGAAGGCACATCAGGCGAAGATCCGGTTGCTAAGCTTTATGACTACGGCACATACAAAGTAGATTCCTTTCTGGACATGATTGGTGCTACCAATGAAAACGCCAAGGGTGAAATCGTTGACGAACGCGGAACTACTTATACGATAAAGATTTACTGTTTCCCAATACCAGTAAGTAAAGGCAGTGGTGTAGACGTAAGCAACGAAATACTGTTTTCTTACCTTAAGCGCCCTAAATATGAAGGCACTAAGGCTGAAGAAGCGGATTTGTTCTATACCTATAAATCAGATGATGCAAGCAGTTATCTGCAACCCAAAAGTCCAGACCCATACACAATGGATGTTGCAACTGCAACCTATGGTGCCTACGATTTGGGTGCAAGACCTAATGCATTAACCAGTGAATATTATGTCATGAAAAAGATTCTGTTTAAGATGACATGGAAAAGCCGTGACGGTCACGACAGAAGTCTTGAATTGTTTACTATGAAAGCAAATCTTGATTCGGAGGCTGGCAAATGAAAAAACACGGTATAGCCATTCCTATGGTATTAATATTTGCTACGATTCTCGGAATTCTGTCTACCTTCATCATGAGAAGCGCTCAGCAGTATAATAAATCAAATCAGACAAGCTATGCACAGCTACAATCATATTTTGTAGCAAGAGCTGGCGTAGAACATGCCATGTTAAAAATAAAGTATCTTCACCGAGAACTTTATGATGCAATCTGTTTATCTCAGGGCAGAAATCCATTGTTCGATTTTTCCTTGATTAATTCCGGAGACATGAAAACCCCATACAAAGCTATTAAATCCTACAATCCAGGGCCAATATTCCTTTATGAACAGGGCCAATATGCAAACGATGGCGTTTTCACTCCAAATTTCAAGAAAACAGACTGCGACAAGTGGTTAAAGTCTTTTATGGCTGACATTAACTCTAATACAGATGACTTAGCCGCCACAGAATATGGAAAGGCAAATCTGGTATTAGACCTTAATAAGCTTGATTCAAAAATTACCGATTTAATGTCGGAACCATTCCAAAAGGCTTCTTATCTTGTTTCAAGCTTGAATATTGCAGCTCAGAACATTGACGATAAAGCATCAAAGGTTGAAAACAATGCTATTGTAGAGCTTGTTATAAATTCAGCAATCCTCACTGCCAGACAGGAATCCTGGCAGTATCAGATAAAGAAAACAGTGAAAATCACCAGAGACTAATATTATGAACAGAAAAGCATTTACAATAATGGAAATAGTTATAGCATCAGGCATACTGCTTGTATTTATTGGTAGTTTGCTTGGACTGTATTCTGGCGGAAGCAAGATGGGGAATTCTGCAATCTGGCTTCAGACAACTTCTAACCAGTTAAAGAATGCAGCAAGACAGATAAATACTTCTATCCGCAAAAGCTCTTACCCTTCATGCCTCGAATTTCCTCAGACAATCAAGGAAAGTGAAGCAGACTGCTTTAAGGTTCATTTTATGAACAAGATACTTTGCGCTACAGAATGTGCTGATGTTTCATCTGTACTATATGGCACAAAGTTCCTGATGACTACAGAATCCACACCAGGTAAGACAGGCTATGAGGCAGGCCAGAACCAGAAAGCTGTTTTGCTGTATCACATCTTCTCACTGGCTAGTAATGGTGACTTGGTATATTCTCGCTACAAGGATGAAGTTGAAGCAAACATCATAGATTCCAACTACGATGCAGCAATTCCTGGTAGCGCTAAGGGCGTATATAAAACAACATTAGCAAAGAATGTTGAAACAATACTCTGCGAAAAAGCAGATAAGGAAACAACCGAAGATAAGTTTCCAGTAAAAGTAACCATCAACTGCGTAATGCCGAAATCCAACACTACCCGTTCTGAAACAGCTGTTGGAACACCGAACGTAGATGTAGTTGCCCATACTGAAAAAGGAGGATGGTAAAATGAAGACTTCTAGAAATCTCTACTTTATCATTGTTGCCTTAGTATTATTTGGCAGTGTTCTTTGTGCCGCAGAACAGCAGCAACAGCCACAGAATCAATTTGGATACGTAAATGTAGCTGATGCAATGTTGCTTCACCCCACAATGCAATACTTTGATCCGATTGCTAAGCGTTTCAAGATTGATGCTCTCAAGGGCGTAGACCCGGAAAAGCGCAGCGAAGAAAATAAAGTAAGCTTCAGAGAAAAGCTGGATAAGCTTGAAGCCGACCTTAAAAAGCTTGAAGAATCAAGAGTAGCATTAGAACAGAAATATATGACTGATTCAAAAAGTTTAATTATTTCTGAAGAAATGCTTAAAGATATGTCGGAAACAGAAAAAAATCAGTATAATGAAAAGAAGAAGTCAATAGATTCCAAGTATTTTGATGATGCTGACGAACTTCGTAAGAAGATATATGCTGCAAAGCAGAAAATCGAAGCCTTCAAAAATGAATCTATTTACACTGGTCTAGCCTCACAGGGTGAAACCAGCCAGCTCTTTTCTTTGATGCTTGATGACGTATATGATGCAATGGGTGCAGTTGCAAAGCATTACAATGTATCATTTGTTTTCAACAGTTCAGCTGAAATAGCTTATCTTGAAAGCACTATGACAGCCATGAACCCAATGAAAGAGTTCTTTGAAAACTTTGACCAGACAGTTCAGGACAGAGACGGTAAGAAGATTACCGGTGCAGCCCTTACCGCCTGGCTTGGAGATAAAAATTCTACTTTTGTGAATTGCAATGACCGTCGTCTGACCTCATTTGTAATGATGGGTGGTTTAAATATGACTCCAGCAGTCATAGATTACATCTACCAGAAGCACAAAATTGGAAAAGACCAGCGAGATTTCATCCTTGAATATTTCGAAAAAATCGTTAACAACGAAGAAAACTGAAAGTAGCCTCATAAGAGTATAGGAGGACAGTATGTCGAATAAGAAGAGCAGAAAGTTAGTAAACATCATGTTGTCAGCGATGATGCTTCTTGGCATAAATGCCACAGAAGTCGTCGGCCAGACCACAGAATATGGCAAAAACGGTGTATCTTACATCCTATTGTCATCAGATTTTGCCTCACCTGGCGTTTACAGACTGAACAACTATGACGGTTCAGTAGCAAACGAACCATGGCGTTTGTATACCCTTAACGGTATGGAAGGCAAAAAGGCTAGCGGTTTAGCAGCAAATCAGAACAATCAGGTATTCCTGCTTACTACCAATACTGGCGGGGAATTTGCAGACGCTGATCCTGGCTGGTTACCAACAGGTATAAAATTCGATGAAAACTCCTCTATTTATCTTGCAGCTGCAAAACCAAATGAAGGTGGCGCAACTGATTATATCCGCTCTGGCTGTCCGCATATTTCAAGCAATTCAACAGGCACCTACTGGAAGCGCAACCTGAATATTGCTGGCACCACCTATAAATATGCAGTTCAGTTTGGTGGACCAACAGCAGTAAGATTTTTAAATGGTGTCTCAGGCACAGGCAATCAAATTGGTACTCCAATATGGGATGGCACCTATTGGCCACAGAGCACAACAAATTCAGCTGCTATTAAGCACCCAACCGATGACCGCAAGATTATTCTTCCTTCACACTTCGGTGCTCTTTCCTATTACCTCTATGGCACAAAGAACGAACCGGCTATTCAGGGTCTCTGCATGGACGGCAGCGATGGCCGTGACACCTACATATTTACTCAGGCAAATGGTGCCGGTTATTTTTCTGCAGACAGCAAACACAGATCTGGCACAATGTTCGGTTGTATCGTAAAGCGTATTTATCAGAAGCGTGAAAACTCTCTTGACCTTTATGCCGGTAACGATGGAACAACCACTACCACCAAGCCAGCTAACCAGAGCATGGCTAGAACTCAGGCCGACGTTCTTAAGACAGTAGACGTTAAGGTTAGAGAATCCTATGGTAAGCTCTGCGGCGATAACTGTATCGACGGTGGTGAACTTCCAGGCAACAAGCCGATTGAAACAGCTCTTTCAACAGTTACAGTTGTTACTTCAACAAACGGTAACCGCTACGGCTTTAACCCATTAGGCAGTACTAATGGCACCAATTCTAGTGCTGCAGCTCTCAGAGTTGTTAACAATTCAGGTACTAGCGTAATTAATACTTCTACCGACGCAGCCGGTCAGAATTTCAATACAACTAACATTACAAATTCAACCTATCTTGCATCTAAGGGTATCACTCCAGTTGCAATGAAGACTATAGGTGTATCCTCCAACTTCTCTACTGCTAATTCAACCAGTGACTACATCTACGGTTCAGATGCAGACAGGTTCGTTGTTCAGGACAGCTGGTGGGGAAAAGGTGGCGTTGCTTATGAATACTACGAAGGCGATGATACCAAGCCAGGCAACATCGTTAAGTTAGACTACATGAACAACAGTAATCCAACTCCAGAAAATCTTGGTGATTTGTCTGGTGATGTTGACGCAATAGCAATCGACGGTGACGGTTATCTCTACGCATTAAAGACTGAACAGACTCCAACAGATGCTCAGATGAGAAGAGTAAGCGTTGATGCAAACACTTTGAGTGTAGATAGCACCTCATATAGCCAGAATCCTGATTTGCCAACCTTCAACAGTTCAGACTTCACAGTAAGCCTCAGCGGTTGGAGACGTGATATCAGCACTACTTCAAACGGTGAAACCATCAACAATGGTTACAAAGAGATTCAAGAAGGCCTGCAGATAACTGGCGACTACAAAGTAGCCACCTTAAAGCAGAGAGTTTATAAATCTGTTAAGAGATATCCTCAGGGAACTGGTTCACTTGGCACAGAAGAACCACGTGGTCAGCTTTTTGCTGGTTACGACACATGGACCAACAACCTCAAGAAAACCTCTACTGGTGTAACATGGGACTACGCTATATGGCGTGAAGAAGAAGGAACCAAGACTTCAGCAATCCCAGCAGAACTTGCAGTAGTAAACGTAGCCGACTCTCCAATCTCTATGCCTGGCACTGAAAAGCACTATGTTATCGTAACTGGTGCCAAGACAGGCGCAGACGAAAGCTATGCCTTCCGTAACGGTCAGGTTGTTGCAGAACAGGATACCTTAACCTTTAAGGTTGAAGGTTATAAGCCTGTTGTTGACGGCATCCAGAGAAACCTCAAGGATATAGGTGACATCGCAGGCAAGTATAGCAGCATTAAGCTTAATACAATTCCTGCACAGGATGGTACTTATGCTCATGATGAAAACGGCGACGGTTTAAAGAGTGGTTTCCCGTCCAGCATGTTTGAAGCCGGCACCACTTATCAGACCACTGTAAAATGGCGCTATGCCCAGGTTGAAGATACAGTAGCTGTTCCACTGTCTGTAGCCAAGAAGATTACTTCCACTAGTGAAGTTGACGGCCTTGGCGAATACAAATCAGCATCTATCCAGTTTAAGCAGCCAGGCAGATACATTGTTCAGGCTGAAGTAACCTACAACTACTTCAACAACTTTGGTACCGCAAAGAGACCATACGATCTAACAGTTTCACAGAGCACATTTACAACAGAACCTCTTCTTGTCAGTGTTTATGCTAATAGCTTACAGCTTAACAAGACTCAGAGCTATATCACTAACATAAGCATGACCTACACTAATCAGAAGAACGGTCTTACCGAACCTAAGACAGCAGAAACAGAATCTGATTTCGATTGTCTCGAAGGAAAAGCAACTACAGCTAATCCAGATGACGGTAAATTCGGTGACCTCACAATCTCCTTTGATGCTCAGTTCTTCAGAGAAGATGAATCTAATACTACCGGCAACCTTCAGACCTATGACGGTATCGGTGTTTGGGACTACTCTTACTACAAGGATCTCTATTCACTTGCTAAGTCATCATTACCAGGTTTGACAATTCCAACAGTAGCAGATAATTCTCACGTATATAACCACTTAAGCAATAGCTCTGATCTGACTAGCTGCTATAGCAAAACTGTTTACAACCCAGGTAAACAAAAGAATACCACCACCGGAGCCGGCACTTACACAGCTGGTTCAGTTGTAACAGGCGCTCCAAGCTCAACTGATAAGCAATTCATCCAGTATGCTCTCTATCTCAGACCAGTAACTCCACAGGGTGATTCTACTTCATTTGACCGTGGTGCAGCTATCAAATCTGGCACCTTTGAAACAGCTACATTCACCGAAATAGGTCCAAGAAAATACAATGTTTCTTTAACAATTAACAACATTGACTCTTACATCAACACTCCAAGAGATCCAAAGGATTACATCTTAGACCTCGAATTGGTATATCCTCGTGTAACATGGTTGAACAACGACCTTGGTGCTAACCTCGGCGACGGACACAACTACTACAGTAGCGTAGTTCCATACACAACCGAAAATACAGCAGGTCCGGTTCACATTATCAGTAAACTCGCTGTTGGTGGCGTAGCAGCTAACAATCCAGCCTTCAACCAGAGCTATGAAGCTAACGACGGCTCCAAGATTTATTCTGATGGTCAGGAACCATATTTCACTCTCTGTGTTAGAGACAAAGAAATACCTCAGCTTCAGGATAATACCAAGAATCTGCCATATTACGAAACAACAGGTGAACCTTCAGTAGCCGGTGATTTCGAATATACAGTTTCAGACAACAACCCATTCCTGTCTGCATCAGCCAGAGCTAAGACAAGCGCAGCCAAGATCACACCAGAAGAAGCTAAGAGCGCTACTGATCTTGCTATTCAAGACCTGAACATCAATACTTTTGAAAATAATGAAGACCAAAAGTCTTACATCCTCAGAAGCGATGCTGTTAAGAGTGTAAATATCAGCCAGACCAGCAACGAAACAGACTTCTATTCTAATGATAACTGGAAATTAACCATGGACTACAATGTCACCATGAATAGCCTTAGCCCGGAACGCTTTGCTCCAAAGGGTAACTTCGGCGAAGTTCTCGGCAGCATTAAGGAAAAGGGTGCTCTCCAGATGGAAAACTGGGTTGGTACTCTCTCCTATGCAATCGTTGGTAAGGTATATGATGGCTATGGTAAAGATGGTAACAGCAATGCCCATTACTTCTACGATGAAACTGTTTTCAAATCTAAGAATCTGCCTGCTTATTCAGAATCAAATGCCGATTTCGTAAAAGCAGAAGCTAGCCCGACAACTCCTCAGATTTATCTAGAAAGAATAGATAATGACCCGGCCAGCATCGAAGTTGAAATGATTTCTCAGAGCGATAACAGAAGATGGGTATTCCAGCTCATCGAAGGCGTAAACGATCAGGTTAGCGGTGCAAGCTCTGTTGATACTTTGTGCCCAAGCACACTGATTGTTAAGAACCTCTATTTGAGAAATACTAAGGGCGACGATACTGAAGAAGACGTTACCCCAGGTATGTTCAAGGCAACTCAGGTTCCTGGCACTACCAACTATTACAATGGCGCTTTCCAGGAAAATCCACCGGAAGGCTGCGATTCAGTAGTAAGAGTCAACAGCGTAATCACCAATGCTGTTCCAACCTTCAGACGTGCAGCCAGACTTCTCATCAACGTCAATATCTTCGATAACTGTGGTTTCAGAGCATTACAGGATGCAACCATCAAGGTTAAGAACGGAAATGAAGTAATCGTTGCCGAACAGATTAAGTGCGATGCTTCACATAACATTGAAGATGGTAGCATCAAGCCTGAATTCCTGCAGCAGCCACGTGGTATTTTCGTAGCAGATATGCCAATGAAGGTCGATGAAAGTCAGCCTCAGATGGAACTTACTGTTTACTGCAAAGACCACGCAGGCAACGAAAGAACACTGGTTATCCCATTCCAGCTTGCAGAAAGCACATTCGAAACCCGCGTTCTTGAAACAAAGGAAGAAAGACAATAATATAGTCTGATAAAAAGCCCGAATACAGCGTATTCGGGCTTTTTATAATTAAAACATGGTCCGCTTATACAAAGGCACTATATTTACCGCAATTATAGCGGTGTTAGCCATTATCGCACCTTTACAGGCCTGCGATATGTCTGCTTTTGAGCAGACAGAATTCTCTGACCGCTGTCAGAGGCTTATAGACTATTGCAATAAAGCCTTTATTACTATGTCTGTACAACACCCGGATACAGACTTAAGATTAAGTGAAGCCTCAAAGGATTGGATAGACTTCTATCTCTCACACGGCAACGATAAGGTTCAGCCACCGAATATGAGCATAGTATCAGCTGATATTTGGAACAAGAACCTGCAAAGCCTTGGTAAAAGCTTTTCCAATTTTATACATAAAAAAATATCAGCTAAAGACTATCAGAAAATAATATTACAGATTAGCCTCATGAAGAATGAGGAACAGCTCACACAGCTTCATAATTGCTTTAAAGCATCTGAACTATGCGAAACAGACGCAAGCAAGATTAATGATTGGCTTTTATGGCTGGATTGCAGATTCTATACACCAGCAACAATTATTTATTCATACGTAGAAGAGCTGCCTGAGCTTGTTTCAGAATTAAAAATGGAAATGGAAGATTATAAGGACAGCCTGGAAAGATTCGTTGAGATGACAAAGGATGCCCCCAAAGAGCTTAAGCAAAGCTTTTTTGATAATCTGAACAAAGCAATCAGCGAAAGTCTAAACAAATGGGAAAGGCTGTGCTTTTATAAATAAGGCACCCTCATCCGTCACGCTTCGCGTGCCACCTTCCCCCAAACTTGGAGGAAGGCCCTGCGGGGGCGGATAAAAGCATACCCACACTTCACCAGCGAAACTGGAGGAAGGCCCTGCTGGGGCGGATAAAAGCATAACACACACTTCACCAGCAAAACTAGAGGAAGGCCCTGCTGGGGCAGATAAAAGCATAACACACACTTCACCAGCAAAACTGGAGGAAGGCCATGCTGGGGCGGATAAAAGCATAACACACACTTCACCCAGCAAACTTGGAGGAAGGCCCTGCTGGTAATTTATTTTACTACGTTGTAGTCGGATTCTTTCTTCTTGTCGGCGTCGTCGGCAAAGAGAGCTTCTAGGAATTCTTCAGGTTCAAATGGCATCAGATCGCCCATCTTTTCACCAACACCGATGAATTTAACAGGAACGTTAACTTCTTCTTCAACAGCGAAAAGAACCCCGCCCTTTGCGGTACCGTCAAGCTTAGTAACAACAAGACCGCTGATTGGCAAAATTTCACGGAACTGTTTAGCCTGCTGAACTGCATTCTGACCAGTGGTAGCGTCGAATACAAGAAGAATTTCCTGTGGGCCGCCATCGCTTTCCTTCTGGGCAATCTTGAGAATCTTATTAAGTTCGGCCATAAGATTGGCTTTAACATGCATACGGCCGGCAGTATCAATTATAAGCAAGTCGGCTTCACGCTTCTTAGCGGCATGAATAGCATCGAAAACCAGAGCGCCCGGGTCTCCGCCTTCCTGACCACTGATAACTTCAACACCTACTCTATCACCCCAGATTCTAAGCTGATCGATAGCAGCGGCTCTGAAGGTATCACCGGCAGCAAGCATAACCTTTTTGCCATCGTTCTTGAACTTATTTGCGAGCTTAGCTATAGTAGTTGTCTTGCCAACGCCATTTACGCCAATAACAAGAAATACAGTCAAACCGTTTTCGTTAAACTTTGGCTTTTCGGTGTATCTCGAAAGCTTTGAGCGAAGCTGGTCACGAAGGGTGGCATAAATAACCTGCGGGTCTTTTATGTCTTCTTCTGCAACCTTTTTCTTAAGATTCTCTAGCAATTCTTCGGTAGTTTTAACACCTATATCAGCTTCAAACAGGGTTTCTTCCAGTTCATCCATAAGGTCGTCATCTATCTTTGTGGTGCCAAGAACAATATTCTTCAGCTTTCCGATAAAGCCTGTTCTTGTTTTGGTAAGTCCCTTGGAAAGTCTTTGGAACCAGCTTTCCTGTGGTTCCTCAACCTTAGCTGGTTCTTCTGTTTTTGCAGGTTCTTCAGCTTTTACAGCTTCAACCAGCTTTGGAGTATCTTCCTGTTTAATAGCTTCTTTTTCAACTGCTGTTGTGGTGACTTCTGCTTTAGGAGCTTCAATAGCCTTTGCTGGCTCTATTGTTTCAATCTCATCATCTTCTTCTGCTTCGATTTCAGGAGATTCTTCTGCAGCATCGTCTGAAGGCAGTTCAAAGGGAAGCAGCCATGCCATAAGAAGCATTACAAGACCGCCCAAACCAGTTACGGTAGCTACAAGTATCTGTGAAGCGCCTGCCTGAAAATAAATAAGCAAACCTTCAATCAACAGACAAAAACCGATAAGAAAAACAACTACTCTAGACTCATCCCAAGGCTTAGAAGGCGTAACTGGCACTTCATTCCCGGTTTCTGTAGCAGATTTATTTTCAGTTTCTACCAATTCTTTTGGTTCGTCACTCATTTATCAAACTCCTATGCAGCAGCTTCGCCGGAAAGCTTTGTAACGCGTTCCTTGGCCTGCCCTTTCTTATCAACAGTAAATTCCTTAATCTTGTCGTTATCTTCAAGCCTGATTGAAATAGGTTTAGAGATACCACCCTTCTGCATTGTAACGCCATAGATAACGTCAACAGTCTGCATTGTTTCCTTATTATGTGTGATAACAAGGAACTGGGTCTTGTCTGCAAATGAGCGGAGCATGCGGTTAAAGCGCTTAACGTTAGCTTCGTCAAGGGCTGCTTCAACTTCGTCCAACAGACAGAAGGCCGGTGGTTTAACTTCAAGAATAGAGAACAACAGAGCAAGTGAAATCATTGACTTTTCACCGCCAGAGAAGAGTTCCAATGTTGTAAGCTTCTTACCTGGCAAACGGCAAACAACGTCAACGTTTGAATTCAAAACATCGTTCGGGTCAGAAAGCTTCAAGGTTCCGCTTCCACCCGGGAACAGAATTTCAAAAATGCCTTCGAAGGCTTTATTAATGAGATTGAAGGCTTCCATGAACTTTTCAGAGGAGGTCTTTTCAATTTCATCAATGAGCTGTTCCAAAGAACCGGCAGCTTCCTTTAAATCGTCTAACTGGGCATTGAGGAAATCAAATCTTTCCTTAGCCTTTTCGTAGTCTTCGATAGCAAGTGGGTTAACCTGGCCAAGAGCCATCTTTTCAAATTCCTTGGAAGAAATCATACCAGACAGATCTTCGCGGCTATCATATTTCTTCGGGTTAAAGAGGGCCGGGTCTTCATTGTAAGCATAGTTACCATTAAGAGTGCCTTCTTTAGTGGAAATATGAGTATTAATTTCCGCAAGCTTAACATCAAGTTCGCCAAGCTTTTTACGGTTAGCATCAATAATCTTAACGCGGCTCTGATAGGTCTTGTCGATTTGTTCAACTTCCTTGGCTATTTCAGCATATTCACCCTGAACAGCTTCAATTTCAGCAACAAGCTTATTGCGCTGCTGGTTGAGTTCTTCGATTTCAGCGGTCAAAGCTTCAACCTGCTTTTCGCCAATCTGGCTCTTCTGATCCAAACGGTCAACTTCTTCCTTAGCGCGACCCTTTCTGTCTTCAGAATCCTTGCGGCGTCTATTAGCGTCTTCTATTTCCTTCTGGATAGCTTTCTTGCGTTCAACAATCTGAGCAAGTTCAATTCTCTTATTGTTGATCATGTCATTCAAAGCATTCCATCTGGCGGTAATAGCAGCTTCAGCATCCTTCTGGCTAGCAAGAGCCTTGGCAAGGTCCTTATCCTGCTGTTCCAAGGTTTTCAGTTCAACGCCATTGTCAGCCAATTCTTTCTTATAGCGTTCCAGACCTTCTTCAATACCAGCGCGGTCAGCAGTCATATTATCAAAATCGGCCTGCTTAGCTGCTAAGTCCTGAGAAGTCTGTTCATACTGGCTTGTAAAGAAGCTGATAGATTTTTCGCGGTTTTCAATTTCCTTTTCTCTTCTCTGAGTGGATTCAACAAGATGCTGTCTGTCGCCATTGAGACGGCTGAACTGCATTCTGAGAGTCCTTTCCTTACTTTCAAGAGAAGTGATTGTAGAAATAATATTTTCAAGTTCACGCTTGCGGCTCAAAATACCGCCAGCCTTCTTGCCTTCGCCACCGCCTGTCATAGCACCAGATGGGTTAACTACGTCGCCTTCCAAAGTAACGATACGACCGAAGTTTCTACTGATACCGGCATAGGCACGGGCATTATCAAGGTTATCAAAAATGAGCACACGACCAAGCAAACTGCTTAAAGCCATGTAATATTTCGGATCAAAGCTTATGAGGTTAAGGGCAACACCGAGACAGCCTCTGTAATTTGGCTTTTCGAGAGCCTGTGGTGCCTTCATCATATCCAAAGGCAGGAATGTAGCTCTACCGGCATTAGTCTGCTTCAAATGAGCGATTGCCTGAGAAGCAGTATCACCATCTCTGGTAATAACACTCTGGATATTTGGTCCCAAAGCTGTTTCCATAGCCATTTCATAGCCATTCGGAACCTTAATCAGTTCACCAACGATACCGCAGATACCCGGCAAACGACCGCTATCCTTAAGAGCAAGAGCGGCCTGAACGCCTCTGTAGATACCGCTCTTATCATTGTGCATAAGAGCTTCACAAATATCCTTGCGGTTTCTATTGGTCTGAATCTGGAAGGTAACATCATTAAGAGCGTCTTCAGCTGTTTTACATTCTTTTTCAACAGTAGCGAGCTTATTATATTCAATGCTAAGCTGATTTTTGTTAGATTCAACTTCATGGGTCATTGAATTGATATCTTTTTCAAGCTTGGAAAGCTTTTCCTTGATATCGTTAATAGCGTCTTTGGCTCTATCAACATTACCCTGACCTCTGTCTAACTGACCGGTCAAAAGAGCTATCTGCTGGGTTGCAACGTTCATGCTGGTTTTCAGTTCAGCAATACGCATTGCAGTCTTAACAGATGTGTCCTTGTCTTTGGCAAAAGCAGCAAAGTGTGCGTCTAATTCGCCCTTAACGCTCTTTTCGTTTTCTTCAAGCTCATGAATCTTGGTTTCACACTGTGATTCTCTGGTTTCTTCATCATTCAGGCGCTTAACAGCATTCTGAATTTCCTGGTCACCAGAAAGCAATGTTACTTCAAGGTTTGCAAGTTCTTCTTTAATAGCCTGACTACGAGCCTGCTGGGATTTAATACTCTGGAGCAGCTTGTTAATGTTTTCATTGCGGGCAGAAACCTGGCGGTCGATGTTATCAACCTCACTCTGTTTCCCATTGATGATACTGTTGAATTCATCGAATTTTGCTTTTGCAGCACTTTTCTTTTCATCAACTTCATTTATGAACTGCTCGATCTCTTCAATCTTAGAAAGCAGACCGACTCTCATTGAATCGATGTTTGCTCTTTCGCCATAAAGAGAATTAAGATCGTAAAGGATAAGGTCTATTTCCAGCTGACGGATTTCGGCGGCCAGAATCTGATACTGTCTGGTCTTTTCTGCCTGTTCAGCCAAAGGTCCTAACTGACTTTCAATTTCTGAAATAATGTCAGTGATACGGGTCATGTTACCGCGAGTATGGTCAAGCTTGGTCAAAGCATTCTGTTTGCGGTGTTTGAATCTGGTAATCCCTGCAGCTTCTTCGATTAGAACACGTCTAGGTTGAATTCTCTGGAAAATGATATCGTCGATATCGCCCTGTCCTATGACAGAGTAACCATCCTTACCGATACCAGTATCCATCAGCATTTCTTTGACGTTGCTGAGAAGTGTTCTGGTATTATTTACGATGTAGTTACTTTCGCCTGAACGGAAAAGCTGTCTGCCGATGCTTACTTCAGAGTAATCAACCGGCATTGTGTGGTCTTCATTATCAAGAACAAGCTTTACCTGCGCAAAAGCAGAGGGCCTGTGTTCTGAAGAACCTGCGAAAATAACTTCTGACATCTTTGTGCCGCGGAGAGCTTTTGGGCTCTGTTCGCCGAGAACCCAGCGAATAGCGTCACAAACGTTACTCTTTCCCGAACCATTAGGACCAATAATGGCAGTTAGACCGGGAGTAAAATCAAAAACAGTCTTATGGCCAAAGGACTTGAAGCCCATCAGCTCCAATGACTTTAGATGCATGGATAATTGCCTGACCTTACCTTATAATATTTTTTCAAACTAAGAATATGCCATAAAACTGTGTAAAATACAATTTTTATTGTTATTCTTGCAACATGGGTACACTTATGATATTTTTTTAGATACACTAAAAGGTAAGAGATAATATGGAAGAATACGAAAACAAAAACAGCGACGAATACACAAACGAACCCGTAGACAACGGCGAACAGACATTTCAAGGGAAGCATGATCCTGCAGCAGAAGCAAAGGGCAAGATAATATTCTTTGTTGTTGTTGTAGCAATTATGATTGTTTTGAAATACGTTTTTAAGTTCTGATTAGAATTCTTAATTTGAAACAGTTACTAACAGTCGTGTTAACTGTTAGATTTTAACGAATACCTGTCAGGAGGTCACCATGACGGTAGTTGGCACTTCAGTTCCTAGAAAAGACGCTTATGATAAGCTTCAGGGCGTATCAAAGTATATTGATGACTATGACTTCGGTGAAGAATTAGTTCATATTTATACTGTCCGTTCTACTATTGCTTACGGTAAATTACTTGGCGTAGACAAAACAGAAGCGGAAAAAATGCCTGGTGTATTAGGTGTAGTAACCTATGACATGATTCCTGGCAAAAACTCAATTCCTTTGGTAAAGCTTGATGAACCATATCTGGCCCAGGACTATATACATTTCCATGGCGAACCGGTTGCTCTCGTAGTAGCTGATACCTATGAACATGCAGAAGAAGCTGGTAAGCTTGTAAAAATCAACTGCGAACCACTTACTCCAAGTCTTACTATCGAAGATTCTCTGAAGCCAAATGCTCCAAAGATTTATGGTGACGACAATATCTGCTCTACCTATACAATCGAAAGAGGCAATGCAGAAGAAGCCTTCAAGAAATGCGCTCACATTTTTGAACGTGAATACACAACCCCATACCAGGAACATGCTTATCTTGAAAACAATGGTTGTGTAGCTGTTCCAGGCATTGAAGGCTCAATGACAGTTTATGGCAGCATGCAGTGCCCATACTATGTTCATGACGCAGTTGCAGTTGCAGGCGGCATCGACAAAAACAAGGTAAGAATCGTTCAGACCACTACTGGCGGCGGTTTCGGCGGTAAGGAAGACTTCCCATCTGTTGTTTCAGGTCAGGCAACAATCGTTGCTAAGCTTTTCAACAGACCAGCCAAGCTTATCTACAAGCGTGATGAAGATATCACTGCCAGCTCTAAGCGCCATCCAGGCAAAATCTTGATGAAGGTCGGCACTGACGAAAACGGCAAACTTCTCGCAGCAGACATTAAGTATTACATGGACGCCGGCGGATACGCTACTCTTACTCCAATTGTTCTTCTTCGTGGTACTGTTCATGCATTGGGTCCATACAACTGCGATAACGTAAGCATTCATGCTTATGGCGTTTGCACCAACAAGGTTCCATGCGGCGCTTACCGCGGTTTCGGTTCTCCACAGACTGTATTTGCAGCAGAAACCATGATGGACGAAATCGCTGCACAGCTCAATATTGATCCATTAAAGCTCCGCCAGCAGAACGGCTATAGAATTGGTGATACAACTGCTACCGGTCAGGTTCTTGATGAATCCTGCGGTTTACAGGAAACCATTGAAAAAGCAACCAGAAAAGCTGGTTGGGAACAGAAATGGCAAAAGCCTTCAGAAAAGAAGGGAACTATCCGCAAGGGTATCGGTATGGCCAGCGTTTATTACGGTGTTGGTCTCGGTGCCGGTGGTATTGCCATTGACCGTTCTTGTTCAAGCATTATGCTTCTCCAGGATGGTACCGTTCGCGTAGCTATTGGTAACGTTGAAATGGGTCAGGGTGCCAGAACAATTCTTGCTCAGATAGCAGCAGACGCTCTTGGTGCTCCATACGAACTCGTAAATGTTATCGAAACAGATACAGCAATCATTCCAGACTCAGGTCCAACAGTTGCAAGCCGCACCA
The DNA here is from genome assembly GCA_045599645.1 of Candidatus Avigastranaerophilus sp. Lineage (GTDB taxonomy): Bacteria > Muiribacteriota > Ozemobacteria > Ozemobacterales > Ozemobacteraceae > RUG334. The sequence continues at coordinate 34,772 of JAZRWI010000076.1, forward strand.
CCTTCATGTCAGGTAACTCTATCATGTGTGCAGCCAAGGAACTCAGACCTCAGCTTCTTGAAGCAGCTGGTTTACTTCTCGGTGTCCCAGCCGAAAAGGTTGAACTCACTAATGGTGTTGCATGGGTAAAAGAAGGCAACAACAGCCAGAAGTTCACATTCCAGGAAGTTGTAAACAAGCTTTATCAGCAGCGCATGCAGCCAATCGCCTATGGTTGGTTCAAGGCTCCTGAATCCTACCGCAATCCAGAAAACGGTCAGGGTAAGGCATACTACGTTTACAGCTACTGCACTAACGTTGCAGAAGTAGAAGTAGACATGGAAACTGGTATGTATACAGTAACCAAGATTACTTCAGCTCACGATATGGGTAAAGCAATCAACCCACAGCAGGTTGAAGGCCAGATTGAAGGCGGTACTCTTCAGGGTATGGGCTACGGCACAACAGAAGAAATTCTTCATACCCCGGACGGCAGAATGTTGAATAATTCTTTCTCTACTTACATTCTTCCAACTACCGAAGATGCTCCTGAAATCGATCCAATCATTGTAGAACATCCATTCAGCAAAGGTCCTTACGGTGCTAAGGGCTTTGGTGAAGTTCCACTGATGTGCGTTGCTCCAGCAATTGCAAACGCAATTTACAATGCTACAGGCGTTAGAATCCGCAATTTGCCCTGCAAGCCAGAAAAGATTCTTGGGCTCGACAAATAAAATCTGACGGATAAAACCTTGCAGACAACGACTAAAAAGGAAGACTCTGCAAAAGCAGGGTCTTCCATAAAAGAACCAATAGAATGGAATAGAATGGCAACCATCATAGCGACGGTTGTCGTTTTGTTCTTTTTTACACGTTCTGCCCCATTCCCAGCCAGCACATTCTGGGAACTTGCCATCGCAAGGGATTTTGCCCCAACCTCTTCATCTGTTTTATTTCCAGAATCAATAACACTTTTAATCTCTGACTCCAGTATCTCTTTACTTGGTCTGAAAGCCATTTACCACATAATTTACTTTTTAATATGTTCGGTAATGTGTATCTGGATATTCAAAAATAAAGAACCACTCCCAGGTTTAGTAGGTTTATCGCTATTTGCATTTACAATGCAGGCCTACATGAATCTCAGAACCTTACTGACCATGATATTCATATTGGGTCTGTTATCGCTGTTCGACAGCAAAATGCTAAGAAACAAACCGGGAATCACATTTATACCAATCATTGCGGCCGCCAGCTGGTTAGGGCTGAACACAATGCTTCTGCTTTCCCTAATATTCTGCCACATATTATTTAACAAAGAATACAAGCTCACCGGGATTGTTTTCGCAGCCTCAGGCGGCATGCTATTTCCCGAAGGCTTATGGGCAACCCTTAATTCAGACTCTATTTTTAGCTGGAACTTCCTGCCATCTTCAGAAATGAACATTCTGTATGTTCTTGCCGGCATTTTCTTGTTTGTAAACATTTTAAATATGGGAAGACTGAAAAAATCGGACTTACCGAATCTTGTTTTCTATGTAATCACAGGCTTCTTTGCTCTAGCATTACCGTCTACAACAGCTATTTTCGTAGCAATGGGCTTCTTTATGTCAATCAAGCTTTTCTCTGACCAGAAGCCTCTTCCGATACAATTTCAAATGGGCGGGCTACTGATAATTACAACAATGGTTTATTTATACCTTTTCGTAAATCCGTTTGGAATAAAGCTGAATCCAAGCGTAAAGAACCAGCTCGGTAAAGATTTGGCTCCGTTAATGGAAGATTACGTCGACAGAATGCCTATCGAAACCAACAATATCGGCGAACTTGTCTGGAAGGGTCTGATAAGCTATGACCAGGACAAAATCTGCCAGCTTCTTCTGAAAAATGATTTAATACTTATCCGCACTTCAAACAGCGAACTAAAAATTGTTGAACCAGAACAGAATCTTCATAAGGCGGTTGAATTCTAATGAACCTTCTTAGCAAGGTATATTCCTACCTTTCTTTTATTGAACGCCTCTTTTTCGAAATCTTTGATTTTCTTGTGCTGAGACCAAAAGCAAAGGTAATCTCAATCGGCAATATCAGCATGGGTGGAACAGGCAAAACCCCCGTTTTATTCGAACTTTTAGCTGAACTAAAAGAACAACAGCCAGACCAGAAAGTAGCAGTCTTAACCCGTGGCTACAGATGCCCATGGGAAAAAAGCTTTTATGAGCTCTATGGTGACGGTGAACATCCATTTGAGCTCACAGACGAAGCTTTAATGCTTAATCAAAGATTTCCTCATATTCCCGTACTTGTAGGGAAAAATCGCCATCATGCCGCTATTCTTGGCGAAAATCGCTTTGCCCCTGATATTTTTCTGCTTGACGACGGTTTTCAATACAGACGTCTGCACAAGGATTTCAATATAATTCTTTGGGATGCAATGTCTACCTTGAAGGAGGCCCAGGTTGTCCCATCAGGTAGATTGCGCGAGCCTGTAGAACGCCTTAAGGAAGCTGATGTAATATTGCTTACAAGATGCGAATCTGCTTCAAAAGAACAAACAGATTTTTGGATCAAATGGCTATCAGAAAAGGCTGCAGGTATTCCTGTAATAAAAACCCAGACTCTGTGTGAAGGTGTTTTTAAATATAACGGCGAAAAATCAGATTTGCCAAAGGGCTCTGAAGTATTAGCTTTTTCAGCCATAGGGCGACCGGAAAGCTTCTATTCACAGATTGAAACTGAAGGCTACAGAGTTGCTTCAAAAAAGGAATTCAGAGATCACGACAGATACAGTCAAAGCACTATTGAGATGCTTGCGAAACTTTCTCAAGAAAAGAATCTGCCATTAATATGCACAGAAAAAGATGCCATAAAATTCAAACCGGAAGATGCCCAAAAGCTTAATCTCAATATACTTCGAATAAAAGCAGTGCCCGTTTCCGGTAAAACCTTCCTGGAAGAAATCAGAGAATTAAGCAACGGATAACAGGATTTTTGCGGATAGAGCAGCCGAGAAAGAGTTTTAGCCCTCGGTTTTAGTAGGTTTGTAGTTTACCATCGAAAGTTACTGCTATGCCCCAATCCCTAAGTCACCAACCCCTCTGGCTGAGTATTCTGACAGCCTCTGAAAAAGGGGAACGATATGGAATCAAATAAATAGGGTTAGGAAGTCTTTTTTCATGTTTTGGTATAATTTGTCGTTGGTGATAAAAAAATCGCAGGACGGGGCGTTAAAATTCGAAGAAATGCCATTTTTATTTAGAACCATGCCTGCAGAAATTGCCAAATCTTTAACTTTGTCATCATAGCAGATTAATTTTGTTGCCAAACCAGCGCGCAGCATGGCCAATGCTGCATGATACCGCATCGCGACTCCGTGACTACAGTCTTTACAAGCTTCTGCATAAGCCTCAAATGATCCAGGACACGCAACCCCAGATGAATTTATAGCTTCTTCAATTAGACCTATATCACCTTTTCTAGCTGCTAAGCCTGCTTTTTCACCATCAAAAGCTTTTACAGCATCAAAAGCCCCGGCTAATAGTTGCCTATCACCCCACTGGCGCAGATTAACAGCCAATTTATGTTCCTTAGCACATTCATTTCTAGCAATGTTGAAATGCCAGGTCCAATCGGTTCCCAAATGCACATTTGCTTCTGGTAAAAGACTCTTATACAGTTCATAAGAGCTTTTATCGCGAACATAAGCCAGTTTCACAAAAGAAAGAGCCTTTTTTACAAGTCTTCTAGCCCTTTCACTACGTATAGGTCCAATGCCAGCCCCAAACAGAACAGGCTTAGAACCCATTTTGGCAGCGGCAATAATTCTATTGGCAAAAAATGTAACCCCTTCCCAAGACCAGTCTTGAAGAATACCTCCGGAGAAAACAGTTATTGGTGATTTTGAAGCAGCCATCAGGAATGACAGCCAGGAAAGCAATCCGCGACGGCGAATGCTGACACCAAAATGTTGTTTTACCCCGGAGGTAATGATTGGTTTCACATTTTTTGGCAGATTTTGGCAAATTGCCCGTAAAATGGCTTCATCACCAAGATTGCCTTCACCATAAAAACCGACTAAGAGTATGTTATTCATAATATTACTATAGCACACTCTTAGAGGTCTTTATAGCTGTTTATTATCAGCTTTTAGAACTTCCGAAAGCATAAAACATAAGTCCTATAGCCGCTATTATTCCTGCGGTTATACCGATTATCCATCCTCCCATAATATATCCTCCTTTCTTACCCCTCTCTAAGAGCCCAATATAGCAACCAAACAAGAAGCAATACTGAAATTGCCCAAAATCCCCAATGTAGTTCCATTTTAGTCCTCCCACTACAAAATTGAAGACTTATTAAGCTTTCCAGAGACCGTGAAGATTGCAGTATGCCATTACAGCCATAATTTCGTCTTTATCACATATTTTGAAGCAAGCTTCAGGCTTATCACCAGCTTTAAGTTGTTTTCTCTGGCAGCCGTTGTTAGTCTGAAGGAATATCCATTCTATGAAGTGACCGCTTTCCATCGGATGCATTGTAGAACCAACTGTTACTGTTACCTTATCCCCTTCTCTTTTAACTACAGGAATATGCTTTTCTTTTGTGGCTTCTACAGTATTGGGAACAAGCTCTTCCATAGGATGACCGCAGCACATAACCTCAACTCCGCTGCTCTTTGCATAAGCAATTATATTTCCACACATAGGACACACATAAAATTTTTGAACCATAATTTTCCTCCTAAATAATATTTACTTATTTCCGCTTTTATGCGGGACTTCAGGATTTCCCCTAAGGATTTCCTGAAGTCATCCTCTCACTTTACCCATGCACATAACCCCGAACAAACTCTTTACCGGTGTTCCTCCCAAACACCGCCATGCTGGGAATAAAGCTTAGTTTACAAAACCATCCAAAGAACTACGCCAATAATTACGATTGCTATAATTGTCCACATTAACCAACTCATAGCGGCATCCTCCTTTCTCAAAAGTTCTCACTTAGATTTTTTATTTTGTTTGCCTTTTATTTTGTTTTTTATTTTTCCTTATCACATCTTCTTTATAATGCTTTTAAAGCCTAAAACAAAGAGACTGAGTCACAATAACCAATCGATTTATCGATCGGAGGGATTTGGGGTTGGAAATTAGGGATTATAGAGTTGGGAAAGTCAGATGATTTCGGAGAGGATAGCTCCACGCTGAGTCCAGTTAGGAACAACAAAATCAGCATCATCTTTGGTGCGAGAAAATACCTTTGAAATAGCATTTTCTATGTCACTACTATTTTTTATAAAAGAAGTAATATATTTATTAGAATACAATGCCGGTATATCTGTAGACCATATTTTAAGCCCACAGGCAGCATAATCATAAACCTTTATAGGGTCTACACCTTTAATTAATTCAATATCTTTAAAGGGAACCAGACCAACGTCACAATGAATAATTAAATCATAAAGGCTATTAATATCTAATTTGCCATGAAAAATAACATTTTTCATCTTGAGCAATTCATCAAAGGCTTTACCACGACCAACTCCAGCTATGTTAAGTTCTATCCTTTCATGGCCAGCAAGCATTTTAAGCCATTCAATATCTATCCATTCGTAATGGGCACCGGAAGAAATTAATTTTATTTTTGGAGAATAAAATTTCTTACAATCACGTTCACAAGCTCTCATGCTTGTTGCATTCGGTAATAACACACATTTTGATTTGAATTTTTCATCTAAACGCTCTATAAGATATGGGTGTGAAACAACCAATTTATCAGCATTTTCAAGAATCAAATCCTCATAATATTTCCAGACTTCTTTATTTTGTCCTGGAAAAGCACCATGCAAATCACAGCAATCATAAATAATCTTAGCCCATTTAAATGTAGTGAGTTCAGCATAAGCAGGTTCTGCCAGCCACAAAACAATATTTTTGGTTATTAAATGGAGCCGTTTAATAAGTAAAAATAATGCCAATTTAACAGAATATTTCTGTATTTTTGGATATTTAGATGATTTAAACGGTAAAGCCCCTGAAACAACAGTTAAACCTGAATCATCCTCTTTTACAGATAATGAGAAGCCATTAGAAGAAAATGGATCGACATATATCACCCGATGGCCTCTTTTCACCATCTGATCAGCAAGACACTGATGTCTCTGCTGTAAAAAATCATAATATTTAACTGGTGATATAAATAAAATATCCATTTTTACTTATGAATTATTTAATGCTGTTTACAAGCAAAGCTTCAAAATCAGAAATCATTTTTTCGTGGTTATTTACCTGTTTGAAACGCTTGAAGGCTCCATTACTGAAAAATTCGTAATTTTCTTTTTCTGACATTCTAGCAATAGCTTCAACAAGGCGTTCTGAGGCATTCGGTTCTATAAGAATACCACTTTCATTATTTTCAATAATTTCCGGCACTCCACCAACATTTGTTGAAATGCATGGTATTCCAAAACGCATAACCTCAAGCAGGCTCAATGGAATACCTTCACCAAGGGATGGAAGTAAAGCCAGGTCTATATCACCATAAAACTCATCAACACAGCTTACGTATCCGTGAAAAACCACCTTATCTTTTATCCCATTCAAGGAACTGCACAAAGCTTCTAAATTAGCACGTTCCGGGCCATCGCCAAATAAATGAATTTTTCCAATATTTAATCTGGAAATATTTTCATTTATAGCTTTCAAAGCCCATTCATGGCCTTTATTTGCGTGCAGCTTGGCAGTAATAGAAATATTCAGAGGCCTGTCAGGAAAATTTCTTACGCCTACAGGCTCTTTATCAATGCAGTTATTAATTGCAACAAGACTTTCTCCAGTCAACCCCTGTTCCTCAAGATGCTTTTTTACAGCACAAGAGACAGCAATCTGTCTAGAACTGAACTGGTAATAAATCTTTTTATTCAAGCCATGTATATGTGAGACACAGGGAATACCGCATGCTTTGCCTAATACACCAGCAAATAAACTAGCCTTGTTTAGATGCGAACTGATAACATTTGGCCTGAAGGTTTTTAAATCCTGCAACAGCTTGGCTGCAAAAAGAATTCCGCCAAACTGCATAGAAGCAACAGAGCATTCCACACCCATTTCCAATAGAGTCTTATATAGAGGATTTCCAGCGCAGGTAGCAGTAATCTTCCAGCCTCGCTGCTGAAGATTTTTAACAAGATCAAGAGCAAGATGTTCGCCACCGCCCATTTCTCTAGAGGATATAGCGAAATGAACACGCTTTTTATCTGTAATATTTTCGTATAAATCCATATGTTCCTCCATTGCTTTTGCTCTGTTAAATAGCTTTTTCACTCTTCTACGCCCAGATAGCCCTAATTTTTTACACAACTCAGAATCTTTCAAAAGTATTTCCAGTTTATCAGCCAACTCCTCAGGGCTTTCAGGCTGACAAAGAAATCCTGTTTTACCGTTTTCAACTACTTCAGGAATACCACCAACCTTTGTTGATACGACAGGCAGGCTCCTTTCCATAGCCTCGCAAAGATTGATTCCGAAAGCCTCTTTACGGGAAGGTGAAGCAAAGATGCTCAGACTTTCCAGATAACCAATCTTATCAGAAACATCATCTACAAAGCGGCAAACATCACCTATACCAAGCTCATCAACCAGCTTTTCAAGAACATCTTTTCCCTTGCCACCGCCACCAATATGTATTTCAAAATCAATTTCGCGTTCCTTCAGAAGCTTTGCTGCCTGCAAAAGAATATCTATTCCCTTTACAGAATGCAATCTTGAAAGAGTGCCAATAATCGGCTTTTGATGACTTTGTAAATTTTCTGAGTCATTTATGGATACACCGGGATAAATAACTTGAAACTTCTCTGAAGCAAGTTTTCTTACGTTATTACAATACCATTCAGCAAGAGATCTGCTTGGGAAAAGCATATAATCAGAAACTGGCTGCATCACCTTTTCTACTGCATGATAAGCATTTGTTTCCAATCCATGGATAGTTGTAACAAGCTTTGCTTTTGAACCTGCAAGCAGCTTTGCAATACGGCCTATTGCAGTAGCCCTGAATAAATGGGTATGAATAATATCCGGCTTGAATTCTTTAATAAGTGAGATCAGCTTATAGCAAGGAACAGAATCAACAAATTGTTCCCCAAGAATAATAGGATCAACACCTGCTTTTTGAAGTCTATCGGAAACGGGTCCATCGCGGAAAGCAGCAACCTTAACCTCATAACCTCGGTGTAATGCAGTTTTAACCAAATCTACCAGTAAAATCTGAGCACCACCGATAGTCAGTGCATTCACAACATAAAGAAGCTTCATTTAACAGTTTCACCTTTGGCATCTGAAGCTTTGATACTTGAAATTTCCTTATCAAGTTCTGTTAAATCATCTTCCAATTTCTGGGCCAAAACTCTTATCTGAAAATTAGCGAAATTATCGGTATCAGTAGAATATTCGATAAGCTTACTGGTTCTATATTCAATATCTTTGATTTTATTCTGATGATTCTTAAAATACGCATCACGAAGAGCCTTATTATTTTCTGCAATAGCTTTGGCAATGGTATTTACGCCTTTTGTATCTTCCTTTTCAATAACCAGCCAAAGTTCATCGATAGCATATGTAAGATCAAGCAATAAAGAGGCTTCAGGGTTTCTTGGCATTTTTTCATAAAGCTTGGAAATGCGTCTGGAAAACCTTAGAATTTCACTGTGAGCTTTAAAATAATCATTTCCAAGGTATTTCCTGATTTCACCGAGAATTCTAGCTAAATCAGAGAATTTATCCTTCCATTTTTCGTCAGTCTTACCCCATTCAGGTGGGAAAACGACATATTTATTGGAAAATTCAAGCCAGCTATTCATGAGTTCTTCAAGCTTCTGTAGCGCTTCTGGCTTTCTTGCATTTTCATTAAGATTCTTTGCTGCAACAGCAAGCTTTGTTGATGCTTCTATAAAAGCTGTTTCCTTAGAATCACCGGCAATAATGGAAAAAAGATTTGTATCGCAGGCAAAACAACAGGGAATTGCTAGAAACCATAAGGTAATAACAAGAATTACAAGCTTAAATGATTTCATAATTCATTCCATAAGGCTATCAGCCAAGATTTTCGCCTTCTTCAGAACGATATTGTTCCAAATTACTAAACTTAACGCATGAAGAATCAAATGCAAGCAAAGCAGTACCAATAGAACCGTTACGCTGCTTAGCAATAATAACTTCGCCCTTACCCTTGCTTTCTTCCTTTAATGGATTATAGTATTCATCGCGATAAAGAAACATAACAATATCGGCGTCCTGTTCAATAGAGCCAGATTCACGAAGGTCTGACAACAAAGGGCGTTTATCAGGTCTTTCTTCAACCTTACGAGAAAGCTGTGACAAACAGATTACAGGAACATTCAATTCACGGGCCAGATTTTTCAAGCCTTTTGAAATTTCAGAAACTTCCTGCTGGCGGCTTTCTACGCGTTTTGAACCATCAGCACTCAAGGTAATCAATTGCAGATAGTCTATTACTATCAAGCCAAGATTATCTACTGATTTTGCCTTTCTTGCCTTACTTCTGATTTCCATTAATGAAGCGCCAGGAGTATCGTCAATCATAATTGGAGTATCTTCCAGCACCCCGGCAGCTATTGATAGTTTACTGAAGTCATCCTCGCTCAGGAAGCCACTTCTAATCTTAGCCCCATCAATTCGAGCTTCTGCAGAAATCAAACGTTTTACAAGCTGCTGATGTGACATTTCCAATGAGAAGAACAAAACCGGAGTTCTGTTTTGATAAGCAGCATATTGGGCTACATTAAGGCAAAATGCTGTTTTACCCATGGCAGGTCTTGCCGCAAAAATAATAAGGTCTGAATTCTGCCAGCCGGATGTCATTTCATCTAATCTTGTAAAGCCTGTTGGAATGCCTGTTACTGCCTGATGATTTTCATAGAGCATATTTAATGCATCAATAGCTGGCTTTACAAGATCCTTCATGCGCATATAAGGACTTGTGGTTTTGAACTGGTTTAGCTGGAGAACTCTCTGTTCTGCATTATCAATAAGGTTTTCAGCCACAGCCTGCGGGTCATAGGCTTCTTCTGAAATTTCCCCGGAAACAGTTATAAGACGGCGAAGCATTGATTTTTCTTTTACAATCTTCGCATAAAATTCTGCATTCTTTGAGGTAGGAACAACATTTAAAAGCTGAGAAAGATATGTTGGGCCACCAGCTTCGGCCAAGTGATCATTCTTTTTGAGTTCTTCAGCCAAAGTAACAATATCACAAGGCTTCCCGGAAGCAAAAAGATCACATAGAGCTGTGTAAATAAATCTATGAGCAGACTGATAAAAATCTTCTGAAACAATCTGTTCCTGAGCAACAACGACTGCGTCCTCGCTAAGCATCATAGAACCAAGCAGGCTCTGCTCAGCTTCCAAACTGTGGGGTGGAATTTTTTGAAATACGTCAGTCATTATTCAGCTCCTTAATTGGCCACCAAATAAACAAGTGGTGGGTTTTGGGGTTGGGGGTTATATGTGAAAGAAACGTGGAAAGCACTAAAAAAAAGCCTCTCCGTTAAGAGAGGCCTTTTCTTTTTTTAAAGATTAGTCAACCTTTACTTCTTCGGCTACAACAACAACCTTAAGGTGTGCTCTGATTTCGCCAGTGAAGCGGATAGTTACTGAATGTTCGCCAGTTTCCTTGATGTGGTCGGCTACGATGAGCTTCTTGTCAACATCAACTTTAGTGGCTTTGCTGATTTCGTCAGCAAGTTCAGCACTAGTTACAGAACCGAACAAGCGGCCCTTATCGCCAGCTCTCTTAGTCAATGTAATAGTGAGGCCTTCAATCTTTTCAGCCATTTCAGTATACATTGCTTTTTCACGAGCAGCCTGCTTTTCCCATGAAGTCTTCATGAGTTCAAGGTGCTTCTTAGCGCCTTCAGTTGCAGGAATAGCAAAATTTCTTGGGAAAAGGAAATTGCGAGCGAAGCCTTCTGCTACATTCTTGAATTCGCCTTTTCTACCAACTCGGGGAACGGTATTTATCATTAAAACTTCCATTTTAATTTTCTCCTGAGGTATAAATCAATAATCTTAGTAATCGTCATCAGAGTCATCTGAGACATTAGGTGTTAATTTTACTGTTCTAAGCTGGGCCCATACGTCTATGACGCCAAGCCAAACCAGAAACTGAGCAAAAATTAACGCTATAAGTGATAATCCCACTCTGGTAAACAACCCTATCTTGTATTTGTCATACATGAAGAACAGTAGCGAGAAGCCTGCAATTAAATACAAAAAGCTACTCATCATGAAACAATTTGCACCGAGGATGCGAATTATTTCACTTCCTGGCAGACCTTCCATTTGTCCTATCAGCAGATACATTACCCAGCCAGCGATATACAACCATATAAGGTTCCAATCGAAGCACCAATCCTTGAAAGGAGGTAAAGGCTCCATTTTGAAGCCAAACCTTGGTGCAAGCCAGGCGGAAATGCTATATAAGGCCAAGAGGCTTACCAAGTGCCACATAAAATACAAAGCCGATGGAACAAGGGGTCTGGACATTTCGGCTATTCTGTCGAAATTCTGCTTCAGGACATCTACGATTTCCTGAGGGTCTACGCCTTCTTGTTTCTGAGCCTTGATTCGTTCTTCTACAACAACCAGCTGCTTTTTAAACTCTTCTTCGAAGGGCTTAAACATATCTTTGCTGGCATTCGGACCATTTTTTATAATCCAGGTGCCAGTTGAACATGCTGTTGCTGATAGCAGGGCCAGACATACCGCATTAAGTGGGGTTAGACCCATCTTAACAGCAAGGTATAAAAATGCCGCGGGCATTATTATTAATGCTGCAAGCATGAGAGCCATGGACAGCGTTCCTTACTCTATTAAACGTTAGCGAAAGGAAGGAGAGCCATATTGCGAGCGCGCTTAATGGCAGTGGTCAAATGCTTCTGATGAGCAGTGCAAGTACCAGTTGATCTGCGGCTAGTGATCTTGCCACGATCATTGATATATCTCTTCAAGCGAGCAACGTCCTTATAGTCGATAAATGTAACTTTATCTTTACAGAAATGGCATACTTTTCTGTGTCTGTGTCTTTTAAATTCGGTCATTTTATTTCCTCCGATAAATCGTAAATAACATGCAATTAATTAAATCTTAGAATGGAACAGCGTCATCATCTACTGGTGAGAAATCGGCTGCGAAGCCTACATCTTCACTACCAGCGCTTCCGTCAGCTGCATCACGACCTGAGCCTGAGCCGAGGAACTGGACGTTATCTGCAACGATTTCAGTGATAGTGCGTTTCTGGCCATCCTGAGTTTCGTAACTGCGATTCTGCAATCTGCCTTCTACTAGAACTGGGCGACCTTTTGTAAGGAATTTTTGGCAGTTTTCGCCAGATTTACCCCAGACTATAATATTGAAATAGCTGGTTTCTTTTTTGAATTCGCCGTCATTTCCCTTGTAGTTTCTGTTAACAGCAATACTGAAGTTTGCTACAGAAGTTCCCTGAGGAGTGTGACGAAGTTCCGGGTCTCTGGTTAAGTTACCGAGCAAAAATACTTTGTTAAGATTACCTGCCATAGTAGATGTTCTTTTACTCACCGCGAACGGTAGTCATGAAGCGAAGAATAGTCTGATTGATCAGATATGTTCTTTCGAGTTCTTTGAGAGCTTCGCCAGTAGCCTGGAAATTAATAAGAACATAATTACCTTCGGTATGCTTTTCTACTGGATAAGCGAGAGGACGGCGGCCCCATTTGTCGATTTTTTCAATCTGGCCACCATTTTTGGTAATAGCAGTTTCTACTTTACCAATGAGGGCATCGAGAGCTTCGTTTTCGATACCGGGTTCGGTAAAAAACAAGGTTTCGTAAGGTTTCACTACAGAAAACCTCCCTTCGGATAAATTTTAAGCCCCTTCCACTTCTTTTTGGGGAGGAGCAGGGATGTACCGTGGGATAATATCACTAATGGTACGGTTTTGCAAGAAAAAATTTATTAAAATAATTCATAATTCACAATGCACAATGCACAATTCATAATTATTGGTTCATGATATGTTACTAGCTTGGTGATTTATTCGAATGCATAATTCATAATTCATAATGCATAATTGATTGTTGATTGATTGGGTTTGCTACAGTTTCGACCAAGTTAGTGCTAAGCGGTGCTTTTTCTCGGCTGACAGCTGGTGGTCGATGGCTGTTAGCGGCTGTTTTCTCGGCTGATAGCTGGTGGCCGACGGCTGTTAGCGGCTGTTTTCTCGGCCAAAAGCTAATAGCCAGTAGCCAACAGCTTTTTATAAACTTTTTCGGTTTCTAAGCCAAATTGCTTTAAAACAAAGTGTTCTTCAATGCGCTTCCTGCCAGCAACACCCATCTGCTTGCACTTGTCAGGATTAAGAACCAGATATCTGATTTTTTCAGCCATAGCATCAGAATCGTGAATTCCAGTGATGAAACCTGTTTCACCTTCTACAATCAGTTCAGGTATAACCCCTACTCTTGTGCTTACAACAGGCAAACCAGATGCCATATATTCCAAGGTTGCTCTGGAATTGGCTTCAGAACCAATAGAAGTTATAATACCAACATCCATAGAAGCAATTACAGAGGGTAAATCTTTACACTTGCCGACAAAAATCAGTCTATCAAGAACACCAAGCAATTCTGCTTCACCCTTTAACCAGACAAGGCTTCTTTCACATTCATAACCAACACAGACAAGCTTTACTGTTTTAGGTAGATCTTTAAGTGCTGCAAGAGTTTTTAAAGCATATTCATGACCTTTGACAGGTGACAATCTTCCTAAAAGACAAACAAGGAAATCTTCTTCAGAAACTCCTATTTCTTTTCTGAAAGCACCATTAGAAGCATCTGGCCGGAAACGATTCACATCGACACAACCATAAACCACACTGATTCTATCATCCGCAAGATATAGATTCTTGCGGCAGACATCCTTATGAAGCTGAGAACTGCAAATAATGTGATCAGTCCAGTTATGATAAAGCCACACATTTCCTAGATGCTTATTCGGTGGTCTTATGTCTGATCTTACTCTTACAACAGCAGCTTTAGGACAAACCTTTTTTGTAACAAGAGCCGGCAACCATGAATTTTTATTTATATTAGCAGATACAATATCTGGATTGAAATGCTTTAAAACATGTTTTAAATGTTTTGTGCACTGCACCAGTCCCAACAAACTTTCATCATTTAGCCTTAGTTTGTCATCACATGGGATTCCTAAACTTAAAGCATAGTTCATTGGTTTTCCTGGTTCCGTCATGAGCAAAACCTCATGTCCAAGCTTAATCAATTCAGCAGATACATTGACACAATAGGCAGAGGCTGCACTCCAATTAGGAGAGTTTAATATTTGAATAATCTTCATAAGAATAATATATCACAAGAATAAACACATAAGCGACAGCCTGAACTATAATTTGCAAAACAAATCATTTAAAGGCTGTTTAAACTTAATCTTAGATGCAGGACTAATTCATTCTTTTGATGAAATCATCTGCAAAAGAACCGGACACATCTTATTTACATCGCGAGCGCCCATAACTAGAATCATGTCACCAGACTTAGCCTTACCAACTATATCTTCCATGATTTTTTCACGGGAACCGGGACAGCTTGCATGCTTTACACGGCCGCCAACTGCGTCAATAAGATCCTTAGAGCAAATGTTCTTATCAACAGTTCCACCACCATAATAAATTTCATCAAGATAGAGATATTCATTATCGCGAACAGTTGAGAAAACGCTGACAAGCTGGTCTCTTGTAAAGCTTGTAGGACCAAAGCCATGTGGCTGATAAACAAAGAAGCATCTGTCTGAAGCTTTTCTGGCTGCTTCCATGGCAGCAGCAATTTCAGCCGGGTTGTGGGCGAAATCGTCAATTACAGTAATTCCATTGGCAACACCTATTTTTTCGAAGCGGCGCTTCATACCACCAAAGGCATTCATGGCATCAGCAATAGCTTCAAGACTGAGACCACATTCCAAGCCAATAGCAACGGCAGCCAGAATGTTCTTCATGTTATGTTCACCAGGAAGCTTAACTTCAAAATGAACGCCAGAAATATCAAATTCAGCAGCAACATGACCAAGCTTAATGTTTTCAGCACGATAATCAGCATTCTCAGCAAGACCGTAGGTTTTTACTTTCTTGGAGCACTTCTTTACCAGTTCCATAGCATGGGGGTCATCAGCACATACTAGTCTCAAACCATCATCTGAAGTATGTTCAAAGAACTGCAGAAACAAATCTTCCAATTCACTGATGGTTTTATGGTCATGTGAAATATTTGTTACAACAGAAATATATGGTTTGTATTTAACAATAGAGCCGTCTGATTCATCGGCTTCAATAACAAAGTGTTCACCAGAGCCCTGGAAAGCATTTGTATCAAGACCTGAAATAATACCACCAACAGCGCAGGAAGGTTCCAGACCGCAATATCTGAGAACCCAGGCAACAAGACCAGTGGTAGTAGTCTTACCTGCAGTACCGCCAATAGCAATACCCTTCTTTGCATTAAACATCTGAGCAAGAAGGTCAGAACGCATAATCTGTTCAACACCCAATCTTTCGGCTGTAACAACATCAGGAACAGTGCTTTCTACAGCAGTAGACTTTACAATCTTGAAATCAGAGGCCTTTAAGCCTGTTTCCTTCATAAACTGTTCCGGGCCGGTGCCGTCCTGTGAATAAAGCTTTACGCCCATTTCCTTAAGACGTTTGCAATAATCACCATCAAGATTTCTATCTGAACCGGCTACCTTAAAACCTGCCAGGTGGAGAATTTTTGCCAGGCCACTCATGCCCATGCCGCCGATTCCAATAAAAAATGCGTTCATTTAATACGCCCCCAAGTTAGTAATATAACCTAGGTATCGGCATAAATAGGTGAAGTATCTACTACGTAGATGTGAAGTTTTAGCGAAGCTAAAGTGAAGTTTTGGCTTCGCCAAAGTGAAGTATCTGCTACGCAGATGTGAGACCCCTCTCCTTCACAAGCGTCAGCTTACTTCACAGCGGAGCTACTTCACAAGCGTCAGCTTACTTCACAAGCGTCAGCTTACTTCACAGCGAAGCTACTTCACAGCGCAGCTACTTCACAAGCGTCAGCTTACTTCACAGCGCAGCTACTTCACTCCAACGTCTTAAACGTGTAGTCCTGGGAAATGGTCTGGGCAGCTTCAACACTGTGACGGCTGGCTACTATTCTGAAATGATAAGTAGTTCCACGGAACAGGGAATTTATCTGAACTCTGTGAAGAATGGTCAGGTCTGTTGAAACATAAGTCTTGTAGCCATAGAGTTCATTAGTGCCATATTCGATATAACCATCAGATTCAATGTCTGTTTCCCATTCAATAATAGCAGAATCAGAATCAACAACAGACACATTTACAGCATTTATCTGAGGTTGGGGAACCATTGTTGCATCAACAACAGAAATAGTTACATTGTTTGCGACAACGAGAGTTTTGTTGGTTAAAGAAAGCTTTTCACCTGTTGAAGCAGCTCTATAGCTAAATGTATAAACCCCAACAGGAAGGTTTGCAGAGAAACGACCGTAAGCATCAACCGGAATGACAAATTCCCCAGCCTCACTGGTTGCTATTACTGTTGAATTGGCAGCATCAAGATATGTGCCTGTAACAGTGCCGAATTCGCCGTCAGAAGAGGTTCTTGCATTGCCAGAGCAGCCAGCAAGTGAAAGCGTTGCTATAAGCATCAGGATTAATAATAGAATTGAAGCAGATCTAGCGTTGGACATTATATTCACCTGCGGGACTTAATGTTACAGAAGCTGCAGTAAGATTACCGTAGCCGTTTTTAGCAAACTGAATGTTATACTTGCCTGGTTCCATGTTATAAATTACGTATTCACCCATAGAATCTGTAGTTGCAGTATGACTTGTTCCGGAAACAGTGACTTTTACACCTTCAATAGGAGCGCCTGTTCGTTCGTCTGTTACACGACCGCGCAGAACTGCTTTTCTGAGGTCAACCACAGTCTTCATTCTGTTGAAGAACATGCCAGACTGCTTGGATTTAAGCTTAAAAACGCCTTCTTCCATCTTGAGGGTATAAATATCAGTGCCCTTGTCTTCAAAGCGGTATTTCCAGTTGGAATTCAAGGCTGTAAGTCTGTAATTAACATGAACAAGTGTTTCATTCTTTCTGAATTCAAATCTGAATGGATGAACCATCAGTCTGATATCCCTGTAATTTCTCATGATTGTCTGAGTTGCCAGAGAGAAATCAGTCCATGTGTTACCCTGCCAGTCACGGAATTCTTTTGCTACATTTTCTCTGAACCAAATCTGGTCACGTTTTGAAACAGCTTCGCTCAGTTCCTTAATAAAAGCTCTGGCCCGCTGTTCGGCAAAACGTTTATTGAATACGTTGAAACCGGCATTAAAAAGTCTTACCTTTCTGTTCAAGGAATCAACCTGATTAATGGTTACAAAGAATTCAGGAATAGACGGTAAAGCGAAGTTTACTTCAAAATAATCATCGCGGCCTTCTCTTACTGCATATACAAGATCTTTGCTTAAAGCGAGTTCAAAACGCTGATTTGGTGGTGGAAGCGGTGTAAGCTTAAACTGCAGTAATATGCTTTTGGGAATACGCTTATCAGGGGTTTCTACAGTATAGAAGCCACCGACATTCTGCATATTACTGAGGAATTCACCGTTAATTTTTACAGAATCAATTTTATAATCTATTTCATCAATAGATCTCTTATGCATTCTGTCAAAGCGCTTAAGCCAGTTTTCAAAACGCTTGTAATTTTCGTATTCAGTAGCAACATTAAACTGGTAAAGATTCTTTGCTGCGCCAGTTGGTTCCAGTTCTAACACATAGCCTTCCGGAATAATCTTTTCTTCACCATTCAAAGCCATCTTAAAGGAAACATTTCCCTTAGCAGCCCTGATGAATTCCTGATTATCGTTTGATATAACGGAACAGTCACCAAGTGATACCATGCTAGTGCCGAAACGGCTTTCAGTAACAATCTGAGCAGAATCACGAGCAGAAATCATAAGCTCTGCAGTAAAAAGCTGAAGCTGAAGACGATAATTGTTTGAATCTGGTTCAATCAAGGCTCTGAAACCAGAATTTGGCTTAACAAGAACAAGATTATTGGCTTCCCATGTGAGAACCATATAGCCATGTTCCATAGTTCTGATGCCGTCACCAAACATAATTGTCTGGCCATTCTTAACACGCTGCCATTCGCGAGTGCCTGACGGACAGTAATAACAAGGACCGTCACACATTACAACCACAAACTGCCCTGGAACATACATGTCACCATCAGAGTAGTTAGGTTCTGCTTCCTTTGCCAGAGCAAAAGCATTGCTGCAGCAAATAAGCGGTAGCAATAAAGCAAATATGATTGTATAAAGCAGTTTTCTTTTCATCAGAATGTCTTCAGCAAGCGAAGCTTGGCAGTATAATCGTCGTAATCACTGGCATCGTTATCGAAATCAGCGCGACTTCCTGAAAGGTCAAGAATCAATCTGGTAGAAGGGTTATATTCCCTTGTAAGAGAAAGATTGACCTTATCGTGTATAGAACAAATACCGGCACTATTAACGTCTTCACGTAAATAGTCAATTCCAAGAGTAAGATGCGGATTAAGCTTAGTGCTTCCGCCCAAGCCGCTCCATTTAGTCTTTTCTTTATTGTTAGCTCTTCTATAATCGAGATTTTCAATAGAATAAGAACCGTAAACCTTATGCTGGTCATCTTTTTCCCAGGTAAGTTTCAGGTCCATGCGGTCAACATCACGGTCATTGAGATTATTAACTTCATCGCGATCGACCGTTCTGCTAAAACCAGCATAATATCCCATTTCACCAGCTTTCTGGTTCATTTCAATCCAGTAAAAATCAATGTATCTATCCATAAAGGATTTATTCTTAGCGAATTCATGAATAGGCTGATAATACATGTCTATTCTCAGATTTTTATAGTATTCACTGGGCTTAACAGTAATCTGGAATTCATCCTGTGTTCTCTTAACTGTTGAACGCAGATAATTGGCTATATTGTCTCTGGATTCCTTGTAACCGATTCTAGTGCTGACATACTTATTCAGTTCATAGAAAAATCTGGCATAGTAGCTTCTATCATCTCTCGGAGATTCGCCAAGAGGAGTTGCAAAATCAGAATCAGCATATTCAATACCTGCTTCAGTTCTAAAGTTTTCGCGTTCATAACCACCCTTGATAACGTAAGCATTGCCGCCAACCTTGCCGGAATCATCACGTTTGTCGTAATCGGTATCGCTATGGGCAACTTCGGCATTCAAGAAAATATTTTCCGTCGGCTTCATGTTGATATCCATTGAAACAAGGCGATTAGACAATGAAGGCTGTTCGTTGCTAGCTGCAGGGTTATCACGTTCGTCTTCAGTTCCAGTAACATTGAGACCAATCTTAAGTGAATCGTCTCTGGAATGCTGAATTCTGAAGCCACCAATGTAGCGTGGATTATCCAGGTCTTCCTTTTCTGTTTCGTAATAGCCACCAAAAGCAGAAACAGAGGTGCTATCAAATTTGTGGGTGCCATAAATGCCAAGAACATTCTGAGTCATAGAAAGCTCAGACATTTCCGGGAAAGCATGACCAAGAACAAGTCTTGAACGGTCATTGGCTACATCAAATGTAAACTGGTTAAAAACAAAGCTATGATCATAATAGCTTTTATCATTTGAAAAAGTTCCGTCAAGGATTAAAGACAGTGTATCACCCTTTTTATTGGTAGAAAACAGTTCATAGCGCATATTTTCTTCATAGAATTCACCGCCTTCATCTGGAGCAAGGTCTTTATTGCCGCTTACATGAGTAGTATAGAAGGCAGTATCAGTATAGAGATTAGAGCTGAAAAAACGGTCTTCTTCCCATTCATTCAGGTCATAATGCATTGGTTCGCGATTATCAACAACAGGAATGCTGATAGAAGGAGCCGGCGGTCTTGTTTCTGAAGCAGGAACAAATGGAACTTTGTAGGAGCTGTCGCTTGACTCAAATCGCGGATCATTAGCTGTAGTTACACCACTACTTGCTTCTTCACTATAAAGATGCTTTGTTCCATTAGCTACAATACCTGCAGCATAGCCGTAAGCCTGTGGATTTCCACCAGTATATGCAGACATAGCAACATTTGCCAGTTGCTTAGTGTTCTTTATTTCTGGTATCTGAAGAGGCTTGAAATTGTTTTTCAGAGGTTTAAAACCTGAAAAATCACCGTTAACCTCAGAGGTTTCTACAGGAGTAAGATTTCCATTGTTCTGCTGATAGGCAAAGCCGCTGCAAAAAGTAATCAGAAAAACCGCCAGAATTGAAAGTTGAGTTCTGGCGGATTTCTTCATATCAATAAAATTTTTACGTTTTATTTTTTTCAAGGCTTTTCCAAAGACAATGGTATTAGACTCATATCAAGTCTTTTAGCTTACTTAGCCTTAGCCAGGTAAGCTACTGGGTTCTGGGTCTTACCGTTCTTGCGAACTTCAAAGTGCAAGTGACAACCGGTAGCAACACCTGTTGCACCAACCTTAGCAATAAGCTGACCTTCTTTTACATACTGACCGTTCTTTACAAGAATCTGTGAACAATGTGCATAACGAGTGGATAAACCATTTTCATGACTTACGATAACAAGCTTACCGTAACCACCTCTGCTGCCTGTGTAGATAACTCTGCCAGGAGCAACATTGTAAATTGCAGTTCCCTTAGGAGCAGCCAGGTCAATACCAGCATGGAAAGAACGTTTCTTACGAACCGGGTGAATTCTCCAACCGTATGGGCTGCTGATCCAACCCTTTGTCGGGGCCTTCCAAGAATACTTCTGAGCATTAGCCTTAGTAGAAATCTTTGTAATCTTGAAGTTTTTGCTCTTTACAGTAGGAACCTTTATAGTCTGACCAGCCATAACAACTGTGTTAGACATATTGTTTTCGCTAATGATATCACCAATAGTGGTGTTGTATTTCTTTGCGATTACAGAGAGTGATTCACCAGTCTTAACCTTGTGGCTTACAATGGTTTTTTCTTCAGAAGAAGCCGGTTTAGCAGTATCAGTTTTCTTTACAACACGATAAAGCTTTCTGTTAGGATTAATCTTGAGACTCTGACCAACCTTAACAGTGTCATTAGACATGTTGTTGTCTGACTGAATCTGTGCAACAGTAGTATTGAAACGACTGGCAATCTTAGAAAGACTGTCGCCCTTAGCAACCTTATACTGGAAAGCAACCCTTTCTTCTGATTCTTCAGCTACATCGTCAGGGCTGATTTCAACCTTAGCTATTTCATTCTTGATGGTTGGAAGTTCAACAGCCTGAGCTTCCTTCTTAATCTGGTTAACAGCAGCTACAGAAGCTCTTGTGGAATCATTGAGCTTAAGTTCAACGCTTTCCTTTTCAGGCTTAGCAGCCTTTGCTACTGTAGTTGCAGGAGCCTTAACAACGTCATTCTTGTCGAAGGTAATGTCTGCTTTCTTTGCAGAAGCAGCGGCAGCAGCCATTGGAAGCTTATTGTTAAGCTTTACCATCTGAAGCTTGGTTGGATCTTCAACCTTAGCAAGCTTGTTGTTCTTAACAAGCTGGAGGTCTTTGTAGTCTTCAGCCGGCTTTGCTTCTACCTTTGCAATTCTGGCGCCGTTACGATTATTAATAGGAATAATAACCTTCTGGTTAGCACGAAGAACATGACTCTTAAGATTGTTTTCGTTAAGAATGTTTTCCATGCTTACATTAAAGCGGCTGGCAATCTTAGAAAGGCTATCACCCTTCTTTACTGTATAACTGAAAACATTAGAAGTGGTTGGAACCTTAATTGTCTGACCAGCTTTGATTGAGTTGCTGTTATCAAGCTTGTTAGCCTTTTTAATAGCTTCAGTCTTAGCGCCAAACATTTCAGCTATGTTAGAAAGAGAATCACCTGGCTGAACAGAATATTCCAAATAGTTACTGTAAAGATCAGTATCGCCGGCAGCTGCAACAAATTCTGAGGAAGCACTCTTTGATACAGTCTGAGCTACAGTAGCTTTTTCTTTATTATTGAGGGAAGGTGTTCCAAAAACATCTTCCAGAGAAATGAGGTTTGAAGGAGCAGTATAAGTGGTGGGAAGTGCAGACTTGGTTTCGTGGGCAGAAACGAGGTCATTTATTCTAACTGGAAGGACGGCGCAGCTGGCATCTGCCATGCGGAAGCTCTGAATAAATGAATTGTTCTGGAAGGAGCTTTCTATTACAAAAGCTTCTTCACTTTCTGCTGATACCAATCTGTCTATAGCTATAGCAGATGTTTCAATTGCAACAAGTGCTAATAAAGCTAAGACTGAGTAATGTCTTGCCCTTAAATTATTCCACACTTTAATACTCCTTAAGATCTAAGAGAAAAGTAAGTATGCCCCCGTCCTTAGGGTCTACATACTTGTAAATGTATCGGCAAGCCTCTTTAGAGTTTTTAGCAAAAAAATAAAAATAAATTTTTTATTTTTTGTTAAAAACTCTAAAGACTTGTCGCAATAGCGACATATCGTGTGCGAAGCACATATCGAATCGGCGTAAGCCGATATATCGAGTTTTGCGAAGCAAAACATATCGCCTCATGCTATATCTACATACGTTTCGCTAAGCAGACCTATTTATTTGATAAAAGCCTGTTTTGTGGAGCGTATTAAAAGTATAGGCGTAGCCTAATTCATATTCGGCAATAGCCGAATCATTCATCGACTGAAGGTCGAATTCATAGCCCGAAGGGCTCATTCATTTTATCTTTACCGACCTTTTGCTATTGCAACAAGTGCACGTTTGTGCTAAAGTTTTTTGAAAATTTTTAAACAGATTCGGAGCAGACAAAGTGACTACAAAAAGACCACCGGCTTTGAGCTGGCAAGATAAAGCTATATTAATCACTATACCAGTAGTAGTTCTTGCTATTTTTATTCTTGGTAACTATTACACCCAGGACCCAAAGGTTGAAGATGCCGCAGGCAGTCAACTTACAGGAGTAATCGTCAGAGACAGTGGCTTCATAGTTTCTTTGTATCCACAGACCGCAACTGATTCAGTTAAATTCAGAGTAAAAGACGCTAATTCAACAACTGAATATGATTTTGTCTATAACATTACCGGCTCAGATACATTTAAATTTGAACCAGGCAAAAAAGTTCAGTTCTACGGTCAATACAACTACGATATGCGCGGCGGCACCGTTACCACTCCTTATAAAGGAAAGAGCGGACGCTACGACGGCTGGCTGATTTATAACAACAACCGCTACACCGCAGCCCAGAACGACCAGGAACAGCAGCAATAAACTTAGTGCTATATCAACCTGGTCTCGCAAACCAACTACTCACCCCAACTTAATGCATAATTCACAATTCATAATGCACAATTATATGTGTTGGTCTTAGTGCTACTTGGCGATTGTTAGCAGACGAACCTAAATTGAGAATGGAGAATTGAAAATGGAGGATTGAGAATAATTTATTTTGTTTCCGCTGCTCTTATTAATTTGTGCCAAGATTAGAAACTTAGGCAAACCCAATATAGGGGCAACCCAACAATCAATTTTCCATTCTCCATTCTCCATTCTCAATTCTCCATTAGGGAATGAGCACAAAGTTGGTTGAAGCAGTTGCTAAACAATCAATTATGCATTGTGAATTATGAATTATGAATTTTAAGTTAGCCCCACTTGACTATATCGAGTGAAACCTCGGTGGGTTTTTCCTTAGAGGCAGCAAGCTCAGTGGCGGCTTTTTCTGAAAGCTTGATTATATAGTCGCCATCCGGCATGTTTTTATCATTGACTGTAACGGTTACACTATAACCATTATTAAGATTAGTTACCTTAACCCTTGTTCCGTAAGGCAGGCTTGCATGGGCAGCAGTCAGCCTGCTTCTTTCGTAATGCTCATTATATGAAGTAAGAGTGCCGTTTTCCTCAAATGTATAAAAAGCTGCATACCCCTTCTGAAAGAAACCAGATTCTTCGTCTGAACCAGACGAACCGCAACCGGTTAAAAACAAGGCAGATAAAACTACAAACAATAGGTATACTTTTCTTAACATACTTTATTTATCGACTTTTTAATAAAATATGTTACTATTATAGTATGTTAAATGTGGCAAAACATCATTATCACTAGGAAAAGAATTCCCGGATAGTTGATAGTACATCGCATTTTCTGCTAAAATAGTAATAGTGAGGAGAATGTTAAGAATGAAAAAGCTTTTAATATGTGTACTTTTGGCTTTTGTCGTATTTACCTGTTTAACCGCTTCTGCAGAATTGTCAACCGGCGATAACGCCCCTGAAATATCAGCAGCAGCATGGCTCAATGGTAATGGTCTGAAGCTTGCAGATAACAAAGACAAAATCGTCGTAGTTGAATTCTGGGCAACCTGGTGTCCACCATGCCGTGCCTCAATTCCTCATTTGAAGAAAATGAATGCAGAAATGCAGGGCAAAAACATTATTTTCGTTTCACTTACTAACGAAGACCAGGCAACCGTTGAAAAATTCAATGAAAAAGCTGGTATGAACTGGCTTGTTGGCGTTGGCAGCAACACAGCCAACGAATATGGCGTAAACGGTATCCCCCACGCTTTCATTATCCAGAATGGTAAGATTATATGGGAAGGCCACCCAATGAGCGGTCTAGAAGAAAAGCTTAAAGAATTGGTAAAATAATTGAAAAAGCAGGAAATAGAATTCAAGGTCCTTGATATAATTGACCGCCTCGAAAAAGGTCAGCCAATAGAGGACGACCAGGTCGAACTCAAGACCGAATGGCCATCTGACCATTTCAAGGCCGCCCGTCGTATTGCTGCCCACGCAAATTGCGCAAGAGGCGAAGATATTATGTGGCTCATAGGCATCGATGAAAAAAGCGGTGTCGTAGGAGCTGACTTTGAAGAGCTTTCTGTCTGGTATGCCAAAATAAAATCAAAATTCGATCAGGGAATGGCACCAAACCTTATCAGTCTTGCTGTTCCCTACGAAGGAAAAACTGTTGTCGCATTGCTTTTTGAAACAGAAAGAGCTCCTTATGTAATCAGAATCCCAGCTACATGGGGCCCGGTAACCTGTGAGGTTCCGTGGCGCGAAGCAAACTCAACACGTTCTGCCAAACGTTCTGATCTTATCAAACTTCTTCACCCTGTTCAAAAGCAGCCAAGCGTCGAAATTCTCAATGGCAGCATCGAACTTCAGAAGGCTATAAGCGGAATGGGTCAGGGAGCCTATCAGTGGAACCTGAACATGATGCTTTATTTCATAACCTATTCTTCAGAAACAATGGTTTTCCCGTTCCACAGATGTGAGGTTCTCTGGAGACCCTTGGGAAGACCCGATGAAAAACGTTTCTCAAATCTAAAAATTACTCCTCCGACAGACTATTCCAGCCGCGAATTTAAGCAGAAAAACAAATCACTGACAGTCGACAGCACTGATTATGAAGTATTAATCAATACCGCCGGCATGACAGAATTAACCGCTGAATGCTTTGAAAACGAAAAGCCTGGTCCATTGATGTTTGAAACTATCGAACTGAAAATCAGGCTATGTTCACATCATTCAGAACTTCCTGTTACTCTTGAAGCAGTTTTCGAACTGGTTCAGAAGCAGAAAGAACCATCAGACCGACTGCTCGGCAGATGGGAAATTGTTAATAAAACAGGTTCTACAAAATAAGCTCTCATGTCACAAAATTCTTCAATTCCTGAAAAATGGCATAATCTAATCTTTGAATCCTTGAATTCTGACTCTGTTCAGGAAAAAGTATTTGCTTTGGATTTTTTAAGCCAGCAAACCTCTTTGTCTCTCGAAAGCTGCAAGGAACTGATGCCCAACATCACTCAGTCTGTAGTTTATCCAGATCCACAGGTCAGAGATTATGCCAGACGTGCAAGAAACCATATTCTTGACCTTTTTCCGGAAATCGAAACCCATAAAGCCACCACTACTCCATTCAAGCTTGAATTAAAGCCTGGTGAAAAGCTTACTGCTCAACAGATTCTTTTACACAAGCTTCGCCTTGGAAGTCGCTTTGTTGTTTTTGAAGCAATGGATCGCCTCACAGAAAGCGGTGACAATTCACTTATAGAACCATTAATGGACTATCTTGAACAGGAAAAGGACGAATATAAGGTTTCCTATCTGTTGAGATTAATGGGAAGATTTGATGATAAAAAAATCCCAGAGCTCTTAGAAAAATACCTGGAACACGAAGACAATAGAATAGTTGCTAATACAATAGAAGCTCTCAGCGAATTCGATGTTCCGCATCTTTCTCAGACCTTTGCCGATTATGCAATGAGCAAAGACCCTCGTATACGCGTTAATGCTATAAGGGCTCTTCACCGTTATTCTCCATCCATCGCAGAAAAACACATTTCTGAAATGATAAGAAGTAATAGCTATCCGGCTCAGGATATGGGTGTAAACCTGCTTAGAATACTCAGACCATCTAACCTCGGTGAATTGCTGTCTGTTGCCAATAATTCAAGATATGCTGATATACGCCTTAAAGCTCTCGATATTCAGCCGCCGGATTCAGCAGAAACCCAGAACGCTGAAATGCTTCTTAAAGAAGATATTGAACAGCCTGATGAAAAGCGTGACCTGTTCTTCTTTACTGGTTTCCTTATTCTTTCAGCATGCCTTTTTGTAATTGTTGGCCCGAACAACAGATATTTACTTTCATTGCTGTTTGTCGGAATTGGAATTTTAACAATGATCAGACCTGATAAAACCAGGACAAGCATTCAAAAAACAGCTATTTCCCTCGGCTTTATCAGTTCCATAATCTGGGGAAGCACCCGTCTCATGCTTCTGCCAGCCTTAATGGGCTTGTGGTTCACCTGGAACGGCAGCCACTTTAACAGACGTGGCAGATTAGAAAAAGCAAAACTTGAAAGCATCTACGCATGGTTCTTTGCCATGATATCAATGCTGACAACCCAATTTATTCAAGGCAGCTACGATAACATTCTAAAGCTTGCAGGTAACATTCTTCTTGATTCAGAAAATCTCCTTATAGACGCACAAACATCCGAAAAAATTATTTCAGTAGTCACAAAACAGACTAATTTTGAAATAACAATTTATATTTTCATTGCCATAATGACATTGGCAATCATGACTCTCGACCGCTGGATGCCAGCCCAGACCAAAACCGGTGAAAAGGCTTCTCCCAGAAGACGACTCATAATATCATTCTGCGTATGCTTCGCAGCTATAATCATCCTAAACAGCTGCCACGTCTTCGGTCTGAAACTTATGCTCCAAACCAACGGCTTCAACGCAGTAACCGACGTCCTAAAGCTACTTCTGCCATAAGAAGTCTGAAGTCGCCCCTGCGAGGCCTTCTTCCTTTAGGGAGAAGGTGGCACAGCGTAGCTGTGACGAATGTGGGCTATTGGGACACCAGGCCTCTAACCTTATAAATCACACCTAGACAACCATCTAGGTTCATGCTTATGCGGATGTGGAGTAAGGTCTGCTACTTTATAAAATCCTGCTTTTCCAATATATAGTCTGTGAAGAACAGGCCTGTCTGGATTCATAGTAAGCTCAAGATGCTTAAGTCCTTGTTTTTTGGCAACTTCCTTTACATGAAGCAGCAGCTTTGTGCCATATCCTTGGTTAAAGTATTCTTTTGCAACAGCAAAACCAAACACATCAGCAGAATCGCCGTCAAAGCTTCTAAGTATTACAGTTTCGGCAATTATTTTCCCATTTAATGCAAGACAAAACAGAGAGCCACCGCGGGCAAACTGTGAAAAATTGAAAACAGAAATCCCGTCTTCACCAAAGCCCTGCATATCTATTTCAGAAACACGTTCCAAGCTTTCCCAATCCTGTGGATCCGGTTGTATAAATTCGATAATATCCTGCTGCGACATAAGCCTATGACCTCTAGTATGATGTGCTGCTAATAAAACACAAATAAGCACTAATAGCAATATAATAATGTCATTGAAAAAGACACTCGGCTTTTAGTATAATCAAACTTAACGTATGGAATCAGAAAAATGAAACTAAGACAACTGTTAGATATTGGCCAAAAGCTTTATCATTGGCGTCCACAAAAAATAATCAATTATCGATGGATGCCAATATTCCTGCTTCGTTGCTTCATTGCCAGAAAAGAAATAAATACCTTAGAACAGCATCTTACCCGCACAAAGCTAGGAAAAGATTTTTTTGAGCAGCATACACCTATCTGGTTTCAGTTGACACGTGAAAATTTTCATATGAAGTCAACAGCCAAGGAACGACTTAGTTATATGCTAAATACCTGGGATTTTTTTGAAGATTGTTTACCTGAAGAAGCCAGACAAAAAATATATTGCGAGAACAATGATTCGTTTAAAATTTGGGAAAATAAAACAGACGACCAGAATCTATATCTTGAACTGAATTTCGTTGATGGTGAAATAAAAGAAGGTTGTATGACCATTAGACTGATTCAGAATGAAACAGTTGTCTACCACATGAATTTCTGGATAAATGAAATAGACAAGGCCAACAAAAAGGTTTCTGCCTACATTGGTTGCCATCAAGGATCCAAAGATGGCTTAGATATAAACAGAGACCTGACCAAACAACTTTTTGGTTGCCGACCCAAAAATTTCGTATTTATAGCATTACAGGAGTTATTAGCCCACTTAGGAATCACAGGGTTATATGCTGTTTCCAGCGAAGGGCATTACTCAAACAAATTCCATGGCGACAAGCGAAAGCCCAAAGTATCATATAATGATTTCTGGACCGAATGCGGTGGCACTATCTGCACAGACAAACGCTTTTTCTCAATGCCTCTTCACGACAAACGCAAAACCATGGAAGAAATCCCCTCCAAAAAGCGTTCCACCTACCGCAAACGCTACGAACTATTAGACCAGGTTTCAGAAGCAATAAAAAACAGCTGCACAATCTCTAAGAATTTGAAAGAAACCATTGATTATGATAAATAAAGATGTAATGCGGATTATTGCATATACTATCATATTTATTACGTTTTTGATTTCCTTCGGTTCTTTTATCTATACAGGGTATGCCTCCAATACAACTAAGGTTTATTCTTTTTTTGCCAGTCTTGGTTATTTTTGGCTGGTTCTCTGGTTCATATTAGGCTTACCAAGCTGGATTCTTTCAAAAATAATAAACAAAACTAAAGTTTTTTACAGCATTATTACCATCTATATCTCAGCTATTATTATATCGTTAGTTGTCGATTTAATTGTTTTCTCGCAATACCGATTTCATATAAATGCAGCCATGATAGATCTTTTCCTGCATGGTGGGAAAACTATTTCTTTTTCAACCACAATGTGGATAGAGTTGATTGGTATTATCCTTCTCCTGATGGCTGGAAGCGGCTTAATTATTTTTGCTGCCAGCAAAATGAACGGTAAATTTAAAAGCTTGAAACCATTTAATTTTACATTTTTAGGTATTTTAGTGACTACCCAAATAATATTCATGTTTGGCATTTCACTAAGCAACGCCGAAATTATTTCTTCAAAAGAATACATTCCTTTATTCTATCCTGTTCAAGCAACAAAACTTTTGGCTAAATTTGGAATTTCAGAACCAATTGAAGACCTAGAAATCAATCTTACTAATACCAGATTAAATTACCCATTAAATAAAATCACTTTTGCAAACAGTGAAGAACCACGTAAAAATATAATTTTCCTGTTATCTGATTCATTAAGAGCAGAATATTTCAATGAAGATGTAATGCCATTAACCTGGAAATGGGCTCAGGACAAAATGATTTTTGAAAATCATTTTTCTCCTAGCAACTGCACAAGAACAGGTATCTTCAGCTTATTTTATTCTCTTCCGCCAAGCTATTGGCATCCATTCTTTTCAACAGAAACAGCCCCGATTTTTATTACACATCTTCAGGAGTTGGGTTATGACATTCAAGCTTTTGCCACAGCTCCACTAGATCATCCTGAATTTACAGAAACTGTTTTTGCCTCAGTAAAAGACCTGAGAATAGGCTCTAACGGAAATAACGTGGCAGATGCAGACATGAATAGCTTTGATGACTTCAATAAATATCTTGTTAAAAGAGACGAAACAGGCGACAAACGCCCATTTATGGCTTTTGTTTTTTACGATGCCCCACATGCTTTTCAATATGGCGAAGGTTGTGAAAAATTCCAACCGGCCTGGAAGGAAATGAATTATATCGGACTTAATAACAGCACAGAAAAGCTTCCTGTAATAAATCTGTATAAGAATTCGATTTATTATATAGACAAGCTCTTTGGAAAATCCTTAGAAGCCTTAAAAGAACATAATCTTATAGACAACTCAATAATCATTGTTTCTTCAGATCATAGTCAGGAAATGAATGATTCCGGGAAAAACTTCTGGGGACATAACAGCTCTTTTACTGACGCACAGACCAAGGTTCCTCTTATAATACACTGGCCAGGAAAACAATCATTTAAAGAAGAACGAAGAACTGTTCACTATGACATTGTTCCCACATTGTTAGAAGAAGAATTCAATCTTACTTCTGATAAATCAGACTTTAGTATCGGCCTTAATCTGTTTAAGGATAAAATAGAAGACAGGAAATGGTTTATTATGGGTAGTTATAGCAAAACAGCAATAAAAGAAGAAGACAGAATTATTGAAATCAATGGCATTGGTCTTATTAATTTCTATGACAACAAATACGACCCACACCCAGATACTACCAGAACTCCAAATATATACGAAAGCTTGAAACTAATGTCAAAGTTCCTTAAATAAGCTAAAAACCAATAGTTTTACTTCGTAAGATTCCATAGTTTTATATATTTGACAAACACATAAAAAGTCGAACAGCTAGCCCATATAAAGCCTCTTATGCCATCAAGAAACCCAAGCTTCAGCACATAACGTTTTAAAAATTCAAATGGAAGCCTGAAAAGAGTGCCTAATAGGCTGAATTTTCTACCTTTTGCTTTTAAATCACGCGCAGCAAGACTTGTATATTTGTTAAACTTGTTAAAATAATTTTCCAAATCAGCATAAGAATAATGAAGCATTTCATTTTTGAGTTTTGTTCTTTTTCCTTCTATTTCCAAGCCTTCATGAACAAGAACATCTCTGTATCTTCCGCTTCCAATACGAATGAGACGTAATATATATTCATTATTAAGACCGGAATGGTTCATGCGGCCGCCAAGAAAATAGTTAACTCTGTGAATATCAAAGCCGTTAAATTCAGTATCATCAGGAATAGCAGCTATTTCTTCTGCTAGTTCTTTCGTAAGGACTTCATCGGCATCAAGGCTCAAAGCCCATTTACCAGAACAGGCATCCAAAGCAAAGTTCTTCTGGTCTGCAAAACCGATAAAATCATGCTGAATAACCTTAGCTCCACATTTTTCAGCGACTTCCTTTGTATTGTCTGTTGAACCAGAATCACAAACTATTATTTCCGAGCAGATAGCCTTAGCACTTTTAATACACGCTTCTAATTT
Source organism: Candidatus Avigastranaerophilus sp. (assembly GCA_045599645.1). Taxonomy (GTDB): domain Bacteria; phylum Muiribacteriota; class Ozemobacteria; order Ozemobacterales; family Ozemobacteraceae; genus RUG334. The sequence continues at coordinate 66,303 of JAZRWI010000076.1, forward strand.
ATCGCCTTCATTCTTTGCTATAATAAACAGGCTTATATCTTTCATTATCAAATTCCTTCGGTTACCTCTGAATATTGTATTTGTTGATTATATCATAAAACAAGTAAACTCCGTAAAATATCACATAATGCTCACATTATAATAATGCAGCACAATGTCATTGAAAAAGCCCCTTGGATTTTAGTATAATCAACAATAAGACACAGATTCTAAGGCAATGAAGATAAAACAGTTTTTCTGATGCCGACTCCAAGATTTCGTATTCATAGCTGACGCAAATGCTACGAACTATTAAATCAGGTCTCAGCAGCAATAAAAACAAAACAGAATAGTCAAAAACCAGAGAAACAAGGAATTGATTCAAATGAATAATCTAATAATAAGACCTCACGGAATTGGGGATATTATAATGCTTATTCCTGCATTGCGCGGTCTTGTAAAAAACAATCCGGAAGAAAAATTCACACTGCTTGTATATAAAGGCTCCAGCCAGGTCCTCCCATCAGACTTGAATATTAATGTTATTGAAATGCCAAGACACGCTGGTTTTATTGAAACAATAAAATTATTAAAAGAAATCAGGCGTCAGCATTTTGACCGTCTCTTTGACCTTTTCTGTAATCCAAGAACAGCTCAATTAACCCTGATTTCAGGAATCAAGGAAACCTACGGATTCCCATGCCGATTCAGAAGCTTTGTTTATAAACACAAATTCACAGCTGACAGAAAACCTGGAGAACATATCCATCAGGTTGACCTATATAGCAATTTTTTTAATACCTTTGGTTTAAAATGTGAAGTCTGCCCACCAAATGTAAAAATCTCGGAAGCTATCATTATAAAAGCTCAGGAAGCTATTCCCGAAGAATATAGGCATACAAAACCATTAATAGCATTAAACATCAATGCTACATACCCGTCTAAGGCATGGCCGGTAGAACATGCAGTAAAATTTGTTAATAAATGGTATGAAAAAACAAAACAACCAGTAATGCTAACCTGGGGCCCTGGTGAAGAAGAGAATTCTAAACAGGTATTAGAAAAGGTCGGTAAAGAAAAAGCATTTTTACATAAATCTGTAAAAATAAGAGAATTTCTAGCTTTGATATCCCAAACTGATTTATTAATAACCAATGATGCTGGTCCCGCACATATGGCTTGGGAATGCGGAACCCCAACAATAACCTTGTTTGGTCCTACCACTGAGCAGGATGTTGAACCTAGAGGGCCAAAGCATATAACTATCCGTGCCGAAGGCATTGAATGTGCCAGATGCCACAAAGAGCATTGTGACACTAAAAAATGCATGTATGCCATAACCCCGGAAATAGTATTAACCAACGTACAGAAAATTCTTAATCAATAGACATACCAAGTAATCTGCAACAGGAACCCATACTATATATTTTCATTTAGCAAACCAGGACTTTGCTTCTACAAATGTGTCTATTACATATAATAAATGAAGATAAATTATCATTGAAGTCTTATTCATATTTTTTACCTGTTAACCCATTGCTCTTTTTCACCTGAGAAAGCAGCATTGTGTTTTTCAATGGCAGGGCGACACTTCCCCATTTTTGGCATGGTGAAGTTGCTAACAACCCCAGAATAAATTATAATTAGCGTAAGAGGTAAAGCCATGAAAAAACAAATTCTTATCGGTTCCGATGATTTCAAAAAATTGATAGAAAGAAATTTTTACTTTGCAGATAAAAGTTTTCTTATTGAAGAACTTTGCCAGCATAAAAGCGAAGTTTGCCTTTTTACCCGCCCGAGACGTTTCGGTAAGAGTCTGGCCATATCTATGCTTAAGAATTTCTTCAAAATTGGCTCCGATAAATCCCTCTTCAATGGCTTGAAAATCTCAGATAACAAAAAACTCTGCCAGAAGTATCAGGGCAATTTCCCTGTCATTTCAATGACATTAAAAGGGATTTCCGATAATACATACGGAAAAGCTTTCAGAGATTTTGCCTTTTTGATTGGTCACCTAGCTGATGAATTTGATTATTTGTTACACAGTCCTAGGCTTGAAGAAAAAGAAAAGAATACTCTTAAACTCTTGATGTCTTTGAGTTATCAAAGAATAGACGATGCCGAAACCGAAAATACAATTGTAAAAGAAAGTCTTAAAACCTTATGCGACATGCTTTACAAACATCACCAGATAAAGCCTATTGTTCTCATCGACGAATACGATGTTCCGCTGGCGCAGGCTTTCTATAACGGCTATTATGATGAGATGATCAGCCTTATACGCGGTTTCTTCAACAATGGTCTGAAAAGGAATCCAAACCTTGAGTTTGCCGTTCTGACTGGATGCCTGAAGATTTCCAAGGAAAGCATTTTTACTGGCATGAACAACTTAAAAGTATTTACTGTTGCTGATAATAATTGTTCAACAGCATTTGGATTTACTGAAGACGAAGTTAAAGGTCTGCTTGATGATTATAATCTGTCGGAAAGATATGCTGATGTAAAGAAATGGTATGATGGTTTCAGAATAGGCAAAATTTCAATGTTTTCACCTTGGGATGTTCTTCAGTTTGTTCAGGATGCCTCAACAGATAAAGATTTAAAGCCTAAGTATTACTGGACAGCTTCAAGTTCAAACGACGTTATCAAAGTTTTACTTCAAAAAGCAGGTCGCACAGCAAAGGAAGAAATCGAACAGCTTATTTCTGGAAAAACAGTAACTAAGGCAATAAAACACGAAATAACTTACAACGAGCTTTATTCAACTGTTGACAACGTCTGGAGCGTAATGCTCTCAACAGGCTATCTTACAATTCTCGGCGAAGACGATGACGGTCGTAGTATTCTAGCAATCCCTAATTACGAAATCCGCAAACTCTATATAGAAAAAATAGAGGAATGGTTCAAGGAAACAACTTCTAAGGATGAAAAAACTTTAACAGAGTTTCAGAGTGCTTTCTTCGAAGGTGATGCCGAAAAAATAGAAAGGCTTTTCAATAATTACATGATGGCAACTATTGGTCTCAGAGACGAAGCCCGCCACGACGAATACAAGGAAAGCTTCTATCACGGTGTTCTACTGGGTCTCCTTTCTACACCAAACTTTCAGGGGGTAGTTGTAAAATCTAACCAGGAAGCTGGCTTAGGCTATTGTGACATTTATATGAAGTCATGTGACGACAGCATAGGAGTCATTATCGAAGTTAAATACCCCAGTGACAAAACCATGGAAGCATCTTGCGACGAAGCTCTTGCCCAAATAGAAACCAGGCAGTATGACAAAATTTTCGATTCTCAGATTACCAAAGCAATACACAAATACGCAATCGCCTGTCACAAAAAGCACTGCAAGGTAAAAGGCAAAAAAGCACAGCATGCGTAATTTACTCTACTCTGCGAAAACCAATGACACCATTGCAATAGAAATCATAAACATCTCACCTCAAGTTATTTCTCACTAGCATATTCAACATTATATAAAAATTGCAATATCCGTTGATAAATCATGCGACCATCATTAGAATGTTATTAATCTGTTGTGTTGGCATTGTTAACAATCTGCAACATTGTTAAGATTTCCAAAATTATTATCTTCCAATAAGACAACTAGCATGATATAAATATATTAATTTCTCAGAAAAAGAAAGCACCAAGCAATGGAAAAAAGACCTGTTGTATCAATTATACTGATAAACTATAACTCTACCCACCACACAATCAATTGCGTCAAATCTATAAAAGAACAGACGAACAAAGATTTTGCCTACGAGATAATCCTTACAGATAATAATTCTTGTGAAGAAGAGAAAATAAAACTCATAAATTGGCTTAAACAACCAGAGCAAAAGAATATATCTTTCATTCAATCAAACGTCAATACAGGCTTTACTGGTGGAAATATGATGGGAATTAATATTTCGAGAGGGAAATATCTATATTTACTGAACAATGACTGCATACTTCAAAATGACGCTCTTTCCATTCTATCCAAATTTATGGATGAAAATCCAAATACCGCAGCTGTGTCACCAACAATGCTGAATAATCAAAAAAAACATACTCCTGCTTTTTCTTATATGCCATCCGTTGCCACAAAATGGTTGGGAAACAACCTAATGAACAAAATCAATAAAAAAAAATATCCTGATAGAAAGACAGTATATAAACAGCCGATTAAAGTTCAGGTAATAACTGGAGCTTCAATGTTTTTAAGGAAAAGTGCGTTTGAAAAGGTTGGATATATGGATCCTGCATATTTTCTTTATCTTGAAGAAGAAGACCTTTGCATGAAATTAACAAAAGCAGGTTACGATATTTATCATGTTCCTACAGCCATAATACAACATCTTGGCGGAGAGAGCACAAATCGCGATATAAAAATCGACATGGAATATTATATTTCATTATTATATTTTCTCAGAAAGTATTATACTCCATTTGAAAGAAGCATCATAAAACTAAGATACGCCTTTCGTGAACTACTTGGCAGCATTAGTTCACCTAGGCGTTTCAAACTATTCCTGTTTATTCTTAAAGATGCGCCTCAAAAATACTCTTTAACATTCAAGCAATAATTGAAAAATATTATCTGAATTTTTGAGAATTAAATATCTCATATAGCTTGGGAGATATTTTGAAGGTAAAATATCTTTTTATATCTTTAAAAGGCCATGTTGTTTTCTGTTTAACTACATTCAACAACTTTTTTTTAAATTCGTTCTGGAGTTCTGTTTTATCTGACCAATCCGTTTGGCCAATCTTTATATAAGCAAATATACAATAATTCAGAAGTCTGCTAAGATTCAACTGAAACAAATCCTCTCTTCCTAACTCTTTCATACAATTACCAAGGCGTTCCATAGAATCGTATTCTTGCAATTTCTTTCTTGAAAATTTGCTTCTTGTTATGGAATCTAAAGATTTTCTATAATACATACAGGCCTTTTTGCTAATGGCTAAGCAATTAACCTGCTTCATAATATCAGCAACAATATATTCATCTTCAAATATCCTACCTTCAGGATATTTAATATTATTAAAAATTTCTTTTTTATACAGTTTATTGCATGCTTGAACAAAATTCATATGGTCACTAAAAATAGACGACAGACATTCGTTTCTTGTTAATACTTTTTCTTCATCCTTAGGAATAAAATTTATTGATTCTGTATTAGTTTCGTATATTGGAATCATACTTATATCTGAATCAAATTTTTTATACAAACCAATCATGGTTTCAAAAGCATTTTCGGAAAACCAATCATCACTATCCAAAAAAGAAATCAAAGAATACTTAGCTAGTTTTAAACCATTATTTCTAGCCATAGACAATCCCATATTTTCTTGATGTAAAACTCTTATTCTTGGGTCTTTCTTTGCAAATTCATCACAAATATTACCTGATGAATCCTTGGAACCATCATTTACCAATATCAATTCAAAAAATTTATAAGTCTGGTTCAATATGCTGTCAATAGATTTATATAAAAATTTTTCAGCATTATATACTGGCACAATAACAGATACATGTGCTTCTTTATTAATATCATCATGCTCTATTGGAAGCATATTCTATCTCCAGACAAAAGATGAATGTTTATAATACACTAATATTCTTGTTTCGCAAATATATAAACAACTCATCGTTATTGTTGTGAAATTTAATTTGATAGAAGTTGTTTTATTCTAAAACCCCAAAAAAATCAATATAAATTTAAAAATTTAACCAAAATCATTCTAAAATAATATCTTAGAAATCTGATTTTATGTTTCAACTTTATATCTTTTGAAGACAAAAATAACTTAGCCTTTGCGTTCATAACGCGTATAGTGCTATCTATTAAACATTTTGTATCATTTTTGCTAAGAGTCTTGGAATTTCTTGCATTTTTATAAACAAAAATAGCAGCATTTAGCAGATTTACTAAAGAAGGACACAATAGTTCATTCCAATTATTTTTTATAAAAAAGTTTATCTTGAAATCCTGAGCTTCAAGAAAATCTAAATGCTTCAAACTAAAATGGCCAGTTATGCTACCATCACGTCTAAGATAAAAATACAAAGGCTTTGATATACAATTAACTTTTTTGCACTTCGCAAATATCTGAGGTATTATAAATGCATCTTCAAAATTTTTACCTTTAATAAATTTTAAATCTGAAAAAAGATTCCTTTTATAAATCTTATTCCATACTACCCCATAAAAAAGGTCATCATTATTAATATATTTATCAATATATTCTTTTCCAGTACAAGTGTTACCAACTAATCTTTCTTTTTCTGGTTTCTGAGAAATATTACCGGTATCATCATTTACTTCTAAAAAATCACATACAGCCACATCTGCGTCATTTGAAATTATGCTATTATAAAGACTTTCAACGAAATCTTCCGCCACATAATCATCACTGTCTATAAAGCAAAAATAATCACCTGTTGCAATATCAATGCCAGAATTCCTGGCAGCAGAAATTCCCTCATTTTTTTTATGTATAGTTCTTATTCGAGTATCTTTTTGAGTCCATTCGTCACAAATTGCCGATGAACCATCTGGCGAACCATCATCAATCAATATGATTTCCAGATTTTTATACTTTTGATTTACAACAGACTCTATACATCTATTCACATACTTTTCTACATTATAAACAGGAATGATTACAGTAATTTTATGCATATATTTTTATACCAATAATTTATATTTAAATAGCATAAGTTAAATTATATCTCAAGAAAGCAATCTAATACTATGAAACCCTTAAAGAATTTATTAACCCTTTATTTATTGGAGGAAATACGATATCTCGCCGAAATTCAGAAAAAGAGTTACCCGAGATACATTTTTTATAGTAACCGTTGATATATAGTTTTAATAAATGAACAAATCGCAACAATCTCGGTTTAGTTGCAAGTTCTAATCTCATTCTATAAAAATACTTAAATCTAATAGCCAAATCTAACAAGGTTTGTTTATTAGACTCTGTTGCAGTTAAATACTTTATAAAGCATTCAATACCATTATATGTTTCAATAAAATTCTTAATTCTAGAGTATTTTCTTCTTTCAAATTTTTTATAATCATAAATGTACTTTTGAATAAAATTCTTATCTGTTTTGAGAATACTTCCATGCATATAGCATCCTAATTGCTGTTTAGGATGTTGGCGATATTTTATTAAACTTTTTCTTATTATTTTAATTCTATGATTTATAGAAGAGCATAACATCAACCAATAATCATGCCATTTATTCCTGAAAGGCAATGATTTTTCTATTACTTCACGCTTAACTGATATAACACAACCAGGAATAACATTGCCTTGCAACAATCTTATATAAGCTTTATCGCTTTCTAACAAATCTATATCTATAATTCTTTCAAGACCGTAATTATGTTTTATTACATTTAAATTTGCATCAACAATATCGTAATCACAGAACACCAATCCTAAGTCTGATATATCAGATTCAAAAACTTTCACAAATTCTTCTATCTTATTTTCTTTCCAAACATCATCTTGATCAGAGAAAAACACCCAATCGCCAGTAATTAGTCTGCAAGCCTTTTCAAAACTTTTTGTCGAGCCAATGTTTTTCTCATTCTTCATGAGTATAACATTAAAAGGAGCATTGTTTTTAAAATCCTGAAGAATTTCATAAGTAGAATCAATTGAACAATCGTCACAAACAATTAATTCGTCTGGCAATACAGTTTGATTACAAAAACTTTCTAATTGTTCTTTTATATACTTTTCTCCATTATAAGCAGCCATTACAACAGATATTTTCATATAAAAATCAATCACTCCTAATGCTATGCTTTATATTCGTAAAATAGTATCTAGACAGAGTAAAATAAGTATATCACCCTCCCCCCAAAAAAACCACAGTAAGATTTGCTGAATGTTATCATAATGTTGTCATAAAATGCCTCCTTGTTATTTTGAAGACATTTTATTACTTCTGAAAATTATTAAAAGATGCAGTTTATAGAGCGCTTACATAGATGACAGAGTAGTCAAATACCTAATAGACCATGAAATGATAAAAGGATTCAACTAACAAAAGCAAAACCTGGTAAGCTGCAAACTTGTCAGGTTTTATTCTTCTAATGACAACATAAAAAGCAAACTCTAGACATCTTATCAGAGCTAATTAATGCCAATAAAAAAAATCATTAACACTTATCATCCTGCTCACATAAATATACAACATTCCCTAAAATAAAAAAGAAAACATATGTTAGCAAAGTCCTAGAACCTGCATCCCAAAACACAAAATTTTCTACAATACCACTAATAAAAAAGTAAACTACAATACAAGTTGTCATTCTTAATAAAAAAAGACGAGAACTATCTTTATCACTAGTTTTATACAAAATCTTAAGTGTATCAATACCTGTTAGACAAAACCATACTGTAATAGGTATAACACCTAATATTCCAACAGAAATCAGCAAATATAAAAATTCATTATGTGGAGCATAGGTTCGACAAACAATTAACGCATCTTCTTTTAATTGTTCTTTGGCTATTGCCATAGAATTCTGAGGACCTATCCCAAACCATGGACTTATTTTCCATATTTCTAAATATTCTTTCCATATTATATCTCTGCTACTTAAAGAAAAAACTGGTCTAGCTATAGGAGTTGGAACCGATAATTTCTGTTCTTTATCGGTTTTACAATTTGAGTAACACACTATTTTCTGGTAAAAATATGGCAAATAAAACAAACCTTTTTTTACAATGTCACAAGTTTCATAGAATATCAAAGCAAATAGTATTCCTGCAATTATAAGACATATAATTTTAGAAAATCTATTTTTTATACTAATACGATTACAGTAAAAAACAGATATAAAACCAACCACTGCAGTAAACGAATAAAGCGATGTCCTAGAACCAGTAAGCAGTATAATAAAAAAATAACAAATAATACTTATGAAATAATAAAGTTTTATTATTTTATTTTTCCTAAAATGAAATAGGATACAAGATAAAAACATAGAAACAAAAGCCAAAGCAGCATAAGGATTTGGGTTATAATAGACTCCATATAGACGACCTGACACAAATCCTTGCGGTATAGCATCTCCAGAATCTATTATATAATTACTATACGAAGTTACGAACTGACCTAGTGACCACACACAACCTATAGCACTAACTGCTATTATGGCATCAGAAACAACTAGAAATGTATTAATGTTGTCTTTTAAAGGTATTTTATTATTTATTGTTGAAAATATTGAGAAAAAAAGAGCATACCATTTTACCCATTTAAGATTAAATCCCAAATCATATTCATAGTTATAAAAACAAGAAATAGTGGCACATAGTAGAAAAGCTATTAACCACCAAATATGCCTGTTTACATTAATTGGCTTACCCTTTTTTAAATTAATAATAATTTCGATTATGTATGCAACAAAAAAACCATTACACAACAATCGAATAAAGCTATTTAAAAAAGGTATTGATTTAATTATTTCTGTCTTTATAGGTAATATAAAGACTAAGGAATAGTATAAAAATACTAATACATAAAATACTCTCAGCGCTATATTCATATACTATTCTACTCCAAATATTTTTCCTAATTACATGCGAATTATTGATAATAGCAATTATTATATCACAAAATATATATTCATTTTCTCAATTCTTATATTTTTGGTTTTGCTATTGCTGTACAATTCATAAGGTAGTTGAGCCTTCATAAAGCACAAAGCCAGATAATATCGCAGTGTGGTGTTATAGATGTGTGATTTTATAGACCATTGGCTTGTAGCTATTAGCTGGTAGCCGAGAACTAATGCTGTTGACGGCTGTTTTTCTCGGCTGATAGCTGATGGCCGACGGCTGTCAGATGCTGTTTTCTCTCAGCCAAGAGCCAATAGCTAACAGCCTGGAACATCAATCACGCAACTATGTTTTTTCGTTTCTTTGTCGTAGTTGATGCCGACCATCAGCAGATTAACAAGTTATGATACAATACGCCAATAGCCTGACTTTCTTGAACCTACACGTTCTATTATGCCAAGCTTCTTTAATGTTGAAATACCTCTATCCACAGTTGTCTTTCCAATACAAAAAAGATTCTTTTTCCGGATACTTTCTCAAGCTTTCCTTGCTTGAACCAATACGAATATATCGTTCTCTGGCAAATTCTACCGGAACAGTCTTTGCTGCAGGGATAGTAAGTAAAACTAATTTTTTATTGTTTATATATACTTCTTTAAATAAAAAATTAACATCAGGGTTTATTTGTCTTGCAAGGTAATGTTTTAATGGTTCACCTTTAACATTCTGATTACAATTAAAATTCGTGCCAACAATACTATGATCTGTATCTTTTATACCCCATACGAAATAAGCGTATTTTCTTCCTGGCAAAGCAGCACTATTAGCTAAGGCAGAAATATATTCGCCCAATTCAGAAGCATTAAACCAGTTCTCTTTAAACTCAAACCATTCATGTTCAGTATCATATAAGCTCAATTCATTGATAATCTGACTTGCATTATTCATTTTATTACCCCATTTATTACCCCATTCATAATATTATAATGCAGGCAATAAAACGTGCAATAAAATTATTGCTGTATATATATTCGGTTTTTGGCAAAATATCTGTCTAGCAACCAACATCCAAACATATTATTACGCTTTTTCTATGTCGTATGAGGTTTTGAAAAATCATTAGCGACTAGACAATTTTGTTGTCTAGTGTCACCATAAACATTGGCTGATAGTGCCCTTCTCTCGGCCAAGAGCCAAAAGCCTAATGCAACACACTTTATACTTTCTTGGTATTGAATAATGCCCTGCTTCTAGCTTCAAGCTTCCTGCTTCCTGCTCTCTCAACTGAAACCTCCCCTACCCCTCCTTAAAAGGAGGGTTAAGCCCCAGTTGCCGCCAAGAGCCAATAGCATATTGAAACTAGCTTTATACTTTAATCTTTTCCAGGATTAAAATACATGCCCATGGCTGCCATCTCATATCTATCTTAGCATGAAACAAGTCTGTCATCTATGTTTTTGGTATATTTTTATTCGCTACTTTATTCGCTACTTTTAGTAGCCAATAAAGTAGCGCAATAGTATCAAACCATGTCTAGAAGCTAAATATTAACAATTCTTATTAGCTACTTTTTGCAACAAAACACTACTTGCCCAAAGTCCAATGCCCGTATTTATTCGAACCAACTCTGCTTATGTAACCCAATTCCTTTAACTGCTTCAACAACTTTCTCACATAACTATTGCTAATTCCTATAGCATTCACCATTTCGTTGATAGTCGCCTGAGGATGACTTGCAATATATTTATATATCAAAAGTTGCTTTGGCAATAAACCGATTAAATCTTTTTCTGGTATAGCATTATTCTTAACCATTAACTGACGATTAAACGGAATGGTTACATTGATATAATTATTCATTAAATCAAAAGCCTGAATGCCATACCTGTTCATAATCAAAGGAATTCCATGACCCGTCTGCTCAACATAACCAAGTTGACCAAATATCTTCTGTAATTTAGCATTTACAGGACGGCTTATACCTTTGTAAAATTCTTCAGAAGAAAGATCTGTAGGCAAACCACCAGTAGATATTATTTCTAATCTATCTTTAAAAACATAAACAGCCGGTGGATTTCGTTTTGTCCACTTAGTATGAATACATGCGTTTTGCCAAGCTTCTTTAAAACAAGCAAAATCAAAAAGCTTTCGTTCTTCTCTCTGATGTGAACCTAATTTTACATTTGTTTCATTTAGTGATTCGATATAACTCAGCACCTGATCCATGGAAACAGCCAGACATTTAAAACCATATTCGTTTCTCCTGATTATTTCTTCTTTATCATTACCTTTAAAGGTCACAACTTTTATAGAAATATCATTCTTGTCAGCCAATAATTCAGCCATTAAGTTATACTTGCCTTCTGAATTAAAAAGTCCAAGATTCTTTTCAAAAGTCTTATTATTTATTGTTAAACCCTTTGAAGTAAATAACGTTTTCAGGTTAACAAACGACAAATCCTGTGATGTTGCCGCTAAATTAGAAATTTCGTCTTCATCTTCAACTTCTCTGACAAAATTTCGAAGCTGTATTGGGCTTAACTCTCTATCTTCGTCAGCAGAACGTATATAATATTTTCCAAAAGCAGAATAAGGCTTATCTGTCCCACAAACAGAAACCTTTATAACATTTTTTTCATCAAAAAGTTCCAATGTTATTGTTGGTATTATTTGAGGCTTTATGTAATTCGCTATTGCCTGAGAAATTTCTCTCAATGTCCTGTTGCCTATTTCCTGTCCTTTAACTTCTCCGTTGTCGTTTATACCAAAATACACAACCCCATAGCCATGTTTATTCAACATAGCAGCAATAGACAGCATACTTTCTCTTAATTCACCAGTAGTCTTCTTAAATTCTACTGTTTCTGTTTCAAAGCCGAAATTCATAAAACACCTCACTAATGAGTCTGTCTGAATACTCAGACAGACTCTAATAACAGTATACCATCTAAATTTTTTATTCGCTACTTTATTCGCTACTTTTAGTAGCCAATAAAGTAGCGCAATAGTTCAAAATCATGTCTAAAGCTAAAAACCAACAATTTTTATTAGCTACTCTAAATTTCAAATAAAGTAGCACGAATATATGAAAATTGAGTATAATTGTATTTCGAATTTTCGAAGATAAATAATGGCCTCGATATGAAAAACATTGCTATTATTCCTGCACGAAGCGGGTCTAAGGGATTAAAAGACAAAAATATAAAAAGACTGGCTAATAAGCCATTATTGGCTTACAGCATTGAAGCTGCCATAGAATCAAAGCTGTTTGATGAAATAACGGTATCCACAGACAGCGAAGCTTATGCTGAAATATCAACAGATTTTGGGGCCAATGTTCCGTTTCTTCGTTCAGCATCAAATAGCGGTGATAAATCTAGTAGCTGGGATACTGTCATTGAAGTTCTCAACAATTATGCCAAAATAGGAAAAAAATACGATACTGTTTGTCTGTTACAGCCAACCTCTCCTTTGCGAACTGCAGACGATATAATCGGAGCCTATGAGGTTTTAAAACAAAAATCAGCGAATGCCGTTACTTCCGTATGCGAAGTGGATTATCTACCAATCTGGAACATGATTCTGCCTGAAGATAATTCTCTTGAGGAATTCAAGAAACAGGATGAAGACTGCCCACGTCAGCAGCTTCCTACCTATCACAGATTAAACGGCGCTATTTATATAAGGAAAATAGCTTACGAAAACAATCAGGCTAAAATCATAGATACTAATGAATTTGCTTTTATCATGCCCAAAGAACATTCTGTAGATATTGATACCGATATGGATTTCAAAATAGCAGAAGTATTAGCAACGGATAACAAGGATATTGACGGATGAAGCAGGCCGAACTGCAGATTAGCAGACCTTTTTTTAAACCTCGGTTTTAGGTGGTTTGTGGTTTGCCTGCGTTAGTTACTGCTAAGCGAAAGTCTGCCAGGAAACAATTGCAACGGATAACAGGGATAACGACGGATGAAGCAGGCCGAACTGCAGATTAGCAGACCTTTTTTTAAACCTCGGTTTTAGGTGGTTTGTGGTTTACCAACCTTAGTTTCTGCCATGCAAAAATACTCAGGAACAGTTTGTTACAGTATTTCTATGTTATCGCGAGGGGAAATGTCTTTCATTACATTTTTGGTGTCAAAAATAGCCTTGGCATGCTTTTGAACAAGCTGATAATCAACATTTGAATGGGCAGTTGTTATTACAATCAGGTCATAGTCCTCTATTGTTTCTGCTGTTAATGCTTCTATTCCAGCCATAGACCATCCATCTTGTTCAAAACATTCCACAAAGGGGTCATAAAAATCTACGTTTGCCCCAAGCTTCTGAAGCTCATGTATAACCTTTATAGCTGGGCTTTCACGGCAATCTGCCACATCATATTTATAAGCTACTCCAAGCAACAGAATCTTTGAACCATTCAAAGCTTTTTTAAAACGGTTTAAGATGCGACCTGCTCTTTCAGCACAGTATTGAGGCATCTTATCGTTAATCTTCATGGAAGATTCAATCATAGAGGTATGGAAAGCAAATTCCCTAGCCTTCCAGGAAAGATAATACGGGTCTACAGGAATACAGTGACCGCCAAGCCCGGGTCCCGGATAAAAAGCCTGAAAACCATACGGCTTTGTTTTAGCCGCTTCGATTACTTCCCAGATAGAAATATGCATGCGTTCACATAGAATAGCTAATTCGTTTACCAGACCAATATTGATGTACCTATAAGCATTCTCTAAGATTTTTTCCATTTCAGCAACAGCAGGGGAAGATACCTTATAAACGGGAGCATCCAATACCATCGCGTATATGGCAGCGGCTAATTCTGTAGATTCCTTTGTGCATCCCCCCACGACTTTTGCGATATTCTTAGTCTTATATTGAGCATTACCTGGATCAACTCTCTCAGGGGAAAAAGCCAGATAAAAATCAGTGCCACATTTTAAGCCAGAACCTTCAAGAATAGGTTTTACAAGCTCTTCAGTAGCTCCAGGATAAATAGTTGATTCCAAAATAACCAGCATATCTTTATGAATATACTGTTTTATGCTCTCAGCAGCGTTTTTTACGAAGCTCAAATCCGGCTGGCGCCCAACATCTAATGGGGTTGGCACACAAATACAAACGCAATCACAATTTGCCAAAAGAGAAAAATTACTTGTAGCCAATAGCTAACAGCCAGGAGCCTCAATCACGCAACTATGTTTTTTCGTTTCTTTGTCGTAGTTGATGCCGACCATCAGCAGGTTGTCGAGGTAATGTGTAAGACGACCGGTGTAGCGCTTTTCTTTTATTTGCTTTATGGCTGAATCCACATCGTTATTGTATTTCAGCTCTATAAGCAATGCAGGGTATTCACAGCCAGGTCTAGGAATATAAACCATGTCGGCAAAGCCTTTTCCGCTGTCTAATTCCCTGAAAATTGAATAAAACCTAAATGCAGTATAAAAAGCGATGTTGATGGCACAGGCAAGAGAGTTTTCATTATTATAGGTCAGTATTGAAGCCTGAGTAGAATGGACTAGTTCTAATTGCTTTGCAACAGCCTCAGCATCACCTTCGATTATTGAATCAATCAATGAATCTGACTTTTTTATGGCAACGGCAATGTCACCCCAGTATTTGCTATTTTTGACTGCCGCAGCAAATTCCTCTGCTATTTCTCTGTTTGGAATCCTTACTTTCTTGGTTGCATCATTATAAGCAAGATAACCTAGATGAACCAAAAGAGTCAGAACATCGTCACTGCTACTAAAAGTAACCATATCATTCTGAAAGCTTATAGGATCCAATGGAATCTGCTTTCCTACCAGCATCTCAATAATGGAATCCTTTAAGCCATCCATATTCATACTGATATAATCTCTTAATACCTCAAAGGTATCGGTCTTAGTCCAGTAGCTGCCATATTCCTGATTAAACATGGCTTCAACAACAGAATTAGGATTATAAATAGCCTTAGCCCTACTAAAAGAATAGCCGTTATACCATCTTTTGCATTCTTCAAAATCCATTTCATATTGTTCACAGAGTTTTTCTACTTCTTCCTCACTGAAACCAATATATTCAGCAAGCTTTTTAGGGGCTACCATAGTATATTCCTTGAAATTATTCAAGGCTGACTGAGTGCCGTATTTCTTTATAGGCAGAATGCCTGTTAAATAAGCCATTTTTATGAATGACTTAGCATTTTCGCTTTTAAACATGCCTCTGAGGAATTGAATATAATCTTCCTGGAGCTGTTTATTATTTTTATCTTCTCTGAAAATAGCGTCCCATTCATCAATAAAAACAATGAACTGGTCACCGGTCTTTTCATTTATACGGTTAAGGACTGTTGGTAAGCTTATATCATCAACTTTTACTATATCTGGATATACATCTCTTAATTCACGTATAACTTCAGTCTGCATATAACGGAAACCGTCTTCCTGACGCATTTCGTTGTGTGCAAAGCTTCTAAATGCCTGAAGATCTACTTTAATTACATTATTCTTATTCAACTCTGTTTCAAAATCAGGTAAAGTCTCTGCTTTTAATCCTTTAAACAAATCTCTTGAGTCACAGCCTTTGCTGTAATAAGCAGCCATAAGACCCATAGCCATAGACTTACCAAAACGTCTGGCACGGCTTACAGCTACAAAACTTTGTTCTGTATTTAAAATACTGTTGGTAAAACCAATTATTCCAGATTTATCAACATAAATCTGAGAATTCAAAGCTCTTTTAAATGATTCATTTCCAGGATTAAAATATTGACCCATGACTTTACCTCTAGGGCTAGTCTACACTAACAGAGAGGAACTGTCAAATAAGGCCGCGGCGCGGCGTGAAGAACTGCCGCTTTGCGGCAGTAGTGAAGACTGGCCTGCGGCCAGAGTGAAAACTCGCTGACGCTCGAGTGAAAACCTGACGCATAGCGTCAGGAGTGAAATTGCGCCTTTCGGCACGTGGATTTTAGCCAACTGCAGAATTACATTTTCAGCGCTGTAATCGGCACAACAAATACACCATCCGGA
>JAZRWI010000077.1:0-27984 GCA_045599645.1 Candidatus Avigastranaerophilus sp.
CTTTGATCTTTAAATATGCAATATCAACATCACTGGTGTTCTTGTTTCTGCCGTCCCAGTTATCACGGAAATTATCTCTGTCAATAACGTTCCATCTTGCACGCATGCTTACTTTATCGCTGATGTCAGAATCCATGACCAAACGAAGAACAGTCTTTTCATGGACAGTTGAGCTGGAATCAACATTACTCATTTTGTAATAGTAATGTGATACCATCATGTCACCGGAAAGTCTGACCTTTCCCAGACCGCCGTCCTGAAGGTTTTCCTTTATGCTGCTGACATCGCTTTTTAAAGAAGCTACGTCTTCTTTTACAGTAGCAAGATCGTCTTCAAGGCTTGTTACCTTAACACCGAGAAGTGCCAGTTCGTCAGCAAACTCGACGGTGAGCTTTTCAAGGGTCTGCAGGTCATTCTTTGAGATGGAACCTGTCCCGTTCTGTTCAACACCCGCCAGCAGTCTTGAGGTAATCATAGCAAGCTGGTATCGGCTTACATTATTATTACCCTTGAAGGTTCCGTTTGGGAACCCCTGAATGACGCCCTTCTGAGCCATTTCGTCAACAGCCCTACAGGCCCAGTGGTCTGCAGGAACATCTGAATATGGTGCTGCAAAGCCGGCACCTGCGAGCATCATCAGAGATGCAGCCAGAATCATACTTTTCTTCATATTTATATTTCCTTCCGGATTTTATTTACAAATTACAGGACAAAAATGCGCAAAAAAAGACACCGGAAAAGGTTAAACACTTATTCCGGTGTCTTTGGGTTTACTAAAAAAGAAACTGTTTTTAAGCAGAGATACTGCTTGCTTGCTTGCTTGCTTGCTTGCTTGCTTGCTTGCTTATGATGCTGTTTCTCTGCATTATTTGTCAAGTTCCTTCTTAATTTTTATAAATTTTATGAATAGTGAATTTTAGAAAAAAAATGAATGCACGTCAAGTTTTTTAGAAACCTAAGAGAAAAGCCCTCAAATGAAATTTTAAATTTTTAATAAATTTGTGATATATACAATTTTTATGATTCAAGGCCGCTTCGCTGGAGGGCGCTTACGCTAGAAGGGAATTGTTTAGCTGACGCTTTTAGGTTGTTTCTGCTTTTCCGAACCAACTCACTGCCCAATCGAATGCATAATTCATAATGCATAATGCATAATTATTTGTTTAGTTTTTCTACTGCTTTGACCTACTCTCTGCCAAGCTCTAATTCATAATTTATAATGCATAATTATTTGTTTATAGATTGGGTTTGCTGCTGATTCGACCAGCCTGGTGCCAATGCCTGAATTGAAAATTGAAAATGGAGAATGGAGAATTTTTTGTTTATAGATTGGGTTTGCTGCTGATTCGACCAGCCTAGTGCCAATGCCTGAATTGAGAATTGAGAATTGAAAATGGAGAATTGTAAAAAAAAGCCTCCGAATGGAGGCTTTTTTTTATTCATATCTGAACGCTTCTATCGGGTCTAACTGCGAGGCCTTCCATGCCGGGAATAAACCGAAGAATATTCCGACAAAGGCAGAAAAGGCAACAGATACAACAACAGAAAGTGTTGAAACCATGGGTTTAAACTCAGTGAATTTGCCAATAATTTCAGCAAGGCCAACTCCAAATAATATTCCAACCATACCACCTGCACAGGTAAGAACAACTGATTCAATAAGGAATTGCCAAAGAATATCTGAAGTTTTTGCCCCAATAGCCATACGGATACCAATTTCTCTTGTTCTTTCTGTTACTGATACCAGCATAATATTCATAACACCAATGCCACCAACAACAAGAGAAATAGAAGCAATAGCACCAAGCAACAGAGCAATAATAGCTAGGGTAGAACCAGCCATTTCAGCAATGTCGTCCTGTGTTGAAATTCTAAAATCAGCGTCCTTCCCTTCTGCTATTTTATGACGTCTGCGAAGAACCTCATCTATTTCTGTTTTTGCTGACTCTACAGAATCTGGAGTTGCAGCAGAAATATTCAGCATATGGCAGTAGTTAACGCCACATATACGTCTCTGGACAACACTAAAAGGCAAGAGAATAATATCATCCTGGTCACCGCCACCCATACCGGTTTCACCACGTGATTTAAGAACACCGACAACCTGCATAGGCATTTTTGCATATCTGATTGTTTGCCCAACAGGATTAATATTACCAAAAAGGTTTTCAACTACCGTTTCACCGATAACACAAACCTTACCACCACTGGAAATTTCAGAAAGATTAAAGAAACGTCCTTCACTGATTGCTCTGGAAGAAATTTTTAGATAATCTTCAGTAACTCCCATACAGCTAGTGTTAGTATTATTATTCCCAAATATAGCCTGCCCGGAACCTCGGCAAATAGGTGAAACCATACCGACAGAGGCGCAGTCTCTTAAAATTGCTTCTGCATCTTCAACCTTCAGAGTAGTCATAGAGCCTCTTGCTCCACGCATACCGCGTCTGTTTGAACTGCCTGGCATAACCATAATAAGGTTAGTGCCCATTTTGGAGATATTTTCCTGAACAGAGTTGTAGGCTCCCTGCCCAAGTGCTACCATTCCAACAACAGAGGCAACACCGATAATAATACCTAGAGCGGTCAGGAAAGAACGCATCTTGTTTCTATTAAGGCTAATGAAAGCTAATTTAATAATTCCTAGGAATCCCATTATTTAGCCCCCTCGTCATATACTTCTGTTCCAGGCTTCTTATGTTTTTTGATTTCTTCAGAAGCAATAAGAACATTACTATTGCGAACATCCTGAACAATCTGACCGTCAACGATTTTAACCATTCTGTCTGTATATTCAGCAATATCTGGTTCATGTGTAATCAGAACGATTGAAATACCTTTTTCACGGTTCAATCTTTGGAAAATACCCATGATTTCGATACTTGAATAAGAGTCAAGGTTACCAGTTGGTTCGTCAGCAAGGATAACAGATGGATCATTGCAAATGGCTCTAGCGATTGCAACACGTTGCTGCTGGCCACCAGAAAGCTGATTTGAATGATGGTTTTCCCTACCCTTCAGACCAACAGATTCAAGAGCAGCCATAGCCCTCTTACGTCTTTCTGCAGCCGGAACACCTGCATAAACCATTGGCAATTCTACATTTTCTACAGCGCTGGTTCTAGAAAGAAGATTGAATCCCTGAAAAACAAAGCCAATCTTTCGATTGCGAACAAGAGCCAGTTGGTCCTTGGAAAATTTGGAAACGTCTTCCCCTTCTATGTAATAACTGCCAGAAGTTGGCTTGTCGAGACAGCCAAGAATATTCATTAGCGTAGATTTACCAGAACCAGAAGTTCCCATGATAGAGGTAAATTCATGTTTATAAAACTCAACATTAACACCTCTAAGGGCATGGACGGAAACACCATCCATCTGATAAATCTTTCGCAGGTCTTTGACCTGTAGCAAAACTTCTTTAGGTTTTTCTAATCCCATGACTATTTCCTCCTAAGTTACATTCTTGGAGGTGGACCACTGCGAGTATTCTTCTGGGTTCCTGTTTCAATACCAGTTACACCAATAACAACCTTATCGCCTTCTTTTATTTCGCTGCTATCAAGAACTTCAACAAAATCAGAATTCTGGAAGCCCATGGCTACAGTCTTAAGAATTGGTTTTTCAGTATTATCCGGTTTAACCCATACTAGAACTGAGCCAGTAGCAGTTATGTTCTTCTGAGCAGCCTTCATTTCCTTCTTCATTTCTTCGCTAGTCTTTACATACATAGCCTTTGCCGGCATACGAAGGACATTTTTCTTTTCACTGATAAGTATTTCTGCATTAGCAGTCATACCTGGCTTCAAAAGAAGTTCCGGGTTGTTAACATTAACCATTACGGAATATGTAACAACGCTTGAGCTTTCATTTGGAGAAAGTCTTACCTGATGAACAACGCCGTCAAAGGTTTTGTTCTTATAAGCATCAACAGTGAATGTTACCTTCTGACCTTTTTCGACAACACCGATATCTGTTTCGTCTACAGCAGTATCAATCTGCATAAGGCGAAGGTCCTGGGCAATTGTGAAAAGCTTTGGAGCCTGATAGCTAGCCTGAACAGTCTGACCTACATCGACGTCTCTTGTGATTACAACACCGCTGATTGGTGAATAAATCTTTGTTCTTGCCAAATCAATTTCTGCCTGAGCAAGCTGTGCTTCATTCATGGCAATACGTGCATTCTGGCTTTCAAGATCAGCATTCTGGCCTTCAATCTGAGCATTGATAGACTGAATCTTTGCATTAGAGCTCTGAAGACTTGCCTTGGAAGATTCTAATGAAGCTCTTGCGGTATCGCGGCTGGTTTCTGCTGAATCAAGTTCAGACTTAGCAATAAGCTTTCTGTCATAAAGTTCTTTTATTCTGTTATAATTGCGTTCAGCATCCTTGAGAGATATTTCAGCCTTTTTAAGATTTGCTTCGCTGGAAACGATATCAGATTTAGCAGTAATCATAGAAGCCTGGAGATTCTTAAGTGAAGCATAAATACCAAGCTGGCTAGCTTTTGCGCTTTCAAGATTAGCTTTTGCCTGAAGAACCTGTGTTTTTACAGTAGAGTCATCAATTTCAGCAATAAGCTGATTTTCTTTTACTTCATCGTTGAAATCAACATAGATTTTAGTAATCTTACCGCTGACTTCTGTGCCGACTTCAACAGTATTAAGGGCAGCCAGAGAGCCTGAAGAAGAAATGGAATTAACAATATCGCCCTTAGTGATAGAAGCTGTTGTAAAAGCAAGAGGTTTTTTACCAGAATTAGCAACAACAGCCCATACAATCAATCCAATAACTACAAAAATAGAAATTAATATAGCAACAAATTTTTTCATTAAAAATCTCCGTTATTCTACAGCTTCGAATTCAATATCAAGCTTATCAGACTTTTCTTCTGATTCTTCTTCAATTACAGCATCTTTCAATTCTTCAACAGCCTTATCAAGACAATATTCCTTTGGCATTTTACCAAGAACGTTATCTAAATTTGTCTGAGCAATAAGACAATCAAAATAAGCTGTAATATAGTTACCTTCAGCTCTTTCAAAATCTACACGGGCATCAGTTACTTCCAATGGAGAACCCAGACCAGCGTCATAGCGGCCTTCTGCAAGATTCAAGCTTTCACTGGCCTGACGAACAACATATTCATATGCCTTTACACGCTGAACATCACTAATAATGTCATTAACAGCTGTTTCAACTTCCTTATCAATATTCAGCTTAAGATTATTAAAAGAAGCTTTGCTTCTTTCATAGCTGCTTTTAGCTCTATCAATAGAAGCCTTAGTAGCTCTACCGTCAAAAAGCTGCCAGGAAACGCCAAGACTAACGCTCCATCCATTGTTCTGAGGAGTTGAGGTTCCGTTCCATGAATACCCGGCAGATGTATTGATTGATGGCAATAAAGCGCGTTTTGCTTCACGAACACTAAGCCTTGAACCCTTAAGATTGGCTTCGGCAGCCTTAACTTCAGGTCTTTCCATTGCTATTTTAACAAATTCAATTTTTGCATCGTCTTCTAATTCTGGCAAATTCTGCATTTCATAAGAAGCGACATGAATCGGTCCTTCAATACCAATGGCATTTCCAACGTTTACAAGAGCCTGATTAAGAGTGTTTCTAGCAGAAATAAGATCAACACGTGCATTTGCTACGTCTACCTGAGCCTTTGTAATGTCGTAAGGAGCATGAGTTCCTACTTCTACAAAGCTTTCAACCTTATTCAGATGTTTTTCATAGCCAGCCAGAGTGTCCAGTTTAACCTGAAGCATGCTCTGAGCCTGCTGAGCCTTGAAAAACATAGTCTTGATATTAGCAGCAAGTTCAATAATAGCAGTTTCTCTATTTTTCTTTGCTGCTATTAATGATTCTCTTGCCTGTCTAACCTGCAAATTATAACGCCCGAAATCATAAAGCTTCTTGGAAAGAGAAAGAGATTCACTGTGAGAATCTGACTTCTTGCCTTCAATAACATCGGAAATAGTGCCATCTTCGTTTACTCTAGTAGCATATGTTCTTCTTTGTTTGCTGTTGCCCCAACTGGCACTTGAGCTAAGTCTAGGGTCCATACTACCTTTTGCACTGAGTAATGAAGCTTCTGCCGATTTCACATCGCTATCAGCCATTACAACCTTAGGATGATTCTTTAAACCATACTGAAGACAATCTTCGAGCGACCAGATCCTGGGTTCTTCCTTCAGTTCAGTTTCCTGAGCTGATACAGCCCACGCTGGCGATATCATTAAACATAGTGTGACAAAAATCTTTGAAATTTTTTTCATTGTTTACCTCGTATCAACTATATTCTTATTTTTACAGTTTAATATCAATACATACAAATGTAAAGAAAAGTAAAGGAGCCCTTAAATTAGGGCTCCCAAACTTTACATTCAAGTTATAATACAGTTATATCATACCTGCATAGGATACTGGTCAGCTAATTCCTGGTCAAGTATTTCGCCCCTGAACCATGGAGGACAGTTCTTAGAGGTTCTTAAGCTTACGAATGCAGCTGCAACTTCTGGGTCGAACTGAGCACCGGCACAGCGTTTAACTTCTTCTGTTGCTTCATCGAAGGTCATCGGTTTGCGGTATGGTCTGTGAGACGTAATAGCGTCGAATGAGTCAGCAACACAAATGATTCTTGCACCCAATGGAATTTCTTCACCAGCAAGCTTATCAGGATAACCCTTACCATCATAGCGTTCATGATGGTGCTTAATGATATCGCATACTGAATGCAGGAATTCAATAGAATTAAGAATACCAGCACCAATGTATGGATGTGACTTGATGGTTTCAAATTCTTCATCAGTCAAGCGACCAGGCTTGAGAAGAATCTTTTCGGAGATACCAATCTTACCAACGTCATGGAGCAGAGAAGCATGTCTGATAGTATCTACATCAGCCTTTGGAAGCTTCATTTCAAGAGCAATACCAACACTTAAGTCAGTAACACGTCTAGAATGACCATGTGTATAGCTGTCCTTAGCATCAATTGCAGCAGCCAGTGAACGAATGGTTTCGAGATATACGTTCAGGAGATTGTGATACAATCTTGCGTTTTCAATTGCAATTGAAGCCTGGGAAGCGAGAGTTTCAAGAAGGTCGAGATTTTCAGAAGTAAATGGGCCCTTCTTGTCTATCTTTCTTTCACAGTTAATTACACCAACAAGATTATCCTTGTTGATTAACGGTGCAGACATTAAAGTAAGGTTCTTAGCAGATAACTGACCGAAATCCTGATATTCCTTGCTCTTGCCAGTGTCATCCAGTCTTATTGAGCGATGAGAAGCGGCTGCCTTACCGGCAACACCTTCACCAAGCTTCAATCTGAAATTATCAATGTTAGTATCGTCGAAACCACGATGAGCTTCAACATAAAGTTCATTTGTAGCTTCATCATAAAGCATAAGACTTGCACAGTCTGCTTCAGTGATTCTTGTTGTCATATCAATGAAGTAATTGAGAACAGAATCAAGGTCGAGAGACGAGTTAATAGCCTTACCAAGTTCCTGAATCAAGCTTAGTTCAGCAACCTGCATATCGGTTTTTTCATGGAGACTTGCATTGGCAATAGCCTGAGAAATCTGACCGGAAATACCAAGGAGAAGGTTAAGATCATCTTCAAAGAAAGCATCACCATTACGCTTGTTGTTAACGTTCAAAACACCAAGAAGCTGGTTTTCGTGAAGAAGTATCGGGACAGACAGAACTGAACGTGTCTTGTAATCCATACGGCCCTGACGGTCAGCAAAGCGGTCATCTTTTGAAATATCCTTCAAAAGAACTGGTTTGCGATTTTCAGCAACCCAACCGGCAATGCCTTCACCTGAGCGGACTTCAATCTTACCAACCATATTGCTTGGCAGACCAATTGCCGCATCAAGTGTAAGAACCTTCTTTGTTGGATTATAAGCCATCAAAGAACAGTTTTCGACATCCATAACTTCCTGAACCTGCTGAAGAATAGTATCAAACAGCTTAGAAATGTTAAGAGTCTTTGAAACAGAAGAACCAACCTTGTAAAGTGTTGATAGATAGTCAAGCTTACGTCTTGAATCATTGAAAAGTCTTTCGTTTTCAAAGTGAGACGTAATAATACGACCGATTGTATTGAGCAAATCCTGATCAGATTCACTGATTGTTCTTGGACCATAGCAGTGATAGATTGCCAGGGTTCCGACAAATCTGTTATCAGCAGTAATCAAAGGAACAATCAACATTGATTTAGCAAACTGATCAAGGAAATTTACATGGTTAATAGTGCCATCATTGCTTGCATCAGTAATAAGCAAGGTTTTTCTGTTAGCAGCAACCCAACCCTGATAGCCTTTTCCAATACCGATGGAAAGAGTTTCTAGTTCTCTTGGGAGACCATAGGAGGCACACATTGTGAGCTGGTCCTGGTCAGTATTGTAAAGCATGAGGGATGAAGCAGAGCTATCAGTTGCTTCACAGGCTTCTCTAAGCATTTCGTTGTAGCCTTCCCTATCAAGACTACGAACTGAAAGCTTTTCAGAAATACTGAATACCTTTGTTAGTTCTCTGAGCTTCTGGTTTGAATCTGCAAGAAGTCTGGAGTTTTCCAAAACCTTAGCAACCATTGAAGTCAGAGTATTCAAAGATGTTTCATCGCTCTTTGAGAAAGCGCTTATTTCACTTGAGTCTACAGTTATTACCCCGACAAGATTGTCGCCAATCAAAAGTGGCATTGCCATTTCTGAGTAGATGTTTTCAGGAGTTTCAACGTATCTGCTGTCAAGAAGAACATTTGGAACATTCAGTGGTTCTTTGTGTTCAGCAACCCAGCCAGTAATGCCCTGACCGAACTGAACCATAATCTTCTTTACTTCGTGCGGATATTTACCTCTGGCTACAGCAACTTCAAGAGCTTCTGTTTCTTCCTTGCGGAAAAGAATTGAACCGCTGGTTGCGCCAGTGATTTCGATAGCAATATCCATAACAAATTCTAGCAGGTTCTGGAATTCCAAGCTTGAATTCATTACACTTGAAGCATGTTCAAGAACAGAAAGTATTTTTTCTTTTCTGGCAAGAGTAGCCTTTTCTGCAGCTAAGTCAGCCATCTGGTTAAAGAAAGCATCGATAGATTCTTCGGTACCTTCAACCTGAACTTCAGAAATTTCAGGGATGTCTTCAACGTCTTCATGCTTTGAACCCTTCTTAAAGAAAGGACCAATCAAAACAGCGCCGAATACGATTCCATCATACTGAAGCTTTTTAACCTTCAGGAAAGAACCATCTGGTCTTTCAAGCAGTTCACCAGTCGGGTAGTCAACTATTTCGGTTGCATCTGTAAGACCTGGTAGAACCTTTTCAATATCGCCAATAACGACATCGCCACGTTCATTGAATGGTGTAATACGAAGTCCGCAAACCTTGTAGTTACGATTGATAAAGCTTTTCAATCTTTCACGGTCACAAACTTCTTCCAGAAATATTTTCTTAACCATGTCCCAATCCTGTTTTAGCCATCAGCCTCAAGCCTTTGGCATCTACCTATATAATCTAACTGCAAGCAGTTATAATAGCTTATTTAACAACTACTACTGAATTCTGACCTTCGTATTTGTTCTTAACGGTTGTTTCAGCCTTTGGATCAACAACCCATTCAGTGTCGTTAACTACGAACTGGTATTCATAAGTGCCAGCTTCAAGAGTCTTAGTGCATTTCCAAGTGCTGTTTTCCTTGTTCATTGGATCAGCATCCTTGTTCCAATTATTGAAAGAACCAACAACAGCAACCTTGTTAGCTTTTTCATCTTCGTATTCGAAGGTTACTTCGTTACTAGAAGCCTTGCATTCCTGTTTGCAGCCTTCGCAGGTGCTTTCATTGCAAGCACAGCCTTCAGCAGACTTTTCAGCATTTTCTTTATTCTTAGCGTTTTCAGCTTCCCACTGTTCTTCTTCTTCGAAGCTGTGTTCGCGACCAACAATATAACCAACGCCAAATACTGCTGCCATTACCAAAAGCTTCCATGTAAAGCGTAAAAATTTCATTACGATACCTCCAAAACTTTCTTCTTGTTATTTTATAACCTTAACTCTTCCATACTGCAAGAGTAATGTTTTTTTACCAACCTTTTCAAAGTCGATTGTAACTCTGAAATCACTGATAGTGGTTCCAGAAACTTCAACAACCTTACCATATCCAAAACTGGTAGAATA
This sequence comes from Candidatus Avigastranaerophilus sp., assembly GCA_045599645.1. Taxonomy (GTDB): domain Bacteria; phylum Muiribacteriota; class Ozemobacteria; order Ozemobacterales; family Ozemobacteraceae; genus RUG334. Next base: position 10,186 of record JAZRWI010000077.1, read on the forward strand.
TACTTGTACTCCTACCTTTAAATTTACCATAGTTCCATCTTCCATGTCATCTTTTTCCGTCTTTGTTTCTTTTTTTACTTCAGATGACCACTTAGCATACTTGGTGTAGGAAGGCGGAGTTGAATCAGAATCCTCTACTTGTTTTCCCCAGGTTTTGCTAACCCCATAGGATGAACCTTGCCGCTGATACGTTTTTGCTGCACCATAGGAGTTCTGACGGGCATAACTGTTGCCACCAAAAGACGAACCTGCGCGATTGTATGAAACGGTTCCCTCATACTTAGAATGTTCAGAAAGAAGATTATATTTCGTTTCATTCTTTCTAAGTGAAGAAGGAAATTCCCCAATAAACTTTGAAGGAAGATGCAGCTGAGGACAGCCAAACATCATTCTTCTTGAGGCGGCGGTCAGAAAAAGCAAGTCCTTTGCTCTTGTAAAACCAACATAAGCCAGACGTCTTTCTTCTTCTATTTCTTCAGGAGAATCCTTACATCTGCTATGTGGGAAAATATCTTCTTCCATAGCTACAATGAAGACTATTGGAAATTCTAATCCCTTGGCATTATGCAAGGTCATAAGGTGAACCTTTTCTGACTTTTCATCTACTTCATCTGCAGCAGAATGCAAAGCAACATTTGCCAGATAATCATGAAGAGTCTGTTCCGGATTATCTATTTCCTGATATCTGATATCAGAAACAAGAGACTCAACGTTTGTTTTTCTATCTTCAAATGTTTCAGGATCGTCGGTTTTCAGATATTTAAAATAATCTGTTTCATTAATAATCTTTTTACAAAGATTGGAAACACTCGTTTTTGGAGCTTCTTCCATAAAGGAAATCATCTGCTGCATGAAAGTGCCTATCTTAGAATCAGGCTTTTCGTCACCTGCCATGACAACTCCGTCCCAAAGAGTCAGAGTGCCATCCCCATAAAGCTTTTGAATAGAAGCATTACCAATACCGCGTTTAGGAGTATTGATTATGCGTTCAAGGCTTATGCTGTCCGCAGGATTATCAATTACATGCAAATAAGCAAGAATATCTTTTACTTCCCGGCGTTCAAAGAATTTAGTTCCACCAGTTACTTCGTATGGAATACCTTTTTTCTGGAGTTCCAATTCAACTGTTCTAGTCAAGCTGTTCATTCTGAACAGAAGAGCCACATCACCAGTAGAGTAATCACCAGTTGCCGTAAGTTCTTTAATTTTTTTAACAATCCATTCTGCTTCAAAACGGTCATCAGTGGCATTATAGTATGTAATAAGCTCACCGTCACCACGGTCACTCCAAAGAGTCTTAGGATGCACGCTATTGTTATGCTTTATTACTTCACTGGCAGCAGTAAGAATATTCTGCTTTGAACGATAATTCTGTTCCAGCTTTACAATCTTCGCCCCAATAAAATCCTCGGCAAAATTCTGAATATTTCTAATTGTAGCGCCACGCCAGCTATAAATAGACTGGTCTTCATCACCTACTACACAAAGATTTCTAGTTTTTGATGAAAGCATTTTTATGAGCTTATATTGAGCCTGGTTTGTATCCTGATATTCGTCTACAAGGAAATATTCAAATTCATTCTGTAGATATTCCAGCAAATTTGGATTATTGCTTAACATCTGATAAGCCTTCATAATCAGGTCATCAAAATCAACAGCTTTATTTTTCATTAATGCAGACTGATAGCAGCTATATGCCTTCTGAATAGCGATATCCTGAGGGCCGGCACCACTGCCCTTGCACAATTGAAAATACTCTTCCGGGCCAAGCAATTCATTTTTAGCTCTTGAAATAGCTTCTAAAACCAGCCTTGGAGTATAAAGCTTTGGATCATATTTCAGGTCCTTTAATGTATTTTTCATAAGCTTTTCGCTGTCTGATTCGTCATAAATGGTAAAGCCGTTTTCAAAACCAGCATATTTACACCAACGATATAACAGCTTACAGCAAAATGAGTGGAATGTAGTAAGTGTTACTTCAGATGCCCCGGCAACCAGACTAGTAACACGTTCCTTCATTTCCTTTGCTGCTTTATTTGTAAAGGTAACAGCAAGAATCTTGGAAGGTGGAATATGACAATGTTCTATCAAATAAGCAATACGAACCGTTAGCATTCTGGTTTTGCCAGAACCGGCCCCAGCAACAACAAGAAGTGGTCCCTCAGTAATCTGAACAGCTTCACGCTGTCTGTCATTCAACTTTTCCAGTGTTTCATCTATTGAATTATACATATTTCCCCTTAAATAAAGCTAGGTTTGGGTTTGCTATTTGGCGTATAACACATAACTACCCATTGATCCACAATGAAGTTATGAAGCTGGTGAACCTGAAGGTCATACAGCGCACCATCATAATCAAGCAATTCTATCTTGCTGACAACATCTTCCTCGATAACACCGCGATGGTTCATTATAGGAACCAGCATTCCACGCTTAAGATGAGAGGCTGGCAGAACATAATATGCAGCCTTCCTGGTCAACTGTATTTTCTTTACAATTTCAAGATCATCAAGATTAGAAACAGTTTTAACAAATAATTCCGCTTCTTCAAGGTCTTCACGGGTAACTTCGATATACCACAGACCATGACTGGAAGACTTCCTACGGGCCATCTTGAATTGTTCTGCACTGTTAGGATCAGATATTCCCTGAACCTGAATCAGATGAGGATAATGCCCAGAAGAAGCTTTTTCCTTGCCTCCAAAAATAACGAACTGAACAGAACTGCTAGTCATATTCTCATCACAGCAGGACTTTACAGTCATGTGGGGATAATCAATAAACATGTTAGAGTCCCTCAAAAGCTCTTTGGCACCTATCGGTGTATCGATATTGTCAAACAGACGTTTTATATGCTCTTCAGTGAGCATAGACTCCATATGCTTTGCGTTGAATGGGATATCAGGCAGGCCGTATTTAGCCATAATAAGCTTGTGAACGAAGGTTGCATTAGTCAGGTTCGGATTATTTTCTATAACCCATATCCTGTCGGTGACATTACGCTTGCCATCAATCTTTTTATTATTAGTCATCATGCTGATGGCTTCATGAACAATATCAGATGTCATACCTACCCTGAAGCCTAGTGTTGAGCGTTCATGCAGGTATATAGTATACATTCTCAACGAAGGATTAAATCTGCCGAAACAAAGCTGATCAGGCGTGCATCTGATAACAGCGCCACGAGACGTGGTCATCTGCAATAAAGGGGAACCAGTTACGTTATTAATAAAAACGTCTTTAACGTAGGTTTCGCCAACTTCACCCCACCCTGTAGATGCAATGATACGGCTATCCTCACGAATATCCTTGACGTCAGCTAAGTCATAGCCACAATGTATTTTTGCATCAGCAGGCAGCATAATTTTCCCTTTCGGGCGTTATGATATAACAAAGAGTGATAAGAAGTCAAAGCCCACTTCCTCTCACTAATCAAACACCGTATTAAATTTCTGGTGGAGGCGCAGGTCATCTAGAGTATCGTTGCCGAGAGGATTTGAATAGACAACATAACCTGAAATAACATCCTTAATCAACACTGTTCTTTCTTTTATATCAAATGCGATACGCCAGCTTTTGAAGCGTAAAAGACAGTCATTCTCCGTTCTGATGAATTTGTTACGTGTCTTGTCCAGTGGGTCATGGCCTAACTGAGCCTCTACAACACCTTCCAAATCCACACCTTGCTTTTTCAGCCAGGCTATTTTTTTCTGAGCAGTTTCTGAATATTTTAATTCAAAAACATTCTCAATTATATTTTCAAGCCAACCTGTCCTGGCGTCAGGAAAACTGTCGTATTCCGGAATATATGGTTTTATGTCTAATATAGGCGTTCCATTAAGCAAATCAGAATCAGCAATATAAATACGATTCTTCAGCACAGAAAGCAGCTTTACGCAGCTAATTCCTATCTGGTTAGGTCTATAAGGCGAGCGGGTTGCAAATACACCCTTTTTACCTTTTCCATCAGTGCGAGGGGGGTTAGTCAATGGCCGCCAGGTTTTATTCTGATGAAACTCGTAAATAACCCAGATACGGCTGAAGCCATCAAGGTCTTTCAACCCCTGCTCGTAATTGCGACCTGTAACAAGCTCAATATATCCCTGAGAAGCTGACAGATTTCCCTGTCTGGGCTGTTCTTCGTGGTAATTGCGATTGCAATGAAGGTATCCGATTGGTTCGAGGTTCATAGTGATTTAATATGTATAGAGTATAAAGTATGTTTCAATAAAGCTGTTGGCGTAGTCGCCGGGTTGGCTTCGTGCTTCCTGCTTGCCAGCGGCTAAAAGCTAATAGCCAAGAGCGGAACTTCAAACTTCGATTTCTTCGATGGTAATCTTTGGCATGGTTCTTAGCATGTTGAGATAAGTATTGGGTAATTCAGCCTTGATAGTCACAATGCCCTGACCCCATTCCTGAGAAAATACCTTGCCTATGCTCATAATATCACCCATGAACTGGCTACCGACAGGAAGTTCGATTTTAACGCTTTTCCTGTTGCGCTTCATAATTTCAGCAATCTTGGTCAATAGAATATCAAGATTTGTTTTATTTGCAGCAGAAATCTTAATATTGTTCGGATAAGCAGAATCAAGCAGTTCGTCAGAAACAACCTGTCCCTTGTCTATCTTGTTGAAAACATAGATTTTTTCATGGTTTGCAGCACCAATTTCATGCAAAACCTTTTCTACAGCTTCAAGTCTTTCACGGAACTGAGGGTCGGAAATATCGCATACAATCAGAAGAACTTCTGACTGGACGACACTTTCAAGAGTGGCTTTAAAAGCATTTACCAGGAGGTGTGGCAGTTTTCTGATAAAGCCAACAGTATCTGAAACGATGCACCAATAGCCATCTTTAAGGTCAATTCTTCTGGCGGTCGGGTCTAATGTAGTGAACAACCCGTTACACATCTGAACATTACTGCCGGCAATAGCATTGAGAAGCGTTGACTTCCCTGCATTTGTGTAGCCAACAAGAGAGAAAAGAGGTGCAAAACGGTCTACACGCTTTTTCCCCTGCTGCTCACGAGCCTTGGCAACCTTTTCAAGCTCTTCTTCAAGCTTTTTGATTTTTACACTGATAATACGGCGGTCTGTTTCCAGCTGAGTTTCACCAGGGCCCTTCAAACCGATACCACCACGCTGTCTTTCAAGGTGTGTCCACATCTTGAGCAGTCTTGGGTATTGATATTGAAGCATAGCAAGGTCAACCTGCAGCTTCCCTTCACGAGTAGAAGCATGGGCTGCAAAAATATCAAGAATAACAGAGGTCCTGTCCTTTACGCGCAAACCGATAGCCTTTTCTATATTGCGCATCTGCATTGCACTTAATTCATCGTCTGCAACAACATACTCAGCCCCAAGCTTTTCTGCTAATTCCTTAGCTTCTTCAAGCTTACCGGTGCCCAGGTATTCGACTCTTGAAGCATCTTCGCGCTTCTGTACTATTCTACCGACCATATCGGCACCAAGAGTCTTCAGCAGCTCGAACAATTCATCAAGAGAATTTTCCATTTCCTCGTCAGATTGGCCCTGACGCTGAACGGCAATAGCCATAACCCTGGCTCTTTCCTGTCTGTTTTCTTTCATTTCGCGCATAGTTTATTTCCTATAAATAATCAAATATGCTGATTAGAGCTATACATAGCGTCATTCTTAGCTAAGAGATAGAGACAATACTGATTCATGCTAATACCCTCACGTTTAGAGTGCTCAGCCAAAGCTTTATGAAGACTTTTAGGTATTCTCAATTTAAATTGTCCAGAAAAGTTTTCTATAGAATCTGGTTCTGCTATTTCCAAGCCTTCTGCAATTGCTGCTTCAAACCAAGCTTTCTTTGCATCAATAGCATTTTTTAAAGCCTGTTCAGCAGTATCGCCACAAGTAATACAACCAGGCAATTCAGGGTATATTGCCGCAAAACCACCTTCTTCAACGTCTGGTATAAGCTCCAATTTATAAGGAAGTTTCATATATTTATCAATCTTCTTCATCTCTATACTCGCTTTCTACCACAAAATGGTATTATACTTAGGGTAATATATAGTGTCAATGGAGGTAGAGAGAAATCATGGGTCAGATTAGGACAGAGTTTTATCTTAATGCCATAAATAACGTTCCTGCTTTGGAAACAGATGGTGAAATGACAGATACTGTTGTTATTGTTCTTCACGGCTCTGACGTTTCAAAAGAAATAAACCAGCCTGATATGCAGCGTCTGGAGGAAGCTGGCTTCTGGTCTATATGCATCGATGCCCCGCATCATGGCGAACGTGCCGACGGCTATATGAATATAGCTGCCGGATGTAATCCTAGGGAGCAATATCTGATGATGCTTTCTGTTGTTCACCAGGAAGCCGCCGAAGTAGCCGAGCTTATAAAATATTTTAAATGGCTGGGGAAAAAGGTTGTTCTGCTTGGCATTTCCATGGGAGCCTATGCAGTTTTCGCAACTCTCATGCTTTGCAAGGAAGCAGACCTATATGCTACCTTCATGGGCAACCCGGATTTCAAGTTCAAGGAAGCAAATACCTTCTCTCTGCCGGAAACTGCATGCCCTGCAGAGAATATGGATAAAGTATTCCCTGCCAGTCTTTTCATGGTAAATGCAGGAAGAGACGAATTCGTAGACCCCAATGGGGCTAGAAGCTTCTATGAAAAGCTTAAGCCATGCTATGAAAATTGCCCAGAAAGACTTCAGCTGTTGGAATACCCGGAATCAAGCCATATGATGCGTGCAGAAGACTGGTTTGATGCATGGGATAGGTTTATTGCAAGAATCAAAGAAATGTAACCCACATTCGTCACAGCTTCGCTGTGCCACCTTCTCCCTAAAGGAAGAAGGCCTTGCCGGGGGCGGACATAGCTTCATTATACAAAACCAGAAATTACAAAGCTAGTTGCAAACTCTGCATCCGTCACAGCTTCGCTGTGCCACCTTCTCCCTAAAGGAAGAAGGCCTTGCCGGGGGCGGACATAGCTTCATCATACAAAACCAGAAATAACAAAGCTAGTTGCAAACTCCTCATTCGTCACAGCTTCGCTGTGCCACCTTCCCCCTAAAGGAGGAAGGCCTCGCAGGGGCGACTCCAATTCTAGCAGAAAACTTTCTTAACACTAGCAAATCCAGAATGTGCAGTCCCAACAACCCCCTAACCACAAATCCCCAACCCCGTCTCTGGGGGAGGATTGTGTTGCGCACTCGATATGTCGCTATGCAACAAGAGTTAGACGCGAACGTAGCCTTCGGCGTAGAACCATTCCTGAAGCTTGACCATCTGGTCACCGGGAACAAGAATGTGATGATTGCCAAGTGGTTTATTGAAGAAATAACTGTCTGCGCCTGGCATATCAAGCTTAAGCTGGGTGCGGCAGAGATTTGGTGAATACTTGTGTTCCATTGATTCACCCTTCATCATTACATAACGCTTATTAATAGCGTCTACACGCAGCATTGTAAAATAACGTTCCTGGAATTCACCGGCAACAGCAACGCCTATGCCTGATTCAAAATGGGTTTCAAGATGATAATGAGCAAGAATAGTAGTTGGACATGTGCAGTGAGCGAAGGTTACAACAGAGCCTCTGATGCTTGATGGATTGGCCATGAAGCTTGGCTTACGAACACAGTCATTAACTATCATCATTGTAATGAGAGATGGTATATCGCCTTCGCAGGAAGCTGGAATACCTTCATCATTAAGCTGTGCAAGAGCCATACAGCCAGTTGTTTTCTGGGTTGAAAGCAGATCAAAGCATCTTATTGTTATAGCGGTAAGTTCACGTGCTGCAATAAGTCTCTTGAGACCAGCATAAATAGTAGCTGATTTAAGAAGCTCTTCTTCAGAAATGTTAGCTTTTCTTTCTCTGAAGCGAGCTGCAAATTCCTGTAATTCATCTGGTTCAGCCTGAGAAATATAGCGTTCAAGCTCTTCCATAGGAATTGTAAGAATCTTGGCACCTGTATTTTCTTCAATCTTTGCAAAATCTGGTGAACTGGCAATAAGCCAACTTGATGGGCCGCCAATCAAACCAATGGTCTGTCCTTCAAGGGTCATTCCCATCTCTACAGAAACAAGCTTCTGGATTTTCTGGGCCTGAGCTTCAAAGCTGCCATGAACGATGCAGGTTCTGCATTCCGGTTCGTTCTGGCGCAACCATGACAGAATTTCAACAGCTGCCGGTAAAGAGTTATCTGTTTCGCTTGATGCTATTACAAAAGGCTTCCCTGAAGCTTTAATGCTTGGCCAAAGCTTCAAAAATGTGTTTTCTGTTCCACCGGTCATTACACCGATTACAATAAAATCGCAGGAGTCAAACTGCTTTTCGGTTATTTCACGACAACCGAAGGAAGCCAGGCAAGCAGTTCTGAAGTTCTTTTTGAGAGTTTCAAGTCTAGCCTTATCATGCACCAATGATTCAAGATACAAAATACCAGTAGTCATCTGTCATTTAACCCCCGTCATTAATGTAACGTGGGTACAGTATAACACATAAAACATATTATATCTAATTTTTTGGGTATGTCACAAAGCTAAAATTAATGTGCTCAGTGCAAGCCTTGCGAAGCACAAATCTCCCGATAGCAGTCAGCTTAAATTAACGTGCTCAGTGCAAGCCTTGCGAAGCACAAATCTCGATAGCAGTCGGCCAAAATTAACGTGCCGAAAGGCACAATTTCACGTCTGACGCAAAGCGTCAGACATTCACTCTTGCAAAGCAAGTTTTCATTCCCGAAGGGTCTTCACACACCAAAGGTGTTTTCACGTCGGCAACGCCGACCCCTTATGGCGTATACTCATACAACATTGTCTTTGAGCCAGCTTTTCCCAAAATATAAATTTTTGACCCATAAACTACTGCACAGCATGGAGACATGGCAGTTGACAACGGTGTCAATTCTCTCAAGTCACCTGTTTCTGTATTATAAGCATATGCAGAACTGGTAGGCGACCCATTCTTGGTCTCACCGCCAAAAATGAATATTTCATCTCCATAAGAGCAGCAGCCCATATAATATCGAGGAAGCTTATCGACCATCGAAGTATCCGGGTTAGATATATTAGAACTAGCTATTGTCTTCCAGGCTAAGGGACTTGCACCACCAGTATCCATAGTAGGCAAAAATTCGAAGAAATCATTCTTGCCAACCAGGTCATGGTCGCCATTTATTGCACCACCAACACAGTATATTTTTCCCTTATGCCATACCATAGCGTGGTTGAAACGATTCCCATTAAGAGACGGCAAGGTTCGACTAATGCCATTCTTATAATGTGCCCCATCAAATTTGTCTATAGCATGAGGCCAGTATAACAAGGCTGTGTTTGTTGCATAGTTTGCTGCATTGGAATTTTTTACATGACCGCCAGTATAAACAAGACCATATGGTGTTGCACAGCAGGCCCCTGCACCAACATTGACTTCTCCACGATCATCCGTTTCAAGACCTGTCAGATAGTCGTCTTCAATAGCAACCCTTGAATTTGAAGAAAACATTTCAAAGCCTACTAGTCTCAAGTCTTTGCTGGAATCTGTCGTATCTTTTACCTGAAATAAATAATGCTTATATGGTGTAGGATTCTTTATTTCTGCAGTAATATACGTATTGCCAGCATTTTCATTAGGTCCGGTAAATTCGCCATCATTCCCATCGGGTAAACCTGCAAATCCAATAGGCACCCAAGCAGATGAAGTCGGAGGCAAAGTAGTATCACTTGCACTGGGAGCAACGGAATCATTAGAACCATATAATCTAAATACTCTCACACCACTTTTGTTAGAATCCTTAGCATTAGCATATCTGACAGCGCATACAGCTTCCTGTTTTTTAAATGAAGTAATAATCCAGGTTTTTTTGGATTTATTAGATTCATAACCAGCAGTCGAAGTGCTGATATAGTTCTTGTTATTATTATACTGTTTATTCTCGGTAAAAATATCGCTTAAGTTGTAATCATTACTGCTAGCAGAAGACCATGTCATGCTTTCGAAGGGCTCACAATTAGTAATCATAGAGGAATTCAATGAAGTTTTATTCTTAATATTACTTGGTTGACTACCTAATTGCGGAGTCAAACGTTTAACTCCAGTTCGCCAAAGTTCAAGATTACTTACACCACGCGCACTTCCGCCATCTTTGGCCGACTTTAAATATAGCAGATAGGTTGAATAAGCACCACCTGCAGTCTTATCTGATTTTTCATGAGGCCCATCATTATTAGTAGCGCATGCTCCAGCTAATACCAAGTTATAATTACTAGCATAATTAATACTGACTTCATTAGAAGGAACAGCATCACCGCCATATAATACCCAGTCTTTTAGTTTATTATCGTTAACAGAATCATGATTATGGATTATAACTTTATTCACAGTCGCTTTCATATTGCTTGGAAATGTATATGATACCCACTTTTTGTTTTCACCCCCAGAAGCCAAAAGTAAGGTTCTGAAATAAGAACTGTTGTCATTATCAAAAATATCTTCCGGATCATTATCAGTAATCCCGCTTTCACCTTTTCGTAGTGTAAAAAGATTTTTAGTGTCATCATTATATATGTAGTTTACCATGTATTCGTCATTGAAGCCGTCATCTTCATTAACCAGTGATGTCTTAGCCTTTTTGGTATTAACATTAAAGCTCTGCACCCTATTCGTAGGCTTAGTTCCATTATTATCATCACCCATGATGTAAAGAGTATCATCATAGCTGGTTATGGGAGAATACGGAGCAGGATACTTTAAGATTTGTGAGAAACTGCTCACTGAATTATCGGCAGGATTAAACACAACAATAGTTCTTGATGCAACAGCATCAGTATTCCCCGGGAAAATATATAATCCACCGGAAGCAACAGTAGCACTACAGTTATACTTAAGGTCTATTGCATTGACAATACTATTGCTTATACTCTTATAAGTTCCGCGACTACCTGCGCCAGAATAGCTTACAAAAGGTTTTGAAGCCATAGCAACAGGTTCATTATCAACAGGCATAGCTCCAAGGTAAGCGGTATAAGAACCAGGATTGGCTGGCGGGTAGTTGGCACTTATATCAACCACCTGCTTACTGGCTCTAAATGTATTCCCATCAGGCTTAGCAATATTAAAAGCTCTAATTTCGTTATTTCCTCCGCCCGAACCTGCGTTGGCACAACCAAGAAACAGTTTTGTGCCATCACAAGAAAGAGCCATAGCTCCAGTAAGTTTAGTTGCACCCAGATTAAATCTGACAAGTCCCAAATCATTTGAAGACTTATTACCAATCGCCCAAAAACAATTATTCACTTTATCTGTTATGTATAAAACAGGATTTGCCCTATCTCTTGAGAACATCATTGCAGCAGATTCTACACCAAGAGTTTTAACGGGAGTTTCTGTTGTCTTAGCAGGAAAAGCCTTCATGAATGTCGGTTGATTTTTCAGTATATATGTCTGGTTACTCTTTAAAGTATTCCAGCCACACACATCATATTCATTGTTTAATATATTATTTTTTGATATATCATTTCCTGACGGGGCAGATAAATTATCCTCTATCTTGCTTTTTGTTGCGCCATTTCTGCCTAGGAAAATAGCCGACCAGCTACCACCACCATTTGAAGTCTGGTCAAGCTGAAGCAGACCGCTTTTATAAGGAGCTAAGCCTATAGAGAAAGCGGAGTCATAGAGTTTATCTTGTTCACCTGTTTCGAATCGCCCACCAAGCAAAAAGTTGTCGTAGAAAAATCTGGAATCTTCACTAGGTAAACCCTGAAGAAGAGTAAAGTCCTTATCGTCTCTAATGTATCCGAAGAACCTCTTATTAGCCATAGCTTTAACGCCTTCCGTGCCGGAAACAGCACTGCTGTCATCCAGGTGATAATTTCCTGGATGGGCATTAAAAGCTTTAAAGGAATCATACTTAGTTGTAACAGATTTGAAATTCTTCATAGCTGTAGTATTGTAGCCACAACCATTTGCCACATTTTTAAACAAGGACTCCCGTTCGTCTGGCCATGAATAATCAGGAGACTTAATAACAGAATTATCTTCATCATAAGCCCCGGTCTGCATTTTTTCGCGGTAATCTACCAGCATACCTTCAATCTGGGTTTCATTATAAAAATTAGTGTTGTTAAAATCATAGAAAGTTATTGTAGGAGGTTCACCACCAGATGTATCTTCACCTGACAATACAGCAATAATGCCCATATCACGACTAATGGCAAGCTTCTTTGAATATGCCGGTGGAAAAGACGCAGATTTGGCAGTACCTGCACCTGTTTTGAAATTTATAGCATATTTTCTTCGCCAGTTAGCAGGAATGCTCCCAAATGAGTCACCATCAATTGCTGAAGGGTGGTTATACAGTTGTTGATTAAGAGTAAGATTACCAGTGCCTAAGGCTACAGGGGATGATTTATTATCCTTACCACAATCACTATAAAAAGTATAATTACTATCACCATTAGCAAAAGCAACAGCACCGGCATTCCCTGTGCCCGAACCAGGTTTCCCACCATTCCAGAATCCAACAAAATATGTGTTGTCTACAACTTTACCACCATTAGCCCAGTTAAGTGGTACATCTTTACTTATTTGTCCACTAGTCAGACCAATAGAAGTTGTAGTCCAGTCCTTAAGTTTATAACCATTATCTGTAGAACCAGCTACCAGCACTGGGGTAATATATCTGACCCCACCACCTGACCAGTTGCCCGCCCTGACATCGCAAAGACTCACAACATCATTAACCTTAAATTGTTTACTGGTTTCAACAGCAATAAATCCCTCACTTCCATCAACTTCAGTCTCAGAAAAGCTATCGGGCGTATAATTCGGAACAACTCTTTGTGCACCACTTGAAGCCGGCTGACTTACCCATCTTGCAAACAAGGAATATTTATTGGGGCTAACGGGATATTCGCGTGGTATACGTCCGACCCATTCAACCATTGAAGTACCGTCAGTTTTGCCAAATAAGGACATATAACCACCCTTAGGCAAACCAATAAGGTCAAGGCGTTTCCAGGCCGGGTCAAGGTCAAAGTCCCCACGGAAATAAGAATCTTCCTGAGGGCATGCCCAGTCGCCATCTTCACCATAATCATTATTAACATTCCATATACAGCCATCGCCGCCAGCAGCAGAGCTATCTTCTTCAAGGAAGAACAGCATATTCTGAGGTCTATCATCAAAAGCAGCCTTAACTACATTCCAAGACCCGAGTTCGGTACCGGAATCATAACCTGATATAGAAAAAGGAGTACCCTGTTTCCTGTTTTCTCCATAGGTGCCTATCAGAAGTTCGCCATTCGGACTCATGGCCAGATCACTAGGAGTATGGGTAGCTACAATTTCACTATCTTCAATTTTCTTCATGACGTTCATGTCATAAAGTGTAATAGTTTCACTGCTGGAAACAGCAAGAATGTCTCTTGGATTTGCAGCAATATCAGCAATGGAATCGTTGTTCTTAGGGCCTTCATTCGCTAATTCAAGCTTGTTTTCATTAGTAATCTGGGTTTCTTGAGCCTTAGCATTATTAGATTTGGTAAAAATAAGATAAGGCTTTTCCTTTTCTGTAATAACCAGTTCCCCGGCAACAGGGGAAGGAATCATTTGAAATGCCTTGAATTTTCTGGCAGCAGGACCACCAGGTCCACCGGCAGGACCACCAGTATTAATTGCACTTTTATAAATGCCATAATCTTCGTTACGGTCGTCACCGATAGCAAGACTAGTCGCAATAACATCTTCTTTGCATTCTTTATTGGTAACATTGAGCGTAAGAGTCCTGTCATTTATATCGTTCGAAGCATTGGCGTTTGCCACAAAAGCAGGTCTGCAGACTTCGTCATAGGCCTGCTTATCCAGAAGCGCTCCTGTGTTTGCATCAAAAAGAAGTACATTCTTTTTATCATCCTTGTTATAATCTAAGGTTACAGCAAGATGAGTGCCTGCCGGATTAACAGCAATACCCTTCAAATCATGTTCATAACTAAGATAACCTATTTTTTCTGGTTTGAATGTAGTTTGGCTAAAATCATCATCGCCACCATTATTCTTGGGATACATAGAAAACCTATAAACACCAAGATTTTTGTCTTTATAGGCTAGATACAGATAACCATTAGATGCGGCAACCAGACCAACATACTCATTTTTTTCACCGTCAAGATTGGCACTACCAACCTCTGTAAATTTAACACTAGACCAGTCCAGCACATTTGTTGAAGGATTAATAGTATAATCAAACTTAAATACAATAAGAGTCTTAGCTTCTTTTTTGGTAAGAAACAAGTATTTACCATCAGGCCTGAAAGCCATACCACCGTCTTTTATTGATGATTCAGCTTTTTTGTCAGGATTGCAAAACGCTAATGAAGTATCTGAAGTCAGCTGTTTTTTACACTTGCCATAATCAGGGCTCTTCTTATCAAGATTGACATACATAATATTATTTTTAAGAAGAACAGCCATAATTTTACCTGAAGGATGGAGAGCTATACGCCATGGCCGATATGAATCATGTTCTTTATCGTCAGGTTTGTCAGCTTTCTTGGAACTGCGTGCCAGAGTTATAGTAGAAGCCACTGTTTTTGTAACAGGGTCTATAGCGATTAATTTCAAGTTCAGAGAATCACATACCCAGATGTATTCGTCGCTGACTGCGGGCAGATTAACCAGTGAAAAATTTGAAACAGGGGCAACAAACGTATCAGAGGCAACTACGTTGTTCTCAAGAAGCATATAGCCGTCTTCATTATATGCAAAATCTTCTTCTTCTATAAGTCGTGTAGTGACAACGATGCCCATCAAGCCCTTGGGGCCGGCTTCTCCGGCACGATAATTAGTGTCTTCAGTATAGTCCGCAATCAAAATACCATCATTGGTCTGCACAGATGTCTTATAAGCATAAATAATCTTAAGGTATGCAGTACTTGTCGTTGAGCTTAAGCCCAACAAAGTGCAGGCATCAGTAGACAATTCAGTAGTAATAGCAGGATCGGAAGAAGAATAATTTGGGTCTACACTTCGTAATTCTTCTGGAGTTACTGATGTTTCAGGAATTTCCATTCTGACAGCTTTTTCTTCATCACCAGTAGGATCAAAATAAATAATATAGTGATACGTATCGTCTGTTGAAACGGCACGATGGTCAAAGGAGGCATTAGCGATTTCTTTAGTAAGACGTGAACGGGTGTATTGAATCATTTTTGAGTTATGGTCATAAGCTTGAGCTCTATTAGAGGCGTTTTGCATTGTGCCCAAAATAGGCAGAATACTATAACCGGCCATAACAGTTACAATCAATGCTTCAGCAAGAGTAAAGCCCAATCTCTTACATTTTCTGACAAATCCACTTACTAATTTATTCATCGCTATTCACCCCTATACCTTTATTATAACAAAATTTCAAGAGTATGCCAAATGGAGTCGGAAGTCGTTAGCCGAAAGCCAGAAGCCAGAAGCCAGAAGCCGAAAAGCAACGGATAGCAGGATTGTAGCGGATAAGCCAGAAATCGTTAGTCGGAAGTCGGAAGCCGGAAGCAGGCCGCTTACAGCTATCGGCCGCCCTCCTAGCAGCTGTGCTGCGCCCTTCTAGCGTCAGCGCCCTTCTAGGCCGCTGGCCGCCCTAATATTTGTTATGGTTGACAATTTTTAATAATTAAATATTTTTATATGGGAAACTTACTTAAGGTAAAAATCAGATGGCAGATGATAATTTTATTTATAAATCCATACTTTCAAGTATGTCAGAGGGCCTTATCGTAACTTCGATGAAAGGTGTCATTACACATTGCAACGAAGCAGTATATGAATTATTAGAAATGAAGCCAGAAGACATGCTAGGTAAAAAGATTGCCAGATGCTTCTATAAATTTCAAGAAAATGATGATTTCAACCAGGCAATACTGAATGCCATCTACGACCGCAATTCTACCCATAAAACCATAGTCAGTTACTACACAGGGAAAGACTATAAACAGTTTAATATTACAACCTTTTTCCTGCATGAAAACGATGAAAAAATTGGTATTGTTATTGTTCTAAATGACATCAGCGAATTAACAGAACTACGTGATGCTATTAAGGCTATGGAACGTATAAAAAAGCTTAACACCCAGCTTGAAATGCGTAATAGCCTTCTTAACGCCACATTTGGCAGATATTTATCTGATGAAATCGTCAGAGAGCTTCTTGAAACTCCTGGAGGTCTTCAGCTAGGTGGTAAAAAACGTAATGTCACAGTAATGATGAGCGATTTACGTGGATTCACACAGATTTCCGAAATAATGAAACCGAATGAGCTCATCGATATGCTGAATAATTATCTTACAGTCATGAGTGATATAATCACAGCTCATAAAGGCACAATCATAGAATTCCTTGGTGATGGCATTCTGATTGTCTTTGGCGCCCCGATAGAATGTGAAGACCACGCCTTCAATGCAGTATGTTCTGCCGTTGAAATGCAGGCAGCAATGCCACAGGTCAACGCCTGGAACAAAGAAAAGGGTTATCCAGAATTAAAGATGGGTATTGGTATCAGCACTGGCGACACCATTGTTGGGAATATTGGCTCAGAACGTCATACAAAATATGGGGTTATAGGCCAATATGTTAATCTTTGCGGACGCATAGAAAGCTTTACAACAGGAAGCCAGATTCTTATATCTCCCGCTACCAAAGCCGCTATTAATGAACCCCTGGAAATAGCCAATGAATTTGAAGTAATGCCAAAAGGCGTTAAAACTCCAATATTGCTAAGCCAGATAACAGGTATCGGTGGGAAATATAATATACATTGCCCGCAGAACGAAGTTCAGCTTAAGACATTAAAAGAATATTTTGATATTGAATTTTCTGAAATAAAAAACAAACAAGTAATTAAAGAAAGATATAACGGCAAATTGGTAGCTGCTTCTGAAACCCACGCAGTATTATTAACAGAAGAAAATCTAGAGGATTTTACAAATCTGGAACTTTATGGTAAACCAAGCGTATTCTGCAAGGTATTACATCAGATGCCGTCCGGCTATATGGTTGCTTTCACCTCTGACTCCACCACTCTGCTCTCTAAGCTGGCGTTTAATTTTTAATTCATAATTCATAATTCATAATGCATAATTCATAATGCATAATTCATAATTCATAATGCATAATTCATAATTCATAATTCATAATTCATAATGCATAATGCATAATGCATAATGCATAATTCATAATTCATAATGCATAATTCATAATTCATAATTCATAATGCATAATTCATAATGCATAATACATAATTCATAATTCATAATGCATAATTCATAATTCATAATTCATAATTCATAATGCATAATACATAATTCATAATTCATAATGCATAATACATAATTACTATGTTCTATTCATGCTTGGAGTAGAAGTGTGATTCAATAAGTCGTTAATCGATAGTCTGAAATCGGAGGCCAGAAGCCTGGACCTAAGACCTATTTTATAGCAGTGGATGTATAAGGGTGATTTTAACGCTATTGGCTCTTAGCTGTTGGCCGAGAGCAAACAGACTGCCCTTTCATATGGTTGAGCAAATGTTTAATGCTTGGTGCCACACTCAAAACCTCCCTTGATCCCTCCTTAGAGGCTGTCTGAAAACTAGAAATTTATAAAAATCCCGATGTACAGTAGATTCCTAAAAACCTCCCTTTTTAAGGGAGGGTAGGGAGGGTTTCGATTTTAGAAGAAACTTGTTTTGAATGCATAAAATCGAGTATTCAGACAGTCTCTAAAAAGGAGGGTTTTACGACAGCACGAAACAAAAAAA
>JAZRWI010000078.1:0-34667 GCA_045599645.1 Candidatus Avigastranaerophilus sp.
TGTTCTTAATGGTATTACCTATATTTCAGGCTCTCTCGGTGACGCCAATGCACCTTTTGCTCCTTCAGAAACCTTTAGCGTTGTCGGGAAGGGCATGATAGTTGTAAGCGGCAATATTTATCTTGGCTGCAACGTCGTAAGTGTGAACCGCTCTGAAACTGAACCAACAGTATTTACATTATTAGCCAGAAAAGGCGCTCTGTTGATAATGAACGGAAATAAAAAGCTAAGATTTGAAGGCTCTTTATATACAGAACGCGGTATGTATATCCATAACAAGTCAAGCATGCACATTGTAGGTAACTGGGTAACCAATGCATTCAACAAGGCTGCAATGGGCGGAACAGTTGTTATTGATTATGTTTCCTCCAGATGTAGAACCTCTCTTGGCAGTTTGCATCCAACCCGCGGTAAATATGACCCGAGAAGATATCATGTATCCTTCAGTCCAGTATGGGCAGCCTGGAGGGCACATTAATGGTTAATACTATGAAAAGAAAATCAGGCACAACTCTTGTTGAAATCGTAATTGCAGCTTTAATTCTTGCTGTTGCATTCATTCCTATATTAAAGCTTGTCGATTTCGGTTCTGTTTCTACAGCTAAGATCGGGCACTATGCAAAGGCTACAAGATTAGCCCAGGAGCTGATTGAAGAATGTAAGCACGTTCCCTTCAAGACCTATCAGAGACAGTATGAAGGTCTAGGCAGCGGCGAAAGCTTCACTATTAATGAAGAATATTATAAGGAAACAAAGAAAAGCATAGACAGTTTTTTAACAGAAAGCAAGGATAAGCTTAAGGATTTTACCTGCTCAGCCAATCTGAAGGCTAAGAAAAATGATTTAAACCAGATTGTTGAGCTTTGGTTTGAGGTTGTAATAAGCTGGCGCGATCTGGGCGCTCATGATAATGCTAATCAGGCTGAAAGAACAATAAAAGTAGGTAATGCATATTTTAATGCTGAATCAATGTGATTAATGGAGCTCATATGATGATAAATACAGTTAATAAGAGACAAAATAGAAAGAAAGCATTTACATTAGTAGAAGTAATGGTAGCTGTATTACTTCTAACTGTAGTTTTAACTGCAATTTATCAGGTATGGTCAAAGGTTCAGCAGGGCATTGCACGTTCTCATACAAGACAGGCTTTGCAGACCGAGCTCCGTAATGCCGCAAACTACATGTCCAATGACTTCAAGTCTATTAAATTCAGCGAAGATACCTTCAAATTAACAGAATCTGATGATGGTAAGAGCTTTTCAATGAGCTTTGAAAAATTCGTTGAAAACAAAGACGAAGAAGCTAATAAATTAGCAATTGATATTGTTGATACTGTTAAATACGACCTTAAGAATAATATTCTGACCCGTATCGGCGACAAGAAGACAAAGATTCTTTCTTCTAACTGTGAAGGAGTCAGTATCTCTCGTGCTACAGCCGAAGCCTCTGATTCAGGCGCTTTGGAAAACTCTGACGAAGATTTTAAGGCAGGCAGAGAAGCAAAGCTTGATATTACTATTACTGGTAAGAAGATTGTTCCAGGCAATGGCGAAGAAATGTATCATGTCGAAAAGACTTCTGTTGTAATGCGTAATGAATACTACAAGAATGTTAATAAGACTTATATTTCAACATTCGATCTAACCAAGAAGGAAACAGATGAAGTAATCCAGGAAGGCGATAATGCCATGATGGAAGTTGGTGGATTGCTTGATCCTGAATTCCTCAAAACCCTTGATGATGACGTTCTTGCCGGTATGGATGAAGAACAGAAGGCTCTCCTGCAACAGGCCATGGATTCTCTTGATGACTTGAATGACAGTATTGATGATACTGATACTGGTGAATCCGGCTGGAGTAAGTTCTGGGGCGGTGTTGCTTTCTGGAGCGAATCTGAAGGTGAAAAGGTAAGAGGCTTGCGTTCTGATTTAAGAGATGCTGACACAATAAAAGATGTTGAATCGGTAAAGGCTAAGCTGGAAGAGTATACCAAGGACAAAGAAACTGACTTCCTTTCTGCTTCCACAGGTGGTGCATACAATCGCATGGAAAAAGAAGAAAAGGAACTTTATAAAAGAGCTTATGATATGAAGGTTCAGGATAGAGCGCTGGAAGGCGGCTATAATAAGCTCAAAGAAGAAAAGGGTGAAGAAGAAGCCGGTGAAAAGCCACAGCTTATGATTGATACTTTAACCGGTCAGAATACTCAGTCTGTAACAATTGAAAATGCTGACGGAACTACCTCTACAATCAGTGGTAACACCATATCTGAAGAAAATCAGAAATTAATAGATGCCTACAATAGCATTGATTTGTCCTGGATGGGTGAATACGGCGAAGAAGAGGAAGATGTAGGTATTTATAATGCTGCAAGACAGTTGATTTCTGAAGCCGACTCTAAGATAGACCTAATACGTCTCAGGGATAACTGCAATACTAATATTGAAAATATCGAAGATGCAATGAAGAACAATTAATCTAAAAGAATGAAGATTAGAGAAATATTAAGAAGGCAAACAAATAATGAATAGAACGAGAGTAATAATCATAATAATGTTGCTATGCTTAAGCGCAATATTTTATGGTTGTGGTTCTAATGACGATAACGACCCTTGGGGAAACTCAAACGTTATAAGAGTTTCTAACCTTAAGGGAAAAGTAATTGCTCCGATAGTTGGACCCAGCTCCGAAAGAGCTCAGGCTGCTGAATATGCTTTCCCATTGCCTTCTGTAGCTAACACAAGAGTTTTTCTTGAAGACGACAGCAGCAAATTTGCGATAACAGATGCAAACGGCGATTTCGTCATTCCAAATGTTCCAGAAGGAAATCACAGACTTGTTGCTAATGTTCTCGCTGGTGCAACCACATACCGCCAGAGATCTGACTTAATCACTGTAACTGGTCAGTATGAAACCCAGATTATTGAACGTTCAATTGAACTGCAGCCCGCTTTTTATAATATGACAGTTCATTTGTCTGATTTAAATACAGATTCACCAGTAAATGGCAGGATAAATGTTTGGGGATACACATTTGAGGCTGTTAATGGCATTTGCAATATTGGTCCGTTCCCTGCTGGAAACGAAAGCAAGGAAGCATATATTTCTGCAATAGGCTATATTAGCACTAAGGTTTATTTAAACTTTAATGAAAGCAATAAATCAGAACCTTATATCAGTCTCACACCTACAACCAATACTGATTCTAATCAGGCTCCTGTTGTAGAAATTCATCAGGATGCTCTGACCATAAGAACAAATGAGGAAATTAATATTCGTGGTATTGGTTTTGACTATGAAGGTGATGTAATAACATGGGAGTGGTCTGCAGATAAAGGTTCTTTCTTTAATCCAAAGGCTCAGCAGACTATTTTTGAAGCTCCGGATAATCCTGGAACTGTAAGAATTTCATTAAGGGGAACAGATTCAAAAGGGGCTGTTGGTAGCGCTATTCTATATATTACAGTAGAGCAGGGTAGTAAAAAGAAAAAGAATCCACAGAATCAGCCTCCAGTGCCACCGCATACACCATATCCTGATGATTTGGCAGTCGGTATGGATGGTGAGCTATTATTGACTTGGAAATGCTCAGATCCTAACGATGATGAACTTAGCTATACCATTAACTTTGGGACTCAGGCTGGCAATATGAAGATTCTTGCAACCAATCTGAGTGATCCATCATATGTTGTTAAGGGATTAGAAGCAAACACCAAATACTATTGGCGCATTACAGCTTATGATGAATATTACGAATCAGCCGATTCTGAGCTTTGGCAATTTACGACAGGTGACTTGAATAACCAGCCACCGAATGTCCCTACGCTGCCACAGCCTGAAAATTTTGCTTCCAATATTGAAGGTCATGCTGCATTCAGTTGGTCTGGTGGAGACCCAGACGGTGATGCAGTTACCTACAAGGTTATGCTGGCAACTATTTCCACTTGGATAGAATCTCCGGCAACTGCTTTAACTGAGATATATAGCTCAAACCTTTTGAAATACGATTATTACGGAATTGCTAAGGGTGCTACCTATGAATGGCAGATAATAGCTGTTGATAGTCATGGAGCTATAACTGAGGGACCAGTTTGGCATTTTGCTACTGTTGAACCAGAAAACAACATGCCTTCATTTGCATCAGCAGTTGAGCCTGGTGATGGTTCTACTAATATTAGTATAAAGCAGTTGCTAAGCTGGAATGCCACTGACTTGGACGGCGATACTCTTTATTTCGATGTTTATTTCGGAACAGATCCAGAGCCTGAGCTTGTTTCTGCTTCCCAGACAAACCTCATTTATAATCCAGGAACACTTGATAACAATACCAAATACTATTGGCGTATAGTTGTTTCTGACGGAAGAAAGACAAATCCACGTTCTGACATCTGGTCTTTCACAACAGAAGAAATAGTTGTTGTTATGCCAGAAGTGGTAAGTATTACAGAACCAGAAAACACTACTGATCCTTTGAAGATAGTATTTAATAAATACATAGACAAGTCTAAACAGGAAAAAGCCTTTACTTTCTCTCCTGAAGTCGAAGGAACCTGGACCTGGAAGAACGACAATACTATTGCTGAATTTAAGCCAACAAGCGGAAGCTGGTTCCCGGGCAGCTATAATAAATTTAAGCTGGCGGCCAATGTTCTGACAGATGCTGATGGTAACCCGCTTGCTAAGGGTGAGGAAAAGATATTTACTGTTTCATCCTCCGTTCCGGTTCCGGCAGGCTATCATTCCTATGCTTTTCCAATGACAGTTCCGGCAAATACAACTGTAAATATTACTGTTCCTGATTTGGATTACGGAATGAATTCATATGTATTGGCGATTGCTGACACCGACAATACATCTGCTGTTGTTTCCAGCCAGCGGGCAAGTATTTCAGATGATTTAAGCGCTTATTATAATACAGAAGACCCGACCTACGGACTAAGATTGCAGGAAGCTAGAACAATGAGCAATCCTGTTCCAGATGCTTCAAAGGTATTTACAAGAGCTGCTGCGAATGCTGCTGTTGTAGGTGATTCAAGAGAATTTTATATTAATAATATTGCAACCTCTACATCATATCCGAAGAATAAGATTACTGCGACATTGGCAAAGGCTTCAGGAAATACTGTTGTTTATCTAGACGATGCTATTACAGATGAAAATCGCGAAACTGTGGCAGAAAATGTTCTCTCAAAATTTGACAATCAGGTTATACAGAAGGTTAGAAATGCTTTCGGTAATGAACCTCAGCTTGGCCTTGATGGTGAATCACGAATAGCCATTGTTCTATTTAAATTGCCTTCAGGGAATACTACAGCCGGCTACTTTAGCAGTGCTGACCTTTATCCTGCACAGGGTAGCGATGATTATAGAATCAGTAATCAATGCAAAGCCATTTATATTAAATATGGCATGGCGGATGTTACTACGTTTGCCACTCTTGCCCATGAATTCCAGCATATGGTCAATTACTACCAGAAAAATAAGACTTTGCAATACAGTGCCAAGATGGTATTTGAAGAAACTTGGCTGAATGAAGCTATGTCAAAGTATTCTGAAGAAGTATGCGGCTTTGGTATGTTTGATGGAGATGCCAATACACCTGCTTTGATAAATCTATCAACAGCAAACAATAATTCATTGGCTTTGACACAGTGGGGGGATCCTACAATCAATAATTACGGCCAGGTTTACCTGTTCGGTCATTTCCTAGCTCAGCCTGGCAGATATAACAGCGATTCTAATGTTGTTACTCAGGCAATTGTAAATGGGAATAACGGTAAATCCTTGGGTGAAGCTAATGTTGCAAATGTTACCGGTGAGCCTTTTAAGGAAACCATGGCTAAGTGGGCTCTCAGCTGCTTTATGAACAATTATAGCTCAACTTCGCCAACTGCTTACGGGATTTATAACATAAACCTTAATGGGGGTACCTATAGCGGTATCAAGCTTAGTGGCTATTCAATAGAAAACATTACAGGTTCTGTTTCATTAAGCGGCATGAAAAAGAATGCCATGAGATGCTTCAGAAAAGCTTCTGCTGGAGATGGTGACACTACAATCACTGTTTCTACAGGCAGACAGCCAATCACTCTTTGGTGTTTTGACGAAAGAAAATAGAATTATTAGTTAACTATGAATAATACAGATAAGAAAAGCAAGCAAACGAATTGGAAATACGCTTCTGTTATTTTGCTATCTGTATTAGTTTTCATTTTTTATGGGTGTGGAACCGACATAGAAAAGAATCCCGCCGGTCCTGGCAGTGGTAAGGATGTATATTCCCGCGTATCTTTGAAGGGAAAGGTAGTTGCCCCCTTAGCTAACAGTTCATCAAGCTTAAGGCCTTCCTTTATGTTATCATCTGTTCAAGGCACTCTTGTATTTTTGGAGGAGCTTCCAAATCTCTATGCTTATGCTAATTCCAATGGGGATTTTGTAATAGAAAATGTTCCTTGTGGCATTTATTCAATCATTGCTGAAAAGAACGAAGGCTTTTCCTATTATAAGCAAAGACAGGAAAACGTTGAAATATCCGGCAATGAAGCTGTGCAAAGCCTTGCTTTTCCAATCCCCTTAGAAGATGCGCCTTATAGTCTTACGTTGCATTTATCTGATGTGAATGATGATAAACCGGTAAACGGCACTATCAGCCTTTGGGGTAGAACATTTAATACCTTTGATGGTGGTGTGAGCATAACACCTTTTACGGGGGGTACATCCAAAAAAGACGCCAAAATAGTTTCTAATGGTTATGCTGAACAAACTGTAAACCTTGAATTCGGTGAAAATAATAACTCTGAAATGTACATCAGGCTTACTCCGACTACTGGCACGCAGAATAAAGCCCCTGTTGTGGCAATTAAGCAATCAGAATTAATAGTTTATACTGATTCCCAAATAAGATTAACTGCAGTCGGATATGACCCTGAAGGTGAAAAGCCTCAATGGTTATGGTCTGCGGATAGTGGTGACTTTACAACTACAAACACAGATACTGTAATCTATAAAACTCCATCTGTTGCATGCAGAACCACAATCACCCTTACTGGCACTGATTCTTTGGGTGCCTCTGGGAAAGCGGTGCTAAGTCTTGATGTTATACAGAATGGAAGTAAGCCTATTGAAAAGAATAGACCGCCTGAAATTCCAAATAATCCAGACCCTTCCAATGGTGTGGAGCATGTTGATTCACCAGTTGTTTTTTCCTGGAAATGTAGTGATCCTGATGGTGACCCTGTAAATTATTCCTTTTTTATTGGCGAAAGCGGGGTAAATATGGGCGAAATAGCTTCTAAGCTTATTTCTCCTGGTTTTACTTATGACAAGGTATCTGCAAATACAACTTATTACTGGAAGGTTGTTGCATTCGATGATAAGGGAGCTAGTGCCACTTCATCTGTATGGCGTTTTACAACGGGTGATTTGACAAATCATGCCCCGAATGAACCATCTGATCCATATCCTTCTAATAATATGAATAATGTTGATAATTCTTCTGTAACCTTCACATGGACTGGCGGAGACATTGATGGTGATGCTGTAAGTTATTATATCTATCTTGCAACCTTTGAAGAAGGGATTAATGCTCTGAAGCAGATTGGGACCAGCCAGACAACCGAGTATACATATATGGGACTTGCTAAGGAAACGTCATATTTCTGGAGAGTAAAGGCTGTAGATTCCTCTGGAAAATCAAAAGATGGTCCAATATGGCAATTCTCTACTATTGGTTCTGGCAATAGAATGCCAAGCGCAGCTACTCCACGTGAGCCTTCAGACAAAGCTACAATGGTAGCTCTAAGTCAGACGCTTCAGTGGTCTGCTAGCGACCCTGACTTAGATGTTTTGTATTATGATGTATATTTCGGCACTACTGAAAATCCGCCGCTAGTTTCTTCCAAGCAGACTAGCTATATTTACAATCCGGGTGGATTAGAAGAAAAAACAACATATTACTGGCGAATCGTGGTTTCGGATGGAAAGCTTACTAATCCGGAATCAAACGTATGGTCTTTTACAACTCTCGAATCTGGCAGTGGTGATGTTCCAACAGTTATTGCGATATCAACGCCTTCTGGTTCGGATGGTGAATTCAAGGTTGATTTTTCTATGCCTATGAATAAAAATAGCATGAATACAGAAATCAAGTTTGATCCCGTTGTTGAAGGGACCTGGAGTTGGAACGATGCTGAAACAGCAGCAACCTTTATGCCGTCTATTGGATATTGGCCGAAAGGTGGATATTATAAGTTCAATATAGGACCTGGCAGTATTGCCAGCAAGATGGGTGCTAAGATTGCCAAAGGTGTTGAACGTATTTTTGTTGTTCCGTCAACGGTTGCTGTTCCTTCTGGTTACCGTTCTTTAGGATTCCCGATAGAACTGGCTGCTAATCAGAGTTATGATATAAATCTCCCGGCTACGATTCCTTTGGATAAGTATCTATATATATTGACCATTGCTGGTGGTAATAATACAAATTTTGTGTTAGAACCATTTACTAGAGCTAGTCTTTCTAGTCTAAACAAAGACCCGACCTACAAATTCCGACAACAGGAATATGCAATGCTGACTACAAAATTGCCAGATGCTGTTCTTAACGGTAGAAGTGGAAGTTATGTCAGAGCTGCAGAAAGTGACCCGGGTGTTGGCTCAAAAAGAGAATTCTATATTGATTCTATAGCAACCACAACCTTGTAT
The DNA here is from genome assembly GCA_045599645.1 of Candidatus Avigastranaerophilus sp. Classification (GTDB taxonomy): domain Bacteria; phylum Muiribacteriota; class Ozemobacteria; order Ozemobacterales; family Ozemobacteraceae; genus RUG334. Next base: position 8,704 of record JAZRWI010000078.1, read on the forward strand.
CCATACAATAAACTGGAAGCGAAGCTATTAAAGAAATCTGCCACTACATTGGTTTACGCAGACCCATCCATTGCGAATGAAGCAGATGACTTTGCTTCATCTGTAATAAGTAAATTTGATAATTCGATATATACCAAGGTGAGAAACACCTTTGGCGAAGAGCCTCCTATTGGGCCAGATGAAAATGCCAGAACCAAAATAGTTCTTATTCCTGGTAAATTAAATGAAACTGTGCTTGGATTTTTCAATTCCATAGATTTGTACATAAGGGATAATCTGCTTGGAACAAAGGAAAGTAACGAGGGTAAGATTATCTATATTATTTACAAGCCAAATTATAATCTTAATGAGGTCTATGCCACATTAGCTCATGAATTCCAGCATATGATCAATTATTATCAAAAGAATAAATCATTATTGCTTGGCGACGTAGTAATTGAAGAAGAAATCTGGCTGAATGAAGGTCTTTCACAGTATGCTATGGATGTTTGTGAGTATGATATTGATAAAGGTAAAAATTCTGTTCTGGTAAATCAAATTCTATCAACAATGGAAAATCAGAAAACGTTATCTGTTACAACCTGGGATGACACAGACGCAACCACTTATGGTTTTGTTTATTTGTTTGTCAAATACTTGATGGATTGTGGCCGATATGGAAATGCCAGTTTACTTGCTCAGAATCTTGAAAGTGGTTCGAATATAGGTTTAACTGGCGAAAAGAATGTTGAAGCGGTAACTAATGAATCGTTCAATGATACTATGGCTCAGTTTGGTCTGTCACTCTATCTTAATAAATACAACAGAACTAAAACAGAGGAATACGGTATCAATAAAATAGATTTGAAGGGAACCTATTGTGATATACCTTTGACAGGTTTTGAAATAGAAAAACTGGCTACAGATACTATCCCATTAAATAATCAGGATAAGAATTCATTACGTTGCTTCAAATATGCTTCTGACGGTAAGGGGAAAAAGACACTTCACGTTCAGAATGGCAACCAACCTCTGACGATTTGGTTGTTTGATGAACGACAGGATTAATATCAGAAAAATATACAGAAGAATGTGAGAACTAAATAAATCCAGATTGAAGTAATTGCAAAAAGATTCCAATCAACCTTTTCTTCTAATTGTGCAATAGGATTTTCATTAAATGTAATTTTGGATTCTGCTGGATTTTTCATATTTTATACCCGTAAATCAGTATGTTGGATACATTGAGAAGTTTGGATCTACCCTGCTAAGGATAGCCTGCTTCTTAACAACTTCAGGATTATTTGGTGATACTTTAGAGATAATGCTCATTAATTGAGTTGAAGCCTTTACGTTTCCTTGCTTCATCAATTCGTCTAACAATGGCAGATTAACTTCTAATGAGGTTGGGAACGAAGGCATATCGCGTTTTGTAGTTCCGTCTGCAGCTGTAAGTTCGTAGCCGCATTGTGGGCAGAACAATTCATGAGGTTTGCTGACTTTTCCGCATTCAGAGCATACAAATTTAGATTTTGCAATCCAGACAACGGCTTTCTGAATAAGCTTCTGACCAGATACAAAACCGGCTGATTCTTCGTAAATAACCATTTCATCAGGTAGAAAATCTGCTCTGAAGGCTTTGGTTACTTTGTGAACTCTTGAATCTAACTGTTGACCAATTGTTTGAATCTTTGTAATAGCTTTTGCTTTTTCGAGTATGGCTATTGATTCTTTTGAACGCAGATATACGTCTTTATTTTCAAGGCTTTCCTGCAAGCGTTTAACTGTAGAGGTTAAAGTCTGGAACAGGAATATACATTCATCCGGGTTAAAAATGAAATTGTTTTTGGCTTTTGCAGCGTCAGCTTCTCTTGCAGCAATAACATTTCGTAAGGTTGCTTCGAGGGAAGTTACTTTCTGTTCAAGAACAGCCTTTTCTTTGACAAGACCATTCGGATTTTCTGCACTGAGCTGTTCCTGAGCTTTCTTTAATTCTGTCTGGCTTTCAAACAATGAATCCTGTAAGAATTTCAGCTTTGTTGTCATAGAAGAAATATTGTTCTGGTATTCTTCTTTACTTGGAAGCATCTTCAGATCTTCCTGAAGGTCAGTAATCTGCTTTTTCAGATTCTGATTTTCATGTTTTACAAGTTCAAAGCTCTGAAGCTGGTTCTGGAGATTGCTGTGATTGGCAAGAGCTTCCATCAAAGCATCCTTGGCTTTGCTTACTTCAATTTCTTTGTTCTGCAAAGCCTGCTTCAAAGAGGCTTCTTTTGCCTTGGCGTCAGCCAGGTTAGATTCAAGGTCTGTGAGCTCAGCTTTAAGCTTAATTGCAACAGATTCATCAACCTGAGGAACAGAGATAGAATCTTCTACTTTTGCCTGAAGGTTATAGAATTCTGTTCTGATTTTATCGTATTCGGTGCGGTATTTTTCGTTTTCCTTGCGAAGACGTTCATTATCAATCTTTTGTTTATGGAGAACATCCTGCATATTGAACTTTTCGTCATCAAAACCGTCCATGGAATCACGTATGTCGGTTAGCTGATTCTTTAAGTCTTTTACTGCAGATCTTTCAACAATTAGGCTTTCTTCTAACTTAGCATTTTCTTTTTTGAGATCTTCGATTGTGTTCTGTAATTCAGTGGTATCCTGGCCGCCACCATTGCCATCAAAAGTAGCACCTTCAAGCTGCACAATAGTAGAACGCAGAGTAAACACGATACTCTGTACCTGTCTCATGATCTCGTCTTTGTTTGTCTTATTCTGCAGTGACGGAACCTGACCCTTCAAGAAAACAAGCAGGTTTCTCGCTACATCATCAAATGCTAAATTAGTTGCCATTGTGAATCCATATTCTCTATATTTTTATTACTACAATTTAATGTAAATTTTAAGGTATTTCAAGAGGGGAGAGCAAAAAAGATTATTTTTTTTCAAAATACTTAAAATTTTTAAGTTTTGTTAATCATTTTTTTTACTTATTTAGATTTTAATTGTATACTATAGTCGAAAAAATCTTTAGTATGAGATTCGAATCAGGAAAAATCTAATGGAAAAAGAAAATAAGTGTTCAAGAACTTTTTTGGTCACAAGCTTTCAGGGCGGAATTGGTAAAACATTTACTGCCTGCGAATTGGCAAAGGCTATCCATGAAAAAACAGGTAAGAATGTTGCTCTCATAGAGCTTAATCTTTTTAAGCCCTCAGCATTAGTTGAAACATTAGATAGCGATATTAGCTCCAAACTTAGCTTTTTTGATTTCTTTACCTCAAACTGGGGTATTCTAACCTATAAAGATCTTGAAAAAAAGTTCTATCTGAAGGACGGGGTTTATTACATACCATTCAGTGGCATACGTAAAAACGAAAATTTAAGACCAAACTTCAACTTTGTTGAAAACGATATCACAGATTCACTGACTTATTTTCTGAAGCTTATCGAAGACGACGACAGTTATGCCGTAATTGACGCAACCTTCCAGCTTTCCGCACTGCCAGTATATTTACAGAACAAGGCAGATGCTATTCTCTATGTTTTCTCTTCACAGGCTCCTTCACCTAATTTTGCAAGAAGCTTCCAGGAAGAATCAGGACATTTTGAGAAAAAGGTTATTTGGGTAAAGAATTTTACTGATGTTAACACTAATGAAGCACCTGCTTTTGATAATGAATATCAGCTTCCGTTATGTGCTGATTCTGATGGAAATCTTACTGCGACTTCTACCAAGAATGTAAAAAGCAGCTTTGAAAAATTAGCTTCCAAGGTTTTGGCAATGCCGGCTGTTGGTATTATACCTGGCGATTTTGCTTCCTATGACAGGCAGGATACAAACCAGGAAATTCTTGAATACCGCTCTAAGATGAGACAGATTGTTCTTGATTCAATGGAAAAGAGATTCGGAATTTCTGATGTTGAACTTAGAGATTCTGTAGAAAAGAAGATTGATGAAGCAATACAGCGAAATGCTCCGCCGGCTTCTGCTGGTAAGAACGGTGCCGCAGATGTAAAGAAATACCTTATAGATGAAATTCTTGGGTTAGGCCCGTTGGAAGATTTCATGCGTGACGAAGACGTCGATGAAATTATGGTTAACGGTCCTGATAAGATATTTGTTGAAAAGCATGGCAGATTGCAGCTTACTGTTAGAAAGTTCACTAATGCTGACCATGTTAGAACTGTTATTGAAAGAATTCTGATGCCAGTCGGCAGAACCGTGAATGAACGAACGCCTTATGTTGATGCCCGATTGCTTGATGGCTCACGTGTTCATGCTATTATTCCACCTCTCTCACTAACTGGTCCGATGATTACCATCAGAAAGTTCTCTAGAATCCCGTTTACAATGAACGATTTAGTAAATCGTTTCAAGAGCTTAACAGAAGAAGCTGCAGAATTCCTGAGACTTTGTGTAAGAATGAAGAAAAACATTATTGTATCTGGTGGCGCCGGTTCTGGTAAGACAACGATGCTTAATGTTCTTTCTAATTACATTCTTCCGACTGAACGTGTAATTTGTATTGAAGACTCTGCAGAATTGAAGCTTAACCAGTTGAATCTTGGCCGTCTTGAAGCCAGACAGCAGGGTACTGAAGCTAAGACACAGGTTACAATCAGAGACCTTCTTAGAAATGCTCTTCGTATGAGACCTGATAGAATTATTGTTGGTGAATGCCGTGGCGCTGAAACAATAGACATGCTTCAGGCTATGAATACCGGTCATGACGGTTCTCTTACCACGTTACATGCCAATACCTCAAAAGACGCTATGGCAAGACTTGAAACCCTTGTTCTCATGGCAGGCGTTGATTTACCATTAAGAGCCATTAGAGAACAGATTGCAAGCTCTGTTAATATTGTTATCCAGAGCGCAAGAATGACCGATGGTAAGCGTCGTATTCTTGAAATTGTTGAAATTACAGGTATTGAAGATAACGTAATTCAGACTAAGACTGTTTTCCAATTTGAAAAGAAGTGGATTGGCAATGACGGCGAAGTTGTTGGTGAACTAGTTCCTACTGGTTATGTCCCAACATTCCTTAGAACAAGAAAGGAAAATAATGCTCAGGATTATTCCAATCTCTTTAAGAGAAAGAATGCTTCTGAACCAGTTGTAGAAGATATTGACGAAGACGAAGCAGAAGCTGAAACTGAAGTGGAAAAGGAAGATTTACATTTCCATATTCCGGCAACAGAAGAAAAAGCTCCTATGTCAGATGCTGCTAAGGCTAAGATTGATGAAGAAATCAGCAAGCTTACTGAAGGCAGTGCCAAGAATCGTGATAAGAACTGGAAAAAGAAAGGCGGTCGTAAATAATGATTGCTATTAAGATACTCGCTATACTTGGCGTGATAGTAGGTATTTACTTCTTTATTGAAGAGCAGTTAGACATCAACCTTAATTCCGATAAAATGGAAGGAAAAGAAGGGGAGGGTGCTGATAGCGGATACCTCGAAAGCGTTACTGGCGCAAGCTTAGACGAGCAACTTATAGAAGTTTTGCTCATGATTAGTTCATGTTTGAAGGCCGGTCGTAACCTGGACCAGGCATTTGAACTAGTTGCTGTTTCTACACCACCGCCAATTTGTAATGAATTCAGGACTCTTGTTCAGGAAAGACGTCTTGGTGTGCCAATGGTTGAAGCATTGAGCAACCTCGCTGAACGTGTACCTAGCAAAGACCTCAGACTTGCTGTAAATGCCACTATATTCCAGCAGGAAACTGGTGGTAACCTTGAAGATCTTTATACTCAGATTCTTCTTACCATTTCTGAACGTAAGAAAATCATGGGCAAGATTGTAGCCGGAACAGCTCACGCCAGATTGTCCGGTAATATGGTTGCTACAATCCCGATTATTTTGGCAATTGTTCTTTCTACTACGCAGCCTGAATATTTGAAGCCAATGCTTTCTAACCCAACTGGTCAGATTGCATTGCTTATTGCTGTTGCAGCAACAATTATTGGTGTGGTTTTCATTAACCGTATGACTACATCAATATTACCAGATGCTGAAGAAGCAATGATTTCTAAAAATGATTCATCAGCCAGAGGCAAGAACAAATACAAGACCTTGCGCATTTTGGTAAAGCCGTTCCAGACTCTTATGAACATGATTCCTTCTCACTTGACCACTAAGCTTAAGAATGAGACTAAGTTCCTGCTTAATGCTTCTGGTAAAGCAGAAGAATTTGAAGTTGATGAATATATTGGCTTGATGCTGTTATCAACGATTCTTTTCGGTCTGGTTATGCTGGTCCTTGTGAACCCATTTACAGTAATGGGCCCATGGGCTTGGCTAGTTTTGATTGCTTTGCTGCCAATCGGTTTCAGACTTCCAAGAATTTATCTTGCACATTTGATCAGAAAAAGACAGAAGAATATTGAATTCGAACTGCCATATGTAATCGACCTTCTTTCATTGGCTATCGAATCTGGTTTGGATTTAACCGGTGGTATTGCCAAGGTTGTTGAAAAATCAAGAAATACCGACATCATCGTTGAATTCAAAATGTTTCTTGCTGATATCAAGGTTGGTAAGAGCATGGAAGAAGCTTTGGCTGATATGGCTGAACGCGTTAAGGTTCTTTCATTCTTCTCATTTGTCAGCTCTTTGATTCAGGCTCAAAGACTCGGTGCTGATATTGGTCCTACACTGAGAGCTCAGGCTGAACAGATGAGATATCAAAGAATGATATTGGCTGAAGAAAGGGTTAATAAGCTTCCGGTTAAACTGCTTATTCCTTTGGTATTCTTTGTTTTCCCAAGTATTTCTGTCCTTTTGATTGGTCCTGCAATGATTCAGATTCAGACCAAGTTCCCAAAGGCTGAACCACAAAAATCAGAACAGAAAGTAGCTGTAGAATACAAAAATACTCAAGTCACAGCTGCTCCACAGAAGCCTGTAGTTGTAGAACAGAAGAAAACTGAAGCTCCTGTAGCTCCTGTAGCCAATAAACCTGTTGCTCCAAAAGCCGAAGCTAAAAAGCAGGCTCCGGCAAAAATTGAAAAGCAGGCTCCTGCAGCTCCTGATAAGCCTGTTCCTGCTGCTCAGCCAGTTGAAACAGCTCAGCCCGTTGAAGTTACTCAACCAGCTCCTATTACAATCTCGGAACCGGTGTTTGTTCAACCGACACCTGCTCCAGTTGTAATTACTGAACCTGTTGCTCCTGAAGCTGTTGAAGAAAAACCGGCCGAAGCTCCAGAAAGCCAGGAAGCAACTAATGCAGAAACTACTAATGCAGAAACTACTGATGCAGAAGATACTACAACTGCAAAAGATGCTCCGGTTTCTGCAGAACAGTCTGCCAGTGAAGCTGTTCCTCAGCAGGAATCATCAGGAAGCAAAACTTCTAATGGTATGATTGAAATTGAAGAAATTCTGGATGGGCAACAGTAATTCTGAAAAAATAACTATCATGATGAGCGCCTGTCTATTAGGCGTAAATTGCAATTATAAAGGTGGTTGCTCCTTTGATTTTACAAAGGACAGCCACCTTTGGTCTGCTCTAATTTCGAAATATAATATTATACCGATTTGTCCTGAACAAAGAGGTGGGCTTCCGACACCCAGAATTCCTTCGGAATTACTTAATAAAGCTTCTGATATAGAGCTTGGCAAAGGTAAAATTGTGAGCAAAACAGGTACCGATGTTACTGCAAATTTCGTGAAGGGTGCTGTAGAAACTTTAAGACTTGCAAGACTGTACAGTGTACATTTGGCGGTATTAAAAAGCAAAAGTCCGTCTTGCGGAACAAAAACCGTTTATGATGGGAGTTTTAGCGGAATATTGGTGGACGGACAAGGATATACTGCATATTTGCTTAATAAAGCGGGAATTAGAACTATTGATGAAGCTGAATTTTGTGAATTGGAAAAATGTACATTTTCTGGTTTTAAGCTTTAAATGCTGATTTTGGATGGTTGTTGGTTTTAAAATCCGTACTCTTTTTGTGAGGTTCCACAATTATCCTAATTTTTAAGAAATGTTAAGAAAAAATAACCCTTCTTTTTCACAATTAATAAGGAAATGAACCGTACCCTAAAACTATTTTTCTGCGAAACACTGCATTGAGTACCGAAACTCGGTTGTACCGCTGATTACAAAAGAAAAAGCGTTGACTTTCCCATTTCTTATTTGATATTATCGACACATACGAACGAAATATTAAGAGGAAAAATGATGGGCGTGTTGACTTGCTTCAAAGCTATGGAAATTGAAGAATGTAGTGCTAATAGTGTTACTTATAGAACTTCTATAGCTTTTCAGATTATTGGTGCAATATTTCTGTTTTTTGGAGCAGCAATTCTTATAACATTAGTTTTCCCAGGTTCAATAGTTTCATCAATGTTTGGACTTTCAATCATTTGTTTGTTTGCTGCCATGGCATTTGTATTGATTGGCTTTGCAATGCTTACTTATCACAAGACAGTAAGTGTAGATAAGACAAATAAAAAAATAGAGATCACAGACTCTAGTATTCTTGGTTTTCACAAATCAAATATTCATTTTTCAGAAATATCTGGTCTTGAAATTTCCAAGGATTCAGAAACATTTCTCGGTGATGAGAGCAGTCTCTTTGTTGTTAGAATCTATGTCTCTAAGTTGAATATTCACGGTATCAGACAGTTTTCAAAGGTCGAAAAGTTATTTGAAACTGCTAACGAAATTGAAGCTCGACAAGTAGCTGACTACTTTGCCAAGCTTCAGAACGTTAATGTTGAAAATAGCTATACCCGTAAGAGTAGACTAATTTTTATGAATTAATCATTAAAAAGATTATTATTTTTCTGCTTTTGTTTTAGGGCCAAGGATATTTCTTATCATGGCCTTTTTCTTTATCAGAATGTTCTTTAATCTTTCAAAATCTTCCTTTTCAGCAGGAGCATTCATGTCTGGAGCTTCATTGGTGATACCAGTGAATTTCAAAGTCTGATTAAGCAGGTTGATGACTTCGAACCAGGTAATGTTTTCATTGCCTGAAAATACCTGATTCCCATAGCCTGGATTGATTTTGCTGCCTGCGAGCTTCTTCAATGCCTGATATTCTGCATCGGTTTCTGAAACATCTACAAAATTTACCTGACCTTCAGTGATTTTATCAGGTGCGAAGGAATCCATCAGGAATTCAAGTATGAGAGTCATCTGTTTTCTTGTTGCAAATTCTTCACCGTCAGAGAAAATTGCCTGAAGTCTGAGCATGTCGCATTCTTTACCGCTTCTGTCGAAAATGCCGCCAACTAATTCAGTAAGTTCTTCTGGTTTTATGAATGAATCACCGTCAAGGCTTGGTCTAAGCATTGCTCTATCAAAAGCGCCAGCTGCTGTGAGATTTTTGATGGCTGGCATAATTGGGTGACCATAATTGATGTCGATAAAGCTGATACCGTCATTTGGAATAGAGGTCATCATATCAGAAGAGATTGCTTCGTATAAACGGAACAGGAAATAAACAGCTTCGCGCTGTGTTAATTTTCTGCTGGCGCCAAGTGTGTTGTTGGATTGGCCACGAACGACAAACTTGTTCTGCATGTAACCCATAGCTGCATTATATTTTTCAGGAACTTTGTAATCTCTGAAATTTGTTGCTTTTACTGATTGCATTTTGAAAATATTGTTGTTGCTCATAAATATGGTAGCTCTTGCCATCATTTCAACGGCTTCGCGTCTGGAAATAGCGTTTCTGCTATTTGAAGCAGCTATTCCATTTGTTAAAAGAAGAGCGCTGTCACAATTCTGAACGCCAACTCTGTCCATAACTATGGCTGTTTTTTCTACGAAATCTTTTTGGGAAATACTACCTTTTAAAAACTTATTGCTTTTGCACTGCTCTGGTTGGATAATACCTAATTCGGCACCAAGTCTTAATTCTCTTGGAGCATTGCCAAGCCCGTTTGCAAAAATCGGGTTAAGTATGCCAGTTCCTGCAAGAACTGCTACGCAAAATACTGCAAGGATTACCCCTGCGATGGAATGTTTGTCTGCCTTTATCATTTTTTTTGCACTCCGTATAGGATATAGTCTTTAATTATTATCGACAATTTTATAGGAGATATTAAGGTTTTGCCTTATAAGGCTAAATGGTGTATGCTATATAGGTTGTAAAAAGGAGCTATAGCATGAAATCTTATTTGAATACATTACTTACAATATTAATATGTCTGTTGCTTTGCAGTTGTGCCTATGCAGAAAGTGGTACAGAAACAGTATTGAGCAATGGTATGAAAGTGTTCATAAAGCCAATGCATGCTGCTCCGATTGTTACTGTCAACTACTGGGTAAAAAGTGGCGCTATTTATGAAACAGAAGGCGAAGCAGGCTTTTCTGAATTAATCAGTAGAATGGTTTTTTCCAATAGCCTTAATTATTCTAACTACACACTTAAGAGTGAAATAGCTAAGTCTGGCTTCAGGTTTGGAAAGAGTAGTGCCAGTGACTGTCAGAGCTATTTCTTTACTGGTTCTTCAAAGGACTTGGATAAAATTCTGGAGCTTAGTGTTGATGGTTTATATAATTCTATTTTTTCTGATGATGATCTGAAAAAGGCTATAGATGATGTAAAACGTGATGTAAACCAGCTTGAAAGCCGTCCTGATATTCTTGTTTTCAACACAATGATGCAGGAAGCATTTACTGTTCATCCATGCAGAAGACCATTCTATGGATTGAATCCAAATTATGGTGAAGCAAATCCATTTGTTTTGAACAGATACTATAAAAAGGCTTTTTCTCCATCCAATACAACGTTAATTATAACAGGCGATATTGATCCGAAGGCCGCTCTTGCTTCGGTAAGAAGATACATCGAACCGGTCAGAGGAAATAATTTTACTGAACCTCAGATGCCAAAGGAACCTGAACAGACAGCGTGCAGAGAAGTTGTAAAGTATGCTGATGTAGAAAAGGTTTATCTAAGTTTTGGTTGGAAGGTGCCTGGCTTCAATACTCCCGACAGATATGCTTTGTATGTTGCTGCTAAGCTTCTTGGTGGCAGCGAAGACAGTATTCTTTGGAAGAGAGTTATTATGGGAAGACAGACTGGCGATTTTATTACGACCAGCTATGAAGCTTCCCGTTTTGAAAGTGTTTTTGCTATAGGTGGTATTTCAAGCAAAAGCAAGGCAGGATATTTTGTTAATGATGTTAGACGAATCATTAATGGACTTATTGATGAGTTTATTCCAGAGCAGGCACTTGAAGAGGCAAAAAGAAACATTATTAACGATGATATTTTCAACTGCGAAGGTGTTGAAGCCTCTGCTTTAAATTATGGCAGCTTTGCAATGATTTCTGACCCCGTGGAAGCAGAAAATTTTGCAAATGGAATACGTTCTGTAAATATGGATGATATCAGAAGAGTTTTTGCAGAATACTTACGTGATGATAAGCTCACCATTGCCACTATTCAAGCTCCGCCGGTTGCCGAAGATTCAGCGCCTGCAATGCTTACTCTTGATAATGGTATAAAGTTAATTCTGAAGGAAAACCATGCTTCACCAGTTATTTCTGTAGCATGCTGCTTTGCTGCAGGTGGCTTAAGAGAAGAAAAACGCTTTGCTGGTATTTCTTGCCTGGCGGGTGAATTACTTTGCAGAAGCTATGACTCTGATGATAAATCATTCCGTAGCAAATTGGAAAAACTTGGAGCCAGAATAAGTTACGAAGCAGCTAAGGACTATGTTTCGATAGAAATGAAGGCAGTTTCATCAAGTTTCATCCCAGCCTTTGAGATGTTTATAAAGATGCTTGATAAATGCGAATTCCCTTCAGCTTATAGCAGAGCAAGAAAGGTTTTGGAAGAAAAGCTTGAAATAGAAGAAGGAAACGGCTCACTTGTAAATGAATATAATGTCTTAAAATCCGTATTTAATGGTGGCCCATTGAGCTATTCTGTAAATGGTAAGCTTGATGATCTTAGCAAAACTAAGAGAAGCGATGTTATTGACTACTACAAAAAATATTTTATTCCATCAAATATGGTAATTTCAGTTGTAGGTGATTTTTATCCAAAGGAAATGAGAGACATTCTACTGGCTTCCCTTGGTAAATTCTCTTCCAAGGAAAGTAAGCCTAAGGAACTTAAACCGACTGATCCTTCGAATATTAAGTTTGATTCTCCTGTAACATTGAAAACCAAGGGCGATGACGCTCAGATTACTTATATTTCATTGACCGGTCCGGCCAATGATAAAAAGCTTATTGCTCTCAAGGTTGGCTGCAAGATTCTTGAGGACATGTTGAAGGAATCTTTTAAAAAGGCAGATAATACCGGATTAATGTCTTCCTCTGTGGAAATAGATTGTAAGCCTTATTCTACAGAAGGTTATTTCAAAGCTGCAGTTAAAACCAATAAGGAAAATGTTGCAACAGCTGCACAGCTGCTCTTGCTTGAAATTGAAGCCTTTAAAATAGGTAATATTACTCAGGACAAGCTTCTGGCTGCTAAGCAAAATGTATTTACTCAGAGAGCTATAGGCTTTACTGATAACCTGTCATTGGCAAGGTTATACTCTACTGATGAAATCATTGGTTTAGGCTTTGATTTCTATTCTAAGTATGATACTATCCTTTATTCTTTGACTGTGAATGATATTGTAGAGGCTGCCAAAGAGTATATGCTTCCTGACAAGAAATTTGCGGTTGGTGTTGCTTCAGCTAATGCTTCTGAATTGACTATGGATGGGAACAAGCTGATATTCAAGGCTGATAAACCTGAAAAGAAGACAGAAGCCGGCAAAGAAGATTCAAAGAAAGACGATAAAAAGGATAGCACTTCTAAGAAATAATAAACTTTAAGTATAAAAAAAAGCCCTCAGTGCGAACTGAGGGCATTTTTTCTTTTAGGTTAGTTTTATGAACCGTATTTGGCTTTAATCAAATCAAGAAGCTTAAAGCCCATCGTAACGGTGATGCTGGAAATTACTACAGCAACTGTAAACAAACCCAGAACAGTAAGGATTACCATTTTTAACTCCGGTTAAACGGCTGCCATACTTGCTGGAATATTATTGAACTCTACCTCGTGATTCCTGGCTCTCATGGATTCGAGAATTTCGTTTCCAAGTCTGGTAATATTGCCAGCGCCTATAGTGAATACTACGTCACCTGGTTCTACGTAATTCAGTAACATATACTTAACGTCGTCAACGTTTTTGACCATTTTTACCTTGCGTCTGTTAGATACTGGCATATGATCAAGTATTACCTTACTGGTTACGCCTGGAATTGGCTTTTCTGAAGCAGCATATATGTCTGTTATGAAAAGCTTGTCGCAATTATCGAAGCATCTACCGAATTCCTGAGACAGGAACAGGGTTCTTGAATATCTGTGAGGCTGGAATACAACAACAACTCTCTTTGCGCCTAAGCTGGAAGCTGCTTCAAGAGTAGCCTTGATTTCATTGGGGTGATGACCGTAATCGTCAATGACTGTTACGCCTTCACATTCACCCTTGATTTCAAAACGACGACCAGCGCCATGGAAATTCTTCAGGCTTTCAGTGATAGTTTCGAAGGAAAGACCTAATTCGAGGCAGAAGCCTATTACTGGCAGCGAATTCAGAATATTATGTCTACCAGGGATAGACAATTCAACAGTACCGTATTTCTGACCACCAATTGTTAATGTATAGCTTGAGCCAAATGGGTGATAACTGATGTCTTCAGCCATTATGTCTGCTGCTGTATCAATGCCATAGGTGATTGTGCGAAGCTTTTCAGGAAGTGAAAGGTTGCGGGCAATTACATCGTCAGCACAGAGGAACAAAGCTCCACAGCTTTCAATGTGAGTTGCAAAACGTTCAAAAGCATCTATGATGGCATCAATACTAGAATAATGATCCATATGGTCATTATCAATATTAGTAATTACACCATACTGTGGGAAATACTTTAAGAAGGTTCCGTCACTTTCGTCAGCTTCTGCTACAAATAAGCCAGACTTACCATAAGAAGAATTGCCATTGAGAGCCTTAACATGACCACCTACGACACAGGTCGGGTCTTCCCCGGCTTCTGTGAGAACAGTAGAAATCATTGAACTAACCGTAGTTTTGCCGTGGCAACCTGCTACTGCAATACCGCGCTTAGAATCAAGGAAAAGTTCTGCTAGTAAGTCAGAACGATGGACAATCTTAAGGTTGCGTTTATGAGCTTCAACAAGCTCTGGGTTATCTTCGCTGATTGCTGAAGATACTACAACTCTCTCTACTTCATCGGTTAGATTGGATGCCTGGTGTCCAATATAAATGCTAGCACCATTCCTGGCTAGGTCCAGGGTTCTGTCGTTTTCGGCTACATCAGAGCCTGAAATCTTGAAACCCTTATGTAAGAATATGCTGGCAATGCCACTCATTCCAACACCGCCGATTCCAATAAAGTGAATACCATGCTGTGTCATCTGCTTTTAAAACGCCTCCTTGCAATCCTGAACAGTTCTGCCGGTTCAGTCTTTCTTAACAATACCATCGGCAAGTCTTTGGTAATTCGTTAGGAAAAATACGATTGCAAAACATAGGAATGAATGTTCTTCGTTAATTTAGGGCGCTATACTATCACAAATACACAAAAAAATCAATCATGAACGCTGTTTAAAAAAGCTACAGTTTTCACCAGATGATGATTTTACGACAATAGACGGTATTTGAGGGCCTTTGAACCCATAAGCACGGCAGCCATATGGCGAACCTTTTTCCCAAGTGACAAAAAAATGAACACATTTTCTGCAGTCTAATTTTGAGTCTTGTTCTTTTACAACCGGCTTTGCTGGTTTGGGCAAGGGGGGCAGCTTGCTTGTGTTACTGCTCTGAACACCAAATGTGCGTGCCATCTGTCTGCGTGTTAGTTCATCCATTTGAATTCATCTCTGGTTGAAATTGATAATTGATAATTGAAGATTGAAGATTGAAGATTGATGATTGGTTTATTTGAATTTTCCATTCTCAATTTTCCATTCTCAATTTTCAATTTTCAATTTTCAATTCTTATTGTGATATATTATATAAAACTATTTCAAATTCTTGTCAAAGGGGAGCCTGTGATTTCTTTGGTAATTGCAGTTGTTATATATGGTTACTGTTGAGAAAGTATTTTGGGCAATTCTGATTGTGTGGTTCATTCTTCGAGCTACGTTGCTTGGCTGCCAATATTTTGGCAATACTGATGCAAACACTTACACTGAGACTTTGAAATATTTTTCTGCTGAAGATATAGCTGTAAGCCGTGATTATTCCTTGACTGGTTTCTGGTTTAAGGCAATCTGGGGAACTATCTATATGGTAGCTCTTATTCTTATGCTAAGATTTGGTTTATTTTCCAAACTTTGGGGCTTGGTTAGCGGTTGGGCAGGGGAAGGAATCCTGAAAAGGGATTTACTTTTTACATTACTGTTTTTGCTGATTTTACAAATGCTTTCGTTTCCATCTTCCTTTTATTTTGGATATTTAAGAGAAACCTCATCAGGGTTTTCAAATGTAGATCTGGCTGGATGGTTTTTGAGATATTTTAAAGCTGTTGGTCTTAATATTGCTTTTGAATGCTTTGTTTTTGTCGTTCTGATTGCTGTGTTGAAATATCTGCCAACTAAGTGGCCATGGGTTCTTCCGTTGGTGCTTGCAACAATTGGAGCGTCAGCAATGATATTAACTCCGGTTATCGTTACACCATTATTCTATAATCAAAAGCCTTTGGAAAATGGAGAATTTAGAAATAAGCTCCTGGAAATAGCACAAAAGGCAGAACTTCCTGTTGAAGAAATATATGTTATAGATGAAAGTCGTTATTCCAAGCATACAAATGCTTATTTTACCGGCTTCGGAAAGTTTAAAAGAATAGTTTTATACGATAACCTTATTAATAGTCATACTCCGGAAGAAGCTGCCCTGATTTTTGCTCATGAAGCTGGTCATTGGAAACACAACCATATGTTCTGGGGAATGTGCTGCTGGATATTGGGTGCCTTTGCTGTAGCTTATGTGGTGTATTGGCTGTTTGGTGCACTGACTGCGGTTAAATGGTTTGGGCTGACAGAAATCCATTCTGCAAGTGCATTACCATTTTTTATGCTGGCTTATATGATATCTCAATTGCTGTTTGCTCCAGTTGAAAGCCAGATTAGCCAATATATGGAAAAGCAGGCGGATAAAGCTTCAATAGAATTAACAGGGTTGAATCAGGTATTCATTGATGCACAGGTAAGACTGTCTAAGGATAATAAGTCGGATTTGCTACCACATCCGTTCAGAGTATTCTGGTTATATTCACATCCGACTGCATTACGAAGGATCAACCTGGCTAGTAGCAACGGATAACAGGATTATAGCGGATAAACAACCGAGCAGGCCGATTAGGACCAAACAGCCAGGATTTTAACCTCGGTCTTAGGATGTCGGTAGTTTACCCACGAAAGTCACTGCTTTGCGAAAGCTTGTTAGGCAATAATTAAAGCGGATAAACAGCCAAGCAGGCCGATTAGGACCAAACAGCCAGGATTTTAACCTCGGTCTTAGGATGTCGGTAGTTTACCCACGAAAGTCAATTGCTTTGCAAAAGTCTTTAGTAGAGATCTCTTAAACCCTACTTTTTAGAGGCTGTCCCAAAACTAGAAATTTGTAAAAATCCCGATATACAGTAGACTCCTAAAAACCTCCCTTTTCAAGGGAGGGTAGGGAGGGTTTTGATTTTAGAAGGAACTTGTTTTGAATGCATAAAATCGAGTTTTTAGACAGCCTTACAAAAGTTGTGACGCAGACTATACAACCGGGATGTTTAGCCTCGATATTAGAGAATTTTATTATCTTGATTTAATAATGAAATATTTTGTAATATATAAAATTCATAAATTATATTTGGCGAAGTGATAATGATAGAAATAAACCACCTTAGAAAAGAATACGGCAATTTAACACCATTAAAAGATATCAACCTTAAAATAAATAATGGTGATATTGTGACATTCATAGGACCATCCGGTACAGGCAAGACAACCTTGCTGAGATGTATAAACCGACTGGAAACTCCGACAAGTGGTGAAATAATTATAGACGGTGAAAATACATCTGTTCCCGGCTACAATTTAAATAAGATGAGAATGAAGATAGGAATGGTCTTTCAGTCCTTCAATCTCTATGAACATTTAACTGTTCTTGAAAACGTTATGTTTGCTCAGATAAAGCTTTTGAAAAAAAGTAAGCAGGAAGCTTATGAAAAAGCTATTGAATTACTAAATAAAGTTGGAATGTCCGGGCATTTGTTTCATTATAACAGTCAGCTTTCTGGTGGTCAGCGACAAAGAGCTGCTATTGCCAGAACACTAGCTTTGGACCCGGAAATTCTTTTACTTGATGAACCAACTTCAGCATTGGACCCATTAATGGTGGATGAAGTAAAATCAGTTATTTTTTCTTTAAAAAAGCTTGGTATTATCATGCTGATAGTTACCCATGACATGGATTTTGCTAGAAAAATCAGTTCACGAATTGTATTCTTGTCTGACGGCGAGGTTTATGATGATGGAACTCCAGAACAGATAATTGTAAATCCACAGAAGGAATTAACCAGGAAATTTATCCAGAGAATTACCAGCAAGGAAATTATAATTCCTTATGGTAAGTATGATTATCTTAATACTATTTCTGATATTTTGAATTACTGCTCTTCTAAAAATCTTGATAGAAAAATGATTTATAAAGTTCAATCAGTATTTGAGGAACTGGTTGAAAATATTCTGCACGAAAGATTGTCAGAAAACGGTCAGATTAAGGTTGTGCTAGAATTTTCCGATATGACAGAATCTATAAAAATGACAATAACACATACTATAGAAAATTTTATTTTACAAAACTGTGAAAATCGCTTAGCACTCACAATAATTAACAGTAATGCGACAAGCGTAGAAGAAAAAACAGAGCAGAATACTATTGTTTTAAACTTTATATGGTGAATACTATGAGAAATAATTCGATTAAGATATTGATATTATTGTTGATTATGACTCTTGCTTCAATCATTGCTGGGTGTGGCAATTCCAAAGAGCAGAAGGCTAATGTTTATAAAAACTTAAATGAACTGAATAATAAGAAGATAGGTGTTCAGTCTGGTTGTGGTTATGACAAACTGTTGGACCAGAAAAACATAAAAGCAGAAATGCATTTTTTTACTGAAGCTTCCGATGTTTATATAGCTGCAAAAACTGGCAAATTAGATGCTTTCATAGCTGAAGATGTTTGTGTCCCCTTAATAATGAAAGAATACCCCGGATTAAAGGTTATTCCTGGAATATTAGAAACAAAAAGCGCTGTAATGGCATTTGGCATGAATTCTTCGAGAGAAAAATACTTAGCTCAGATGAATGAATTTATAAATGATTGTAATAAAGACGGCACATTAGAGTCTCTTAAAGAATATTGGCTAAGGAATTTTGATGAAGAAAAATGCGAACTGGCAGAGGTAGATTTCCCAAAGGATAGCAAGACTATTAGTATTGCTTTTGAATCTACTTTTCCTCCATTCGGTTTTTATAAAGATAATCGCCCAACTGGTTATGATATTGACGTTCTTAATAGATTCTGCCTGAAATATGGATATAAACCGCAATATATCCCTCTTTCGTATGATTCTATTCTGCCTGGTCTTGAAATTGGTAAATTTGACATGGGGGCAAATCTTTATGTTACAGATGAACGCAAAGACTCATCTATAGCGTTTTCTGATCCTTATGCTGAAATTAATGTAGTAGTTGCATATATTTTGTCTGATAGTTCTGTTGAAAAAGGTTTACTGGAAAGCTTGCAAAACAGCTTCTATCGCAATTTTATAAAAGACAACCGATGGAAAATGTTTTTTAATGGTTTGGGCATAACAGTTTCGATAGTATTGTCTTCTATTGTGCTGGGTACATTGTTAGGCTTTATTCTATATTTAATATGTCGATATTCAGCCGGATTCAGAAAATTTACTGGTTTTGTTACCATCATTCTTAAAAGTGTTCCTACAGTGTTGTTTTTGATGATTTTTTATTATGTTATTTTTTCGAATTCAACAGCTTTATCTGTATCTATTCTTTGTTTCAGCATACTTTTTGGTATTTCCATGTATAATATGCTGGACGCAGGTGTTAAGGCTGTGGGCGAAAATCAGTTAGAAGCAGCGATAGCTCAGGGGTTTAATGATAGTTCAGCTTTCTTTTATATCATATTGCCACAGGCCGCATTACACTTTTTGCCTGCTTATCGTGATGAAGTAATCAACCTGATAAAGGAAACAGCTGTAGTCGGATACATTGCTGTAATGGATATTACAAAAACAAGCGATATAATACGAGGTATTACATTTGAGGCGTTTTTCCCTCTTATTTCAAGCACAATCCTCTACTTTATAATAATAGCTATTTTGGTTTATGCTATAAAGTGTTTCAATAGGTCTGTCATTCCGGAAAAACGTTCAAAGTCTAAAATACTATCAGGTATCAATGCCAATATTTCAGAGGCTTGACCTAATTCTTGTTTTTTATTAGAATAATTTGATTTTCAACAGGGGTTAATATAAATGACTATGAACAATGTTGACTTTTTAAAAAGGGTTCCTCTTTTTGCTGATTTAAAAGAAGAAGAATTAGCTAAGCTTCTTGAAAAAGCAGAAATATTAAACTATCAGAGAGACGCCTTTATCTGTAAAGAAGGCCAGACTGCAGATACTATGTTTATCATCACATCTGGTATCGTTCAGGTTTTCTGTGATGACGGCGCAGGTGGAAGAAGAATTCTGAACCACTTAAAGCTTGGTGAATACTTCGGTGAAATGGCCATCCTTTCAACTGGTTCTAGAACAGCTTCCTGCGTAGCTTTGGCTGAAACAGAAGTTATCAGAATCAAAAAAGTCGATTTTGATGAATTATTAAAGACCCACAATGAAGTTTGCTTGTGTGTCATAAAGACTTTGTGCGAACGTCTTCTGAAGTCAAATGTTGTCGGAGCTCAGCTTAAAAAGCATAATGTTTATACCGTTATGGGCCCGGACAACTCTTCCGGTAAAAGCTTGTTTGCCAGAAACCTTGCTCTTGCAATGCAGAAAGCGCTTGGAGAAGATGTTCTTCTTTATGACCCCAATCTTAGAGATGACCGCGTTGCGAGAATGCTTTCTGTTTCACAGCATTCAAAGATTATTGATGAACTTGTTGAAAAGGAAAGAATTTCTGATATCAGCAAATATGTAGTAAAATCCCCGTGCGGGCTTTTAACTGTATTACCTCAGGAAAATGGCATTACTGATGTTAGATTGAAGGAATTCCATACTTATTCTTTGATGCAGACAATTATGGAAAACTACAAATATATAGTAGTTGATTCCAGTTCAATGTTTACTAAGGTAACAAAAGAAATTGTCCAGAACTGTGATAAGATTATATATCTAATTTCAAGTAAGAACGTTTCTGTTGGCGGTTTGATGGATTATTTCGACAAGACCAGACGCGAATGGAATGTTGCTCCTGGCAAGGTTATGTATGGTATTAACCATAATACTGATATTGCTTCTCAGGAAGGTCTTATTACAGATAAGGATCGTGAACGCATCAGCTTTGAAATCCCGTTTATCCCAGAATTCAAGGGAAGAAGAGATCCGGATCCAATGCTTACTCTGGGTTCTAACCCAGAACATATTTTCAGTAAGCACTGTATTGCAACTGCATACTATACAATTTTCAACCAGAAGCTTGCTTTGTCATTGCCAACTCTTGCCGGTGATGATTCTAGAGCCGGACTTGTTGAACGCTGGATAGAAAGCTTCAAGAATGAATTTGCTTCAGACCTTAAGTCACTTGAAGTCAGTGAACCCGTTCTTAAGAATGGTATGCCATACAGAACTATCAGTGGTAGAGCTGCCAAGTGGACTGTTAATGGACTTGTTGTAAAGGTAATAGACTTCGCTAACCATTTCAAACAGGAATTCAACGCCAAGGAACTCTACCTCATGATAAACGACGAAGAAACAACAATCTAACCCCTTATAGCAACGGATAACAACGATAAAGGCGGATAAACAGCCAAGCAGGCCGATGAGCAGGCCAAACAGCCAATTTTTTACCCTCGGTTTTAGAAGTTCGGTAGTTTACCCGCGTAAGTCACTGCCTCGCGAAAGAAAGCTGTTTTATCCGCATTTATCCTGTTATCCGTTGCCATAATCCTACAAACATCCGCATAGCAGAAAGTTAGTTGGGAAAACTACAGACTATCTAAAACCGAGGCAAAAAATTCTGGCTTTTTGCCCTAATCTGCCTGCCAGGCTGTTTTATCCGCATTTATCCTGTTATCCGTTGCTTAGTTTTTGTGGTAGAAGGTTTAGACTAGGAATTTGTTTATGATACGTTGGTGTTCTAGTTTATTGTTACCAAAATTTAGAATTAAACCAACTTTTAGATTAAGAGCACGTAGGTAATTTATTGTTTGAGCTTGATGTTCAGGCAGAATTTTAGAGACAGCTTTTATTTCAATAACTATATTGTTGAAGCATATAAAGTCTGCTTTATAGAATTGTTTCAATTCTTTCCCTTTATAGAATAACTGAATTTTCTTTTCTTTTATAAATGGTATTTTTCTTATATCTAATTCTTCTGCCAATGATTCTTGATATACAGCTTCTAAAAAACCGCCCCCTAATTGTTTTGACACTTCCATTGCTGCACCTATTATTTTATAAGTTTCCTGTTCAAACAATAATTTTTCCATATTATTCTCCTTTTTCAATAAATTCCTCTAAGCAATCGCATAGCAGAAAGTTAGTTGGGAAAACCACAGACCATCTAAAACCGAGGTTAAAATTCTGGTTTTTGCCCTAATCTGCCTGCTAGGCTGTTTTATCCGCCCTCATCCTGTTATCCGTTGCCATAATCCTACAAACATCTGCATAGCAGAAAGTTAGTTGGGAAAACTACAGAGTATCTAAAACCAAGGCAAAAAATTCTGGATTTTGCCCTAATCTGCCTGCTAGGCTGTTTTATCCGTATTTATCCTGTTATCCGTTGCCATAATCCTACAAACATCCGCATAGCAGAAAGTAAGTTGGGAAAACTACAGACTATCTAAAACCGAGGCAAAAAATTCTGGCTTTTTGCCCTAATCTGCTTGCTTGGCTGTTTTATCCGCCCTCATCCTGTTATCCGTTGCCATAATCCTACAAACATCCGCATAGCAGAAAGTTAGTTGGGAAAACTACAGAGTATCTAAAACCGAGGCAAAAAATTCTGGCTTTTTGCCCTAATCTGCCTGCTAGGCTGTTTTATCCGCCTTCATCCTGTTATCCGTTGCTAATCTTCGTGGTCGAAGCTACGGTATTGGAGGGCCTCAGCCATGTGATTATCGTTTACGTAATCTGCATCATCCAGGTCTGCTATTGTTCTTGATATGCGGATTATTTTGTCGTAGGCTCTGGCAGAAAGCTTGAAGCTTCTGGCAGCTTGTATGAGGAGCTTTTTAGAGGATTCCTTGAGCTGGCAGATTTCACTCAGGTTATTTGAGGGTAGATGAGAGTTTAAAAGCCCGTTGTTGGAAGCTCGGTTTTTTTGACGATCGCGGGCTCTCAATACACGTTCCTTTACTGTTTCAGATGATTCTCCGCTAGGTTTGTCGGCTAATTCATAGGGTGCCAGCGGTGGAACATAGACATGAAGGTCTATTCTATCAAGTAATGGACCAGATATTTTATTGCGGTATTTTTGAATCTGGCTTGGTGTACATCTGCATTGTCTTTCGGGGTCGTTTGCATAGCCGCAGGGGCAGGGGTTCATTGCTGCTGCAAGGAGAAAATTCGCTGGAAATCTACAGGTCTGGCTTGCTCTGGAAATAGAAACATAACCTGTTGTTAATGGTTCGCGCAATACTTCCAATACAAATCTTTTAAATTCTGGCAATTCATCGAGGAATAAAACTCCGTTGTGAGCAAGTGAAACTTCCCCTGGACTAGGAACTCTTCCACCACCGATTAGTGCAACGTCAGAAATTGTGTGATGAGGATCTCTGAAGGTTCTAGTGCTTATGAGACCAGAACCTGGTGGTAATAAGCCTTTGATACTATATATTCTTGTAATGTCCAGGGCTTCGTTAAAGTCCAGCTGCGGCATAATGGTAGGCAGAGCCCTTGCGAGCATTGTTTTCCCTGAGCCTGGAGGCCCTGAGAAAATAATATTATGAGAACCGCTGGCAGCTATTTCCAACGCTCGCCTAGCACTTTCCTGGCCTTTAATATGTGACATATCAATGCTTAGTATTTCTTTCGAGATTGTGTCCTCACCTGATGGAGGTAAAGAATCAGGATTTGTTGGCTGTAAAGGTGATGATGATTTGAGATTTTCAATCATTTCCTTTAAGCTGCTGAAGCCAATTACTTCAAAATTCGGTATTACCATTGCTTCACGAGCGTTCTGTATTGGTAATACGATGCCTTTATAGCCTTTTTTGACCGCCATAAGTGCGATGGGAAGAATACCTCGGGTGTGCCTCAAGTCACCGTTCAGACTTATTTCCCCAACAAAAACATACTTAGAGACCAGTGAAGAGGGTATGGAATCGCTAGCGGAAAGGATGGAGGTAACAATTGCCAGGTCGAGGCCTGAGCCTTCCTTTCGCAAATCGGCAGGTGCAAGATTAACTACAAGCTTTACCGACGGGAAGGATATGCCTGAATTTTTTAATGCAGTCCTGATTCTTAGCTTGGATTCGTTGACTGAGGTGTCGGCGAGACCTACCAGGTTAAAGTCCGGGATTCCACCGGAAACGTCAGATTCTACAGAAACTTCAATGGCTTCATAGCCTGAAATGATTGCGGACGCAATTTTTGAAAACATGAAAAAATCTCCTTATTTATTTGATAGGAGAGTGAAACGCTTAAAATTTTGAGTAAGCATTTTTTACTTTCCTGTATAGTAATCATTTGAGAATGGAAAGTTAGACAAAAAATATTGTAAAGAAATGTAAATTTTTGCTGTTTGGCTTCTATAAGGCATAATAAAAAGATTTGATAAATAATATTTAATAAAAGTGTATTCAAATACTTGCGTTATTGAATCTCTATGGTATATTTTTATATTGAGGTTCTTAAAAGTGGCTGAAGAATTTAACAATTTTACTGAAGAAACTGATGATACTACAGAAGAAACTGCCGTTGGAAGCGGAACTTCTGCTGTATTAGAAGAAATTTCTGAAGAAAAAAATAAAGAAGAAGCAATGCTGACTGCTGGAGAAGCAGAATTTTTTGATGCATTGCGTATTGGTAATATAGAAACAGCAACACATTTACTTGAAGAGTATAAAATCAAAAACGGTAAGAATGCTTTTTATCAATTCCGATTAGCTGCTTTAACCGAAAAAAAAGGCGATGTAAAGATAGCTTATGACATCTTCAAGAAACTCTATTTTGAAAATCCTGCTTTTATGATGGGACATAACGACTACCTCAGATTGTCTCAGCTATATATAAAAGACCCGTTCCAGGATATTGATAAAGAAATAAAGAGAACTCAGGCGGAATTTTATAAAAGTCTCGAAAAGAAGCGCATGCAGGTTGCCCAAGCCCATGACGATTCTACAACAGTGCCTGATTCTACACCTTATGAATTCTGGCGTAATAATGCACCGTTTTTGCAGTCTATAACAAAGCGTTTGGAAAAACTCATGGAGTTTGAAGAAGACGACGTCGATGTTTTAAACTGCTTGTTAAAAATATATACCGATACCAAGAATAAAGATAATGCATCATGGTATAAAGACAAGGTAAGAGAAGCTACCAGGTTGGCTAAGGAACTTATCGCAAAGCGTTCTCTTTCTGCGCTTGGTCAGGCATCAAAGCTAGAGTCTACTCAGAAATATGAAGCTGCCATTGATGTTGTAAACCTTGGTATTGAAACAGATCCATGCAACCTTGACTTGAATATTTTCAAATGTGAAGTTCTTCAGAAGATGGGTTGCCTCAAGGATGCACTTAGTGTTGCTAATGGTATTTTAAGAATTGATATCAATAACTCTCAGGCTCATAGATTGAAAAAAGCCTTGGAGTCCCAGATTATGGAAGATAACTTGAGTGTTGGATTTGAACTGCTTCAGAAAGCCGAACAGGACGCTCCTGGTTCACCGTCTCAGACTAGCAAACTAAGAAGTGCTTATAGCCTGTTGTTGGAAGTTATTGGCTATGATGAGGAAAATCTTGTCGCTCTGGCTGGTATTTATTTGTGTAATATCAGAATGAGCGAACCTCTCAAAGCCCAAAAGATATTGGAACGCATCAGGGAAATAGACGAAGACTTTGATGTTTATTCAGTTCTGAGAAGCAAGAAAAATGCTGGGAAACAGACTGATGCATGTTTTGTTGCCACAAGAGTTTTTGGGGCAATGCATCCTAACACTGTATTCTTAAGAGGTTTCAGAGATAATTTCCTGAGAAGATGTTTTCTGGGTCGAGTTTTCATAACTTTGTATCACAATGTCGGCCCATCTATGGCACGCCTTCCTGAAAAAAGCCCGGTATTAAGGCTAAGCCGCTTGTTCATCCAAAAGCTAGTAACCATCTTGAAAAAGTTTTATTAATTAACAATTGAATTCATAATTCATAATTCATAATTCATAATGCATAATGCATAATGCATAATTCATAATGCATAATTGATTGTTGATTGATTGGGTTTACAGCTGCTTCGACTGGCCTGGTGCCAATGCCTGAATTGAGAATTGAGAATGGAGAATTGAGAATTGAAAATTGAGAATTGAGAATTGAAAATTGAGAATTGAGAATGCAGAATTTTTTGTTTCTACTAGATGCGATAACATCACCTCGAACAGCTTGCTGTCATCGAGCCTTCAGGCACCTCGAACAGCTTTGGGGTCATCGAATTTTTATCGATGAGGTTTCGATGGCACTTCGTGCTCGATGTCGGCTTACGCCGTCGATGGCATGCTAAGCATGCTCGATGGCAACTCTCGTTGCGTTAAACACCGGCTGCTTT
>JAZRWI010000079.1:0-29350 GCA_045599645.1 Candidatus Avigastranaerophilus sp.
TTCAACAAAAGAAGATTTATCTTCTGCAAAGCGCTTATCGCCTTCCTTACCATTTATAAGAAGCTTTGAGCCTTTATTTTCGGTATTATCAAGCAGAACAACCTTTTCGCCTTTTTTAAGAGTCTTACCGGCCATATCAACGTCAACACTGACTTTATCAAGATCAACCTTGTCAGTGGTAGTCAGCATAATAAAATCATCTGCAGACTTTGATTTCATTGAGAAGTCAATCTTTGAGAAACCATTTACAGCCTTAATCTTGTTCCCTGCTTCATCTACTTTAAGTGTATTACCGGTTTTTACATCTGCACCAGCTTTGGTTGAATAACCACCAGAAAGAGTCAGGTTTTCTGCTTCAAGCTTCTGGGGAAGTTGAACTGTTGCGTTGGTAGCATTAGTGCCGTCTGCGCTGTAAGCTCCATAAACAACGTCATAATTTGAAGCAACAGTCTTGTTTACCTCAAGGGTATTGTCTGTGGCTGTCAGCTTCTGGGAACCGTTTTTGTAAATACCGGTTATGATGGAATCACCAGTTATAGCAACTGCCTTGTCGTTAGAAGTATCATATTTGTAAACACCAACGGTTACATTAGTTTCATTGGCTTTTGCCATATGATGCTTCTTATCACCAGTCAGGGTTTCACCGTTAATCTTAAAGGTGGTTGAATTCTGGCTGATAGCGTTGTCAGAAGTAATGATAGCTTTTTTCCCGTTGAAACCTTCAGAGAATTCTGTGTCCAGAACAGTATTATCAAGTTTTATCTTGTTGACGTGAAGCATTGAAGCTTCTGGCGGCAAAGCAGGTTTCATGGCAATACTATATTTTTCAAAACCCTTAACTTCTTTAACCTTTGATCCTGCGCCATTTCCTGTTATTTCAAAAGTATTACCGGTTTTTGTATCTGCATCGACTTTGGTTGAGTAACCACCATGAATAGTAAGGTTGTCGGCATCAAGCTTTTCTGAAACCTTGACCTTTGCACCTGTTGCAGCATTGCCATCAGCACTGTAGGCGCCATAGACAACATCATAGTTTGAAGCAACACTCTTATTAACCTCAAGAGTGTTATCTTTTGCTGCCAGCTTCTGGGAACCGTTTTTGTAAATACCGGTTATGATGGAATCACCAGTTATAGCAATTGCCTTGCCGTTAGAAGTATCATATTTGTAAACCCCAATAGTAACATTGGTTTCATTGGCTTTTGCCATGTGATGCTTCTTGTCACCAGTAATGGATTCGCCATTGATTGTATACTTAGTTGAATTCTGGCTGATATCATTGTCTGAAGTGATAATAGCTTTTTTCCCATTAAAGCCTTCTGAGAATTCAGCATCTAAGCTGGTATTATCAAGGTTTATCTTGTTTACATGGAGCATTGAAGCTTCTGGAGGCAAATTAGACTTAACAGCAATGCTATACTTTTCAAAGCCCTTAACTTCTTTTACTTTCGAGCCAACACCTTTTTCGGTTATTTCAAAGGTATTGCCGGTTTTGGTATCAGCATCGGCATTCTTTGAATAACCGGCATAAATAGTAAGGTTTTCTGCATCAAGCTTTTCTGTAATATTTACAGTTGCACCTGTTGCATCGTGACCGTCTGCGCTGTAGGCTCCGTAGAGTTCGGTGTTTTTAGCCGCCATTGAAGCATCTACAACAAGAGTATTATCTGAAGCCGACAACTGTTGAGAACCGTTTGTATATACGCCGGAAATAAGTGATTCACCTGTGATACTCAAAGAATTGTCTGTTGAAGTATACTGGTAAGTGCCGATGGTAACGCTGTTTTCATTAGCCTTTGAAATGTGGTGCTTCTGACTGCCGGTAAGAGTTTCACCGTTAATAGCAAGAACCGTTGAGTCTTTGCTGAAAGGATTAGCAGAACTGATAATGGTCTTTGTTCCATTAAAGCTGGTATCAAAAACAGTATTCACTGTAGCATTATCAAGATTAATACTGTTTACAGTCAGATTTGGAGCTTCATCTGATGATATCGTGAAATTTACTTTTTTAAAGCCATCAATACTTTTGGCCTTTATACCTGTAGCGTCAACATTTAATACGTTATTTTCAGTATTAATATTTGTCGGGTTAACTGCATTATAGCTGCCTATGATATCAACATCAGAAAAATCAAGTTTGTCGGCAGCCATGCTGATTGTTACGCCACCAGCGGTCTGGTCTGCTACATCGCTGTATGCGCCGTATAATCTATTTGTCTTTTCGGGAACACTGATTATTGATATTTCAGAATTTCCATGACTTATCAGGTTGCCATCAGTATCTTTTCCCGTATAGTAAACACTGCTAAACTCATCATTGCCACGGAAAGTAAGGTCATTGCCTTCTTTTGCAAATTCGTATTCATTAATATGAACAATGTGAGAAACGCCGTCTTCCTTTGCAACACTGTATAAGCTATCCTTATAAGGTGCCTTGCCATCAACCTTATAAATTATACTTCCGTTATAAGCATTATCTGAATCAGAATGGATAAGAGTAATCCTATCACCTGTTGCCAGCTTCGGATCAGTAACATCTATGCTGCTTACATCAATATCAAATGCAGTCGTAGTCGGCAAAGAAAGCATGGTATCGCTATTTTCAACTTCTGCAGCATCAAAAGTAAGCTTTTCAAAATTAACAAATTTGCCACCGATCTTATTATTCTTACCACCGATGGTTAATGTATTTCCTGTCTTATCTGCAGCATTGCCGCCATAAACATTACCGTTAACTGTTGAACCATGTTTTATGGCAATAGAGTTATGGTTCGTGCCACTAATACCATATCCACCATATACCTCATTCACAGTGCTGCCAGAAATATTTACGCTGTTCCCATCAGCACTTCCATTTGGGGTATAGCCACCATACACATTATTTTCAACATTACTATTTTCAATATTAACAATATTCTCAACAGCATCTTTGCTATTTGAATAGCCACCGTAAACATTCTTGCCTGATGCATTATCAGACATATTTGCAATATTTTTGGAAGCACTTCCATTTGTGGCATAACCACCATAAACATTTGTTGATATTTTACCGCCTGAAATATCAATAATATTCTGTTCAGCAGTTCCGCGATAAGTGTGACCACCATACGCATCACCATTTATTATACTGTCAGACGCTGTTAAATGGTTTTCTGAAGCATTTACGCTGGTATCACTATATTTTCCAGTGCCGGCACCATACGCATTCCCATTAATAGTGCTGCTGGCAATAGATAATTTGTTTCCCTTAACATCGCCTTTTATCTCTACCAGACCGCCATAAACCGCACCATTAAAACCTGTTTCACTGGTAACGCCATTTACGATACTATTCGTAATTGATACTTCATTATATAAGGCACTGCCGACACTTCCAGACACATAACTGGTATGACCACCGAAAACTATGCCTCCGACGGAACTATCTTCAATAATAACCTTATTGCCAACAGTATCATTTCTATTTGTATAGCCGCCGGCAACATTTTTACCAATAGTGCTACCACTATTTATATAAACAGTATTGCTACCAGTAATACCACTAGAAGAAAAAGCGCCATAAACATCTCTCATAATAGTGCTGCTAGCAATGGTAACCGTATTATTAAAGCTATTTTCACCTGGGGCATTACCGCCATCAACCTGTTGTGTAACAATGCTACCAACTATATTCACTGTATTATTATTAGATTCTAATGAAGTAGCGTAGCAATCACCACCATAAACCCAGCCATCCACAGTGGTATCAATAATATCCACAGTATTGTAGTCTGTATTTCCAGACTTTTGGGAGTAAGCGCCATAAACAGACTTCACAGAACTACTGGCAATATTAACAATATTATAGCTGGCACTTCCTTCATTGGAATACCCACCATAAATGCTCTGAGAAATAGTAGAATTGGCTATATCAATTACATTTTGAACTGCATTACCTGTTTTAATGTATCCGCCATAAGTAAACGCCGCAGTACTGTCAGTAATGGTTACTTCATTATTTGATGCTTCATTATTTGACGTTTCACCTTCTGACGACACATAACCACCGTAAATATTATTTTTTACAGTGCTACCAGATATATTGACAATATTTTCTGTTGCTTGGCCAGAAACTGTATAGCCACCGTAAACATAATTTGCAGTAGAGCTGGCAACTGTAATCTTATTACCTATGGTATCACCATTACTAGCAATATAACCACCGAAAATACCATTTCCAGCACCAGAATAAACAACACCAGAATCAGCAGCAACGCTGCTGCTGGCTACAATCACTTCATTTCCAGAAGCACTACCGTTTTTATTAACATAACCACCGTAAACAGAAGTTTTCACTGTAGTGTTTGTCAGACTGACCATATTCAGGTCTGCAGCGCCAGTAGCTGTTCGGCCACCGTAAGCAGAGGCGGTAACAGATGAATCTTTTATACTTAACTTATTGTTATAAGCATTACCGGTAGTATTTACGTAACCTGCATAAACATTGGAAGCAGAACTATTAGTAATATCGGTTAAATTCAGGGTTGCACTGCCTGTTTTGGTATAACCGGCATATATTATCTTAGCATTAGTATTATCAACCGTAATTTCATTACCATTGACATCGCCGTCATTAGTAACCTTGGCAGCATAAGCAGTATTGCTTAAAGTGCTGTTGGCTATTGTTACTTTGTTGTTTTCAGCATTGCCAGAACCATAAACATAGCCACCGTAAGTCATTTTTTTCACAGTGCTGCCGTTGATAGTAACCTCATTGTATGAAGCATCACCGGTATCACTAGCAACACCACCATAAACATTTAAAGTAATAGTGGAACTGGATATATTTACTTTGTTTCTGTTTGCGTTACCTCTGAATATTTCTTCAGCACTGTGGCTTGCAATACCAGTTACACCACCCCATACAGATTGATTAACCGTGCTGCTTACAATATTAACTTCATTGTCGGTGACATCGCCATCTTTAGAAACATAACCACCATAAACATCTGTCAGGGCTATACTGCTTCCATTCCCTTTAATATGCACGCTATTTGAGCTTATATTATCTGAAGCATCGGAATAACCACCGTATATATTGGCTATGCTTCCTGTTCCGATGCTTATAGTAGCATCAATAGTGTTACCAGATTTGTCGGTCGGGTTAATACCTTCTTCAGTTAAAGTATAAGGGATGCCATTTATAGTGTATGTTCCATACTCGGCAGATTGTGCAGAAGTTACATTGCAAAAAAGACTACCTGCAGCAAAAAAGTATGCAAAAAGACGAGCGAGAATCTGATTTTTAGTTAGCTTACGCATGACATAATCCCGACAATTCGTACATAAAAATAGATATCTATATTCTATATTATACCAAAATGAGAAATAATCGCTAGTGATGAAATGTAAAGTTAGCTCAAGTCAGAAGTCAGAAGCTTGAAGACAAAAAGCAGGGCATGTTTTTTAGACAACTTTCGCATTTTACACCCCAATAACATACAGAGCTATATATATAATTATAACAAAATAATAAAAAAACGCCACCAGCAATAAACAGCCCGATAAAAAGCCTGATTAATGAATGGGGCCTACGGCTATATATTAAGGGCGCTTTGCTGAGAAGGACTTCTTAAGCGGCTAGTTTGCAATTAAATATTTTAACTTCTTTTAGCTTTTCAGATAATAAATCATTTTGAATATCAAGGTCGTAGTCCATTTGTAAACCAAGCCAAAACTGTGGAGTCATCTTAAAATACTTTGATAATCGCAAAGCTGTATCTGCTGTTATGGCACGCTTTCCTAGAACTATTTCGTTTATGCGTCTTGGAGATACCCCTATATCATTCGCTAGCTTGTTCTGACTTAAACCAAATGGAATCAAGAATTCTTCCTTTAAAACAATGCCTGGATGCAATGCTGGTATTTTTTTATTCATTATTATTTCTCTCCTTAGTGATAATCAACAATCCTGACATCATAACTATGCCCATCTTTCCAGATAAAGCATATTCTCCATTGATTGTTTATTCTAATACTATAAATTCCCTTTTTATCACCTTTAAGCTTTTCAAGATGATTACTAGGAGGTATGCGTAAATCATCTATCACACAGGATCTATTCAACATTCTAAGTTTTCGGAAGGCTATATCCTGTATGTCCGGAGGCAACTTCTTCGAATATTCTCTGTTAAATATTTTTTGGGTTTCCTTACAACTAAAGCTTTGTATCATAATTTAATTATATAACACATAACGTTATGCGTCAATTAGCGAATAATTACTAAAATAAAGAAATCAATATACAAATTGGCAGAGGCTGGTTGAAGCAACATAAATAAAAAAGCCCGACCGGGTAGGTCGGGCTTTTTTATTGCCTGATTGCCTGATTAGTTGCCTTGGAGCTTCTTGAGGAGGTCCTTGGCTTCAATCATTCTCTTCTCGGAAGTTTGACAGTTTGAATTAAAGTTTTCTTTGCAAAGTCGCATTAGCGGCTTATTTTTTTGTCAATTTTAGAAAATTTTACTTGCGCAGAGGCGCGCGGAGGGTGTATAGCAATAAGATTAAAGGAGTTTTCAATGAGATTAAATATTGGCAGATCAAAAAATCAGAAATACTATTATGTTCAAAAAACTGTATACATCGATGGCAAAGAAAAGTCCCTGATTGTTGAAAAGCTTGGCAGTCACACCGTTCTATTAAAAAAATTGAATGGTGAAGATCCATTGGAATGGGCTAAGAAATATGTTGATGAGTTAAATAAAAAAGAACAAGAAGAAAAAGCAGTTGATATAAACATCTGTTTTTCGTCAGGAAATTCCATTGCATCAAACGAAAAACGTTTATTCAATGGAGGTTATTTATTCCTTGAAAAAATTTATAATCAACTCGGTTTGAGCAAACTATGCAAACAAATCAGTAAAAATTATAAATTCAAGTATGACCTTGATAATATTCTGTCAAGGCTGGTTTATAGCAGAATCATATATCCGGAATCAAAGCTTGCCACTTATGAACTCTCACAAAACTTTATTGAAAAACCTAATTTTGAATTACAGCATATTTACAGAGCTCTTGACGTTCTGGCAAAGGAATCAGATTTAATACAGTCTACTGTTTATGAAAACAGCATTAAAATAACCCCAAGAGACACAAGAGTTCTGTTCTATGACTGCACGAATTTCTATTTCGAAATGGAACGCGAAGCTGGTATCAAACAGTATGGCTATTCAAAAGAACACAGACCAAACTCAATAGTTCAGATGGGCTTATTTATGGACGGTAACGGCATACCACTGGCATTCTGCATAAATCCCGGCAACACAAATGAACAGACAACAATGAGACCTCTTGAAAAGAAAATCATCAATGACTTCGGTCTTTCAAAGTTCATAGTATGCACAGATGCCGGATTAGCTTCTGAAGATAATCGCAGGTTCAATACCAAAGGTGAAAGAGCTTTTATTACAACACAGTCCATAAAGAAATTAAAAAGCTTTCTTCAGGAATGGTGTCTTGATAATGACGGCTGGTTCCTGCCTGGGAGCACAAAGACATACAGCCTGACTGATATAGACGAAGACAAATACAAAGAAGCAACATTCTACAAAGAAAGATGGATTAATGAAAATGGCTTCGAGCAGAAGCTTATAGTGACTTATTCCATTAAATACAGAGACTATATGCGAACCATCAGAGAACGCCAGATAAACAGAGCAGAAAAGCTTATCAACACCAATTCTGATAAGCTAAGAAAAGCATCGGCAACAGACTGCAAAAGATTCATAAGTCAGATAAACTGCACAAAATCAGGAGAAATAGCAGAGAAATCAACATATTCTCTTGATTATGAAGCCATAGAAAATGAATCAAAATACGACGGATTCTATAGTGTATGCACGAATTTACATGATGAAACCTGTGAAATCATCAAGATAAACAAAAAACGCTGGGAAATAGAAGAATGCTTCAGAATAATGAAGACCGAATTCAAATCAAGACCTGTTTACTTATCGAATGATGAAAGAATAAAAGCTCATTTTCTTACATGCTACTTAGCTCTGTTGATATTCAGACTATTAGAAAGGAAACTTGGCTATAAATTCACTTGCGAAGAAATCATAGATACTCTGAGAAACTATAATTTTCTAAGACCAGGGGCTCAAGGCTATATTCCTGCTTATACAAGCAATAACATAACAACTGAGATCCACAATCAATTCGGATTTAGAACCGATTATGAGATAGTAACCCAAGATATGCTGAAAGAAATCAAAAAAAATAAATAATCTGCGCAAAACATTACGCAAATCCACTAAAATTTAAAGCGACGTAAGTCGGCTTACAATAAGCACTTACGTCGCTTTTTTAGTCATAAAGTGTCAAACTTGGGATTTATAATTATAACTCAAAAATAAATAAATGCTAGTAATAATGAATGATTTGCTTCGCAAACCGCTATGCAAGACGTAGCTTCTAGAATAGCTACCAATACAGACAGCATTGCCAGCGAAAATCAGGTAATAGAGGTAAACCAGCCTCAGATCATAAAAAGCACCGATTCTGTTTTAATCATCGATGGTAACTTGATAAATGATAAAAAAGAGAATTCTAATGATTCAACGACATTAAAAGATACAGAACACTCTCACAAAGAATCGATGAATTTCGTAAATACTAGACGAACTATTATACCGAATCTAAGAAGGGACTACGTCTTAAACACTTATAGAAAGAAGCTTCATTACCCTGACTGCCCGAGTGTTACACAAATGAACTGGAGAAGCCGTAAACCGTTTCATGGCACCAGGGAAGAAGCCTTAAGACAAGGCTATACCCCCTGCAACAACTGCCAGCCTTGAGCAACCAGTCGGAAGCTTGAAGTCGGAAGTCAGAAGTCAGAAAGCAGAATAGATTTTTTAGCAGTGGATGTATAGATGTGATTCTATACGCTTGTGGCTGGTGGCTGTTAGCTATTAGCCGAGAACCCCCCCCTACCCCCCTTTAACGAGACTGTCTGAATACTTGATTTTATGCATTCAAAACAAGTTTCTTCTAAAATCAAAACCCTCCCTACCCTCCCTTAAAAAGGGAGGTTTTTAGGAGTCAACTGTACATCGGGATTTTTATAAAATTCTAGTTTTGGGACAGCCTCTAACAAAGGGGGTAAGCAGACCACTGCTCTCGGCGGTAAGCTGGCAGCCATCAGCCGTTAGCCGAGAAAGCAGACCGCATTCACAGCCGCAGGCTCATTCATTCATAAGTTTCTTAGCGGCTGGCCAGGCGGGATTTTCAGCTAATGCTTCTTCCTTGAAGGTCTTGGCTTTGTCTGGCTGATTCAAGGATTTATAAAGAACTGAAAGGTTATAGGCCAGGAAAGCTTTGGTATAGCATGGTTTCATAGCCTTATAGGTGTTTTCAAGTTCTTCAGCATTATTGCTTAAAACGGCCTTAAAGGTAGCCAGATCTGCATTGAGCATTTCAATAGCTATCTTGGTTGGAATCATGAAATTATCGCCCTTGGCTCTTTTGAAAACAATGGCTCTCTTATCGGTATCAAATCTCTTGATAAGATTCTGACCAGTGGCTTCAACAGCCTGGAGATCCTTCTTTGCAACGGCTTCCTTGAAAAGTTTGATTGCTGAGCTTGTGGTTTTGCTTTCTGCTGAATCAAGAGGCATCCACATATAATAGTTGGCCTTGTTGTTTTCGAAACTTGGAGTAAAAGCGATTTCAGGAGTTACATCAAGAGCAATATCATCTCTTACAAGAACAGGAAGTGAAGTGCCTATAAAAAGAGGAGCCTTTATATTATCAGCTTCAGATTCCAAGATACCGCACATGGCTTCGTTGTTTATATATTCGCTTCTGATAAGGTTTTTCATACCGGCAACATCAGGCTTTGCTCTTACATCCATTTCAAGCCAGTCATTTGAGTTGGATTTTATATTCAAACGATGAGTAAAAGTAACCTTTTCACCATATTTTAGAGAGTCTTTTTCGAAACGATTCTGTATGGTCTTGAAGGAACTTTGCAGATAAGGCTGAGAATAAATCTTTTCCAAAGGGATTCTATTGGCTTCAACAATTACTGTCAGGGTAAGAACACCTCGTTCCGGATTCCAGTCTGTTAATTTTATGGTAGTGTTGTTCCATTCCGGGAACTTTACTCTGGGTGTCATGGCAAAAACCCCGCTGGTTATTGAAATAAGGCACAATATTGTTATAAAAAGTGCTAATTTGCGCATCATTTTACTCCTGAACTGTAAGTAGCTAAATTCTACTTTATATCTTGATTTTCGGCAAGTCTGTTTTACTAAAAAGAAAAATATCGATTAAACCCCAACGGGACTTCTGGTAAACAAATAGACATTATTATTTACAAATGTTAACATTTTGTGTACATAAAAAAAGCAAAAAAAGTCTTAGTCATACTAGACGAATTGCTAAAAAATTCTTATAATGATATAAAATAATCGCTATAAGTTATATAAGCAGGTATTTATTATGGTCAAAAATCGTTTATTCAAATCCATGTTATTGGTTTTCGCAATGCTGGTTGTTTGTACACTTCCGACATTTGCAGGCAATCTTAACCTCAAATACGAACAGGTTATTACAGACAAATACGGTAACGAATTAGGCTACCGCACTTATACTATTAATAGTATAAATGATTTGCCTGTTGGTTCTCAGTGGAGAGATTACCTGAATACCAAAATGCAGAATGGCAAAACCATTTATGAATATGCTAGCTCAATCAGCAGCTCTCTTTCTAAGGATTTGAACTTTACTATCAGTGACCGCGATAGCAACTCCTATTCCTGCAAAGAAAACAACGGTTATACCGTTAATATTTATAACTATGTAAACGATTTCGCTGGCGATTCCAGCAAGACCTTCCTGTTCATGCATGAATTTGGTCATGTAACAATGCTTAACTCCTACCCAAGAAGTTATGATTTTGCAAATCTTGATTACGGTTCTGACAACCGCCACTATCTTGATGAAATTCTTCCAAATTACAATACTGCATGGGTTGAAGGCTGGGCTAACGCATTTGCAGCAGCCAACAACAATGGTATGGTTTTCTCTTATGACCTTAAGAAAAGCACATCACTTGCTTTCCTGAAGGAAAATACCTTCGACGAAATGAGCCGCAACGAACTTTTCGTAGCAAAGGTTCTTTATGATTCCTTCAAGGATATCAAGGGTGGCCAGGCAGCTGCTTACGATGTATTTGCAAAATCTGCCCCACATTATTCTCTTCAGGGCTTCTGCCAACAGTATGTAAAGATGTATCCACAGAATCAGGTTGAATTTGCCAAGATTCTTATTGAAAACAGCTATGGCAAGATCAGCCTCAAGGAACTCCTTACATACGTAAACGGTGGTTCTTACACCGTCAGCAAAGAACTCTATGCACTTCTCCAGGATTCAGGTCTGTTGAATGGCACTGCTACAAGCAACTATTCTCCAGCCAATACTCAGACTGCTTCTAACTCAAAGCCTTCTCTCTGGGACCGCATAACCGGTTTCTTCAAGAAGCTCTTCGGCAAGAGCGAAACAGTATCTGCTCCAACATCAAATGGTTCTGCCAATGTAAGCGACGAAGAACTCTACAATAAATACACTGATGGCACAATGGCTATAAGAAATTCTGTCTCAGCACCGGAAAGCAACAACCATGCTACTGCCAGCTGCGTAACAGTTGAAGGCAATGCCGATGTAACCTACAGCGACATATCTATTGCAGAAGCTCAGGAACTTTACTACAAATACTTCAACCAGTATAACGAACTGATGGCTAATCCAAATGCCAATACTCAGGAAGTTGTTGAAGTTCGCAACAGAATGATTGAAGCCAAAGACCTTCTCAAGAAGCTTCAAAAAGGCAACTAATTAGTATAAAAAAGCCCGACCATCCGGTCGGGCTTTTTTTTGCGCTTTTAGCTATTAGCTTTTGACTGCCAGTTGCAGTTGCAGTTCCGCCCCTGCGAGGCCTTCTTCCTTCAGGGAGAAGGTGGCCGAACGAAGTGAGGTCGGATGCGGGCTATAAAATCACACTTCTATCTTCAGAATTTTATAAGATAAACCCAGATAAAATTAGCTCTTCACAAATGAGCTAAAAATCAGTATAATTGGTACACCAATAAGTCAATAAGCCAATAATCGGAGTTTTTTATGAAATTCGCCAAGAAACAGATTTTCTTCTTAAGCCTTTTGCTTTCTTTCTGCATGCTTGCTGCACCATTTACAGAACAGGTATATGCAGAAGGTTTATTTTCAAAACTAAAAGAAAAGGCCAGCAATTTCATAAGCAATACCATAGAAAAATACACTAGTAGGGATTACTGGGTAGACAAGACTGCAAGTGCTATTTCCACTAAGATTGTGGCAAAACCGGTTAAATTGGCTACAGCTGCTCTTGGTATGGCTATAGGAACAGCTATTGGCGGACCTGTTGGCGCAACTCTCGGAGCTTATATTGGTAATAAGGTTGCTTCACATGCATGTGACATCATCGCTACCCCGGTAGTAAAGAACGTTATCAACGACAAACTGGATAACGGCGGTTCAATAACCGTAAAATCAATTTATAATGCTGCTAAGAATCTTGATATGCCTTCACTGGCCTGTGATACAACAGGTGCAGTAGTCGGCGACATCTTAGGTGGTGTAATCGGTGGTGTGGCCGGTGCAGCAATAATGGCCTGTGTTGGCGGTGGAACAATCCTACCTATCATCGGTACAATGACCTTTGCTACCCTCGGTTCCAAATACGGTGAAAAATTTGGTAACTGGTTAGGACAGAAATTAGGCGAAAATGCTTACAACAGCACTTATAAAGCAATAACAGGCGTTGAAAGATCAGATAAATCTTCCAATGCTATTGTTGCAACAATAAATGACGTAAAATCTGTAAACAAAGAAGAAGTAGCCAGAAATACCACAGGTGAAGTTGTTGGCGACGTTATCGGCAGTGCTCTAGGAACAGTTGCCGGTGCTACTCTCTCCGCCTTCACAACAGGCGGCACCTCTAGCAAAATGGCTGAGCTTGGTGAAAAATGGGGTTCTAATCTCGGTTCAAAAATCGGTAACTGGATTGGTACAACTTTCTTCGACAAGAGCAAGGAAGCTGTTGATAAAACAGCTAATGCCGTTCATGCAAATCTGAACAATGCAAACAATGGTGTAACAGTCACTATTTCCAACGAAATACCAGTAGCCTGTGCAGCAACAGTTGCAGGTGCTTCCTCAAAGAAGGATATAAAGCAAATTTCTTCTGATGCAGACGCAGCATTTGCAGCCTACCAGATTGCTTACGACAACTACGCTAAGGCTCTTGCAGACAAGAACTGCAGCAAAGAACACCAGCAGAAAATGATGGAACAGTATCACGCCTGCTATAATGCTTATCAGAGAATAGTTACAGGAAAATAATTTTTTTAAAAACCAACTGCGAAAAAATTAGTATATAATAAATAGGTACACTATAGTTTTTCGCAGGAGAGAATTATGAGATTCTTTGCTAAGCTTGCTATATCAGCATATTTTTTTCTAGCAGCCACATTAGCATGTAACGCAGAAATTAGCTTATTAGGAACAGCTTTGAGCGTTTCCGCAGAGCAAAACACTGCCGTAGAAGAAGACAACGCCACAAGTGATACT
This sequence comes from Candidatus Avigastranaerophilus sp., assembly GCA_045599645.1. Lineage (GTDB taxonomy): Bacteria > Muiribacteriota > Ozemobacteria > Ozemobacterales > Ozemobacteraceae > RUG334. The sequence goes on from JAZRWI010000079.1 coordinate 13,651, forward strand.
ACAGCCGATGCCACAACTGTCGCTGCTGTAAAAGACGAAAAGGCAGCCCAGGAAGCTAAAACCGACAATCAGGAAACTGTAAATCCGATGGTAACCAGCTTCCTTTCTGAATTAAGAAAGATGGCTGATGAAATTGAAAAAACGAATGCTTCCAAGGATGTATGGTATTGGTCAAACAGCAATAACAAAAGTACCTTTAAACAGCAGAAGGCATCTGATTATAAGGTAACCAATGATGCACTATTCACTTGCTGGGCTCTGGTAAACTGCAACGTCCTGGAAAAAGGCGACTTGTTTTTCTGTTCTGATGGCCAGATAATCAACAATGGCGGTGATCCAGAATCTGCAATCGAAAAATACTTTGATGTCATTTATATAAGTGGTAAGGCTAAGAATCTGGTAAAACAAGGTAAGATCATTGCCGGTGACATCTGCGGATACAACTATACCCACACTAGCGTCTACGCAGGCAACAACATGTGGTATGACCCTTCCCCGAAAACCTGCGAAGTAAAGAACAAGAACGGGAAGGACTACTTTGTTAAGATTATGACTGACAAAGCTGTCGACAACCATAAGGTAGCTTTCATTTTAAGATTTAAGAACGGTAAGAAATCAGAAGAAAAGAAAGAAACTAAGGCTGTAGCTTCTGCAGAAAAGCAAGAACCGAAGGTAGAAAAAGCTACTTCAGCAAACGAAGATTACACTGGCCCATACCAGAAAGACTGCAAGAGCTTCCTGGCAGCATTGAAGAAAATGTCACAGCAATGTGCAGCAGACTACAAAGCAGGCAAAGAATGGCTGTATTCTAACTCAAAATGCAGCAGTAAATTCGCTTCTGCAGTAAAGAATAAAAATAGAAGAACCAACTGTGCCCGTTATGTAGACTGGGGCTTAACTGAAATAGGTGTTCTTAATGGTGAAGCCTTTTGGACAACCGATGCTGGTGTCATCCACTGGGATTCAAAGAGCGCGAAGGATAAAGTTAAGAAATATTGCAAAATTATTACTGTAAAAAAGAAAATGAGCACATTGATCAAGAACGGTACACTTCAGGCCGGTGATATATGCTGTTATAATTTCTGCCATACAAATGTTTATGCCGGTAACAATTCCTGGTATGACGGCGGCAGAAGAAGCGACTCAACCTTTGTTAAGAACGGTGAGCACTACTTCAAAAAGTGGTATTCAAAGAAGGCTGACCTGAACTGGACAGTAAATTATATTATCCGTCTTAAGAAATAACAAAAGAAGCTAACAAAGCCCTTTTCGAAAGAGAAGGGCTTTATTTTTTTATAAATTTTTAAAAAAAGTTAATGGGGTACATTGACGGTTGGTCGATAAATTCATATAATAGTAGTAGTAAAATAAGAAGACCGGCTGGAGGTCTATAATGAAAAACATTAATAAGATTGGTAAATTACTTTCTAAGGCAACTCTCGTAGCAATGATGATTGCTGCAAGCCAGAGCTTGTATGCCGTAAACATCAATCAGGAAATTCTTGAACTGAAGATGAAATACGAAGATGCATACAATCGCTACACAACTGCTATTAAAGAAGGCGCTACAAATACTGCCCGCGATTTAGGCGAACAGGTTCAGCGTCTCAAAGCAAAATACGACGAAGCTAAGAGAAAGCTTACTCCTTCTGACGAAACAAAGCAGAAGGTTAAGGATGCTGTTGACACAGTTACCGAAAAGGTTTCTGATACTTTCGCATACGGCACAGGCAACACCATCGATACAACCACAGATAACACCGACGGTGGCAAGTCTCTTAAGGGATTTGAAGATTATCAGGTAGCTATCAATGGCGACAACTACTGTGGTCAGTTCTCAACTGCAATGCTGTTCAAGTATTACGGAATCAACAAAGACGGTAACAAGATTTACAGCGAAACCAATCCAGCTGGTATTTTCACTGCTCCTTCTACCCTCGTTGAATATTTGAACCTTAATGGTCTTGATGCAAATGAAAAGAACAATGCCAGCCTCGCTGACTTAATCAAGAAACTTGATGGCAATACTCCAGTTCAGTGTCTCGTTAATGCAGACGGCACTCCACATTGGATTTGCATTTACGGTTATGAAACCGACAATAGCGGCAAGGTAACAGGTTTGAAGATGCGCGATTCTTGGTGGGGAACTTCTAAGAGCTACACCATGGATATCGAAAAGTTCAAAGAATGCTGGAAGAACCCGGCAGGTAATGGCTTTGCCAGCAACTTCATCGGTTACTCTAACCTCATGATCGACATCAAGGGTACAAAGACCCCGGATAAGGCTCCACAGCTTTTGAACGTAAACTTCAGCACAGCTACTCAGGATAACATCGCTAGTGGTATCAATGACGTAGTAACTGGCTTCAAGAACCTCTCAATCACTAAGTTTGGTAGTGGTGTTACAAAGTGTGTTCTTGGTGTTCCAGGCGCAGTTGCTGGTGTTGCAGGCACTGGTCTCCAGTCAGCTGGTTCTAAGATGGTTGATTGGGGTAAGCAGGAATGGACCGAAGGCGGAATCGGCGACAAGATCGCTGGTGGCGCTGCAGTAGTTGGCGGCTATGCTTGTCAGGTAGCTGGCACTGTTGCAAAGGTTACAGGCAATGCACTTTCAAGCGTTGCTAACGTAGCTGGTAACTTCATTAACAAGCTCGGTTATGTATTCAGATAATCCAAAAGCTTAACTTGAAAAAAAGCCTCACTTGTATATATTATAAGTGAGGTTTTTTATTACTCGAAAAACATGTATTCAGGGGAACAAAATGGAATATCTTGCTTCAACAATTGTAGTATTCTGGATTTTCGCTGGTTTATTCTGGCTGGCAACCTTAGCATTTATCGCCTTAGATAAAGATGCCAAAACTGATTACAGATGGTTTTGGTTTGCTGGTGGAATTTTTACAGCACCAATTATTTTGATTCCTTATTTTATTTGGGGAAGAGAAAGAAATAAATAGAGCCCGGTAATGCCCTATTCTTTTAAAATCAATAGACTTTCAATACTGACAGCAATATTTGCTGCTGCCTTGCCCCTTACTGATATATTGGCGAATGAAATGAAGACAAACGGCTACAGAGAACCTGAACGTAAGATTGTTAAAATACTTGATACCCCTAATACCCCTCAACTGGCTGTCAGCCCAGCAGGTGACAAAGCCCTGATGGTAGAATATACCAGCATGCTTACCCTTGAAAACCTCTCAGAACCAACTGCTAAGCTCGCTGGAATGAATATTCTTACACGCTTTAACATCAAGAAGCGTACATACTATGTTCAAGGCTTAAGCATTCTTAATTTAAAAACTAAAGAAACAAAACAGATAAAGCTTCCTGAAGGCGCTAAGTTTGGCTTCCCTATATGGTCCCCTAACGGTAAGCTGTTTGCAGCAGCCCTCTATAAAGCTGGTGGATCTTCAGTCTGGTTATTCGACCCTGAAAAAGGCTCTTGTAAACAGATTTCCCCTGCCCGACTGAACTCTATTCTTCATGGGCCATTCTGGTGGAGCAATGACTCTAAGCATATTTTTGTACCCCTTTGGCCAGAAAAACGCGGCAATCCCCCTGTTGCGCCTGTAATTCCAGATGGCCCTGAAATCCAGGAAACACAAGGTCAGGTTTCACAGGTAAGAACCTATCAGGACCTCTTAACCTCTGCCTACGATGAAAAGCTTTTTGAATACTATGCTACTTCACAGCTTCACAAAATTGATGTAAAAACCGGCAGAATCTCTAAGTTCGGCTCTGCTGGCCTCATCAGCTACATTTCTATTTCCCCTGATGAAAAATATACTGTAGCCAGGATTCTGGAAACACCATTCTCACATAATGTGCCCTCAACCCACTTTGCACACCGCTATGAATTGTGGGATAGCAAAGGCAAGCTCATAAAAACCATCGGTCATGTTGCTGTTGGCGAAAACATTCCGATTATGGGCGTAAGGGAAGGCATGCGCAATGTTTTCTGGCAAAGACTGAGACCCTCTACTCTCTGCTGGGTTGAAGCCCTCGACGGCGGTGACCCTAATGCCAAGGCTGATTTCAGAGATGTTTTAAAAGCAGTGGAAGCTCCCTTTGATAAGGAACCACGTGAAGTAATTAAGCTTCCACAGCGCTATAATGGCTTAGACCATCTTGATAAGCAGGATGCTGTCCTTATTTGGGATTTCGACCTTGATACAAAATGGGTTCAGGCTCGTCTCATAGATATGAGCAAGACCAATATTGCTTCAGAATGTAAGGTATTCTTCGGCCGCAACGACCGCGATAACTACAATAATCCAGGTGATCTGATATACGAATACAACAAAAACGGTGAAACTGTTGCCATATTTGACAAAGATGAATGGATATACCTGTCTGGTAAGGGTGCTAGCCCAGATGGCTTCAGGCCATTCCTTCGCAAGTTCAGTATCAAAACTGGCGAAACAAAGGAAATTTTCAGAGCCGGCACAGAAGTATTCGAGCTGCCTTGGGAATTTGCGGATAAAGACCACAAAACCTTTATAACCTCACGAGAAGATAAAGAAACCAACCCGAATTACTATATCAGACAGATTGTTAAGGATAAAGCCCAGGAACCTGTTCAGCTTACAGATTACGAAGCTCCGACCAAGGAATTTGCTAGATTAAGGAAAGAGCTTATTAAGTATGAACGCTATGACGGTGTTCCTTTAAGCGGCACCCTCTACTACCCTATCAATTACAAACCAGGAAAACGCTATCCAACCGTAATATGGGCATATCCTAGAGAATACACAGATATTAAAACAGCTGGTCAGGTAAGAACTTCTACTAACCGCTATACAAGAATAGGCGGTTCATCAATACTGTTTTTCCTGCTTCACGGCTATGCTGTCCTTTATAATGCTGAAATACCAGTTGTTGGCGACCCGCTAACAGCTAACGATACTTATGTTCAGCAAATCACAGCAGGTGCTGAAGCCGCTGTAAACAAGCTTGTAGAGCTTGGTATTACCGACAAGGATAAAATCGGTGTTGCCGGTCACTCATACGGAGCCTTCATGGTAGCCAATCTTCTGGCTCATACTGATATATTCGCTGCTGGTATTGCAAGAAGTGGCGCTTATAACAGAACACTGACCCCATTCGGTTTCCAAGGTGAAAGACGCACCTACTGGCAGGCTAAGGATATTTATACCCAGATGTCACCGTTCTCGCATGCAGATAAGATAAAAACACCTATTCTGCTGATTCATGGTGAAGATGACCCGAACTCTGGTACCTTCCCTATCCAGAGTGAACGCCTGTATGCAGCAATCAAGGGTCACGGCGGCACTGCACGTCTTGTGATTCTGCCACATGAAAGCCACGGTTATGAAGCCCGCGAATCAATACTTCATGTTCTAGCAGAACAATTCGACTGGTTCGACAGATTCGTAGCAAAAACGAAGAAAGAATGAATTAGCCTGCGCTATGAATGCGGCCTGAGAAACAGCCAACCACGCCAACCACGCCAACAACGCCAACAATGCTAACGATGCCAACAATGCTAACAATGCCAACCATGCCAACCATGCCAACCATGCCAACAACGCTATAACAAAGCCAACGATACTAAGCAACCGCCCTCATCCGTCACAGCTACGCTGTGCCACCTTCCCCCCGCAAAGCTGGAGGAAGGCCTCGCAGGGGCGGCCCAACCATGCCAACAATGCCAACAACGCTAACGATGCTAACGATGCTAACAATGCCAACTATGCCAACAATGCCAACAATGCTAACAATGCCAACCATGCCAACAACGCCAACAGCTGTATTAAATCACACTTCTACATCCACTGCTATAAAACATAGCTTATTCATTCATTCATCCTGATCATATTCACTACGAAGGGCTTGCCGTCAGAGGTTAAAGTGAAAGAATAGGAATTGCCACCGCTTAGGGCCGACTTCATCTCTTTTGGCTGAAGCAACAAAATTCTGACTGTTCCGCCATTACCACCTACTGGATAGTTCTTAGGGCTGATAATTGTCGTTTTATCCCTCATAGTAGCCAAATTCAAGAAATTAATGTCATTTTCAGTAATTTCGTAATATTTACCATATTTATCCTGCTTGAACTTTAATGCCATATCAGTAACAAAACGATGGTTCTTATTAGCAGTAATATACGGGTTAGGCTGGAACTTAGATAAGCTTACGTTGCGCAGCTTTTCATATAAAATTGCAATATTAAAATCAATAACAAGCTGTTCCAGGCTGCGATCTGTAATCAGATAAGAGAATTTACCCCTGCCCGAGGAACCACGGCTAAGCTTTCTAATAATATCCTTACCATATTGTTCATATAGATAATAGAAAAACAACCCCTTCTGACCGTAATGAGCCAGCAGTTCTGTATCAGTATTTGTAACTGTTTTCCCAAAGGATTCTACAGCTACTTCTGGCAACAGATAGGCATAGCAATAAAATCTGGCATCATTTCCAGGGAAATCAGCATGAACCCCATCATAATAAAGACTATAGGTAGAAAGCTGCAAATTGCTTCTACGGATTCTATAAAGAATTTCTGCACAGACGGACAAACCTTCATCTATCCAAAGTTCATATTCAGACCTGTTTCCCTTAGCTGAAAAATTTATAATATGCTGCATTTCGTGGGCTATAGTTTCGCGGGCGTCCATAAACCACTTGTCGAAGCCGCCTTTACTGTTTTTATCATTCATAACAGAAAGAGAAACCATATCTCTAGGATTTCTGCTATTAATGCTGGCAGAGTCGAAAATACCAGTAACGTTGCTTTGATAGTTGTTAACTATTGGCGAAAATACTATGGAAAGATGACCATCGTTATCTACATCGTTCCAGAAAATTTCAGAACCATCTTCATTTCCGAAGTTATCCCTCATAACCGGATAAATGTAATTATCAAATTCATCTGCAAATTCATTGAGTTTGTTAGCAGGAATATTACCTGCTGCAACGTCACCGTCTCCATTTGTATCAACGAAAATCTTGGCATACTTAGAAACCTTTACCAGTGTGCAGGTGCGTTTCTTGCTGAGAACGCTTATTTCTATACCCTTCTGACCTTCATATTCGTCTTTATGGGAAACAGCTGCTCTTACAGAACATCTGGCATTAGATGCTTCCTGAGAGTTATATATCTGCATAAGTTCCTGTTGAAGCTGAAGCTTAGCAGAAGGATTTTCCCTGAATTCAACAACATTGGCAAGCAGAGGATTATCAGAAATTTCATCAGATTCATCGCTCTTAGACGCCCTTATATTATATGCCAGCGGTGGCTGAAGAGTAAGCTCTTTTATAGGTGAGGAGTTTGGATTAGTTATCAAGCATGCATAAAGCACGTCCTTGCTGGTATCCACTGGAATATCATTAATTCTAATGGAAGACGCACCATTATAGTTACTAAAACGCTTGCCAGAGTTAGTAAGATTGCCTACATAGCTTTGAGAGGAATCATAATAATTTGGATTATAAACTGGTGTAGGATCACGATGATAACCACTGCTACTATCGCTATCGCCACCACCGCAGCCAGTCAAAAGCAAAGCAGAGCTAACAGCAGAAATTAAACACAACTTCTGAAAAATAGACTTGTTTGCTTTTCTCATGGCGGATTTATCCTTTTAATTATTAGCTATCTTAACTAATTTTAACTTAATATCTTTTAAACTAGTATTATCAACTGATTTAATAAAAAATCTGAAGCTATCCTTTGAACTGTTTTTTGGAGCTGTAAAACTGTATTTCAAAGAACTACCTCTACTAACAGTTTTTGATATATTATCTAGTGAATCATTAAATGATTTATTTATATTTAAATTCAACCAATCTGCATAACCGCCAATTTTAGAAAGATCCTTTGTTTTGCCAATTTCTGCTCTTAAGCTTTCATATTGTATGGCCAAATGCCAACCGGTTTGCACTTCATCAAGACTCTTGCAGCCTAGAATTTCTGGAATAGCAGTCTTTAGATTATTGCCTTGCCATTTTTGCTGAACAAGCTTTTTGAAATTTGCCTGACCATAGCAATCATAAATATATAACATAAACAAACCGTTACGGCCATAATGTTCACCATAATTAAAATTATTATCATCGAAAGGAAAAACATTGCTTAAAGTAAAGTTATTGAACTTAGACGTATTACCGGCATACTCTGTAGTAGGTCCACCAGAACGGTATTCATACGAATGAGTTTCTCCTGCTTTTCCCATCGCTCTTCTGAATAATGCTTCTGCAGCAACAGAGCAGCCTTCATCAAAGCCAAGTTCTTGGGCAAAAGCATAAGCATCGAATTTAACGTATGTATTACCAGAATAAGCTCTTTGACTTAAGTTTACAGCATGCTGAGTTTCGTGAATAATATTGCTAATCATGGCATGACGTTCTTTTGCAGAATTATTTACAGGGGGGGCAATAAGAACCAAATCACGGAAATCTGTGATTCCAATATCATAGTCTTCTTGATTAAGAATCATTGTTTCTTCTGGGAAGAGCCCCTCCAGGCCATTCTGCCATGTTGGCAATACGCTTGTTATAAGAACAGACAGTTTGCCATCACCGTCTACATCAGCTACTGTTCCATAATTATCATTTAATACGCCATACATATAGCGTTCAAATAAATCAGCTGGATTAGTGCCGTCATTCGACGTTAACCACTGCTCCATTTCTTCTGCTCTTGATGAATATCCTCTATGATTATCCTGATCAACAAAAAATTTGGCATGGTCAGTAATTTTTACAAGCTTACATTTACTTAGAACAACTAGTGGAGCCTTGTCAACAGTTCCAACCTGTATAGAATATTCATTACCAACAGTTTCCTGGCTATGATTTGATGTTGAACAACGAGAAGAAGCCCTGAATGCAGAAGCCTTTGTCTTAGCACGATTCTGATGAGCTTTTGCGGCCTCAGCAAACATACGCCTTGCCATAATGTTCGGATCATATAGCCATTCACCAATATCAGCCTGAGGTTCTTCAGCAACAGACATTCTAGTGTCATTATTTGCATTTGAAGAACAAACTTTGACCTTTATGTCAGAACCACTATTAGAAATATTTAATAAATAATTGCTGCCATCAGCTGGAACATCAACAGCAATATTCTTAGTATTAAGCCCAGTTTCAGAATAAACCTTATTCGTTTCTGTAGGTTTTATAGACGCAGTCTCAAACTCAGTCGGGTCTGGTTCCGGGCCAACAGAGCCTCCACCACCGCCACCGCAGCCAACAACAAGCAGTGCCATGGCAAGAACAAAAATAGCACAGAATCTATAAATAAAAGACTTATTAAGTTTCATATAAGCTCTCAGTTATTTGGAAGCTTAACGATGTTCACTTCCAAATCGTCTAATGTAGTATTGTCTACAGATTTAATGAAGAATCTGTAATTGTTGCCCTCAGCATTAGATGTTTCGGGCTTCAATATGTACATTATACCATATCCTGAGCTTAAATATGAGGAATTTGCGTTAATAGATTTGTTAACGGATGTAAGTTTTAGCCAGTCCTGATATTTGAACCTTACATTTGCGGTCATAAACTCGCCGTTTTCATTCTGCATAGTTCGCAGATATTCATTCTGAAGCGCAAAGTGCCATTCCCGCTGCAAATCGTTGAGAGTAATGGTTGTATTTCCGCAAAGAATGGTCGGAATTGTATCAACAAGCTTATTCCCCTGCCACCCTTGCTGTATCAAACGCAACAAGCTTTCCTTACCGAATCTGTCATGCAGATAAAGAATGAAAAGTCCGTTACGGCCGTAATCCTGGCTATAATTAAAATTATTTGAATTAAAAGGAAATACATTACCGATGCTATTGCTTTCGCGAAGATAATAATCAAAACGACTGTCATTTCCTGTGTATTCAGGGCCGACTCCACCATTTCTGGAATCATAAAGAGTTGAAAGGCCCGCTTCACCACAGGCTCGTCTGAATAAAGCTTCAGCACATACAGAACAGCCTTCGTCAAAGCCTAATTCATCAGCAAAGCTTGTTGCATCATAACCAGGAGAATAAATATTTCCGGAATAAGCTCTGTTACTGAAATTAATTGCATGCTGGGTTTCGTGAATCATATTAGACAACATTCTCTGCTTACAATAGTTTTCAGTTCCATGTCTGACTGGCGCTACGATTACCAGGTCTCTGTATTCCGGCAGAGCAGGCAGATTCATGTATTCACCAGAATCAGGCATCATTGTTTCCTCTGGGAACAAACCTTCCAAACCAGTTCTCCAAACCTGAAGAATTGGGGAAAAAAGAATAGAAAGCTTTCCATCGTTATCGATATCAGCTACAGTCCCGAAATTATCCTTCAAAACAGAATAAGCTGAAACATTTCCATATGCGTAAGTATCAAATAAGTTTGCAAAAGAGAAGTTTCCATTTTTGCCTGTAACCCAGTCTTCCATCTGAGCAGGGTCGTATGAAGAATAGCCATGATTTTCCTGATCAACGAAGAATTTCACGTGTTCGGTCATTGCAACAAGCTTACAGCGTGATAATGTTACCATTGGCTTTACATCAATGGTTCCAGTATAAATTGCATATTCCCGACCAACAACTTCATCACTATGGTCTGAAGCATTACCCCAAGAGGCTCTTGAAGCCATTACAGTTTTATTTGTGTTTTTTGCTACAGAGGCTCTTATAAAACCAAGTCTCGCTTCATGACTGGCTTCTGTTGTCTGGCAGCAATCATTCGACAAAGCAGAGAACGGGTTTGCCACTTCCCCACCGGCAGACATTCTTACAGAAGCCTTTGTATCTGATATTACAGATATTTTTTTGCCAGTTGGATTGTTGTTAGTAATATTTAATAGATAATTAGAACCGTCTGCAGGAATATCAATAGCAACATTTGCGGAGTTAATATTCTTGATAGTATAGACTTCGTTAACAGCCTTATCGAATACCTGAGCAGTCTCAGTTTCATCCTCTGCAGGTAAGTATTCCTTCGGAGTTACAGGATTATCTGTATTTTCGTAGCTTGCCTGCTTGGATGTGAAATCATTGTTTGAATTACCACCTTCGCTTTTTAGTCCGCATCCGACCAATGAGGTCATAGACAGCGCCACAAGCAAGCCGACAAACTTTTTATTCATTTTTTTCATATAGGGCCCTTAAACAAAAATATTCACCCTATATATCGGCTTGTTTGTATATTATACGAATAATAATGCGAAAATTGGCTTATAGCTATTAGCTCTTGGCTGTTGGCTGTTTGCTCTTGGCTCTTGGCTCTTGGCTGTTGGCTGTTGGCTGTTGGCTGTTTGGCCAGCTTATCGGCTGTTTGGCCTGCTTATCCGCATTCATCCTGTTATCCGTTGCAGCACATTTGTCTTCAGGAGTAACCTGCTAACTGTCGCTTAGCAACAACTTTCGCCGGGAAACTACAAACAACCTAAAACCGAGGCTAAAAACTCTGGCTGTTTGGCCTGCTTATCCGCTGTTTGGCCTGCTCATCGGCATTCATCCTGTTATCCGTTGCTTCCCGTCAACTTTTCAGTATACCGGAGTCGCGCATGATTTCGTCGGCTATTTTGATGCCTTCGGCCTTGGCTATGGCTTCGCTGTCGTTTATGTCATACTTTATTGGCAAATCTTCTTCCTTAGCATATCTGTGACCAGAAGAAGCAAGTTGAATACCTAGGCGCTTGGTAAGCCTGAGAATGTCTGAATAAAGTCTGTGAGTTTCCCTCTTTTCAGCAACCCAGTCTGGGCACTTTAGGAAGCAGTAAACCATTATCTGCAGCGAATAAGAATCGAATTTATCGAAGCTTACGATATAATAATCCTTACGGGTGCATGGATGATTTCTGATAAGCTCTCTGATACCTTCACAGAAAGCGTCAACCTTTTCAGCAGGAGTGTCATAAGCAAGGTTTACTGTAGTATTGATTCGTCTGTAGGTTCTGGCACCGTAGTTATCAATCTGAGCGTTAATCAATTCTGAATTTGGAATAGTAATCAAAGAATCGTAGAAAGTTCTGATTCTGGTGCTTCTGATTCCGACAGATTCAACGGTTCCGTCAGCAGAGCCAATAGTAACCCAGTCGCCAATCTGGAACGGTCTGTCCATGAGGATAGTAACAGAACCGAAAATATTAGAAACAGTGTCCTTGGCCGCCAAAGCAAAAGCCAAACCGCCAAGCCCGAGGCCTGCCATGAATTTGTCTATATCAATAGCAAAAATATCAGCCAGGAAAACAAGACCACAGATAACAACCATGACCTTCATGGCCTTTGTAATAAGCGGTGCGAGAAGATCGTCAAACTTGTTTTCTGTCTGTTCAGCCTTACCGCAAAGGTAATTGCCGATAACATCAACAAGTCTGTAGCCTGCCCAAACAGAAGCAAGAGCTGCTACTACCTTTACGCTGACGAGAAGAATTACTCTTGCATTCCCAGTAAGACCAAGCATATAAATGCCGCTCCACCAGAAGAATGAAGTAATTGCAATGCTGATTGGCAGTAAGAATCTCTTATGAGCATCAATGTCTATGTTTACATTTGCCTTTTTAAACAGGGTTTTGATGCTGTTGGTAATCAGGAATATGACTGTCTTTCCCAATATCAAACCAAGGAATACTATTACGAACAAACCAATCCACTGCCAGTTTTCAAGCAGGAAGGTAGTTTTCATCATTGTCGGGAAATTCTTTTTCATATAGTCCCTGACTCTGATGGAAAGTGGCAGTTCGGCAACAGAGTTAATGTCTTCCAAGACTTCCTTATCGCGATAGCTGTCATAAAGCTGAGGCAGAATCTTTACACTTGAGCAGGAGAATTTCCAGGCAGTGAGTTCAGTATCTTCTATAGGAACTTTTTCAATGGTAATGCGGCCCACAGCGTCATTTAGCAAAATAACCGGAGCTGATTTACTATCATCGGAAAGTTCGACAAGGTCAATATAGCGTGAACGGGCAAGAACAGAATTGAGAAGCATTGCGCGTTCTTTACCCAGATCTTTTCTTATACTGCGTTCGAAGCCAGACATATCAAGAGCTTCGGCAGCAGCCTGAGTGCCTTCGTCAGTTTCCTTCCCCATGTTGCTGAAAAAGTATCTGACAGTTTCACGTGGTGAGCGGAAGGTAGCGTCAACAGTGGTATCAAGAACAATCTTTTCCTGTTCCTGATTTACAACTTCGATGTAATCGTCGATATGGCTGAGAGTCTTGCTATAGTTGAATTTCCATTCGCCGCTATCATAATAGCGAAGAGAAATATCCATACCCTTGTCGCCACCTATCGGGATAGTATAGGTTCTCTGGGTTGTGTTTTCTGGTATTGCGTCTACCTTGAAGGTAAAATGATAAAGAACCCTGAACAGCTTTTCAGCTATTTCCCGGCCCCTTGCAGCTCTGCTAGCTTCCGGAATATCATCCAGATAGAGGCACTGTAGGGCATCATCAATGCGTAGTGCCCTTTCATACTCAACCTTGTTCATGATTTTAAGGAAATAGCGAACAGTTGAACGTGGACTGCTGAGCTTTGGATTTGGCTCTGCAGTCTGTGCCATTAGCATGCTGGAAAACGCAAATACAAGCAAAATGGCTAATATAAACTTAATACGGGATTTCATTGTTTACCTGCCTGAAATGTTTTGGCACAGTATAGCATATAAAAGGAATTAGTACAAATGCCTTCGGCGTGAAAAACTGCCGCTTTGCGGCAGTAGTGAAAAACAGGCTTCGCCTGTAGTGAAAACTTGCTTCGCAAGAGTGAAAGCCTGTCACTTAGTGACAGGCGTGAAACACGCCTTTCGGCGCGTGGATTTTAGCCAGCAGCCCTCGAAATTTTTGTGCCATTCGCCACCGCGAAGCGGTTTTCACGCCTGACGCGAAGCGGCAGGTATTCACGCGAGCGCCAGCGAGTTTTCACGCCCGCAGGGCATTTAATTTATACCCAGTCATTAGAAAATATGCTATAATAATCAATCATGAGTAATGTTCCAATGCTAAATACGTATTGCCGCAGATGTCATGCAGCAATTCTATCTACCGCCCACTCATGCCCTCAATGTGGCCTGAGTAAGCCTAATTTCGCCAATTTAAGCGAAATAGAAAAGCATTACATCCAGAACCCGCCAAGCATCCCTTTCAGATTTGAAAGCATGGTCTATTCAGTAAATCCTCAAAGACCTCTCTTGTTCCAGCTTGGAGGTTTATGGGTCAAATACCTGACTGACCCAGAAACCAATCCTCCTCAAAAGCTAGCCTGGGGCGTAATGGGTATCAGCCTTCTGCTTTTTGTTCTCGCAGCCTTTTCAGGTATAGCATTTGTAAAACATGTTGGAATAGCCTTAAGCATATTCGCCGGTATTTTTCTAATATTAGATGGTTTTTGCTTTATAAGGGCTGCTTATTCATCCTATATGCTCAGCCATGTTCAGAAGCAGGGCGGAACCTCCCCCTACTCTGTTCATTTCAAGATTGAAGCTGTTCTCCATCACAGCCTCCAAAGCCTTCAGACACTGCTTTATACCTTCTATGAAAAGCCCTGGGAAACCATGGCACAGCAGATGGACATCACTCTTGCAGGTGATACCTTTGTTCAGGCAGTTAAGGCTATTACAGCAAAAATCAGAAAATTTGCAAACATATCATTGGAAACAATCACTCTTCTGTGGCGCAACAATGTTTATGCCATCACCTCATATTCACATATAACATATGAAGAAAAGATAACAAACCTGCATCTTAAAATCCGTGAAGCAGAAGCAATAATAGTCAGATACTGCTGGTTAAGGCAGTTGAGCTTCGCTCATGAATTCTTAGAAGCTCATTTAAACGGACAAAGTGGTAGAAACACTGCAGAAGACGGGAAATTCGTCATCGGTGGTATGCAGCTCGACAAGATGGGACCATTAAGCGAACCATTCTACGGGAATTTTGAAACTGTTCCTTATGAACTGCCATTTATTATGCGCTTTTTCTGGCATCAGCAGCTTAGGCCAGGGGATTTACCAGCAGAAGAAATCATAGCACAGTTCCCTGAAACCGCTGAAATATTTGAAAGCATCGGGCAGGTAAAGAATCTGCTTACCAAGCTTGAAGAACAAAAGATTATCAATAGTGCCACAGCAGCAGTTGTCAGTTCTTCAAATCTTGAATCTGATATTACCTCGGAAGCTGGACAAATCAAGCGTTTCCAGATGTATTCAGAATATCTTGACATACCAAAATTCCAGCCTGATGAATCTGAGCTTATCCGTCACGTAGACCGCCTGAACGCCCAGATAAGAATTTAAGAGTCCTTATCGTTATCCCAAATATCTTGCATAAGCATACTTGTCTTAGTTAATAAACTGTTGTTAGCTTCTGTTTCTGATTCAAGTAACATTTGGTTTTTTATGCTTTCAAGAACAAATTCCTTCATTGATTTGCCCTTTAAAGCTGCATAGGACTTTATTTTTCTATGTTCTTCCTCAGAGAGATCTATGGTCAAACGTTCTCTTTTGGCAGTAGTCATGTAACTTTTTACAAAGCTATATTTTCTAAATCAAAACCACCAGCTAAGCTGGTGGTATGCACCACGCCTTCAAGGCGAAATTACTAGCCGCGCCTAAAGGCGCACTGAAAAAGGCTAACAACCGCAGAAATTCTCAGCCGCCGCTAAAGCGGCTTTTATTTTGCATCCAAATACTTGCTACCCGTAAACGGGTCTATGTATTCTTTAAAAGTAAGCTGATCAGCCATCAC
>JAZRWI010000080.1:0-86659 GCA_045599645.1 Candidatus Avigastranaerophilus sp.
ATTCCTCCTAACGTGTATTTAAATATGACTGACAGGTCAATTCTTTATATTATACACGTTAGGAGGTTTTATTATTTGTTCATCGCTAAAGCTAAAATGAACCACGCGACTATCGCGTGGTTTTCTTATACAAAAAAAGCCTCTAGGAAAACCTAGAGGCTTTTTTTTATGCTATTTTATCAGCCACCCCATGTGGATGAGGCACAACCATGTTTAGAGCAGAAGAAAACCATGGCATTATCGTCACCGACACCGCTACCAGAAAGAATAGAATAAACACCGTCTGATGGGCATTTAACACTCTTGTGACCGGCCATATATTCGCCAAGATCTTCAACTTTTTCAGGATAGTGCTTATTTTCAATGTAATAGAGTTCAGCTGTTCTAGTTAACAGTGAAGTGAATTCAAAACACTTAGCCTGTCTGGCACGTTCGCGGGCATGCTGGAAGTTTGGCAAGGCCATCGCAGCCAGAATACCGATTACTGCAATAACAATCATTAATTCAATTAAGGTGAAAGCTTGTTTTTTGTGTCTCATATTTTTCTCACTTTGCTTCTTTCATTATACCATCAAAAAAATATTTTGCAAAACATATATTTATGTTATATTGGTATAGTAAAATATATTAGGAGATTCGGGGAATTATGTTAAAAAAGAAACAAGCATGGCTACCAATAGCATTGGTATTGCTTTCTTTTGCAACTGGCTGCGTTCCCAACAAATTTAGTTTTACCAAAGAATTTGGCAAATCAGGTTCTGGTTCTTCCGAATTTTTAAGTCCTACTGATATGGACGTTGATGGTAAAGGCAACTTAGTCGTCGCAGACGCAGGGAATACAAGGTTTCAAGTTATTTCGACCTCCAATGGTAATACATTATCCATGGGCGGTGAATTTGGTATGGACAAAATGAAACTCCAGAGCATAGCTGGTATAGGCGTAGACAAAAATTCCGGCTGTATATGGGTCTGTGACCAAAAGGGCAACAAAATCGTAAAATACGAAAACGATGGTCAAGCTCTTATCAAAGTTACCAAAAATATGAAGTTCCCAATGGACGTTGCAGTTGACGCAGACGGTGATATTTACGTTATTATGTCCAGAAATTCAGAAATCTATAAATACACAGAAAACGGTGAATTTATAGAAAAAATTGGTGGCAAAGGTAAAGCAGCTTTAATATTCCCAACCTCCATTCAGTTTTATCAGAATACCATTTACGTAACTGACTTTGGTGGAAAGCGCATCGTAAAGATGAAACCTGATGGCACTTTCATCGAAGAAATCAAGGCCAAGGGTGAATACGAAGAAATGAAGGGCCCGTCAGGTCTTCATATAGACGAAGCCGGGAATATGTATGTTCTCGACCTTGGCGAAGTTCCAGTTGTTATCATCAATGCAGAAGGTAAATTCATATCTCAGATTGGTTCATTCGGAAACCAGGAAGGCAGCTTCCTATATCCGACAGGCGTCATAGCCAAGAGCCAGGATGACGTATATGTATTAGATAACAGCCGTAATACCATTTTGAATTTCAGAAAAAAATCTGAATAATAGCTTTAAAAGAGAAACACCATGAAAACTATTAAAATAGCTCTTATCATGGTGTTTTTTTTATTCTCTTTAATAGGTGGTTTTGTATATAGCGCATGGAACTGGTATACAGAAAATTCTAAACCAGTAATGGCCGAGCACCCTATAGAAATATCAATAGAATCAGGTTCTTCCACATCTCATATTGCCAAGCTTCTAAAAAATCAGAATATCATTAAAAGTTCTTTATTATTCAGATTTTACATCAGATTCCTGGCTATTGATCAGAAACTGAAACCAGGCCAGTATTCCTTTACTGGGAAAGAAACTCTTCCAGAAGTTATACAACAGCTTCTCAAGGGTAATATGCAGACTGTTTCTGTTACTATCCCTGAAGGAACAACCATAAAGGAAGCAGCGGCAATTCTTCAGGACGCCGGAGTATGCAAAGTTCCAGATTTTATGGAAGCAGTAACAGACCCCGCCAGACTCGGTATGATATTTTCAGGCTGGGAGCTGATTCCAGCTGCTGAAGGTCTTATTTTCCCAGATACATATTTCTTTGCAAAGGGCAGCTCTGCCGATGTAGTTGCAGAAAGAATGCTAAAGCTGATGAGGCATCAGATAGACAAGGTTTTCTGCGCAAATCTTCCAAATGGATTAAGTCAGTATGAAGGCTGTATTTTAGCTTCAATAGTTGAAAAAGAAGCAGTTATAGAAAAAGACCGTCCATTAATCGCCTCTGTCTTTTACAACCGCTTACGAAAGAATATGAAACTGGAAACCGATGCTTCTGTTCAATATGCCTTTGGTGAACGCAAAAAGCGTGTATTATACGAAGATTTAAAAATAGATTCCCCTTATAATACCTATCTGCATCCTGGTCTTCCCCCGACCCCGATTTCTAATTTTGGCATAGCTTCCATGAAAGCTGTAGCCTGCCCTGCTGACACTGATTATCTATTCTTTGTTGCTAATGGAATCGATGGTGGTCATAATTTTTCCAAGACTATTGGTGAACACCAAAAGAAGACTAAGGAATACTTTGAAAATCGCAAACAGAAAAAATGAAAAAATTTGCAAGAATAATATTTAAACTAGCAGTAATATGGCTTGTATTAGTAGGCTTAATCCTTATCTGGTCAAGTATTTCTCATAAAGATGCCCCAAAGGAATCTACAGAAGCCGTTGATTTAACTACTACCACCCCACCGTGGCAGTCAAAGCAGCCAAAGGTAAAAGATCAGAGAATTGTTCCGCTTATACCATCAAGCACTGAATTAGTATGTGCAATAGGCGCAGAAAGGTTTCTTGTTGCCGCTTCACATTACTGCAATTACCCGAAAGAAGTTGTTAATAAGCTTCCCAGAATAGGCGACCAGAATCTTAACATAGAACAGATAGTAGCCCTAAAACCTACTATAGTTTTGGATACCAACAGCATACATAAAAGATACGTAAATCTTTTTAAAAAGCTTGGTCTCAACTATCTTAATCTAGACATAAATTCCCCGGCCGACATCCCATATGCGGCTTCTTTCCTTGCATCACACCTGGGTGACGCAAGCTTATGTGACAGATTTGTCAAACAATGGAATCAGGAAACCAAAAAATTTCAGGTTTTTAAACCAGAAGACAAACCGCGTGTTTACATCGAAATATGGGATAACCCAATACAGGCCTGTGGAGGCAAGAATAATATCGACAGCATTCTTACAGCTGCTGGTGGAGTCAATGTATTCTCAAGTCTTGATGATTTCCCTTCAATCAATTCAGAAATGTTGATTGAAGCCAATCCCGATATTATTTTCCTGGCTTACCCGAATCCGAACATAGAAGCAGTAAGCAGCAGACCTGGCTGGAATACTATTAATGCAGTAAAGAATGGACGCATATTCCCAATAAATCAAGATATAGTGGTAAGACCAAGCCCACGAAATCTTGAAGCAATAAAAGAAATGAACAGTATTATCTATAAGGTGGTAAAAGATGAAAGCAAGTAATCTTTGCAAATTCATAACAGTTTGTGCTGCTGTTTTGGCCTTTAACATGCCAGCATTTTCCCAAGAAAGTTCAAACAATATGTGGAGTTCTTTGGAAATAGCCTCAGGCACTGCAGTATTTACAATCAATCTGCCAATTAGTGGTTGTGTAAATATAATTTATGAGGTTGCCGGCAAAAACAAGTTTGAAAAGCTTTGGGGTCCGCGTTTTATGGAAAAGGGCACCTATAAGCTGAAATTCCCTGAAAGCAAGGTTTTAAACAAAAAAGGCACTATCGAACTGTTCAACATAGGCCTAAATCCATTTAAAGATACTGGTAGCCGCGGTAAAGGTGAACGTCAGTTCGATAACCCAATGGGCATAGATTATGACGCCAGTCGCAAAGAAATATTAATCGCAGATACAGGAAACGATAGAATTATCCGCCTCGGCAAAGACGGACGTTTTATTGGCCGACACGGTGGTTTCGGCCTGGCCTTCAATAATTCTAAGACTTCATCAGGCAAGGAAGACGAAGACAGTCTTGACCATCCATACGACGTTGCGGCCGGTGGTTTTTCCAATTTCTATGTTTCTGACCAGAATAACAACAGAACCTGTATATTTGATTCATATAAAAGCTACAAGGGTAATCTTTACCCTAAAAATGATGATCGCCGTAATCGATTAGACAAGCCTAAGGGAATCATTACAGACTATGAAAACAATATCTGGGTTGTAGATGGCCGTTCAGACAAAATACTTAAAATATCTCCAAGCGGTAGCAAAATATTGGAAATCGGCGGTTTCGGCGGTTCTGAAAAACAGTTGAAAAATCCATCACAGATAGATGTAGGAATAGACGGTTCTATTTATGTAGCAGACCGAGGCAAAGCAAGAATAGCTGTGTTTGACCGACTTGGCCTTTATAAATATGAATTAACAGACAGCCTTAAGGCTCCAACTGGTGTTAGCGTTGATTCAGACGGGCTAGTATATGTCTGTGATGATACCACTAATGAATTAATTCTTTTCAGTCCACAAGGGAAAAGACTAACAGTATTGTCTGAAGCTGCTGATGGTTCTGCCTTCAAAAAGCCTTCAGATTTGACAGTATGCGATGACACAGTATTTCTGCTTGATTCAGGTAATCACAGAGTGGTTCATATAAAAAGAGAAAAAGATGGTTTTGTTGTTTCTTGGCAAGGCCCGTCTACTGTGTTAGAATAGTAGAACAAAAGGAAATAAATTCAGGAGCAAAAAATTGAAAAGCAGACAAATCAAAATATTCTTGTGCTTATTGCTTGCAGTAGCATTAACAGCTTTTACCACAGGCTGTGGCAAAAAAAAGAGCTCAAGAGATACAACATCTAACACTAAGCTTTCAGAAAACACAAAGAATATACCTCTTTCCAGTCTGATTCCACAAACCAAGGTAGTCACCGGTAAGTATAAAAAGGAATTATCAGAAAAGGTTATTGATACTTATATGTATGGCACATTAGCCGGTCAATATGGCAAGCTTGATGTTGCCGAAGAAAACCTCATTAAGACATTAAAGCAGGAACCGCTTTTCATTGAAGCCCATCATAATCTCGGCCTCTGCTATTATAAGCAGGGAAGAATAAATGATGCAGTAAAAGAATGGAAACGTACATTAGAGCTTGCTCCAAATTACGCAGAAACCTATTATAATCTTGCTATTTTCTTATTAGATTTAAATCGCGAAGATGACGCAGTAGAAATGATGAAGCTTTGCGTCAGATATGATCCGTTCCACCTTAAAGCACGCTATGCACTTGGAACAATCTGCAAACGCAAAGGCATGAATAAGGACGCCATTATTCATTTCAAGGCCTACGAAAGCAAGGACCATGGTGACGTAAGAGTTCTTGTTGCATTGGGTGAGTTATATCTTTTGGAAGGTCAGCAGGATGCTTCTTTAAAAGCCTTTGAAGCAGCTTCAAGAATCGACCAGAAAAACGGTAAGATATTCTATCAGCTTGGTGTTGGCTACCATAGACGTGGTCTTATAGACAATGCTATAGCAAATTACAAGCAGGCTGCTGAGTTGATGCCAAATTACGTTGATCCATACATCAACCTTGGCGACATATATGCCCAGCGTCATGAATACGCCTCTGCACTAGCCTCATACAACACTGCCCTCAGCATAGACCCGACAAACAGCTATGCCCAGCGTAAAGCTAAGGCTACAGAAGCTAAGCTTCTTGAACAGTAATCATGAGTAACGCTCTAGCCTTTGGAACAG
Source organism: Candidatus Avigastranaerophilus sp. (assembly GCA_045599645.1). GTDB lineage: Bacteria > Muiribacteriota > Ozemobacteria > Ozemobacterales > Ozemobacteraceae > RUG334. The sequence goes on from JAZRWI010000080.1 coordinate 5,790, forward strand.
CCTCAGGAAAGAGGCTCACCCCAGGAGAAAGAGTCAAATATTCCATTCTTGGAAATCGTCTCAATCTCTCTGCTGAAAATGCTCAGCTTCTATTGGAAGAACTACGTGACGAAACCGCAAAAGTATTTATGCTTCCTGAACCTGCGGTAAGCGCTGACGTAGATTTTTCCGGAAGAGATTTTGACTTGGTTTTCACCATAAATAAACAGAACACACCTACAAACAAAGCATGAAAAACATTATTAACGAAATATCCCATTGGGAGCTTCTAGATATAGATAAACCAGCCCGCTATCTCGGCGGCGAAGCTAATCAGGCTGAAATAAAGACTAACCCGAAGCTTAGAGTCTGCATTATTTTCCCAGACCTTTATGAGCTTGGAATGTCCAATCAGGCTGTAAAGATTTTCTATGAATCAATCAACAATCGTCCTGATGTAATGGCAGAACGCTGTTTTGCCCCATGGCCGGATTTTGAAGCTCTACTAAAGAAAAAGAATCTTCCACTTTATTCGCTTGAAACAGGAACTCCTCTCAATGAGTTCGATGCTCTTTTTATTACCCTTCCCTATGAAATGACATTTACCAATGTCCTTTATATTCTCGACCTTGGTAGAATTCCTCTGCTGTGGAAGGATAGAAATGAAGGCCCAGTCATCATAGCTGGTGGCCCTTCTGCTGCTAACCCAATGCCTGTTGCTAAATTCATGGATGGTATTTTTATCGGTGACGGTGAAGAATCCATTCTTGAAATGTGTGACACTCTCTTAGCCGCTAAGGAAGCCAATGCTACAATGACAGAAAAGCGTCAGGCCATCGCCAAAATTCCTGGCATGTGGGTTCCGGCTTTTCCTGCAAAGAAAGTTCAGAGAAGAGTTTTCAAGGGCTTTGCAGAAAGTGTTCCTCCACTGCATCCTGTTGTTCCGAATGTTCAGGCAACTCACAACCGCGTTGCCATCGAAATATTCCGTGGCTGCATCAGAGGCTGCCGTTTCTGTAATGCCGGTTTCTACTACAGACCTCACAGAGAACGCTCTGTAGAAAACATTGTAAAATATTCCTGTGACATGCTGAAAAATACAGGTGAAGAAACCTTAGGTCTGCTTTCACTGTCTACATCAGATTATTCAAACTTTGAACCTCTGGTAAAGGCTCTTCAGGTATCTAAGCTTTATCCCGAACAGACTATCTCAATTCCTTCACTTCGTATGAATGACAATACCATTAAGCTTTTGGACGAAACACCCCAGATTAGAAAGGGTGGTCTGACCTTTGCACCAGAAGCAGGCACTCAGCGCCTTCGCGACGTCATTAACAAAAACGTTACAGAAGAAGACATCATCAATGTTATGAAAGCCACTGCTGATTCTGAATACAGAACAGTAAAGCTTTATTTCATGATGGGTCTGCCTTTTGAAACAGACGAAGACATTGAAGGCCTTGTTGCCCTGGTTAAGCGTCTTGAAGCTATTGGCAAGTCATGCAAGCCAAAGAAACAGATTTCAATCAGTCTTTCAGGCTTTATTCCAAAGCCCTACACCCCATTCCAATGGGCAGCCCAGAATAGCATGGAAGACCTTAAGCGCAAAAGAGTCATGGTTTGCAAAGGCCTGGAAGGCAGTTCAACCAAGATTTCATGGCGTGAAGAATATCTGTGTCTGCTTGAAGCAGTTCTTTCCCGCGGTGATGAACGAATCGGCGATTTGATTCTTGACGCCTATAAGAACGGTTGTAAGCTTGACGGCTGGTTTGAGCATTTCTCTAGAGAAGGCTGGGAAAAAGCATTCCAGCAGACAGGTATTAATCCTGAAGACTACACAAGAAGTCATGCGATTTCAGAAGTTCTGCCATGGGATTTCATTGATTTCCAGACTCCAAGAGCCTATTTCGAAAACGAATACAAGCTCGCCGCTAAGATTGCAGGAGAAGAAATAGAATGACAACCCAGATAACAGAAAACATTGAAAATCCGGAAGAAATCAAAGCAAAGGTCATTTATACAAAGACAAAGCAGGCAAGATATGTTGCACACTTGGATAACATTGACGTAATGTGCAAAGCCTTAAGAAGAATACAGCTTCCTTACGCTGTTTCCCAAGGCTGCCATCCAAGGCCAAAGCTTTCTTTTGCCTCACCACTTCCACTAGGTCACGCCAGCTTTTGTGAATATTTTGTAGTAACACTCACAAAGGAAATTGATCCGGAATGGCTGAAAACTGCTTTGTCAAAAGAACTTCCCAATGGTATGGATGTACTGGAGGTTATTACTCCATATCACGAAAAGCGCACAAAAAATAAGGGTGATTGTGTCAAATACAGACTTTCCTTCGATAATGAAGATATCTGTAACAAGGCCCTTGATTTTTTGAACAACCCTGAAACCAGCTTTGAAATTGAAAGCAAGGGAAGATTAAGAAGCTATAAGCTGGGCTCTGCTGTTAAAAATCCAGTAATGTGCCACGAAAATGGCAAATACCTTATTGTAGCAGACTTTATGCAGGGTATTGCTGAGGTTCCCTCAGTATCAAAAATTATCACGGCTCTCGCCAAATTTTTAGGCGAAGACAGAGACAGCCTCCAGCTGATAGAAAGGCTTTCAATACAGTCTCTGTAAGCCATTAGGAGTTTATTAACTTGAGTAGAAAAATTTTAGTCAATATCGGCCCATACGAATCTAGAGCCGCTATCATTGAAGACGGTCGCTTATGCGAACTTTTATATGAAGTCCCGGATGATGAAAAACTGGTTGGCTGCATAATCAAAGGTCGCGTAGCTAATATCGTTCCAGGCACCCAGAGTGCCTTTGTAGACATAGGTATCCACAAGGATGCATTTTTGACACTTAACGGTGTTGAAAATCTTAACGACAGCGATGCACAGGACATTTTCAGAAGCCCGATACAGGATGTTCTGAAGGTTGGTCAGGATGTTGTTCTTCAGATTCTGAAGGAACCTACAGCTGCCAAAGGCCCACGCTCTACAATGGCAATTTCCTTCCCAGGCCGTTATCTTGTATTCATGCCGACACAGCCAAGTATTGGCGTATCACGCAGAATCAGCCAGGAAAAGGAACGCGACAGACTAAGGGCTATCGGTCAGAAGCTTGCTCCAAAGGGAACTGGCATTGTTTTCCGCACAGCATCTGAAGGGCTGGAAGAAGAAGCCCTCAAAGCCGACCTTGATTTGCTGGTTAAGATGTGGAACAAAGTCGAAAAGAAGATGCACAAGGCTCCGCCAAGAACCATTCTGCACCGCGACATGCCGCTTCCACTTAAAGTTGCCCGTGACTATTTCGACGACAATATCGACGAAATGATTGTAGACAACGAAGAAGCCTACAAATCAATTATTGAAGACTGTGAATTCCTCTCTCCTCTTCAGAGAGCAAGTCTTGAATTATACAAGGAACCAACACCATTATTCGAAAAATATGGTATTGAAGGCGAAATTGAAAAGGCCCTGGCCCGCAAGGTATGGCTTAATTCAGGCAGTTACCTGTTCTTTGATAAGACAGAAGCCATGTATTGCATAGACGTCAACTCCGGTCGTTTTTCTGGCGGTGCAGACCTTGAAGAAACTGTATTCAAGGTTAATATGGAAGCCGCACGTGAAATCGCCAAACAGGTTCGTTTACGCAATCTTTCTGGCATGATTATCATCGACTTTATCGATATGGAAACACCAGCTCATAGAAGCGCTGTTTTAAAGTGTCTGAGAGAAGGCTTCAAGGGCGACAAGAACAAGCCTAATATCCTTGATTTTTCTGAATTAGGTCTTGTTCAGATGACAAGGCGTAGAACCTCAGCCAGCCTTGCAGAAATCAGAAAGGAAGTCTGCCCGTGCTGCCAGGGTTCCGGCAAGGTTCTTTCCAACACTACAATGGCTAACCTTATTAAGACCAATGTTCTGGAAGAAGCAAAACGTTACCAGACCGACAAGCTGATAGTTTATGCTCACAAATGCATACTAGACGTAATCAGAGGCCACAAGGACGAAAAGCTTAAGGAATTAGAAGCCAGATGCGGTAGAGAGTTAATATTGAAGCCTACAGACAGCTTTGAAACCGAATATTTCAAGATTGAACCTCTATTAGGTGACAATACTAACACTACTGAAGAGCTGGAACAAAAAGAGCTTCACAGTCAGTTTAAACCAGGCTGGAACGATAACCGCTATCGTGAAGAAGAAGTAGAAAATCCAGAAAATAATTAATAGGAGTAAACAATGAAGGGTAAAGGATTAGGGATAGCTGCTTTATTATTCTGTTTATTGTGCCATACACCGGCAAATGCAGAAGAAATAAAGTACGGCTTTACTAAGGGTGCTGTATATTCTTATAAATATTCCAGACAGAATTCATCTGTCATGACCGCCTCCACCTTTACCCCTCAGAAGAGCTCTGACAGCCAGAATATTGAATTCAATATCAAAGTAGTCGGCTTTCAGGACAATGCCTTCATATTAGATATTGGTAATTCTGAAGCAACCTACAGACGTTATCTAAGCCCAAATGGAGCATTAAAAGGCTCTCCCTCAGAAGACAGAGCAAGTCTGCCCTTTTTCCTTACCTTCCCTGAAGGTGACTGGAGAATAGGCAGCAGCACAAAATACAACACAGAAGTATTTGCTTATGGTAAAAAAATTCCTGTTGTATGGACATTAACCCTTACCAACGCCGACCCTTTGAAAAGCCTTGCAGATATTAGCTTTCAAGCAAGCTTCGGCATAGAAGACAATAAGTTTTTCAGCCGCAAAATGGCTTTACAGGGCAAGTTGGTATTCAATATGGCTGAAGGCGTTATACATCAGGCTGATTGGAGTACTCAATATACGGCAAAGCTCATAACCAAAGAAATAGCAGTTACTCGCGATCTTTGGAACATTGAAAAGAAAACTAATCATACCCTAATAATGACAGGAGTCCAGAAATGAAAAAGTATTATTTGCCCCTGTTGTTTGTTTTAATCAGTTCTATTAGCTTTGCCCAGGTTACAGTAAGCTATGATATTACTAGTCCCTTTAAGCTTTGGCTTTTAAACCAGGAAGCAAAAGCAATGATGGAAATAGGCTGTGACGATGTAATACTCAGCAAATGTCTGTCTCCATTCTCTATGCTACCAACAATTAATTGTGCACCTGGTAAGGCAGAAGAAAAGCTTTGGCAGATACATAGAAAATTCTATGTATTTCTTGATGAAGTTCAGAATATTTATGACCTGGCAAAGCATTTTGGAAGCGGCAGCTTTTCAGTAATGTTAAAGCAGGCCAGACCAGAAATCTGGGGTTATTCAGCATTAAAACTCCACTGTTTTTCATTACCTAAGTCTGTTATCAACGAAACACGCAAAGGCTATCTTGATGCGCTTTTTATTGTAATAGGTCTTGAAACCAGCCGTGACAGAGACTTATCTGCAAGACTGAAGGTAGTCATAAAGACCTTAAAGGACGAAGAATACCGTTTATTCAATGATTACGTAGCAACCTTCAAAGCTTTGTTCCCCAATGACAGGTCAATAGTAAATCTTGAAGGCTTCCTGCGTGAAGGTGTAGCGAAAAAATTTGCCACAGGTTTAAATTCCATTATTAAATCGGCAGATGATTTAAGACCTGAAGCAGCTGCTTCAAGCATATTAAGTAACGACGATCCATTGGCAGAACTTGAATCACTATCTCAATCAACAGTTGAAGAAGAAAGCAAGCCTATTTCAACAATGGAAGCTCCAGACCCTGACGCTGTAGAAATATATGACTTAGGGATTTAATAAAGCATTTATAAGATAAAAAAATACTCCCAATTACGGGAGTATTTTTTTGCTTTAATTATCTGTTGTAATAATCGCGAAGCTTTGGAGATGAATTTACTCTTAGCTTCTTCAAAGACTTTTCTTCAATCTGGCGGACGCGTTCACGGGTAACCCCCATAATTCTGCCTATTTCTTCAAGGCTTCTTGGAACACCGTCTTCCAAACCGAATCTAAGCTTAATAACAGTCTGTTCGCGGTCACTAAGAGTTTCCAAAACCTTTGCAATCTGGTCTCTCAGCAAATTGTCGATAACTGCTTCTTCCGGGCTTACAGCGCCTTCGTTGGAAATGTAATTTTCCAGAACAGTATCTTCCTTTTCGCCAACTGAAACTTCCAATGAAACCGGTTCCTGAGTAAGCTTCTGGATTTCCTTGATTTTATCAATCGGAATATCGCACTTCTTGGCCAGCTCTTCACTGGTAGGTTCACGACCGTTCTGCTGAACAAAGTTTGTTACCTGCCTGCGAACCTTGTTTACCAGTTCCATGATATGAACAGGTATTCTGATAACTCTGGACTGTTCTGCAATAGCACGTGTAATGGCCTGACGTATCCACCAGGTTGAATAAGTAGAGAACTTATAACCCATGGTATAGTCAAACTTTTCAATAGAGCGAAGAAGTCCGAGGTTTCCTTCCTGAATCAAATCCAGAAACAGCAGACCTCTGTTGGTATATTTCTTAGCAATACTTACTACAAGACGGAGATTTGCGGTAACCAAAGCTTCACGGGCTTCCTGATCACCATCAAGAATTCTTTTTGCGAATTCCTTTTCCTGGTCCTGAGTAGCAAGAGAAAGCCTTGTCAGCTGCTGAAGATAAAGTTTGACTGAATCGTCAAAAATAGACTCTTCCTTGCGTTTTTCACGTTCATCCTGATTATCTACGATATCATCAGAATGGTCGTATGCTGACGCAATCTTTAAGTCTTCTTCAGTTATAGCAATATCATCAGGAGTCGGTTCTTCAATCGGCTTCTGATTTTTTACTATAGCCTTATCTTCCTTTTTGGCCTTAGCCATCAAAGCTCCTCCTTCAAGAGCTAAATTTTCCCATTGCTCTGAATTTATTATAACGTGCTTCTATTAATTCATCGGCAGAAATATTTTTTAAACAAGATAATTGTTCTAAAATACACTTACGAATTTCATTGGCGGCTGCTTCATAATTTCTGTGAGCAGCTCCAACTGGTTCTGGAAGAACTCCATCGATTATTCCAGCTTCCAATAAATCTTTTGCTCTAAGCTTAAGATTACCGGCAGCCAGTTCAACCTTGGCCGGATCATTCCAAAGAATAGCAGCACAGCCTTCAGCAGAGATTACTGAATATACAGAATATTCAAACATATAAACTCTGTCGCCTACGCCTAGTGCCAATGCGCCACCGCTTCCACCTTCACCTGTTACAAAGCAAAGTATAGGAACACGGATTTCTGACATTTCTGCCAAAGCTTCTGCAATTGCATTGCTCTGGCCTCTTTCTTCAGCACCAATTCCCGGAAAAGCCCCTGGAGTATCAATAAATGTAATGATAGGCATATTGAAATGCTCTGCCATGCGCATAAGTCGCATAGCCTTGCGATAACCTTCCGGATGAGCCATACCAAAGTTTCTATTGATATTTTCATCGGTATCGTGGCCTTTCTGATGGCCTATAATCATTACACTATAATCTTCTATTTTGCCAATACCACCGACAATAGCTTTATCATCGCTATACAGGCGGTCACCATGAAGTTCAAAGAAATCACTGCAAAGCAGTTTAATATAATCGAGAGTTGAAGGACGATCAATATGTCGGGCAACTTCAACAGCCTGAAAAGGAGTTAATTTTTCATAAACATCTTTTATGATGTCTTGAAGATTATCTTCGTATTCCTTTTTCAATGGAACGATTTCGTTTATTTCTTCTTCAGAAATACCAGAACTGGATAAAGCGTCTGCGAAATCTTTAATGTGATTAACCTGTTCTGCTATTGGCTTTTCGAAGTCCAAGAATTTTTCTTCCATTATCAGTTACCTCTATTAGCCAAAATCATGCTTAAAAGCTTACTTAAAGTAGCCTTTAAATCAGAACGATCAACAATAGCGTCAACCATACCATGTTCCAATAAGAACTGAGAACGCTGGAAGCCTCTTGGAAGCTTCTGGCGTATAGTCTGTTCAATAACTCTCGGTCCGGCAAAACCAATTAGTGCCCCAGGTTCTGCAATATTGATGTCACCAAGAGTTGCAAAACTAGCTGAAACACCACCAGTAGTCGGATCTGCAAGAATGACTATATACGGGAGTCCGGTCTTTTTAAATCTGGTGACTGCTGCAGAAGTTTTTGCCATCTGCATCAGTGAGTTGATACCTTCCTGCATTCTGGCGCCACCGCTGGAGGTTACGATTATAACAGGCTTTTTACTATTAACGCCTTCTTCAAATAATCTTGTAACTCTTTCACCAACAGCAGACCCCATGCTGCCACCCATAAAATCAAAATTCATTACTCCAAGAAGAACTGGAATGCCATCTAAAGTAGCGCTGCCAGTTGTTATGGCTTCGTTTACATTCAGCCATGAACCATCTGACGGGTTATTCTTTTCACTCTTCAGTGCTTCATCAATTCTCTGAGTGTATGGCTTTGAATCAATGAAATTGATACAATCAACCGGTGTTATTTCGTGGAAAAGTTCTTTAAAAGAATCTTTGTCGGCAAGAAGATTAATTCTGGCACGGACAGGCATACGCAAATGATGATTGCAGCTACTGCAAATATAGTTGTTTTCTATTAATTCAGCTTCTTTTAAAAGCGCATCACAACCAGGGCAGTTTATTTTGCCCTTTTTGTATTCATCACGTGCATCCCAAAATTTTGAGAATTTAGATAAGAGACCCATAATAGAACTGTTCCATATTCAAAAAAATAACAAGTGTCAAGTGTTATATAACAAATTTTTACATTTTTTTCAAGAATTTATACTAAAAACAAAGCACGCAGTCACATCTGACTGCGTGCTCTGCGGTTCAAATCAATTATTACATTACTTAGTTAGTCATCTTAAACTTAACTTCTTTGCTCCAATATGGGTCTGCAGTTCCCTTTATGGCCTTAACCTTAATAGAATACTGACCATCTTCTGATACATAGGAATCACACAATTCACTATATGAATTTGAATCATTTACATTTAAATCGTCAGTATATGCTTGAGTGCCATCTGGTTTGTAGAGGAACCAGTATAGATAATCTGGTTTTTCTCTGGTAGTAAAGGTCAACAAGAACTGACCGTTACCCTTGGATTCAGCTTTTAAACCTTTTATGAATGCATCTGTTGGTTCCGGATCAACTGGGTCAACAGGATTAACCGGATCAACAACATATTGTGGAGCAGCACTGGTTTTGAATGTCATTGCGCTGCTGAATGCTGAAGATGAAGTTTTGTTTCCGCTCTTATCTGTGCAGGTTACTTCAAAGAAATAAGTAGTATTAGACTGCAAACCAGTTACAGTATACTTATGGCTTGTTGTATATGTTGTGCTTACAGGGAATTCCATTCTATCGCCTTCAGCAGTCTTGAGAATAAGTCTGCTGACACAGTCTTCATCGCTCTTCCAGGTAACAGTTACTGAATTATATGTAGGGTTAGCTGAAAGATTGCTTAATACTGGGGGTGTAGAATCATTCAAACCTGGCAAGCCATTGGTTCCATGACACAAATAGCATAAACTGTCATCAGAATAGTTATGGTCCGGATTATTAGTAGTTTCATTATGGCAGGTCAAACAGGATGACTGTTGCCAACCAGCATGCATATTGGTCAGCAAAGGTGCATTGTCATGACCTTCAATACTAGTGCTACCATCATCGGTAACAGTGATAACAGGGCTAGTGAGGGAACCTGGTACTACTGTAGTGCCATTAATAACGGTGCCTGAAGTTTCTGAAGAACCACCATTGGTAGTTTCATAAGCTGCAAGCGGATTAGTTGTAGCGTTTGAATCACTTCTGCTTGATGAACATCCAACTGAGAATACTGTTGCCAAAGCAACAACAAATGTTGCCAGCCATGGATGCTCTCGTAATGGAGCCAAAGACTTCATAATTGATTTGAACCTCCTAAAGTGTTAATACACTCTTGTCTTGTATCGACTAACTACAAGTAGTACCTTAGATAATTTTTTCTAGAAGTGGGGAAGTGGAGAAGTGGGGAAGTGAGGAAGTGAGGAAGTGAGGAAGTGAGGAAGTGAGGAAGTGAGGAAGTGGTTTTAGGCTTATAGCTAGTATTGAAGAAGGATAAAAACTTTTTATGAAAAAATACTTATTTTTCGTTTAAGAATTTTAGACAATTGCCGAATAGGGTCTAAGCTTCGCGTTGTTATGCAAAAATGACGCAAATTCAACTTCTAGGGATTTTAAACCAAATGAAGAAAGCATTGACCTGGTTATCTACTTTGATGAAAACCACATTCTACACGATTGCGGTTTATCCTGTGTTTGTCTTGAAGAACATTGGCTATCACTTGCGTTCTCCTTCAGTATTATTGTATGCAGCCATTTTCTTCTTCATAGACAGAATCACAAAGCTTATGATTGTAAATCACTCTCATGAGCTCCCCGTTAAGATTATTAAGGATTTCTTTACTATTACATATGTCAAGAATCCTGGAGTAGCTTTCGGCTGGTTCCCAGACTGGAGACTGCCACCTATCCTGATGGCTCTCACAATGATCCTTATCATTACGTATTACAGTCTGAAGCTTCCGGAAGAAGAAAGAATCACTAGATGGGCCTTAGCCTTACTTGTTGGTGGAGCTGTTGGTAATCTTTACGACAGAGTAGTCTATGGATTCGTAGTAGACTTCTTCCTGTTCCGTTTCGGGACTTACGATTTCCCAGTATTCAACATTGCCGACATCATCATTGACTTAGGCGTGTTCATGTTATTCATTGATATATTCTTCCTGTCACCAGACGATGACGATGAAGAAGAAGTTATCAGTGACGCAACAGCAGTAGCATAATTAATGTATCCGGTTCTACTTTCAACCCCGTGGTTTAATATATATAGCTATGGTTTCATGGTCGCCGTAGGTTATACGGTGGCTATGGTCCTGGCGATTTATCAAGCAAAAAGAAATGGCCTCGACACCGGGGCCATTTTTGACTTGATGCTTTTACAGCTTGTAGTAGGCATAATTGGTTCAAGACTTTTATTTGTTTTGGAATATGTTCCAGAAAAGTTATTGACCAAAGACCTTCTTGCTTTTGAACAGGGCGGAATGACATTTTACGGCTCTGTTATTACAGGCTTCATATTTGATTTAATCTATTTAAAATTCAAACAGCTTCCATTCTGGAAGATAATGGACTGCATCGGCTTCGGAATGGGTCCTGGAATTGCAGTTGCCAGAATAGGCTGCTTCCTGAATGGCTGTTGCTATGGTAAAGCCTGTTCTGAAGCAATAGGCTTTCAATTTCACATTGCAGGTCCTGGCTATTTTCACGCCACACAGCTTTATGAAAGTTTTTTGTGCATAATAGCCTTTTTTATAGTATTAAAGCTAAAAAAGCTTCAGACCCATCATGGACAGATCTTCCTTGGTTTTATCAGCATTTATGGCTTTTTCAGATTTTTTATCGAGTTCCTCAGAGCCGAAAACCCTGTATTCTTACTTGGAATGACTCTCTCACAGGTCTTAGGCATAGTATTCATCTCGGCAGCCGTTTTTACCTGGAAAAAGATTGTTAAAAATCAAGCTTTGCAAATTATGCCAGAAACCCAAGCAAAGGACCTCACAAACCTAAAATGAGCTCTCTTATCGGCATAGAATTACCTTTTTATACTTATGGCATTCTTATGGGAATAGCCTTTATTCTTGGAATATGGCTATTCAAATTCAATTCCAGAAATTCTTCTCTGCCTCGCCCACCCTTCATTGATTTAATATTAGTATTATCTATATGTGGTGTTGCTGGAGCAAGAATTAACTATATTCTGCTTTTTCCCCAGTATTATCATAGCCTCAGGGATTGTCTCGCCCTACATGAAGGTGGTCTTGTATTTTACGGCGGTCTGATATTAGCAATTATTGGACTTCTTGTATATTGCAAGCTTAAGCATTATTCATTTGCCATGGTAGCAGACTATATGATTCCATCACTGGCCTTAGGGCACGCCATGGGACGCGTAGGCTGTCTTATAAACGATTGCTGCTATGGCGCTGTAACTGAAGCCATTAAAATATATCATCTAAAAAGAGACCCGGTAGGTGTTTTCAGGCACCCTACCCAATTATATGAAATAACATATCTAATTATATTAGCAATAATATTTACATTCATTCTGCGCAGCAACTGGCAGGAAAAACCAGGCAACAGAGGCTGTGTTACTGCCAGTTATTTAATTTCCTATGCAATATTAAGATTTGGAAATGAATTTCTGAGAGCTGATTCAAGAGGTGGCTTCTTTACAATACTTCAACTGTCACCTGCTCAGATTACTTCACTTATACTATTAATATGTGGTATTTTATGGATAATAAATATAAAAAGAAAGAATCACAACGTTGATTGCGGAGAAATAAACAATGGATAACATAGAAAACTGGATTGTAGAAGAAGATTATGCTGGTTTACGTTTAGATCAGGCAATCAACAGAAAGTTCCCTGATATTTCAAGAACCGTTGCCCAGGATATGGTTAAAAACGGTGAAATTAAAGTCGCTGGCTCTACAGTAAAGCCTGGCTTGAAATTAAAAACAGGTGATTCGGTAGAAATAGTCATGAGAAGCGACGAACTGAGCACTGAAATTCAGCCTACAGAAATGAATTTTCCTATTCTTTATGAAGACGACGACATCATTGTTATCAATAAGCCCTTTGGTCTTGTTGTTCATCCTGGTGCCGGGAATGAAAAGGAAACCGTTGTTTCTGCTGTTTTAAGCCATACTACTCTCAGCCCAATCGGTGCACCGGACAGACCCGGTGTTGTTCATCGTCTGGACAAGGAAACAAGCGGTATTATGGTTCTTGCCAAAAACAAGGAAGCCCATAAGAATCTTGCAGACCAGTTTGCCAGCCACGATTTGGAAAAGGAATACCTTGCAATTATCCAAGGCCATATAGTCAATAAAAAGGGACGTGTTCAGGTTGCTATCGAACGTGACCCGAACCAGCGACAGCGCATGAAAGCAACTTCTGAAGATAATGGCAAAATGGCCATTTCTATTTTTGAAGTTGTTGAATATCTTAAAAATGCAACCTTAGTAAGAGTAAAGATTTTAACCGGTAGAACTCACCAGATTAGAGTCCACATGTCATTTACAGGCCATCCTCTCATGGGTGACACAACCTATGGAGGTTGCAAATTTGGTAAGGATGAGCATTTCCTGCATAGTGCGAAACTTGCATTCAAGCATCCTATCACTGGTAAGAACATGACATTCGAAGCAGAAATACCACCTCGCTTCAAGGAAGTTCTAGAAGAATTAAGAGACGGAGCCTCAAAAAAATAATGAATAATTCAGCTTCTTATAGCACACGTCACGGCGGTCTTGGACTTTACGCCATATTCCTTATTATAGTAGGTCTTGGTCTGGCACTGTTTGTTTTCATGCCGGAATACAATGAAGTCCAAAATGGTATCTACAACGTTTCCTGCGAAGACATCAGAGCCAAGATTCAAAGTGCAGTTGATGATTACAATGTCAACAACAGCAAGTCCTATGGCAAACCCAATCTTGTTGTGGACTTAGATACACTTAAAGAAAAGGGTTACCTGAGAGAAATAAAGCTTTGCCCGCAAAAGGGTGTTTATATGTTTGATAAAAACAATAAAGTAATTTGTTCAATACATACGAAAGGCCAAACCAAATGACAAAATATAAAAGACACACCTACTTAATCAAAACAGGTCTTCAATTAAGATATATGGGCATTCTAGTAGTATGCATGCTCACTGTTGCTTTTGGCGTCGGTTGGATAATTTACCATACAACCTGGAGCCAGATTGCTCTTACACCTGATTTGAGCCTTGATAAACTTTACCTTATTTTTGAAGACGTAAATCATCAGCTTGTTTGGTGGGTTTTGGCCTTTATAGTTATTATTGGCTTTATTTCAGTATTTGTTTCACATAAAATTGCCGGTCCTGTTTATCGTCTTGAAGAAACAACAAAGCTTATTGCTGCAGGCGATTTAACTCATAAGGTCCATTTAAGACATGGCGACGAATTAGGCGATCTTCAAGATGCCTTTAACTCAATGTCTGATTCTCTTTGCAATATGGTCAAAAAAGACCGTGAAGTAATTGATAGACTTGGTAGGACAGGTGACTCGCTTCGTAAAAAAATAGATTCCAAGAATCTAGATCAGGAAACCATGGAAGAAGTTGCTTACGAATTGAATGCTATTATTGAAGAATTAAAGCTTGTTACAAGCAACTTCAAGCTGCCTGAAAATCAATCTGCTTCCAATACCCCACAGATAAGTCAGGATTCATTAACAGAAGAAGATTCGCCAGTAGACCAAGATTCTCCAACAGAAGAAAATTGATTTTACTAATTTTCATAGGAAATTGTGCCGATTAAATTGGTATGAAAATCAAGAAACGTCACAATTATGCCATAACGGCCTGCTTATTTTTTGCAGCATTAATCATATTTCTAACAGGTATGACCGTTAGAAAAAATCCTGAGCGCCGAAATCAGGATACAGCCGCCAAAGGTCGCCCTGTCTACGAAGAAATGTTCCGAGATGGTAGACTTCGCATTGCTGTATTCTGGGGCTGGGACCACCCAAGAGATACTATAATGAATTCTTTCCCTGCCTTTGAAACCTTAAACGGGAAACGCTTATATTATCAGGGAAGACCAGTGCAGATTGAAATTGGCATGATTACCCAAGTAAATAATAATCCAAAGGCTGTATTTAAAAGAGCTTTGGAAGATCCGAGCATAGACATGATTATTTATTCAGGTCATGGTCGTTATGGTCGTGGCATGGCTTTTACAGACATGGAAGACATTTTCCATTGCGGAAACGGTGACGTTGTTGAAGACAGGCATGTTAAACCATACCGTAACATAAAAGCCACTTCTGAAGATTTAGATTCTACACGTTTTCCACAGACCTATAAGATTATCATGCTGAATACCTGTGATTCTAATGGTCATTTCAGAGAAATCTGGACAAGACGCTTCCAGATGTGCAATTCACCAGTAGATCTTTTAACAGTTGAATACCCTGTTTTCAACTATTACGATAATGTCCGTGTTTTAAATCTTATTCAAGATATTCTAAGCTTTGCAGACTGGAAAACAATAAAAAAACATTACGATTCAGAGGTGCATAAACGCCAAAATAGGCTTATAATAGAACCAATATATGTGCCGGAAAGTAATAAATTTGCCAGCACCTATTGATTTATTTAGACGAGGTGACTAGTTTATGGG
The DNA here is from genome assembly GCA_045599645.1 of Candidatus Avigastranaerophilus sp. GTDB lineage: Bacteria > Muiribacteriota > Ozemobacteria > Ozemobacterales > Ozemobacteraceae > RUG334. The sequence goes on from JAZRWI010000080.1 coordinate 21,033, forward strand.
TAGAGAAACAAAGCTAACAGGTCTCGAAATTCCCTTGATTCTTGCAGTTATATCACTTTTCTGCTGGAATTCCCCTATTTTATTACCCGCAAAGCTCCTGACCGTATTCTTCCATGAACTTTCGCATGGTCTGGCAGCAATTTTAACAGGCGGTCATATTTTAAGAATCACATTAAACATGCAGCAAGGCGGTCTCTGTTATTCTACCGGCGGTTGGTTTTTAGTAACAGCGACAGCAGGTTATCTTGGAAGTCTTTTATGGGGTTCCGGCATTCTGCTTGCTTCCTTGAAAAAAGGAATCAGCCGTGGCTTAACCGAAGGCATAGGTGCTTTGCTTCTTATCACCGCTGCACTCTGGATTAGAGATTTTCAGGCACTGGCCATTACCATAACAACAGCTATTGCTCTTATATATATAGCCTCTAAGCTTAAAGAAGTATATTGCGATATTTTCTTAAAGTATATAAGTCTGATTTCTTGCTTCTACGTTATTTTTGATATTAAAGACGACTTGTTAGACAGAAGCATACCTGCTTCTGATGCTTATCAGATTTCTTCACGCATATTTCCAAGTTTCATGACAGGTTTTGGCAGCTACATTATTGGTCTATTATGGATGGCAGTTGCTATATATGTATTGTATAAAGTATTTAATTATGCTCTTAACCCCAACAGAAAGTAATAATGAATAGGAAGCTTATATGGCGCTTAATTTCGAACAACTTCAAAAAATCTGGGATCTTCACAAAAGTCTTGATGACTTACTTGAAAGTCTTCAATTCGACCACAAGGATTTAAAAACAGCATATGAAGATGTATATAAATTCCTTGAAAAAAAGATAGGTATATCTGCATTATTCATTGAAACAAAGAATGAAAAGCTCATTAATACCGTTTTTACCTATGGTGCCTGTAATGAAGATTTAAAGGTCAGAGCTCCCCAGCTTTCTGAAGTAAACGAAATAGTAAGCTTTACTACTCCTGGTGGTCTTTGGTTTGCCCAGCCTATCGATGTTGACAATCATATTATCGGGACTATTGCCATAGGCTTAAAGCTTAACCTGAGGGGTTCAGTATTACCAAGCACAGAATATTTCGCAGAAGTTCTCAATACCATAAGCGAACTTATAGATAGCTACACATACGCTATTCACTGCACAAGCATCAAGCACAGCATGATTATGGGTCTTCAGGAAGCTCTTGCAGATCAGGATATAATCTCATCTCTTGACAAAGCTACTCAGATACTTTTCCAGTCTTTAAAATTCAAGCATATGATGATTGTTTACACAGATCGTGAAATAATCACTGAAAGCAAGAATATTAAATACGTATATTTCGAAGGAAATAAGCACCTATACGACAATATTGACAATCCATGGTCCATACTGGATAAGAAAGCCCGTAACCACAGCAATTTCCTGCAAATCACCCCAGATGAGTTGTGCAAACTGCTGGAATTAAAAAATTGCACTGTCACTTATCTTACAAAGGGCATGGATGAAAACGATTCTATTGGTTTTATTGCAACAGAAGTCGGCGAAGGCGAAAAACTTTCAATCCTTTCACAGGACTTGCTTCAGATATTCTCTGAAGAATTGAGACAACGCCTCATAGACCTGAACCGCGAAAAAAATATTCTTCGCAAATACTTCCCTAACCCGGTAATTAATCAGTTAATCACAACCAGTAACTACGAAGAACGCTATTTAAAAACCAGAGATGCAGAAATAGGTATTATTTTTGCCGATATTTCTGGCTTCACCAAAATGAGTGAACAGATTCTTAAATCTCCTGAAAGAATCACAAACTTTGTCAACAAATGGGCTAAGGGTGTTGTTACAAGAGTATTCCCATTAGGCGCTACTCTCGACAAGCTTATCGGTGACTGTGCTATGTTCCTGTTTGGACCGCCATTCTATGAAACAAGCCCGGATGTATTAATAAAGCACATGCTGCAGGCATCCCAGCAAATTGTCAATTACACAAAGAACTACTTGAGATTGCCAGAAAACGCTGATATCAGACGTCATCCTGATTTTGAAAAATTCGGTGTTTCTATCGGTGTAAACTACTGTCACTGCATCGTAGGTCTTATCGGACCTAATCAGGATCTTACAGCCTTCAGTTCAGGCGTTAATATTACAGCCAGACTTCAAGGCCTCGCTGGAACAAACGAAATTTTTGTAACAGAAGCTGTTAAAGATATTGCAACACAACATTCCAAATCCTGGAAATTCTCAGACAAACAGACTGCTTCAGTAAAGAACGTTGAAAAGCCGGTAGCATACTATAAGCTATTGTCTGGCCGCCAGGAATGATTATTATAGCAACAAAACCAGCCACAGAAATATCAAAGAACCCTGACGGCTGGGTTGTTTATATTTTAGAATGCTGTGATGGTTCTTTATATACTGGTATTACCAACAACCTGGACAACAGGATAAAAACCCATAACAGCGGCAAAGGTGCTAAGTTCACAAGAGCGCGACGTCCTGTGGTATTACGTTATTTTGAAAACGTTGAAAGCAAAAGTGCTGCTCTTAAGCGGGAAATAGCTATAAAAAAGCTATCCCGCACCCAAAAACTGGAGCTTATTCAGCGACGATCCTTGTAGAAATCAGGCTCGAAATATTCATACCATTCTTCCTTCTGATTGGAAAGACCTACTCTCCAAGCTGTTAGAGGACCTAATTCAAGCTGTTCAAAATCTCTATAGGTTTCGCGCATAATATCATTAGGAAAATGCTTTTTAGCAAATTCAGCCTGAGTTTTATTGTGATCTGCTGCCAGATACAAATCCCAGGCACCAAAAATATGAAGTATTTCGTGAGCAATATTCTGCGGTGTGAAATCTTCGTATTTTCCATCTTTATACTTGGTGTATAAAATAGCCCAATCAAGGAATTTACCTTTATCTGCGCCATAATAGCATGGCTGAGAATAACCGGAACCATTTTTGTTCGCCAGGAATATCACAATAAAATTCTGGCAATCAGGATTATCAAGCTTTGCCTTTTCTTCGTATGCATACATGTTTTTGTAGCCTAAGGCATTAAAAATCTTTATTCCAACCTGAAAATGCTCGCTATCAGAGCCTGTTCCGTCATGAATATTATCAATAATTATATCTTCATCTAAGCCTACGAAGCTGTTTTTAAACTCAATTTTATCCGCTTCATATTTATGAGCCTGCTTTTGAAGCCAATTTTCAGCCATTTCAAGATTAGGAATATACTTCTTCTTATCAGCAGCGTCCCATTTGCTTTCAGATACAAATACTGTCAGGATATGGGTTTTGCCGGTCAGGGTCTTAGCCATTCCTGTATTTGCTTCTTCATAAAAGCAAGGCTCTGAGAAGCAGATATTTGAATCAAAGGCCATAAAGCAGGCTAAGACCAACAAAAAACAATTGATTTTTCCCATATATTATCTTTATTCACCAAGCTTAAAAATCTGGCGAAGCTTAGCTGAATTAATCATATCAGCAGCTTTTAAATCAGCCCAGTCATATTTTGTGTTAAAACCGGTTTCAAGACTTTCACGATTTTCTGGATTATATAATGCTGCTCTTACCAGACAGCTTTGGATAAGAACCTGTGACATCTGCATTGCAGCTATGAAATTATCAGGGTCTATTTCAGTCAGCTTCACACCATTTTTATTCAAAGCTTCAGCAGGATACGTAAAGCAAGAAGCATTATCAGCTATTTCTGAGTTAATCTTAATATTATCAAAAACAACGGTTGAATCACCCATATCAATAGTTAAGCTTTTAAATGGGAATGCAGATTTTGTATCAATAACAGTAGTTTCCTTAGATTTCTGGCTGGTATAGCCAGTAATTTCAAGCAAACCATCTTTTTCAGTAGCAGCCATATTATCATCAGCCGGCTTGGCTAAATCAAGAAAGCTGACATTAATAGCATTTTCCTTTTCCTGTTCATTTGGTCTGTGATAGAAAACATTTGCTACAAGCTGAGCATTTTCATATATAATCTTAACAATATTAATATTGCCTGTGGCAAGCCATATCTGTTTAGACATAGCATCATAGAAAAGAGCCTTGTCATCTCTTATAACAAGAACAGGGGTTTTATCCTTATCAAAAAGATTAAAGCCAAAATGACCGCTGCTTTTATACCAGTTCTGAACTGTATAAACATCACCTTCATTTGTTATAGACAGCTGAAAATGGAAGGTTTCAATGTTTTTATCAGGTATGGAAATATTTGGAACATATTTTTCAAGAAGTTCCATTGGTGTCTGTGCATAGCAAGAGCATGCTGTAAAAATCAATAAAAATAAGGCGATAAATCTTTTCATGTTTTCTCCTAATATACAAGCGTTTGCCATACATCTATAATTCTTACAAAAGGGTCTATTTGTCAAGATTTGACTTTTATTATCCGGCAATTTATACTTAATTAATCAAGAAAAATGCGAGATTTAATAAGGCATGAAATGCTGGTATAACCTCAAGGTTCGTTGCCAGCCGTCATTTGAGGAGTGGAGAATTGGCTGAAGGAAAACCATTTATTAAATGTGGCCAGCTTTTCGACCATACAGACGCTTTTGAATATACCCCTGAAACAGAGCAGCTTTTCGTTGATGCTATGAACGAAGCTTTGCGCTGGCATGCAAACCACTGTCCAGATTACAAAGCTTTTCTAGCAGAAAATGGCCTTGCTGATTTAAAACAAAAATATTCACCAGAACAGATTCCACCTCTATTAGTAAGCATATTCAAGGAATTTAAACTGGCTTCTGTGCCTGATAAGCAGGTAAAAATAGAATTAACCTCCTCAGAAACAGGTGGACGCAAAAGTGCAATAATACTGGATGCACGCTCATATAAAAGGATACTGAAAATAGTAGAAAATATTTTTGGTTCCCTTGGTCTGGTGGACCACAAGCAGAAGGTTAATTATCTTTGCTTCACATATGACCCCAAATACGCTGTCAATGTAGGAACAGCTTTTTCCTACAAGCTTTTGACAGATTTAACAGCTCATAGAAGTGTTTATTATGCTATTAGATTCGATAAAAAGACAGGCGAATTCAATTTCGACGCAGAAGCAGCAGCAAAAAAACTGATTGATTTCAGCACCCACCCTGAACCAGTCAGAATACTTGGTTTTCCTGCTTATCTATGGCAGGTCTGTGACTGGTTGGAAAAGAACAACATGGATTTGAAGCTTGGCAAGAAATCCTTCATCATCACTGGTGGCGGTTGGAAAATCCATAAAGACCTTGAAGTTACCAAGGATATTTTCAAAGATCGTGTAAATAAGATTCTTGGTATCCCACATGAAAATGTCAGAGACCTGTTCGGCATGGTTGAGCACGGCATTCCTTATGTTGACTGTGAATGTGGAAGGTTGCATGTTCCGATTTATGCCAGAGCAATGTGCGTAGACCCGGAAACCTTGTTCCAGGTAGAAGATGGCGAAGAGGGTCTTCTCTATCTTATGACGCCCTATATTTCAAGCTATCCGTCAATATCACTGCTAACTACAGATAAAGCAGTCATAGAAGATAACTGCCCATGTGGCAGACCTGGCAAAACCTTCAGAATTATCGGAAGAGCCGGAATGGCAAAGCATAAAGGCTGCGCAATCAATGCACTGGAGCTTCTAAAATGATCAATAACAAGATTTTTGTTTTCGGACAGGAATTAGCATCAGATTGGCTTTGTGCAGAAACAGCAAACGAGCTGCTTGACGAAGCCTATGAAAAGTCTAAGCTTGCAGCTGAACCGGACATAGAATGCATATTAGAAATTTTTGATAATGTATCAAAAGCCTGGTCTGACCCAGAGTATAAGCTACGTAAAAAAGCAGTAGAAATATTGCCACAGCTCACTTCATTCAGTGCAGAAATGATTGAGGAAGGTTTAAATGTTGTCAGCTCAATATGTTCAAGAAAGAGTCTTGAAAAGCGTTTATACAGTGAAATAGGCAGTCTGGAAGCCTTAAATGAAGGCGAAGAACGACCACATAACAATTATAGATTAAAAGCACAACCAAGAGGAGTAGTTCTTCATATTAGCACTGGTAATGTGTTTGTAGACACTGTTGATAGTCTGATTTCCGGAATCATAACAAAGAATGCCAACATTCTTAAAATGTCAGGAACGAACCCTGTTTTCCCTGTTCTGTTCCTGGAAAGCATAAAAGAGTTTGACCCAGCAGGTATCATATGGGCAAATCAGGCAATTGTAGCCTGGAATGGCGGTAATAGAGCCATAGAAGATGTTCTTTTTAACGGAAAGCTGACACTTGTGTTCTGGGGCGAACGCAAAGCCTTAGATTCATTAAAGCCACGTTTAGGCCGACAAGTTAAGCTTATAGAAAACGAACCAAGGTATTCCTTTGCTGTAATAGAAGGCAAATGTCTGAAACCCAATGCTCCAGAAAATGTTGTCAGAGGTCTGGCCTTAGATGTTTGCCGATGGAATCAGCAAGCCTGCTCATCTCCTCATGTGGTTTATGTCATAGACAAGGATTTAAAAACATCACACCAGCTGATAGAAGCTCTGTTCGATGAAATGATTCAAGTCAGCGAGGAACTGCCTCACGGTAATTTAAGCTTTGATGAAAAGGTAGAAATCCGTAAAGTCCGCGAAATAGCACGCATGATGCAGGTTCGCAGTGAAGGAAGACTTGTTTGCCCGGAAGAATTTGATTTCACACTTGTTCTGGAATATGACCCTGCTTTCAAGATTTCATGCCTGAACAGAACATTATTCATAAAGCGTGTAACAAATATTGAAGACTTAATAGAGCAGCTTTCACCTATATCTGATTATCTTCAGACAGCTGGTTTATGTTGTTCAACAGATTTTACAAATATCTTTGAGCATGAATTATTCAATCTTGGCGTTAAAAGAATCACAGATATTGGTGGAATGACCGAAAGCCATGAAGGAGCCCCGCGTGAAGGTTATTTCATTTTACGTGACCTGGTTGAATGGGTTGCCGTTGAATATAAGAACGATTATCAATCAAGAATAGAACGACTTCTTAAGAACCTCTGTTCTTCACCATATTACTGCCAGTTAATTGAAGAAGCAGGCGGCTGTAGTTATAACAGCTTTCTCAAGCTTCCTTTCCTTGATAAAGACAGTTTTTACAGAATTTCTCCACCAGAAGCCAACAACATTCCGAGCAGGCCTATGGCAGATACCTGTATCGATACAGGACTCGTAGGCTGGCAATGCGCCCACATTCCTGGAACTATACATCATGTTCCAGAGGAGTATTGCTATGTCGAAATTATTTCTACAAAAGACCAATCAATTATTGAAGATGATACTCCGGGGGAAATAGTTGTAACCAACTTAGACCATAAGCTTCAGCCAATTATCCGCTATAGAACCGGTGACCTAGGCCGTTGGGTAGAAATAGAAAAATGCCCTTGCGGTTTTACAGGTAAATCCTTTGAATTGCTTGGCCGCTGTGACGACCTGATTGTAGAAAGAACAATCAAATAAAAATAAAATAAGTTATCATTTCGGCTACCAGCATTGTTGCCCACACGCCACTCAGACCCCATAACTTCGATAGCAGCAGCAAAACCGGTATAGTGATTATTCCACCTCGGCAAGCAGAAAGCCAGAAGGACTTTCCAGGCTTGTCGCACGAAGCCAGAATCTGAGTATTAACAATATTACCTCCCCAGAAAATCATAGCCGTGAAAAAGATTTTTATTCCTAAGTCTGCTATGCCTATCAATTCAATATTATTTTCAAAATTAAATATATTGATTATTGGAGTTCGGAATACAAAAAGAATAAAATAAAGTAATATACTGATTGCTTTTGTAAGAGTATATGCCCAACCGGATATTTTTTTAACAAGCATCTGGTCCCCTTCACCATAGGAATAACTGACAAGGGGCTGAATACCCTGAGAAACGCCTGTAAATATAGCTGTAACCACAATAGCAATATTAGCAATAATACCATAAGCAGCAACACCAATATTTCCTGAGCATTTCAGGACAACCAGATTAAAAAATATCATTACAAAACCAGTAGAAAACTCAGTAATAAAGGAAGGGAAGCCTAGCGTTAAGATATCAATTATCCTTGAGAAATCAATTTTTGGTATTTCAAACTCAAATCTACCAAGATAAAAGCAATAAATTATTATCTGGAAGCCCAATGCAATAGCAGGAGCAACGCCAGAAGCCAAGGCAGCTCCCCAGATTCCGTAATTCAAAATATAAATGAAAATATAATCAAGAACCAGATTGCTAAAGCTGTTTATCAAAGCAGCTGTCATAGCAAACTTAGGATGACCGGCGGCTCTATAAATACAGATCCCAAACCCATTAAGAATAATCATTAAACTGAATAAAAAGATAGTGCTTATGTATGTGCTGGAATAAGGCAGCAGTTTATCATCAGCACCCATCAGTTTCATAAGCTCATTACTGTTTAAATATCCGATGAATCCTATAAAACATCCCAAAACCACTGAAGTAAATACCCCAAGAATAATTGCCTGTACAGCAGAATCCTTTCGCTTCTCACCTAAAAGTATTGAATATCTGACTGATGTTCCCATGCCAAGCATAATGCCAGTAGCTGACACAAGAAAGAAGAATGGTAAAGCGATATTTAAGCCGGCAAGAGCATTGAGACCAATTTTGGTAGCTATAAAATATGTATCAAAAAGAACATAAGCGGAAACACCGAGCATGCTCAAAACGTTCAATGATACATATTTTATAAAATCATGAAAAATATCTGAAAATTCTTTTTGATTGCTCAATATAGCTACCAATTTTGCCTGAAGCTAACAGTCAGGTTCATTTCTTTTTATAAGTTGCAAATATTGCAGATGCAGGAAGCTTCTGAATTAACCAGTCTTTTTCGCCTTTTTCTTCAGCAAGCTTGATAATAGAATCTATTATCTTGTCTGCTTCTTCGTTTTTAACGCACATAATAGCATTTTCGTAGGTTGATGTTTTATTATCTGCACGTGGCTCATCAGCCAAACTGATATATCTCATGTTTATAAGAGTAGCACCAGCTGCACCGCCATCCATAGCTGTCTGAATATAATCATCGCTATGGCCGACAGGACAAATAAAACTAATTTCCCTATGAGAGAAGGTTGTAGTTGAATTCAGAATTCTTTCACTACTATTTTCAAATGTGCGCTTTCGCCAATCAGTATTTTGCTTAAGATCATCGATAGCAGCCACAATCTGTTCCATGCTGGCTGTCTGTGTTTGATTTCCAACTCTAATAAGCGGATCTACCAAGCCACAATTTACATGGGTCTGATACATAAATCCACCACCAGGTCTATTCAGCTTACCTTTTTCAATAAGCATATTCTGCAAGCCATTGGCATCAAATGAAGGAACCAGCAGATAAGTCAATTCTTTTTCTGGTGTAATAGTGATTCTAAGCAAACCTAATCTATCTCTGATACCTGTTCCTTTGCCAAGGCTGACTGTTGGCAAACCAGCCCCGTGCCTCAATGCAACCTTAGAAATATTATCACCTGTTGCAGAAAAGGACTGAATACCGGTAATCATTGTTAAATCATGAATAACATTACCCTTACACAAGCCTTCATCCATTTTCAAATCAGGAACGTCACTGCCACCTATTTCGAAAATATCCTGAGCCAGAACACTGCCTCGCCCCGGAATCCTTAAATCAAGCTTGTTAATCAGGTATAATGCAACTGCTTCAGCTTTATCAAAAGCAACAATAAACCTGATAATATCGGTCGGGGAATCTTCAATCGGGTCTTCAAAACCAAGAATAGTCCAAATTGTAGGTTTTTCGTGAATACGAACAGTTCTTGCACTTTCAGCAAATACCGATTGGCAGCCAATAGACTTTATAACTTCCAAAGCCTGTTTCTGAAGGGCATGATGAATCATCAGGGTAATACGTGATTTCTTACCATATTCTGTTTTATTCATTTCTTAACCTCCCCATTATCACCCAGATGCCTATTCTGGCGTTTTCTGATTCTAATACCAAAAGCAAGCATTGTTATAATCGGGAACAAAGATGCCATTGAAACAATACCAAAGCCGTCAACAACATTGAGACCACCGCCAATACCAAGACCCATGGCAAGAACGAGAGGAACAGTGATAGGACCGGTTGTAACTCCGCCTGAATCCCATGCAAGTCCAGTAAATTCCTCATCACAGAAATGTGTTAGAACAAGCAAGGCTATATATCCAGGTATCAGTAACCAACAGGCAGGAATGTCATAAATAAGCTTTAACACTCCTACCAGAAGTCCTATTCCAACACCTATAGAAACAGTTCCTACGACCTTTTTGCGTTTAACAGTACCAACAGTCATTTCTTCAACGGTAATACCCAAAGCATTAAGAGCAGGTTCTGCAACCGTTGAACCATAGCCCATGCCGAAAGCAAAAAGACAAATCAGGAATATGCCTAATCTTGAAACCTTAGTTTTTGTAAAAAATCTAGCAACCTTTGTTGTCCATAAAACATCTTTCTGCTGAATGTATTCATAGGTTCCAGTTTCTTCGTTATACTTTGTTTTATCGAAAGCCACTGTTTTCAGATTATTTGACTTATCAGAGAAATAAAAATACTTAGTCAGCTTACCTTGGCCATTGTAAGCAGATATCATAGAATTCTTATCAAAATTCTTAATAAGAACGCGTCCTTCTTCCTGGGTTTCACTCTTATACATGGTTGGAAGATTTTTACCAATCTGATTTCCTAAGGAAGACAGGCCTAACTGAATACCTGTTGTAAGTATTGCCATACCAAACAACGCTAATACTATGCCAAGAATTACCTCATCAGCCTTTTTCAGTTTATCCCTAAGCAGGAATACAAGAACAAGCAGCAGTAATAAAACCAGAGGAACGACAGCAAATATAGCATTATAAGCTTCTTCCTTGAATATTTTCTTTATATCATACTTATTGTTATCATATTCCCTATCATATTCTGCTGTTACTTTATTGATTTGTTCATCAGTTTCATACTCTTCTGCAATTTTTTGAGAAATCAACTGCTTTTCTTCTTCATTGGCTTTTGTGCGCAACCAATCAGTAAGAGAAACTGTTCCTAATAGTTTTGGATTGTTTTCTTTTTCATTTATCAGTGACAAAACAGCTGCATGATATTTTTCCTGGTCATTATAGTAAGAAATTCTGCCTGCAGATGTGCCTCTCTGAAAAGCCAATGACTGCATAGCTTCTTCTGTCTTCATAGTTTCCAAGGCTTTTGCCCTATATGCCTGAGAGAAGAATTCTATTTCTGACATTGGCTTTGGTGTCGTTGTATTCAGATACATACCCATTACAAACACACCTAAAACAGGGAATAGAGATGCAAGTGTAACAACACCAAGTCCTGAAGCAGCAGCGCTGTTATTTTTACCACTAGCCTTGCTAATACCAATACCCATGGCTAATACAAGAGGAACCGTAACCGGACCTGTTGTAACACCACCTGTATCCCAAGCAAGATTAATGATATATTTCAGGTTTTCATCAAATGCAAAAACACCGGACATTACCAGCAATATAGGAACTAGAAAATATAGAAAAGGCTTGAGGGCCATTCCGAAATAAAAACGAGCCATACCGGCAGCAACAGCTAAGCCAACGCCGCCACCGACAGCCCAAACAAGAAGGTTATTGTCTACTTCCAAAAATCTGTATAACAGCGGTGTAGCCCAAGGAGTCACACCTTCGCCTGCCATTCTCAAGGTAGATATGGACGGTTCTGCAAGGGTAGCACCAAAACCCAGCAAAAGCCCAAATATCATTATTACCCAGAAATTTGTTTTTTGTGGCAATTGAACACCGACTCTGTCGCCAAGTGGCATCAAACCAAGGAAAAGTCCTTCAAGGAAAGAAGCAAGACCCAAAACAACGAGACCAACACCTATCGCCATCTGAATAGCAGATTCTGGGGCTGATTGTAATACTATAATCTTGAAAGCAATCAAGTATATAATAATAAAAGCGACAGCCTTTATCTGCTCTTTCAGCTTTATTTTTATATAATTAAGTACCATTGGTATTGATACTTTCAGAGGGAACTTCAAGTTTCTCGTTTTTGGCGCCATTGCTAATTCCTTGTTTTATTTCTTAGTGCTTATTTGCAGATTTTAAGAACTTATAGAGATCAGATTCAGTGGAAATAACCAGCTTAAAGTTGTTTTTAACTGTTTTTTCCAATGCTTCCAATGATCTATAGAATTCATAAAATTCGGGGTCTTTGTTATATGCTTCTGCGTAGATGCGGGCTGCATCAGCATCAGCCTTACCCTTAATTTCTGCAGATTTTTTGAAGGCTTCTGAAGTGATTTTCTTCAGTTCCTTTTCCATTTCACCGAGAATTTCTGCCATAGTACCTTCACCTTCAGAACGATACTGGGCAGCAACCTTATTACGTTCAGAAATCATGCGTTCGTAAACCTTTTCACGAACCTTATCAATGTAATTTATTCTCTTAATCTGGATATCAATAATTTCAATACCATAGTCAGGAACGCTTACCTTAGCCTTTTCAAGCATTTCGGCAATGATTTCCTTGCGGCTTTTTCTTGGGCCGTCAAGCGTTTCGGTATCTTCATCAGAAGAAGTATCCGGTTTGTAATTTTCGCCTCTGACTAAGTCAACAAGGTAATTTGAAGAAACAGAATCGCGGACTACAGAGTCGATAATATCGTCAAGTCTGCTGTGTGCACCTGAAACATTAGCAACAGTCCTGAAGAATTTCAGTGGATCCTTGATTTTCCATCTGGCAGTTGCATCAACCCATATATATTTCTTTTCCTTAGTGGTAATCTGGTTCGGATCACCATCCCACTTAAGAATACGACTTTCAAAATAAAAAGCATCTTCAATAAAAGGAACCTTGAAATGCAAGCCAGGCATGCATATATCACCAACCGGCTTACCAAAACGGGTTACAATTGCCTGCTGTCCTTCATTGACAACAAAGAAGCTTCCACCAATAACACAAAGTAATAAAATGGCTATAACAGAAACAAAGTATTTCATTTCTTATCACCTCCATTAGCAGCGCTGAACGCATTCAATGGCAGAAGGCTGGTTACGCCGTTAGCTTCATCAACTACAGTAACTTCCTTGATATATGGGAATACCTTTTCGATGGTTTCCAGATACAATCTGGTTCTGGTTACATTCTGATACTTTTTGTATTCTTCGTAGACAGAAAGGAATCTCTTTGCTTCGCCTTCTGCTTTATTAACACGTTCCAAAGCATAACCTTCAGCCTCCTGAATAGTCTTTTTGGCTTCACCCTTTGCCTTTGGTACCTGATTATTATATTGTTCTCTGGCTTTCTGAATAAGACTTTCCTTTTGCTGTTCTGCTTCATTTACTGCATTAAAAGCAGTCTTTACACTTGCAGGTGGATTAACATCCTGGAATTTTACAGTTACAATATGAACACCTATATCATAGCTATCAAGGATGCTTTGAATTTCTTTGTGGATCATATCTGCAAGAACAGCACGTTCAGTGGTAAGAACATCACTGACGTTAGCATTGCCGATTATTTTTCTTGTAGATGCTTCAGCAACGTCTCTTATAGTAGAAACCGGGTCTTTAATATTGAACAAATATTTATAAGCATCGCAAACCTGGTATTGAACAATCCATTCAAGGTCACTGACATTTAAATCACCAGTGAGAACCAGAGATTCATCGTCGAACTTTTGACTCGAATATGTTGTTCTACCACTTGAATTGGCAGTTCTGAAACCGAATTCTTCCTTTAAAATACGTTCAGTTTTTACAAGAAAAACTTCATCTATACCAAAAGGCAACTTCATATGAAGACCTGAGGTTTCCAGAGAATTGAATTTCCCAAGGCGCAGAACTACTGCGCTTTCTTCTGTATCAACAGTATAAAAACATGCTGAAATTGTGATTAATACAAATACTACAACCACAAGCCAAGCATATTTAGCCCATAAGGACATGACGCCAACGATTTTTGCGTCTTCTGGCTTTTTGTTATTTTTCATAACCAACTCCGCTTTCAGATATAATTACAACATTTTAACAAAACCCTACTCTTTTGTCACATTATTTTAAGGTGACAAAATCCATAAAAACTATTTTTTTGGGGGGCTTGTACGGGGTCGGACATTGTGGTATTTTTATAAGAACGTACACCATTATTTGAAAAGAGGGAATCAATTTTGTTTATAAAAGAGCTTATAGAGCAGTATTTAAGTTCTTTAGGGAAAGAACGGAACCTGTCACCTCAAACTATCAGAGGCTATCAGAATGACCTCAATTTTTTCGAACAGTGGTTGACCGCCAACAATATTAACGAAATAAGCAAAGCGGAAGCTCTCACACCAACCCAAATACGTGGTTTCTGGGCTGGTCGCAGAAAAGGCGGCTTATGTGCTGCCAGCATGCGAAGAGGACAATCTGCTTTACGCGGCCTATTCAAGTATGCCATGCGTCACGGTCTGGCAAATAAGAATCCAGTCGACATGATGGATTCTCCGAAGGTACAGCGTCCATTACCCAAAGCTCTCAGTCAGGAAGACGTGAATATGCTTCTAAATTCACCAGACTCCACTACCCTTTTGGGAATGCGAGACAAAGCCATCTTAGAATTGCTTTACGGAAGCGGACTCCGTGTTTCAGAAGTTTCCAATTTAACCTCTGAAAACATCAACCTTGAAGCTCAGACTGTAATAGTAAGAGAAGGCAAAGGCGGCAAAGACAGAGTCGTTCCACTGACTCCTCTTTCCTGCCAGGCTATTTCTCTTTATATAAACAATAGATTTTCCACAAAGCCGGAATGGCGCGAAGAAAAGCACATATTCCTGAACCACCTTGGCACACCTCTGACAACCAGAAGCATCGCCAGATTAATAGATAAGTATGCGAGACAGCTGGCAATGATGATGAATATAACACCTCATCAGTTCAGACACAGCTTCGCCACTCACCTATTAAACAATGGCGCCGATATCAGAGCAGTCCAGGAAATGCTTGGACACGCAAGTCTCTCAACCACACAGATTTATACCCGTATAAGCAAGGAAAAGCTTCTACAGACCTATAGATCCTGTCACCCGAGAGCTTAAGAAGACCTTTTTGAGATTATTTTCCAGAGATAACTACAAAAACAAAATATTTACTAAATGTTTGTTAGATAGTTGTCGATATTTATAGAAGAATAGAAAACAGGGAGTAAAGATTATGTTTGAAAGACTGACTGGGACTGCGACTTTTAACCTTCTCGGCAAGGGTCTTGATGTTGCTGCAAAACGCAACGCCGTTATATCCAACAATATCGCTAACGTAAACACTCCCTTATTCAAGCGACAGATTGTTACATTTGAAGATGAAATGGCAAAGGTTTTCGATGGCCACGTAGACATTACCGGCCGCAGAGAAGACGACCGCCATATTCCCATAGGCGAAATCGATTACATGAACATTGGTCCTACAACAATCAAAGATCGTATCCATATTATGAGAAACGACAAGAACAATGTAGATATCGATGTAGAAATGTCAGATTTGGCCAAGAACACAATGACCTATCAGATTCACGCTAATAGATTGGCTCAGATGTTTTCACAGCTAAACGATGTTATAAGTAGAGGTGCTAAGTCCTGATGAGTATGTTCAGAAGTATTGATATTTCAGCTAGTGGTCTTACAGCAGAACGTCTACGCATGGATGTTATTTCAAACAACATCGCTAACGTAAACACTACCAGAACAGCAGACGGTGGTCCTTTCAGAAGAAAGATGGCCATTTTTGAAGCCCGTCATCATTACGGCCAGCGCGCATACCAGGATAGAATCAATCCTCAGGAACCAGGCCGCGGCGTTAGAGTTAATGCCATTATGGATGATATGACTCCATTCAAGCTCGAATACGATCCAAGTCATCCAGATGCTGACCCAGATGGCTATGTAAGAAGACCAAACATTGATATCGTTCACGAAATGGTTGATATGATTACAGCCACTCGTGCATACGAAGCCAATGTTACCTGCATCAGTTCTTCTAAGGACATAACCAATGCAGCTCTCAACATCAGTTCCAAGTAATTAGCAGATATTATAGATTATAGATAAAATAAGTTAGGGTAAACAAAATGAGAATTAACGAAAACCATCCGTTGCATGGCGTTTTGAGTGATAAGCCCAGACGACCTTCCACCAACGCAAAAGAGCAATGGGGCTCTTTTCTTGATACTTTACAAACCGCTATTGGTGAAGTAGACACTTTGGGCAAAGAATCAGAAAAACTCACACAAGACGCAGTATTGGGCAGAGTTGAAAACTTGCATGACGTTATGATTGCTGCCGAAAAGGCTAAGACCGCCATGAACCTCACTATTGAAGTTCGCGGAAAGGTTTTGGAAGCCTATAAGGAAGTAATGCGCATGAATTTTTAATTAGGCTCTTTACATATTTAGCTAGGTGTACTATAAATAAATAGATAATATAACAAACAGCTCCTGTAAAAAAATTATACATAGAACAAATCCACAGGAGTAAATTAGGGAGTGCAAGCAAAATGAACGATTACCTCAGGCAACTGTGGGAACCGATTTCAAAGCTGACCAAAAAACAGCTCATTATTTTAGGGAGCGTTGTTGGTCTCGTTGTCATCGGCATTATCACAGCCACGATGTGGGGCACAGAAAAAGAGTATGTTCCTCTTTTCAAGGAACAATTGAAACTGGAAGACGCCAGTAAAATAGACGCTAAGCTTACCGAATTAGGCTTAGACCACAAAATTGGTTCAACCGCCAATGAAATACTTGTTCCACTTACAGATAAAAGTAATGTATTGCTCAAGCTTGCCGAAGAAAAACTACTTCCTGAAGCCGATGCCGGTTGGAAGGAACTTGTTGATAACCGCTCCCTATTTCAAGGCACTACCCAGCAGGAATTCGACCTCAATTTTGTAAGAGGTCTCCAGGTTGAATTAGAAAAAACCTTAAAGAGAATGGACCCTATCGAAGATGCAAGGGTCACCATTGTTAAGCCTAAAAAGCAGGTATTTGCAGAAGACCAGAAGGAATCCTCTGCAAGCGTAGTTATTAAGCTTAAACCAGGCATGGTTGTAGACCAGAACCAGATCAGAGCTATCAGAGATTTAATCTGCTCTGCAGTTGAAGGACTTGAACCAGGCAATGTTAAGATTTCAGACACAACAGCCAGAGACTTAACCAGAATCATCGAAGATGAAGAATTAATGAGCCTGGATAAAGCCAAAACCATCCAGATGAGACTTACCAGAGACAATGAAAAGCATCTCAAGGGCAAGCTCCAGAGCATGCTTGAACAGATTCTCGGTGATGGTAAGGCTATTGTAAGCGTAAGTCTTGAAATGGACTTTGACCAGAAGGAAGCAGTCAGTGACGTAGTAGTTCCTCCAGAAGGTCTGGACCACGGTATTACAATTTCTGAAAAAACAGAAAGCGAACAATACGAAGGCCGCGATTTGATTGAAGACGGCGAACCAGGCGTAAACTCCAACCTTCCTCCAGGATCACCGGCATACCCTGGAACAGAAAATGGTGTATTAAACAAATACAAGCGTGACGGTGTAATTAAGAACTATGAAGTCACCAAATCAAAGGAAAAATTCGTTAAAGAGCAGGGCACAATCAAGCGTATGACTGCCTCGGTCATTATTGATGGCGACCCTGCAGAATATAAATCTATTGAAGACCAGATTCTTGCTATTGCTCAGACCGCCATTGGTTATAACAAACTACGTGGCGATAAAATGACCCTCTTAGTATATAAATTCAGAAATGAAGATCTTGAACGCGCAAGACTTGAAATGGAAAATGAGAAGGAGCGGGAAAAACAAATGTTTATGATTATTATGGGACTGCTTTGTGGCTTCCCAATACTTCTCGGTATCATCTTTATGGTAGCCAGAATATCCAGAATGCGAGCTATGGTTCAAGAACAGAAGCGTCTTGAAGCCGCTGCAGCTGAAGCTGAAAGAATCCGTAAAGAAAGAGAAAAAGCTCTCCTTGAACAGAATGAACGCCAGTGGAAGGAATATGAACGTCGTTTCAGCGATACTAGAAACTGGTTCCCGGAAATCAAGGACGAAATGGAAAAGAAACGCAAGGTTCAGGACCTCAAGTTGGAAGCATGCAAATATGCTGCTGAACATGATGGTCTTCCAGCCGATTTCGAAGAAATGTGCCCGGAAGAAAAATATGCTTATCGTGAAGCATTCCAGAAGAAGGCAGATGGTAAACTCGAAGACGAAATCAAGAGACTTGAAGACATTATTGCTAAGCGCAATGCTGACAGACAGGATGAACTCAATAGTCTTGAAGCAGCTGCTAATGCTCGTGATGCTCTTGAAAAGCGTATCAGAGACCTTATTACCGAACAGCCTGAAAATGCAATTCAGGTTATCAAGACCATGATTAACAGCAAATAATTGGAGCGCATATAAATGAACGAAACTCAGTTGGCAGAACAAGCGATAATCAAGCCGGAAGATTATCCACCACTAACTATTCCTGGCAAAGCCAAGGCGGCTATCTTACTTGTTTTCTTAGGTCCTGAAACAAGTGGTCCTATCATGCAGGCCCTTACAGATCAGGAAATAGAAACAATTACTATTGAAATTGCAAAACAAAGAAAGGTTTCTACAGAAGAAAAGCTTTCTGTTCTGCTTGAGTTTGAATCATTGTTCATGGCCAGGAAGTTTTATGCTGAAGGTGGTCTCGAAACCGCTAAGCGCTTGCTTGAAAAAACCGTTGGTCCCGGTAAAGCTTTGGAAATTCTTGCTAAAATGGGTACTTCATTACAGCTCCAACCATTTGAAGCAGCAAGAACTGCCGACCCAAGCCAATTGGCAACCCTTATTCAGAATGAACAACCACAGCTTATTGCTATGATTATGGCTTATTTGCAGCCAGAAAAAGCAGCTGTTGTATTGCAGTCCATGGACCACGATACTCAGTTGGAAATAGCTAAGCGTCTAGCTCTTATGGATAAAACAAGTCCTGAAATCACACGTGAAGTCGAAAACTTCCTGGAAGAAAAGCTTTCTTCTATCGTTGGTCAGGACCTCACATCTGTTGGTGGTATCGATACTGTCATCAGAGTATTGAATGCAGTAGACCGTTCTACCGAAAAGAACATCATCGAAACAATGGAAGTTCAGGAACCTGTTCTTGCCGAAGAAATCAAGAAGAAGATGTTCGTATTCGAAGACGTTGTTCTCATCGACGACCGCGGTTTGCAGCGCCTCTTCAAGGAAATCGACCAGAAAGACCTTTCTATCGCACTCAAGGGCGTTACAGACGAAGTCAAGGAAAAATTCTACAAGAATATGTCCAAGCGTGCAGCAGAAATGCTCAAGGAAGATATGGCCTACATGGGCGCAGTTCGTATGCGCGACGTAGACCAGGCTCAGCAGCGTATCGTCCAGTTGGTCAAGAAGCTGGAAGCCAAGGGCGAAATTATTGTAGCAAGACCAGGCGAGGAGGAAATGATTGGTTAACCGAACTAGAAAAACGAATATCCTTGCAGATATTCTACAATTTTGTGATACAGAAACTCAGACCCGTCTGGTTACAGGCCTTACCCCAATTCTGAAAAAAGAAAACCGCTTAGATATTCTTCAGGAATTGAAAAACAAGATAGTTCTTTTTGAAGATTTGGCTTATGCCAATAGCTCAGGCGTAGCCATGCTTCTTAAGTATGTTACAATCCAGGACCTTGCCATGGCTTTTCATGGTGCCCCAGATGCTGTTGTAACCAATATAGCCCAGTCAATGTCCAAAAATATGTTCAGTGACCTCAAGGAAGAAATTGCTCTTCGCAAAAAAGCCACTAAGACAGACATTAACAATGCAAGAGAAAGAATACTTAAAGAAGTAAGACAGCTTATCAGTGAAAATCGTCTCTATATTGAAAAACCTGACGAAACCATGATTTATTAAAGGTAAAGCCAAGACATGTTTAGAATATTAAAAGCCAGCCAAGTAAAAGCAGTCGAAAATCCATTTTCCGTTGACAATGGTCAAAAGGTTGAAAAACCTAAGGAACCGGATATCGACCCAAATGAAGATGCTTTTGCTTCAGAAGCTTTTCAATTACTTTCTGGCGAAGAATTAGCCGGTGGACAAAAGATTTCAACAAAGAAACCCGCTAATCAGGCTCCAGATTCAAATCAAGCAGAATCAGACGCTTCAGCTGCACCTGAAGAAAAAACACCACCCAGGAAAGATGATGATTCTTTTCTTTCCCAGGCTGCAAGAAAATCAAGACATGCCGCAGTTCTTGAAAAGCTTAAAATCAAAGAGCTTGAATTAGAAGCCCTTGAAGAAGAGCTTAGAGAATGGGAAGCACGTCTACAGCAGCAGGAAAGTGAATTATTACAGAAAGAACAGGAACTTTCCAAAGCTAATATTGAAAAGCGCCAGCAGATTGAAGCCGAATGTCAGCAAACCTTGAAAATGGCTAAGGAAGCAGCTGAATCAGTAAAAGCCGCTGCCAGGAATGAAGCTGAAACAATCAAAAAACAAGCTAAGATTGAAGTTGATTCAGTTAGAGAAAGCGCTTATAAAGAAGGCTTCGATTCAGGCGAAGAAAAAGGTCTTGCCCAAGGCGAAGCTGAAGGCCTGAAGGAAATAGAAATCGACTGGAAGAATATGATGAACGAATCAGAAATGATAGTCAATGAGCTTCAATCCAGCCGTATGGGTCTATTAAAAGCCTCAGAAGAAGAAATGCTCAGACTTGTAATAAGCTTTGCCAAGACTGTTCTTAAGGTTGAACCAACAGTTAACCAGGAAATCATCCTGAAAAACATTGATGAAGCCCTTAACAATATTATTGACGTTGATAAGGTTGTCATGCGCATAAACCTTCGCGATAAAGCAATGTGCGAAGCTCACAAGGAAAGACTTCTTTCAAGACTTGGTAATATTTCAGAACTTCGCATAGTAGAAGACCCAAGCCTTAGCGCAGGTGGTGTAAAAATTGAAACTGGTGTAGGCACTATTGACGCAACTCTTGAAACTCAGGCAAGAGCCTTAGAAAGAGCTCTTTTAAACAAATTTGAAAGTTCAATGACTGGTTCATAATCATGGGTTTTGCTTTTTCTGACTATACAAACGTTATTGAAAATACAAATACAATCAGGGTTAACGGCCGCGTCACCCAGGTTGTAGGTCTCCTTATTGAAGCAACAGGCCCACAGAATCCAGTAGGTGACGTCTGCAATATCATAACTCCTAATGGTCCTCTTCCCTGTGAAATCGTAGGCTTCAGAAAAGATAGTGTTCTTTTAATGCCTTTGATTCATACAGAAGGAATCAGAAAAGGAGCAGAAGTAGTTCCTACAGGCCAGCCTTTAACCGCTCCGGCCGGTGATGAACTGCTTGGCAGATTATTGGACGGTTTAGGTAATCCAATTGACGAAAAGGGCGAATTTTCAGCCAGCATCCATAGAGTTCCACTTAACCGTGAACCACCTAACCCATTTACAAGAAAAAGAATTCTTGAACCAATGCCAACAGGTGTTAAGGTTCTTGACGGACTTCTTACCATAGGTAACGGCCAGAGACTTGGTATTTTTGCAGGCTCTGGTGTTGGTAAAAGTACTTTACTAGGCATGATAAGCCGAACATCTAAGGCTGATGTAAACGTTCTAGCACTCATAGGTGAACGTGGTCGTGAAGTCAGAGAATTTTTGGAAAAAGACCTTGGGCCGGAAGGCATGAAGCGTTCCGTTATCGTTGTTGCAACATCTGACCAGCCTGCACTCGTTAGAATTAAAGCTGCTTTTACAGCTACAGCTATCGCAGAATATTTCAGAGATCAGGGCAAAAACGTAATGCTGATGATGGATTCAGTAACTCGTTTTGCATTGGCACAGCGCGAAGTTGGTCTTGCAACCGGTGAACCACCTGCCACACGTGGTTACACCCCATCTGTTTTTGCTATGCTTCCAAAGCTGCTAGAACGAGCAGGGACATCTCTCAAAGGTGCTATCACAGGCATTTATACAGTTCTTGTAGAAGGCGGTGACATGGACGAACCAGTTGCCGACGCCGTAAGAGGTATTCTTGACGGTCACCTTATTCTCAGCCGTGACCTTGCTCATCAGAACATTTATCCTGCAATTGATATTCTGAGCAGTATTTCACGTCTTATGAACGAAATAGCAGATAAGAATCATCTCGCCAATGCTGGTAAGCTGCGCAACATATATTCAACCTATATGAAAAATGTTGACGCCATTACACTTGGTGCTTATAAAGCTGGTTCTGACCCACGTATTGACGAAGCAATCAAAAAACAGCCTCTTATCGAAGCTTTTATAAAACAAGGAATTAACGAAGCTTGTCCATTCGAAGCCTCTGTTGCTGAAATAGCAAAAATAGCAGGCGGAAAGTGATAATCTGAAATGGCATTTGAATTCAAATTGCGTCAGCTATTGCAGATAGCACTTCATGAAGAAAATGAAGTGAAAAATCGTCTTGCCAAAAAAGACGCTCAAATAGCTGAGCTTGCAACTAAAATTCAAAGCTTTAAGGATCAGCAGACTCAGGCGCTTGCTGAGCAGCAGCAGGCAATGTTTTCCGGAGACCTGATGAAGGTTCAGATGTATCCGCCTTACATACAGTCATTGAAAAAATCAGAAGATTTTTACACCAATGAAATGCAGCTTCAGCAGAAGCAACGTGCAAAGATAATGGCCGAATACGTTGAAAAGCAACGAAAACGAAAAACCTTCGAAAAGATGGAGGAAGTTGACAGAGCCAAATACATTAAGCAGATGCAGAAAAAGGAACAGGCCAGATTAGACGAATTTGGTGGAAGAAAAAGAAATACATTAATGGAGCCAGACAATGCTTGAAAATATGAACAGACTTCTCGAAAAGATGGACGCTCTTAACAAGAGCCTCAGCATCTATGCCCCAAAGCATAATAGAAAAGCCAACAATGTTGATTTTCAAGCTCAGCTTGAAAAAGCCCAGAAAGGTCAGAATCTTTCATCCTGTTCACCGGCCACCACTGTAGAGAACGCTAATGATGTCCAATTCGCCAAGAATCTTAATGAAGAAGTTCAAGGTCTCATCGAAAAGTATTCAAAGGAATACAACGTTGACCCAGACCTCGTAAAGCAACTTATAACAGTAGCCTCAGGGAATAATCCCCAAGCTGTTGGCTCTAATGGTAACGTTGGCCTTATGCAGCTCAATCCATCTCTTTTAAGCACATATGGTATAACCAATCCATTTGATCCGGCCCAGAACATTTCCGCAGGAACTCAGCATCTTTCACAGTTGCTACAGAACAACAACGGAAACCTGCCGTTAGCTCTTGCCTCCTATAATACTGATCCATTAACAGTTAAGCGATTTGGTGGCGTTCCACCATACTTAGAAACCCAGAACTTTGTTAACCAGATTTTATCTGGCTTAGGCAAATAAATAGAGGAAATCCAAAATGCCTGATAATAGACCCGACAACAAACCGGCTAACAATAAACAAGCAGAAGAAACTCAGCAATATAACGAAGAAGAACTGAATACTCCCGAAACACGGGAAGAACAGCAGGAAAGCTATAGAGAACCTTCCCCACTATTCAAGTTCTTCAGTACCATCTTCTATATTTTTTTACTTATCGCTGTAGGTATTGCATTAGTATTATTGCTCTTTTCTCTTGATTTTCTTAATATTTATACCTTCAGAAACAGCATTCCTGAATCTCTTAGAAAAGGCTGGCCTCTGGAAGCCTATTATGAATTCGTAAAGCTTCATCAGCTCCCTGAAGAAGAACGATATCAGCAGATGATGCATATAGAAAAAGACCGTTATAATCAGCTAATGAGCGACGGGAACAAGAGTCTTGAAGACCGTGCAAAGGCTTTGGAAGAATCCTACAGAGCCTTAATCAGAACACAGAAAGAACAAAATAAATTAGACCAGGAAGCTATCCGTAAGAAACAGGAAGAGCTTGCACTGCAACAAAAAAAGCTTGAAGACAGTCTGGCTGACCTTGAAAAACGTAAGGCCGCTATTGATGATTTATCTAACCGTCTGGCTTCTGAAGCCATGAATATAGAATCAAGCCTTATCAGATTTATGGAAAAAGAAAATAGACTTGATCAGGTTTGTGCAATTGCTGCTCAAATGGAACCCAAAGCTCTTGCCAGAGTATTTGACGAAGTTCCTGATGACCAGTTGATTTATGACATCATGGGCGGACTTCAGCCAAGTCATTCAGCAAAAACACTTGCCAATATGGACCCTGAAAAAGCAGGTAAGATTATGAAAATAAGCAACAATGCTCTGACATTACCTCCTCCAGGTCCATCAAGAAGCTATGTTCCTCAGTCTCTCACCAATCTGATAGACGAAACTCAAGCCAATCGAAGATAATACAACGTAAATAAAAAGCCCTGGCTAATTGCCAGGGCTTTTTATTTACGTTGTATTTGCTTACTGCAAGCTTGCTAACTGCTGATTGATTTCTTCAGATTCCAGCTTACTACTTCTTGTTGCCTGAAGAACACGCTGTCTCAGATTAGCGTAGAACAACTGCTTGTCTTCCGGGCTGTCTTCGATGATTACCTTAGGTGGTTCAATCATTGCAAAATCCTTGCTAGCACCGTAGAATCCATCGTCATCGCTTTCATGGAATAAAACAGTCATTGCTACATCAGAACGGTTTTCAAGATTTTCAACAATCTTTTCAGCCATTTCATCGCTCATAGGAATTTCTGCAACTGGTAAAATGCTTTCATCTGCTCTGTCCAAGATTAAATCAACTGCTTCTTCTTCACAGATAAGCTTTTCTTCTTCATCAGAATAAGTTCTGTGCTGAAACTGTTTAAGTCTTTCCTGAAGAGATTTAATCCTCAAATTCATGCTGTCTGTGCTGGAAATATCAGCATAAGCATTGCTACAGCACAGGCACAGGAATGCCATTCCCAGACTAAGAGCCAATTTACGCATTATTTCTACCTCCGTCGACAAATAAAGTGTTCTATTACTTAATTCATCGGCATAAACAGGTGCTTTTATTAGTATTATTCAGCACCATAAGCGCCAATCTGGCCTTTATTTGAAGCTACATCAAGAAGTGGTGACCCGCTCTGCAGATGATAATCATATACATTCCCAATTTTTCCTTCGAACATTGGATCGACATTATGTATCGGTGCACCGCTCTGAGTGCAATTGACTGTAGCTGTCTTAAAACCAAAAATATTATTATATGGGAAAGCAATACCGGAAGAATACATGTCTTCAATACCATTACCGCTTCCGCTACTAGCCATATTCACAATAATGTTATTCTGGACTTTTGCGTCCATAGCTCCTTCAAGCTGAATTCCGTTAAGGGCATCAATAGTCAGAAACTGTGCATCACAATTATCACCGCTTATTTCAAGACCCTTGGCAAGAGAATTGATAACACCGTTTCTTATTCTTGTATCAGCCTTGTCAAAAGCCTGAACTCCAGCCTTTTTGCAATTTCTAACATCAAAATAATTAAGTGTCAGACCTGTGTTGTTATTAAGAATAATGCCTACATCACAGCCTTCAGCCTTTACATCTGAAATATTACAATAATATGTATTTTCTACATTTATACCTGTTTCACAATCTTCTGTATAAATTCCAGAAATAGCTGTTCCACTAGCTGTAATCAATGCAAAACCGGTTTTACAATATCTGGCTTTTACATTATCAATTTTCAGGTTACTGCTATAAAGCTTAAGCCCTGTATTTGCACCTGATATAACAACATTACTGAACAAGCTTTCGTTTTCACCTATTCCAGCCATGAATCTTATGCCATCCCAGTCATTGTTCTGAGGTGTTGAGGACTGTGAAAGGAATTGAATTGGTTCTGCTTCGGTGCCACGGGCAATAATAACTCCTTCAACTACGAATTCACAGAGACTGTTTTTAAAAGTGTTATCCTTATTGCCATCAGTAAAGAATCTGATGCTAGTGCCAGGTTCAATAGTCAAAGTATATCTTGAAGGAATCGTAATATCACCACCCAAACTAATCGGGCTCCATTCCTTTTTCCAGACAATATCTTCATGGATTGTTCCTGTAGGAACAAAGCTTCTTACAGCAGGCAATTCAGAGAGATTACCTTCATAATCTACTGCATAAAGATTATAGGTATAATAGCGGCCTGGAGAAACCAGATCGTCAACAACAGACAACTGGCTGCTGAACATGTCGTTTTCATCTCTTAAAAGAGCGAGCTTTCCACCGTTTTCACTGCGATAAATTCTAAATCCCCTGATTGGATCCGCACCGGCATATTGCCAAGAGAGCTGAGGACCATATATCGTCTGAGTAATATTGAAATCAATAGGAGTATCTGGCGCCCCTTCGATATCATACATGCTTACAGTCTTAAAGCTTGACTGTTCTGTAGTAAAGGTGCGGCCGTCAGATGTAGTTCCTGTTACAGAAAAATAATAGGTTGAATCAGGATAAAGATTATTAAGTGTAATTCTATGCTGAGTAGCTTTTGCATCTGGTGTTGTAGTGCTTGGCATATTGCTTAATTCGCGATATGTAACCGAAACACTCATTTCTTCATGACAATTAATATCAAGAACAACACTTGTTTTTTCCTTTACTGCAACATTAGCCTTTATCATCTTTTCCATGCTATCAACAACGATTGTAACGTCATTAATAACCTGACCATACCCTAATTCTATTGTTGCAGAGCCAAGATAAAATCCGTCACGTTCGACTGTTAAATTATGATGTCCTTCATCTAATGAAGTAAACATGAAACGGCCCATTTCATCTGTTTCAGCTTTGTAAAGAGAACGATTTGATGTAATTATTGCTCCGGAGACAGCTAGTTTATTAGAATCAATAACAATGCCAGATACGCTGCCACGCTGAGTATCAAGAACATGATCCTCGTCTCTTACACAGCCAACAGTGAAAATAATAAATAAGGAAACAACGAATATGAGTATGTTTCTTATCCAAAGCTTAGTATTTTCGTTTCTCATTTCCTTGTTACCCCATATCTACCAAGTTCAAGTCCGAATTCATCGTTTATACGGCAGAGAGAAGATTCACTAAGATTGTAATCATATGGACTTCCACCGACAAAAGCTGGATCCAGAGCCACTGATAATGTTCCAACATCGCAGCCATAAACAGCATTCGCAAAGCCATAAATATCGTTATAGCAGTAGGTTGGATACTGGCTTTCATTCATATATGCAATACCAGTTGCACCGGCATTGGAGGTATTAGTGAAAATATTGTTAGTCAGGTAGAGAGAACCAGTAGCAATAATCAAGGCTCTATCAGCATCAACAGTAACATGGTCTATTATATTGCCACCATCATTCCTGAGGATATTAGTGTAATTGATACCTTCTGGACTGACTACGAGGGTATTTGTAATAATGCTATTTGCAAAGGTTCCTCTTATACCCGTATTGTATGCATAAATATCTGTATTACGGATGAATGTCTGGTCATAAATGCTATCTGTGAAGTTTTCAAGACCAACAGAGGTATTTGTTATTCTTGAATTCTTCAAAGTCATATGGAAACATTTATTGATTGAAACTGCTACTGATGAAATATCATCAAAATAACAATTTTCAAGTTCAACAGCCTGAGTTACCCCTTCAAAGCGTAAGCCGCCAACGGAATGCTTAACAGTAATGCCACTTACAGCAACATTTACAGATTTAACATTAATAGTATAGCCACTGCAGCCAAAAATTTCTGCATTCCTGATAGCTGAAATACCTGTCTGAGAAGAAAGAATTGTAATTCCAGCCCAGTGTTCACGTTTACCTGAACCATCAAGAGGACTGAAAATAACCGGTTCAGCTTCTGTGCCATTAACAGTGAGTGAGCCATGAACCAGTATTTCTACTCTATCTGTATCAAAGCCAGATTTGAAGGAATCATTTTCGCTGATCTGGAATTCTGTTCCAGCTTCAACAGTCATATTGACACCCATGGGAACAATAAGGTCTGCTGTTATCTTTACAGGAGAATCCAGTTTACTTATGTTAATATCGTTCTTAACTACGCCAGGAACGAAAACTAAGTCAGAGACCATCTTATCAGATTCAGCACCTACATTGTTTACAGCAGTAACTGCATAACGGCAGAAAACACCTGTTTCTGCTTCCACATCGCTGTAACTGCAACCCTTAGTAATAACTGTTCCGTTGCAACGAACCCAGGCACCGCCCTTTTTCTGGCGATAAACATTATAGCCTGCAACAGAAAGCTTTGTTTCAGGAGCAGTCCAGGTCAAAGGCACTACACCAAGCTCAGTCATATCTGCTATCTTTATAGAAGATGGCTTATATGGCGCTTCGCCACTGGCAGTTCTAAAAGTATAATCGAAGGAAGAATAACTATTAGAAAATTCATCAAGATATTGAATCTTGAAATGATATACAGTTTCTGGGGTTAGACCGGTTAAGAGGTAATAATGTATTTTATTTGGGCGTTCTTCTGCAACATAGCTACCATAGCTCATATCTTTGCCATAATGGATGTTACAGCAGATATCCTTGTAGGTCTGCCAATTAATTTCAACAGTAGTTGATGAAACCTGGCCAATAACAACTTTAGAAATTCTGTTACTGGCGCTCAAGCGGTCTAATCGGATAAAATCAACTTTTGTTTCCTGATCAGATTTTACTTCAGACTGATACTGTTCAAGCGCAAAATCGCTGTGCTGAATAATAATATTATTAAGGCCAGCAGGGAGTTCTGGCAGTCTGAAAGAACCGTCCAGACCGGAATAAACAATCTGGTCATCTGCAAACAGAGAAAAACATTTTGCATTAATTACTGCGTCGCCTTTTTCATCGATTAATCTGCTGCTAAAGCTGCCAGTATTGGACTGACGGCTTCCACAGCCTGTAAGCAGAGCAGTTAATAGCAAAACTGCCAGCAAAAAAGCTGGCACTATTTTCCTTCTGTCAATTTGGAACATCTTCTGCACCTATGTCTTCACCAGAATCATAACCAGCCTTTTTCAAAGTGCTGCCTGATTTTGGAGTGTAGCTGAAATTAGAATCTGTTAAAGCATCTATAAATGGGTCACCGCCAGTTAAAGCCGGCCCTGAAGATGAACTAAATGCCAGGTCACCACTTACAGCTAATGCATTTCCAGAGGAATTGCCATACTTCATAGCTGGAACAGTCTGATTCCAAACACCATTATTCTGAATAGAGATATCAGTAGATGAAGTATTATTGCTTACATAAAGCAGACCCATGCTATTGCGGTTTTTATCAGCCAACATGAGATTGCTTCTGATAAATGTCTTTGCAGTATCTTTTACCTGAATACAAAGAGGTGCCTGAATAGTATTTCTGCGGATTTCATCAAAACCGTTGCAAACGATACCTATTCCGCCAGTTCCCCACCCTATTGTATTGCGGTAAACCATAGAAGCAGAATTGTTAGCATTAACTTCAATAGCGGTAATTACATTAGCCTTGATTTTATTACCAGTAATCTGGTTCAGTTCATTATTCATAGCTCTAATGGCATATGAACAACCACTGAAGGTATTATCTGAAATTTTAATAACAGCATTGCTATCACTTATATCAATACCAGTAATACAAGAAACAAAGCTATTGTTATCTATTTCAATATCATTTTCTGATTTATTTGCATATATAGCAGCATCAGAGCAGTTGCTAAACCAGCATCCACTGATTTTTGGCAAACCATTTTCACCAACAACACCCTTTTCTGCAAATTGTATCTTTAAGCCTTCAAGAGATGATGCAGACAGGTCTGCAGATTCTTTGAAGGTAATACCTTCCCAGTCACCATTCTCTGGAACTGCTTCTGCCGATGTAATACAGACTGGCTGACTTTCAGTTCCCTGAACAAGCAAAGTACCAAGAACAGTTATACCAACCTTGTCTATTCCAACTCCGTCTGCATCCCACTTATCGATACCTGCAGCACGGATTTCTGTGCCTTTTGCAATAATAAGGCTTGCACCCTGAGCAATGATTAAATCCCCAGTGAGTTCATAAGGTGATCCCTGAGGATTCCAAACAACGTTAGTATTTATTGTTCCAGGCATAACCATTGATACAACGGCAGAAGGTGAACTTTCATCGCCACTGCCTGCAATTCTGGTTACTCTATAAAAATATTTTTCACCAACCTTAATACCCATATCAACATATGAAGCCTGCTGAACAATACCTGTGTTTATTTTTTCAAATACACCATCAATGCTGGAAGAACGATAAACATTAAAGCCTGCAAAATCAGCACTCGCATCTGCATTCCAAGCAAGAGAAAAAGCTGAATTTCCATAATTTTTTGAAATGGTCAGGCCTGTTGGAGGTTCACTTCTAGCTGCTACAGAGGTTGTAAAGGTTTTAACTTCTGAAGTAAGAGCTCTGTTAAACTTATCTGTTCCTAGACACTGGAATACATATGTAGTAGATGGAACAAGACCAGTAAGCTCAAAAATGTGAGTATATTTCTTAGCTGAACTGCTTGGCAATACCTTATCCATCTGGGAATTACTGCCATAAGCAATCTTGGTATCAGCTTCAAATTTTGTTTTAAAGCTGATGGTAGCCTTTGTTGAAGTAACTTCAGAGACAACTATGTCATATATTTCGCCTGCTGACGGAAGCTGGAATGTGATATTTTCGACAATCATACCACTCTGAACTTCGTAGCTCTTTGATTGACTCTGATAATTTTCCTTGCTGGCTACAAATTCATATATCTGTGGTTCTAAGTCTTCAATATTCCACTTACCATAGTAGTCAGTAACAGCACTACGGCCGCCAACTGATACAACAGCTCCACTTAAAGCCTTAGCGTTTGTATCTAATACGATACCGCTGGCCCCACCCGAAGCAGCATCGTTGGAACCCATGCAGCCAATCAGGCTCATGACGGAAAATACAAGGATAAAAATTGTCATCAATCTAAAGTTTTTCATAGCGTCTTCTTTGAATTTCGGCTATTTGTCTTCAAAAGCTTAGATTTTTATATGACATCAAGAACAGATATTCCCTAAAATCGAAAAGGCACTCCATGCCGCTTCCTGAGCTCAGTATGGTGGTGCCTTTTTGCTTGAATGCTTAGCAGTTTGTTTTTATGCTACTTCTTCAAGATTAATTGTAGAATCTTCGCACTGGCTGGCAAGATCAATCTTACCGTTGCTCATGTCAAAGAGTCTCTGCTGAATTCTGGCCTGAACGATTTCAAGACCGTTTGGCAGGTCGAGCAGGTTGATGTCTTTTCCTAAGACTTCGCCGTAGTTTTCTTTAATATGCTGAATCATACGAATTCTGAATTCAGCATCTGTCTTGGCCTGATACAATGGAGTATTAGGTAGAATCACGATTTACCCCCTGGAATGTGATTTAGATACAGTTCACACTACTTATCGGCAAGACTGAATATTCCCTTAATGCTTTTTTTATATCTCAGAAAAATAGCAACTTTATAACTTGCCCAAAAGAAGATATCCCAAAACTAGAAATCTATAAAAATCCCGATGTACAGTAGATTCCTAAAACCTCCCTTTTTAAGGGAGGGTAGGGAGGGTTTTGATTTTAGAAAGAACTTGTTTTGAATGCATAAAATCGAGTTTTCAGACAGCCTCTTTAAGGGAGGGTAGGGAGGGTTTTGATTTTAGAAAGAACTTGTTTTGAATGCATAAAATAGAGTATTCAGACAGCCTCCAAAGAGGCTTAAGCCACTTATAATGTAGGTTTACTAAAATTTACATTTAAAATATTGCATGCATAATTTGCATAGAGTAAAATCCCGCATCATGCAAAATTTGTATCAGAAAATACAGAAGATAGAAAGTCTTCAAGCCGCTGCTGACCGCGCAACAGCAGCTTTCAAAAAACGTTACAACGTTGATTGTTTACAACACTGCGCAGAATGTTGCAAATACAATGATATCAATGCCTCACCCTTGGAATTCCTTCCAATGGCATGGCATCTTTATAAAACAGGACAATTAGAGGATTTCTTCGAGAAAATATCAAAAACTGATTCCAAACAATGTATTTTTTCTGTTTTTAAAGACGATAGATGGGGTTGCACCTGCTATCCTAGCCGTGGCATGATATGCAGATTGTTTGGTTTTGCCTGCACCAAGAACAAGCTTGGGAAACCAGCATTCGCAGCCTGTCACACTCTCAAGCACAGCTTCCCAGATAAAATAAATGCTATTTGCCAAAAAGTAACTATCAGCAAAAGAGTACCAGTTATAGCTGATTTTTATCAAAAGCTTTCCATGCTTGATCTAAGCTTAGGTGAAGAACTCATACCCATCAACCAAGCCATAAAAGAAGCTTGTGAAATCGTCTATATGCACACCGCTTATAAATAAAGCGAGTCCACAGTCATGAATTAATATCAATGCCTGTTCTGAGGCCGACGAAGCTGTCCATCTGGCTGAGAGCCATGGCAATGCCTGGCATAAAGCAATCTCTGTTGATTGTATCGTGTCTTATAGTGAGAGTCTGGCCCAAGTCACCGAAAATTACTTCCTGATGAGCAACCAAACCAGGTAATCTTACTGAGTGCATAGGAATTACATCGGGATTATTTTCTTCATCAAGCTTTCCAATGGCTTCAAGCATGCCTTTTCTAGTCTTGATTGCAGTTCCAGAAGGCTTATCAACCTTCTGGTCATGATGTAGTTCAATAATTTCAGCTTTCTTCATAAACTTAGCTGCTATCTTGGCAAAATTCATCATTAAAATAGCGCCAATGGCAAAGTTTGGAACAATCATAATAGCTGTTTTATTCTTCCGGGCTAATTCATCTAGCATTTTCATATTTTCAGAAGAAATGCCGGTAGTTCCAATAAGAATAGGAGTCTTGGAATTAAGGCAGGTTATGGCATTTCCAACAACTGCAGAAGGAGCTGTAAAATCGATTACAACGTCTACCTTTGCGCTTGCAAGTCCTTCCTGCATTGTTCCGCAGACAATAATATCGCTATCGATGCCTGCAACCTTGTTCAAAGGAGCATCGCAGTGCTTTGGATCAACACCTGCTACCAATTTATAATCAGGAAGATTGCTAATATAATTGCAGACAGTCTTCCCCATCTTTCCGCCACAACCAGAAACTAATACGTTCTTCATTATTTAACTCCTGTTGAACCGAAACCGCCAGCTCCTCTGGCTGTATCGTCTAATACTTCAACCTGTTCAAAAGCCACCTGAGTTACATGAGCAAACACCATCTGTGCAATACGCATACCTGGTTCAATAACAAAATCATTCTTACCGTGATTAATTAAAATCACACAGATTTCGCCGCGATAATCACTATCAATAGTGCCTGGAGCATTAAGAACTGTC
This sequence comes from Candidatus Avigastranaerophilus sp., assembly GCA_045599645.1. GTDB lineage: Bacteria > Muiribacteriota > Ozemobacteria > Ozemobacterales > Ozemobacteraceae > RUG334. The sequence goes on from JAZRWI010000080.1 coordinate 54,437, forward strand.
ACCCCATGCTTTGCAGCAAGACCGGAACGAGGTCTGATCTGTGCTTCCAAACCCATAGGCATGGCTATCCTGATTCCGGTCGGAACCTTTTCAAACTCACCTGCTTTAATAGTAACAGCCTGTGATGCGCACAAATCATAGCCTGCAGAACCTGCAGTTGCCATTTCTGGCATCTTAGAGTCAGTAATCTGAATAAAAACCTTTTCCAATGTTTTCTCCTTTATAGCGGGTAGGATAAATCCCCCCTGCCCCCTTTAACAAAGGGGGTTTTAGAAAGTTTCTACTTTATAGCGGGTAGGATAAATCCCCCCTGCCCCCCTTTAACAAAGGGGGTTTTAGAAAGTTTCTCCTTTATAGCGGGTAGGATAAATCCCCCCTGCCCCCCTTTAACAAAGGGGGTTTTAGAAAGTTTCTACTTTATAGCGGGTAGGATAAATCCCCCCTCCCCCCCTTTAACAAAGGGGGTTTTAGAAAGTTCCTACTTTATAGCGGGTAGGATAAATCCCCCCTGCCCCCCTTTAACAAAGGGGGTTTTAGAAAGTGATTAATTTCTATTAGACAAAGATTATATCATTTTATAATAAAATAAGGCACCCTTCTTTTAGAGAAAGGTGCCTTAGCGTTTTTTGCTGCCCTAGATTTTATGCTGCCATATCAAGAGTTTCAAACAGCTGATACTCTCTGATAGCTTCACCAAGCACTTCCATGGCTCTCGCTATCTTTGCAGAATCAATGGTATAGCTTAAGCGGATTTCGTTTGTTCCAAGGCCTGGCGTTGCATAAAAGCCCTGGGCTGGTGCTACTAGAACAGTGTCACCATCATAATCAAAATCAGTAAGCATCCATTTTGCAAATTCTTCGGCATTCTTTATCGGAAGCTTTACAATGCAATAGAAAGCTCCGCCTGGTGTTTCGCATACAACTCCTGGAATCTTAGAAAGGCCTTCCATCAAAACATTTCTGCGGTGTTCGTATTCTTCAAGTATAGGCTGGAAATAAGATGGATCCATCATTACACCAGCTACTGCAGCCTTCTGTTCCAATGTTGGGGAACAAAGTCGGCACTGAGCAAACTTGATACAAGCTTCCATAACCTTCTTGTTCCAGCTTCCAATCATACCAATACGGGCGCCACAGGCAGAATAACGCTTTGAAATACTGTCAATTACGATAGCGTTGCTGCGTGCTTCGCGAACCTGCATTATTGAAGTATACTGATGACCGTCATAAATAAATTCCCTATAAACTTCATCAGAGAGGATATACAGATTATGAACCTTGGCAATCAATGCAAGACGGCGAAGTTCATCCTTTGTATAAACTGTTCCGGTAGGATTATTAGGATTGCAGATGAGAATACCTTTTGTTCGTGGTGTGATAGCTTCTTCAATTACTTCATTTGAGGGAAGGTGAAAACCATTTTCCGGATATGTTCTGACAGCTTTGAGGTTAATTCCTGCTTCGGTGGCAATACCATTATAGTTTGTGTAGAATGGTTCAAAAACCAGTAATTCATCGCCAATATCGCAGGTTGCTAAGAATGCAAAATAAACAGCCTCTGTGCCTGATGTAGTTACAACAATATCCTCCGGCTTAAGATTTATATTCATTCTGTTGTAATACATTGAAAAGGCTTCCAATAAGGAATCTTCACCCTGAGACGGGCTATAAGCCAAAATCTTCTTATCGAAGTTCTTTATTTCTTCCATAATCGGAGCTGGTGTTGGAATATCTGGCTGTCCGATGTTCAGTGGTATTACATTAATCCCCTGTTCCTCTGCTTTATTTGCAAGAGGAATTAGCTTACGGATAGGAGAGGCCTGCATTTGCCTTGCTCTGTTAGATACGTTCTGCATCATTAACTGTCCTTTTTTAATCCGTTTCCTTGTTTTTTATTTATACTATTTGTGCTTTTCACACCTATCATCGTACTGTTTCGGCATTTCTTTGCATTTTGCTTAGTTAGTAGTAAAATATGCTTAAAAGCTTTTGCATTTTGGGGGAATCATGGCAAAACTACTGTATTTAAAACAACTAAACACTGTTCAGGTCGAAGAGCTTCTTCAAAAGGAAGCACCACTATTTATTCCTGTAGGCACACTTGAACCGCATGGTCGGCATCTTCCTGTAGGAACAGACACATACTGCGCTGAAAAAGTTGCGGAAAAACTCAGTGAAGCCTTTGACGGAGTAATTGCCCCATCAGTCGAATATGGCCTTACCAACGTATTTGCCCAGACCTCCCCGTCAAGCTTTTTCCCTGTTGATTTATATCAGGCCTTTATGGAACAGATCGTAAGAACCTTTTATAAGCAAGGTTTTAAAAAAATAATTATAATCAACGGACATGGCGGTAATAAAGATGCTCTGAAGCCATTACTCCGTAAAATAACAAGAGAAGCTCCTATAGCTTTATCAATCATCAACTGGTGGATGTTTGCAGAAGAATTTGTTGAACCTATTTATCAGACTCAGCCAGGCGGACATGCTGCAGTAGAAGAAACAGCAGCAATATTATATGCTCACCCAGAGCTTGTAACCAAAGCGAATTACAAACCAAGCATCGATGACTGTGTTCCTAATGATGCACTCTGGCTTTACCCACCAGTAGGAGAAGTCCTGCTTAATGAACCAAACAAGGGTCAGCCATGCTTTGACAAAGACAAAGCAGACAAATTCATGGAAACAGTTATTTCTAATCTTGAAAGCCGCTTAAACAAGTGGTTCAAATCATTCAAAAGACTTCAGGGAGGCTTAAGACCAGAATAATGCCGGAAGCAATAGTAAATACCGCTACCACAACAGTTGTAGCTTCAACTACATCAGTAGCCTCTGCTACTAAGCAAATTCCAGAAGTCTCACCATGGGTCAGCTATGGCGTAGACATAGTTTTGGTTATAGTATTCCTATACATACTATTGTTCACAAAAGCAGAAAAGACCAACGGTGAAGAATTAACACCAGAAGAAATGCCTAATGAACTGGAACAGGTTATACGCACTGATCCGGAAGATTCTGAAACCGAAGCAACAGAAGCCGAAACAGTTGAAAAAAAAGAAAAAGACTGATTTGCAGAAAACAGTATTGAACGCATTACTGGAATAGATTTTATAAATCTATTCCAATGCTTTTTTTAGCATTTCAAGATATTCATCACGGGCAATCTCTTTTGCGCCAAGATATCTTGTATGGTCGTTAATAACCTGAGAATCAAAGAGTGTAAAACCATTCTCATTTAAAAATGTCATCAGATACTTTAAAGCAAAGGTTGAAGCATTAGTTTCTGTATGAAACATGGATTCCCCTGCAAAAAGCTTTTTTAAAGCGACTCCATAAACTCCACCAACAAGCTTTCCATCAAGCCAGGCCTCACAGCTATGGGCAAGATTGAGCCTATGCAATTCACAGTAAGCCTCAATAAAATTTTCATCTATCCAAGAGTCATCGCTGCCATGTCGAACAGCCTTTGAACAACCTGTTATTACGCCTCTGAAATCAGTATCGAAAGAGAATTTCATTTTTGTATTTTTATAGGCACGTTCCATACGGGAAGACAGCTTAAATTCTGCAGGAATAAAGATTGCCCTAGGATCAGGTGACCACCAGCTTACTACCGGATCAGAAGTCCATGGGAAAATACCATGGGTATATGCAGCAACAAGCATATCCGGTTTTAAATCACCGCCAACAGCTACTAATCCTTCATCGTCAGCCAGTCTTGGGTCTGGAAAGGTTATATTACGAAAAGTATTCATTAGCTCATTTTAACTTTGGTTAATCTTATAATTTCTTCTTTTAAGCGTGAGACAGCTTCATTAACTTCATCAATACCAAGAACAGCTTTATCCATAGGACAAATGTCTGTATTTGTTCTGTTTCTGATTTCATCTGCTAGAGTTCCATAGGCAGCTTCAACAGAATGCTCAGTAAGAAGCTTAACAGCGCCTTTACTCATCGTTTCGCCATAAACAGCTTTTATACCAAAAGAAATAGCAATGAATGACGCGGCTCTGCCAATGATTTTGTCTGCCAGCACAGCCTCTTTTGCTGTTTCTATATTAGCATTGCAAACTTCCATCAGGGGTTTTATTCCCCTACCCTTAGCAGTAGCAAATATTTGTCCATTAGCTATGAGCGCACAAGCAATCTCGTTCTGACCAATCAGAGCAATAGCATCATTAAGGGCTTCAGAATCATATTGTTTATTTGTAAATATTTCATTCATAATTATATTTGTATCTCAATATTTCTTATCAAGCAAGTATAAGTTATCACATCACATTTCTATCCTATATTATCACTTGCATTTTTAGTTAAATACTGCTTAAATAGGGCCATACAAAATTTATTTTAGAAGGGGTTAAAACATGTCTAACCAAACAACATACGAATTTAAAACCGAAGCCAAACAACTTCTAAACCTGATGATAAATTCAGTATATTCCCAGAAGGAAATATTCCTGAGAGAATTGATTTCAAACGCCTCTGATGCTCTCGACAAATTGAGATTCGCATCTTTGACCGACGAAAATCTTCGTAAGCTCACAGACGACCTTTACATCAGATTAACACCTGATAAAGAAAAGAATACTCTTACCATCTACGATAATGGTATCGGTATGAATCACGATGACCTTGTTAACTACATTGGTACAATCGCCAAATCAGGAACCAGCGAATTTGCTGAAATGCTCAAGAAAGCAAATGAAGCAAAAGAAAGCTCTCCAGAACTGATTGGTCAGTTCGGTGTTGGTTTCTATTCAAGCTATATGGTAGCAGATGAAGTAGAAATCATTTCCCGCAAGGCTGGTGAAGAACAGGCATGGAAATGGACCTCAAAGGGTGAAGGCAGTTATACTCTTGAAGAAGCTACCCGCAGCTCTCAGGGCACTAGCATTATTCTCCATCTCAAACCAATTGATAAAGAAGATTCTGAAGCTCAGGACTTCACAGAAGAATGGACTCTCAAATCAATCGTTAAGAAATATTCTGACTTTGTTGCTTATCCTGTAAAGATGCAGGTTTCTCACACCCATATCGAACGTGACGAAAACGGCAAGCCCAAAGAAGGCGCTAAGGAAGAAACTGTTGTTGAAGACCAGACCCTCAACTCAATGAAGGCAATCTGGCTGCGCCCAGAAAAAGAAGTTAAGGAAGAAGAATACAAAGACTTCTACAAGCACCTCAGCCATGATTGGAACGACCCATTGAAGTGGATTTCCTTCAAAGCTGAAGGCACAACCAATGAATTCAATTCATTGCTTTTCATTCCTTCTAAACCAGGCTTCGACCTGTTCATGCCAGATTCAAAGCATGGTATCAGCCTTTATGTAAAACGCGTATTCATCATGAATGACTGCGAAGAACTCATTCCTGAATATCTGCGCTTTGTAAAGGGTGTTGTTGATTCTGAAGATCTTTCACTCAACATCAGCCGCGAAATTTTGCAGCATGACAGACAGATTCAGACTATCCGCAAGACTGTTACCAAGAAGACTCTTGATTGCCTCAAGAAGCTTTACAAAGACGACAGAGACAAATACATTGATTTCTGGAAGCAGTTTGGCGCTGTTATCAAAGAAGGTCTCTTCAAGGAAACCGACAACAAAGACAGAATCTTTGATTGCTGTCTCTTCCAGAGCACTATTTCTCCAACAGACCATTACACTCTCTCTGAATACATTGAACGCATGAAACCAGAACAGGATGCAATCTACTACCTGACTGGCGAATCACGCGAAATCCTTGAAAACAGCCCACATCTTGAAGCCTTCAAGCAGAAAGGCTATGAAGTTCTCCTTCTTACAGACCCGGTTGACGAAGTTTGGGTTCAGTACACAAGCGAATACAAAGACAAGAAGTTCAAATCAGCAGCTGGTGCCGCTACAGAACTCGGCAACGAAGAAGAACGCAAGAAGACAACTGAAACCCTGAAGAAGAAAGAAGAAGAATGGAAGTCACTTCTTGAACTCATTCAGAGCAAGCTTGATAAATATGTTAAGTCTGTTAAGCTTTCAGGCCGCCTGAGCACTTCAGCTGCCTGCATCGTTTGTGAACAGGGCGAACTCACTCCTCACCTTGAAGCTCTTCTTAAAGCCTCAGGCAAAGAAGTTCCAGCCAACAAACGCACATTGGAACTCAACCCAACTCATCCACTCATGAGCAAAATGTATGAAATGTTCACTGCAGACAAGAACAACCCCAAGCTTGGCGATTACGCTGAACTCCTTTATGGTCAGGCTCTTCTTGCTGAAGGCGGTCAGATCCCTGATCCAGCCAGTTTCAACACAAAAGTTGCTGAATTGATGGTTGGTGCTCTCTAACAATGACTGCTACCCAAAACGGAATCTGCAAAATCAAACTTATAGTCACACTCAAGGCAGAAATGCCAAAAAGCGATTCCCTTTATATTTCGGGCAATCTTCTTGAATTAGGTGATTGGAATCCTGCCGGCAAAAAGTTGACTCAATCAGTTGACGGCACTTACTACATTGAATTCAATGCCCGAATGGGTAGCGTCGTTCAGTGCAAGTTTACGCGCGGAACATGGAAAAGTCAGGCTATCATTGACGAAAACGATGTTCCGCCGAACAATCTTGTAATAAAAGTAAACAAAAGCAAAGATGTCAAAGTAGAAATACTGCAGTTTATGGACCAGAGACCTATAGTTTCTGACCCGGTTCAAGGCAAATTAATTGCTTTTGACATCTTTGAATGCAAAAATCTCGAATATAAAAGACCTATCACAGTCTGGTTTCCAGATTCATATTCAGAAAAATCTGAACCGAACGCTGTAATTTACATGCATGATGGGCAGAATCTTTTTGAACCCTCTGCCTCTTTTGCCGGCAACGACTGGAAGGTAGATGAAACACTTACTAAGCTATTAAAAGCCAAGCAGATTAAGAATTGCATCGTTGTTGGCATTCCAAATTCACCTGAAAGAATGAAGGAATTGAATCTTGAAAGCAAGCTTGGCAGAGCATATGCTGAGTTCGTCATAAATGAAGTAATGCCATTCATTAATGGCAAATTTAATACCAGCAAAAAGCCTGAAGATAACGTTATCGCAGGTTCATCAATGGGTGGTCTGATGTCTTTCCAGATGGCTATGGAATACCCGGAAGTGTTTGGTAAAGCAGCTTGTTTTTCTTCAGCATTCCCATATACCTTCAGCCAGATTATGGGTAAGGTTTCTAAGGCCAAGGATTTACCTTTTAATTCAAAAATTTATATCGATGCTGGCGATTTAGAAGACTCAATAACCACCAGCTACCACGAAATGTATGATCTTCTGATAAAGAAGGGCTTTGTTGAAGGCAAGAATCTTATGGGTTACCTTGATAAAGATGCAATCCACACAGAAAGCGCCTGGGCCAACCGCTTCCACATCCCCATGAAGTTCCTACTTGGAATATAATTATACCAAGCTAGTATAACGTCTGTTCCAATATTTAATTCATAATTCATAATTCATAATGCATTAGGTTATAGCACTAACACCCGCCAAGCAGCACCAACCTCCTAAGACCTAAGACCTAAGACCTAAGACCTAAGACCTAAGACCTAAGACCTAAGACCTAAGACCTAATACCTAAGACCTAAGACCTAATACCTAAGACCTAAGACCTAAGACCTAATACCTAATACCTAAGACCTAGTATCTAATTTTAATTAATTTTGCTTTATTATTATTCGAAAAGCCTCTATAATATTAATGAAATGATTGGAGGCAATGACCTTGAGAAAGCTTTTACGACACAGCATACTATGTCTTTTATATATATTATCAGTTGCAACTGCTAATGCAGCAGTTATTACGACCTCTTCCGGAAAGCCAATAGAAGCTTCTTCTATTTCTTATAAAGACAGCCAGCTATATTTCAACACCGGCTCAGAAACCAAGTCCTTAGACAGACGGGATATAAGAGATATCAGTTTTTCTGCCAAGACCCAGAAGAAAGAAATCTCTTCAACAGAAATAGGTGATCTGGCTGAATATGTTGATAAAGCCCAAAAGCTCATTGCTAAGTATCCTGATGCTCAGTCTGTATTAGTATATACAGAACGCAATCACCGCCATCGCCACGATGGTTCAAACATTTCCAGACATAGAAGCATAACATACGTTGCCAAAGAAGAAGCACTCTGGGCTGCTCATGTATCAGTTTCATTCGACCCGAACCGTGAAAAGGTTAAAATTCTTCATGCAAGATGCTTAACCCCGGAGGGTGAAGTTCATACCGTAAAGCCTGACCAGATAAAGATTTCAAAGGGCACCTCCGGTAGTGTTGATTTTTCAGAAGAACAGGACATGAGCTTCAGTATTCCCGGTGTTACTGTTGGAAGCCTTGTAGACTATAGCTATGAAATCGAAGAATACAATCCTTTTGATTCCAATCTTTTCAGTGGTGTAAGCTTCTTTCAGCTTACTCGCCCAATCGGTGAAGCAGTGCTTCGTGTTAGCGTCCCGATAGACCAGAAGCTTTACCATATTGCAAGAAATATCCCCGAAGAACAGTCAAACCCAACAATCATTGAAGCCGTTGACTCTGTTCTCTACACATGGAAAATGGAAGACATGCCGCCAGTTATTTCAGAACCTCGCATGCCACCTATCCGTGACGTACTTCCTTCAATTTTCTACAGCATCCAGAAAGATCACAAGTATATGCATGCCAAGCTCAAGCCCATGTATGATAAGCGCTTTGAGCTTACCGATGATGTAAAAGCCAAGGTTGATGAACTGATAAAAGATTGCAAAAATACTAAAGAAAAAATAGCAAAACTTTATTATTTCTGCCAGCAGGAAATACGTTATATTTCCATAAAATCTAATCTTGCCAGCAATCAGGTTGGTCATCCGGCAGATGAAACCCTAAAAAATAAATACGGCGATTGTACAGACAAAGGTATGCTGCTTTCCGTTATGCTTAAACACATTGGTGTAGAAGCATATCCAGTAACAATACTTACAAATAATGCAGGTAAAGCAGTCAGAGAATTAGGTATCTTTGACAGCAACCATTGTATAACAGAAGTTCATCTTGATGGCCGCGTATTCTATCTTGATGCTACAGCAACAGATTTCAGGTATCCATATTTCCGCTCAGATGACCACGATACTGATGCTTTGAACATTATGCTGGGAACCCAGAATAAAGTTCCACTGCCACCACCGGAAGACAATTCTACAACTTCAGTCCGTAAGATTAGCTTAGAACCGGACGGCACAACTCATATTGACGTAGAAACAACATGCAATGGCCCGACAGAGGCATCTCTCCGCGGTTATGCACGTAATCTGAAGCCGGAAGAATATGAAAAACTGGTCAGACGTTCTATTTCTGCTCAGACAGCTGATTACGTTCTTGAAATAGCCACCCATACCAATCCTCTTGATTTTGACACTCAATACAAGAGTCATTCAGCATATACTCTTAACAGATTTGCTACAAAATCAGGAAAATACATGATTTTCTCTGTTCCTTACTTTGAAATCACATTTCCAGAAGTAAGCCTTGAAAAGAGAAATTATGCTATTCAACATGCAACCTCCCGTCAGCAGACAGATCAGCTTTCAATCAAGCTACCGGAAGGCTATGCTGTAAAATATCTTCCACCGGCCCTCAGAGTTCAAAGTCCATATGTAGAATTTGAAATTATTTATGACCAGCAGGGTGACGAAATAGAAATTACACGTAAAATGGCTTTTCCACGAAGATATATACCTGTTGAAGACTACGAAAGCTATAAAGCTGACGCAGAAAAGATTGCACATTCTTCCAAGCAAAAGATTTTCTTAGAAAAAATAGAAAAGGAAGAAAGCGAGCCAATCGCTAATGCCTCTGAAACAGTCAATATCAACAATCCTGTTCCTGACACACAAGAAAACTCTACTGAAAAAACTCTGGAAGGAACAGCTTCTACTACCGTAGAAGTTCAGGAAGGAGCACAAAAATGAAAAAGCTATTATTCACACTTTGTTTTATATGTGCTGTAAATGCAGCCTCTGCAGACGTGCTCTTTCTGAATGAAGGCGAAGAACATATAGGTAACCTGATAAGCATAGAAGGCAACAACATAAGCTTTAAAAATCTTAACGCCACCGATAGTCAGGTTTTCGATACTAAGGATGTCGCACATATACTGATTTCCAAAAACAGAACTGGTGATGACATTAATTCAATAGACAAATTAACAGACCCCATTGCTGTCAATGTCTTGAACAATCTGCCAGACCCTTCTCAATTTCAGGATTCTGACTACATCACACTTTATCGTCACATGGATTATGAATATGTTTCTGAAAACGAAATGATTTGTAAAACACGTGAAATAACCCAGATTCTAAGAGAACCTGGCTTGGACTGTGCAAACCAGTCCTTCTATTACAATGTAGACAATACAGACTGCCAGATTGAATTTGCTCATACATATTCACCGGATGGTAAAGTTTACCATCTGACTGATGATGCACTTTCCAACGAATCTCTTAATACAACAACCCCTGAATATGCCAAGCTGAAAAAGATTAAAATCGCTATGAAAAAAGTGGATCTTGGCAGCATTATTGACTATTCAGTAGTAAAGCGAATAAAGAATATAGACTCATTGAATCCTAAGGTTCTTCGTAATACCTTTGGAGAACGCGAGCCTGTTATTCATGAAGAAATGACCTTCGCTTTCCCGTCTAATCTGAAATTCAATAAGCTTGAACTTCAATGGGAAAATAACACTCCGAAATTCACAGAAAAAATCGAAGGCAACAAAACAGTCTGGAATTGGAAATTCTCTGACCCGGTCGGATTCATAGCAGAGCAAAACATGCTTCCAATAAGCCGTATTTTCCCAAGAATCGTAATTTTTAACGAATACGATAAAACAACAACGGCTCAACAGCTAGCCCAAGCATATCAGGAATGCGCGCCAGACGAAAAACAGCTTAAAGATTTCATGGCAAAAATATGTTTTGAAGACAGTGATACTGATTATGAAAAGGTCTGCAAGGTTTACAATTTCTTAAATAAAGAAATCAATACTGTTGCCATGGATGCAGACGATATGGGCACATTCAAACCTGTTTCTGCCAATGTTACAATTAGCAAGAAATATGCGAACGAACAAGCTTTACATGCCTTAATGCAGGCAATACTAAGTAAATTAGGCATAAAATCTTATGTTGGTTTCACAGCAAGCAAACGTGAAAAGGTTACTTTTCTTAACCATGCCAATCTGAATTTTGCAACAATACCTGTATTAAAGGTAGTTATTGATGGTAAATCATATTTTACTGATGGCGGCTCTATTTATACTCCGTTCTCAGTAATTTCTACAGCTATACAAGGTTCAGAAGCAACATTCCTTGATCAGGATAAGAAAGAATTCTTCACAGAAATTCTTCCTCTTCAGACCTATAACTGGAACACAAATACAGAAACAATTCATGTAAAAATACTTGAAGACGGTTCTATGGAAGTAAACGAAACCCAGCTATATCGTGGTCCATTCGAAGAAGGCATCAGAGAACTTAAGTCCATTAAAGAAAAAGAAAAGAGCAATTATGCAGAAAGACGTGTTAAACATGTCCATCCAAATGCCATTCTTAAATCATACGGCTTTACTGATATGGCTGATTTGAATGCTCCTGCAGTTTACAATATTTCATACACTATTCCTCAAGCTGCTCAAAAGGCTTCAGACAAAATCATGACCTTCACGAACTTCTGGATAAATTATAATTCTTCCTCTGCAAGCTTGAAAAAGCGCAAGTATCCAATGAAATACTGGGCAACAGAATGTACTTCAAAAACCATTATATTTGAGCTTCCAGAAGGCTTTAACTGGGTAAAGTGGGATAAACAGTATAAATACTGCACACCAAATCTGACCTTTACCTCTAACATCAGCCAGAATAATCGCCAGATTATTTATTCTGATAGATTTGAAGCCAATACAGATGAATTCTTAGACGACAAATCTTACCAGAACTATCGCCAGTGTATTCTTACAATGAGCGAATTAGCCAACCAGTGGATAATAATTGAAAAGTAAATTAATATCTATATTTGTCATATTCGTTATTCCGCTGCTATATTTCTATGACGAAACCCTAGCAACAACCCTGACCGCCTTAGCAGCTTCGGGTTTTGCTGCTGGTTACGCCCTTGAACAGCAAAAGAAACGACAATTATTACCAACAAAACTGTTTTTTACAATAGGTTTCATTATTTTTGCATGGCTTTTGCTTGTGGGAAGAAGTGTATGGGTTTCCTGCTCTGAATACGCATCCTGGCCTGTTTTCATAAAGCTTTGTTCCTTATTGCTGCTAACCTGCTCTGTAGCTTACGAATTAGCTATTAATCCCAAAGGCTTTACAGCTTTTTACAGAATAGCCGCCTTAACAGGTCTATTGCAAGGAATAATGGCTATAGCAGAATACATTGAAGCCCCACCTATTCCGGCAACCTGGCTAGACCCAGCCTCTAAGGAATTGTTCAGAACCCGCTGCTGTGGGATAATGACAGACCCCAACCTGTTTGCCGCATTTATGTCTGTTTTATTTATATTAACAATTACTTTAATAATCAAAACAGATAATAAAAAAGAACAAATCCTGGCCGCCATTTCACTAATCCTCTGTGGGACAGGCATATTCATGACTTTAAGCCGTGGTGGCTGGGTAGCGTTAGTCGCTGCTTTAATTGCCTACGGTATTTCCCTTTACATTTCCAAGAAAAAGCTTACAACTTTTGCTACAAAGACCCTAGCAATTACTGCTATTGCCCTTCTAGTAATATTCTTCTCTGGTTCGTTTAAATACAGATTATTTTCCATAACACAACCATTTGACATGACCTTTGCCCAGAGAACCTTGATAAATAAAGGTATTTTTGCATCATTAGACAAACTTCCTATCACCGGGCACGGGCTTCATACATTTATTCAGGTATATCCTGTTTATCGTGCAGTCGGCGGCGATTATCCTATGTATGCCCACAATGAATACCTGCAGACAATGATAGAAACAGGTTTCCTATCAAGTCTCTTATTGTTTGCAATCACAATTTACCTCTTGCGAATAGCCTATAAATCTGCAAAGAATAGAAATCTGGATTGTATTGCCTTTTCTTCAGCTTTTGTTTCGTTGCTCGTTCAAAATTTAAGTGGCTTTTCTTCAAGAATGATGCCGACATCTGTATTGATTGCAATTACAGTTGGAGCAATGCTATCCAGCCAGTTAAAAAAATCTGCTAATCAAAGAAACTACCCGATTATTACTTATACGAATTACGCCATTCTAGCCATGTCTGTACTAGTAGTATTCAGCTCAGCCAATATATTCGTAATTCAGAATAAATTTAAACAGGCCAATCAATATCTTGCTTCAAGCGATATAAATTCAGCTGCACAAAAATTTGAAGAGATCTTAAAATGGCAGCCGGATAATTCAAGTGCCGCATCTACTCTTGGCATGATTATGTTAATAACCAAACAACCCCAAAAAGCAGCTGATATATGGGAAAAAGCCTCTGAACAGAATAAATATGAAGCCAACTTCCCAATAAGTCTCGCCAGATTATATGCTTCAACTAACCCTGAATTATCTGAAATGTATTACCAAAAAGCCTTAGAATTAGACCCAGCATCAGAAAATTTCAGGGTTGAATATGCAAAATTCTTGATTAGCTTAGACAAAAAAACTGAAGCAAAAGCTATATTAGAAAAAGGATTAACCTATTCTCCCGGCTTCCACAACGTCTATAAGGGTTTCTTAGAAATCGAACAAATCCTTGCTGAACTTGGTTCTTAATCATTTACCTTTACCTCAAAAACACGCTTAAAATGCCAATATAAATCTTGAAAAAAAGCCGATTTTAAGCTATTCTAATTTGGCGGTGTACACAACTGCGTTGCATCAAATATAAAATATATACCGGAAAGAAATGAAGAATGAATATTGATAATGAGCTTGTAGCCCAAATCATCAAGATTAATAGTGCTGTAAAGGATTTCGTTTGGGGCCCTTATATGCTTATCCTGATGGTAGGCACAGGAATTTATTTAAGCATCCGTCTTGCATTCCCACAATTTAAGCATTTTGCTTTCGCCATTAAAAATACTATTGGCAAAATGTTCAACAAGGATGAAGCTGTAAAAGGCGCAATGACACCGTTCCAGGCAGTATCTACTGCATTGGCTTCAACAGTTGGGACAGGCAATATTGCAGGTGTTACCGGTGCAATCATTCTTGGCGGTCCTGGTGCAGTATTCTGGATGTGGCTTTCTGGTATATTCGGCATGTGTACAAAATACTGTGAAGTAACTCTTGCCCTTAAGCATCGTGAAAAGAATGCCAAAGGCGACTGGGTTGGCGGGCCAATGTATTACATAAAAAACGGTCTCCATCCAAGAATGAAGTTCCTTGGAACACTCTTCGCTCTTTTTGGCGCTCTCTGTTGTTTTGGTATTGGTAATCTTGCACAGATTAACTCAATTTCAACTCAGGTTCTTAATGTAATTAACGCTTTCACAGACTCTAACTATACCTACAACGAAGGAACAGGCTATTATATAGCATTATCAATAGGAATCATTGTTTCATTCTTTGCAGCTTTCTGCCTTATTGGTGGTATTTCCAAAATAGGTGCAGTAACAGAAAGAATGGTTCCTTCAATGGTAGCCATTTATCTGATTTGCGCAATCGTTGTTGTAATTGCAAATATCAAACAGGTTCCACAGGTTCTGTATGATATTTTCTATTATGCCTTTAACCCGGATGCAATAAAAGGCGGTGTAGTAGGAATTACAATAATGACCTGTATCCGCAATGGTGTTGCACGCGGTGTTTTCTCAAATGAAGCAGGCTTAGGTTCTGCTCCAATGGCACACGCCACATCTTCAGAAACCAAACCTCACAAACAAGGCTTATATGGTATTTTTGAAGTATTCGTATCGACAATCTGCATCTGCACACTTACAGCTTTTGTAGTTCTTACTTCTGGTGTAGCTTATAAGCATTTCGGTGACCCGGCAATGGCAGATTCCAAAACTACAGCCATAGCTTTCCAATCTGTATTCGGCAATAAAGCAGGCTCATTAATACTTGCTACAGCATTATTCATGTTTGCTGCTTCAACAATTTTGGGTTGGGCCCTTTACGGTGTAAGATGCGCAGAATATCTCTTTGGCCCTAAAGTAATCAGACCATACGAAATTGTTTTCTGTGCAGTTATAGTCTTAGGTTCTGTAACTAACTTAACTGTTGTTTGGGATATTGCAGACACTCTTAACGGCCTGATGGCTATACCAAATCTGATTGCTTTACTTATGCTATCGCCTTGGCTTGCCAAATATTCAAAGTCATATTTTAATAAATATGATAACTACTATAAAAAGGTAGCAGATGCCAAGGACCTTTCCGCTGAAAAAGCTATTGAAGATGCAGAAAGAGCTATTTTTGAAGCTCAAAAGGCAGCAATGATGGCTGAGGATTCTATAGAGGAAGCTTCAAAAGAGCTTAAAGATGACGGTGACGACAATTAATCATCGCCGCCACCTATAAAATCATTTGAATTCCTTCGCAATTCGTTCAAAAGCTTCTAAGCAGATTGCCCTAGGCGAAGCCAGACAGGCTCTGTGAATCTGTTTTCCTCTCTTGTCGTCAAAGAACAGACCAGAATTCATAACAACGCCTGCCTTAGAGTAGATTCTATCAACTACTTCATTGTCCGGCAAACCATAACCAGAAAAATCAACATTTAATGAATAACCACCTTCTGGTCTCCAGACAGTAGCCATAGGCAAATACTTACGTATATAAGCAATACAATCATCAATGCTTCGATCTAAGTATTTGTTCAAAGCATCCAACCAGGCAGCACCCTTAGTGTAAGCAGATATTACAGCTTGAATACCAAATGGAGAAGGCATTACAAAATAATCCTTCATAGCTGAATGTAACTTAGGGTCACTGATAATTGCATTTGTCATCGCCAAGCCTGCTACATTAAATGTTTTATTAACAGCAGTGCATGAAATAAGCCCCTTAGGACCACACGCCTTCATCATTGGCTCAAAGCTCTGACCTTCCCTGATAATATCAGAATGAACTTCATCACAGACAATCAGAACATTATTAGCACGGCAGATATCTGCTATCTTTACAAGCTCGTCATGTGTAAACACACGCCCAGTCGGATTATGAGGGTGGCACATAATCAGCATTGTATTATTTGCGTCCTGACAAGCCTTTTCTAATGCTGCATAATCCACAGTAAAATACTCTTTACCATCATTTATCAATTCGACAGTAACATACCTTCTATTATTACCATCAACATCAGAATGGAAGCCGTAGCATGGAGTTAAAACAATAACACCTTCACCCGGCTTTGTATAGCGTTTTACACATTGCGAAACAGCTTCATGGGTTCCAGGGAAATAATAAATATCATCTAAGTCAAATTCCCAGTTCTGGCGTGTTTTATACCAGTTGCAAACAGCTTTTGTGTATTCTTCAGTATAGAGAGAATAGCCAAAAATACCATGCTGAGAAAGCTTAACAAAGTCTTCAATTATTTCAGGTGCGACCCTGAAATCCATGTCAGCAGTTTCAAGATAAATAGCATCTTCCCTTAAATTCTTTACTCCTAAGGAATCCAAAATATACCAGGGAGACTGCCACTTCGCAGAATAAGAATATTTTTCGTGTTTTCTATCTATTATTTCATCAAAATTGTAATTCATAATTGTCCATTAAAGCTTTCCAAATTTAATTATTGCAGGTGCTATACAACCAATATAGAACATCTGCAGGAAAGGCTTAATCAAGGTTCCGGCTTCCTTTGGGAAATGGCTTGCTACAGCAGGATTAATAACTAATGTTAATACCTGGAACAGCATGAAACAGATAAAGAAACGCTTAATTTTTTGTTCTACAGTGCCTTCTACAGAGAAGTTAATAAAACGCTTTTCTATAATCCAACCTAGCAGAATACCAAAACAATAACCAAGATTCTTGTATGAATCCAATACCATCTTTGCAGGGTCTACAATCAGTTTGCCTGCAGAATCATAATCTAATGGATAGCTTTTATTGGCAGTATATAGGAGAATTAATATACAACCTAACAACCCACAACCGGAAATCCATAAATCAGAATTTGGCTTATCATAGTATTTATCTAATAACTTCTGAATTCCAAATAAAACTAAGGTTGTTGTTGTAAAAGCAACTATAACATCCTGAGGAGTGTGAACACCAATATAATTTCTACTAAAAGCAACCAACAAAGCACAAATCCATAAAACTATGCATAAAGCTTTTTGGCAACCACCATTCAAAGCAAAGCCCCCAAAACAGGACACAGCATTTGTTGTATGCCCGCTTGGGAAAGAATACCCTGTTGCTGTCTTGGTTCCTCCGCCCATTGGAATTACTCTCGGATCTTTAATCCATGGACGATAAACGCAAAAAACAACCTTCAATAAACCATTTAACATTCTGCTAAAACCAAGGCTTATAAGCATATATTCACCGGCCTTTTTGTTAATGCACCAGTAAATCATGCAAAACAATGCAAACAAACCAGCCATTTCACCATAGGTAGTTACGTAGCCAAAAAATTTATCAAAAATACCATTAGTGCTGTCTCTTAAAGACTGCAAAAACAAAAGATAAGAAATATCCATTATTTCCTCGCATGCATATTATGATTAGGTGAGCAATTTTAACATAATTCAGTTAAATATTGAATTTATCTCAATTGAAAGTTATTTGCAAACTTCTTTTCAACACAACATACTATTCTAAGCCTTTAAGAAAAAGCTTTTAGATATGGCACAACTCAATAATAGTGTTATAATACTACTGTAACTTTTAAAGGAAGCCGTAACATGACAATTAGATTAGCATTAGACAAGGATTTACCAGAAATTAAAAACCTGCTGTTCCAGGTAAACAACGTTCACGCCAAAGGTAGGCCTGATATTTTTATTAAGGATGCTAGAAAATATAAAGACGAAGAAATACTAGCTCAGCTTCACGACGACACCAAAATTATATTTGCTTATACCAATGAAGATGACAGATTGATTGGATATGCGTTCTGCCAGATTCAACCTCATGAAGGCATTACCAATATGCATGCAATAAAAACTCTCTATATAGACGACTTATGCGTAGATGAAAATCATCGTCGCCAGCATATTGGACAAAGCCTGCTTAAACACGTAGAAAACTGGGCCAAAACCAATAATTTCTATAATATTTCCCTGAACGTCTGGGAATGTAACTCAAGTGCCAAAGCCTTTTATGAAAAAATGAACCTGCAAATCCAAAAGACCACTCTTGAAAAGCTGTTGTAACTATATCAACGACAACGTAATACGGAATGTAACTATGGAATCAACAGAATTTCTTCAATAAAAGGCTTAAAGCTCTTATCTCTGATCTGCAAATGGGTCGTAAATAGCACTAACACGTCTTACATTTCCGTAAGGCTTATACTGAGGCTGTAAACATCTGCCACCAGACATAGTGCTAGCCATTTTTTCTGTAGTTACAAACTTGCCATCGTGCAAGCAGTCACACCACATTGGAACGCCATTCTGCAAACCAGCATACATAAACCAGTGATGAGCATTAGTGCTTGGATTATAAGCCGGGTCTTTGTCATAAGCGACTTTTACGTGAACAAGCTGGCCTGGAAGAATCTTACCCTGTAAAGCAGGCTTCTTAAGATCTTTAATCAAGTAACCTCTGAAGGTCTTCATTGGCTTGTAGCAGTTGTGAGGATAAATACAATCTGACTGTTTAACCTTAGCACCAGCATAGTAAGCAACAGTGCCGATATACTGCAAGCACTTATCGTTAGTGGTAAACCATTTGGTTTTCTTGGCCTTAGGTATAGCATTCTTTATGCAATCAGGAATATCCGGGCCATTTATAGCTGCGCCAGAAAGATTGCTGTTATCGTTTTCGTAATCTTCGCTGTCGTCATCTGCTTCTGCAACTTCTGTATCAGTAGAGCCAAGTATAGATGCCTTAGTGGCTATCTTAGAATTGGTGTTCTTACCGAAATTATTTTTTGCAGCCAGTTCGCAGGAAATAACGTATTCGTCGCTATATGGATATTCATGAATACCGTCATAAGCTGGAGCATACTTTGTATCAACAAGTGAATAATGCAAATATGCAAAGCCACCATTGCCATTGTATTCAATCTTATACCAGTCGCCTTCTTTGGCAACGATTGTAACCTTTGTGCCAGTCTTATAGGTTGTCATTATTGTGCCCCATGGGGATTTTCTGACGTTCTGGCCATATTTCACATTACAACTGCCTTCACATGGGTAGAGAGACTGATCATTAAGATTAATATCTTTATAATAGCAGGTTTCAATATTATAAGTGGTATCTGGTTTTACAGTATTAACTGTTTCATCTTCTTTAACGCTTACTGCAGCCTCAGATTTACCTTCTGTTGCCTGAAATTCAGTAGACAACAAAACAGCTGGAGACATTGAAACACCATCCTCAAACGGATTAGCTTCAGCACAAATATTGGTATTTGAGAGAATACAATAAAGCATTGCTCCCAAAGCAGCAGCCTTACTATAAAACTTCATAAAAGCACCTCACATCAATATAGCTATGTACATTATACCAATATTTTTCTTAATAGTTTAAGAATTTTTAACGCAAATATGAGTAAAAATTAAATTAATTTGTCCATCAGGCCGATAACTTAACTGAAAAATAATATTATGAAAAAGCAAATCATACAGGCAACAATCCTATCCTTAATGTTATCTGCTCCGCTTATGCAAGCTGGTGCGGCTTCTGTTGATTCTCTTTATGCAGACTCAATCGCCCGTAATCTTGCACAAATGGAAGAATTCTACCGTCAAGGCAGATGGGATGATGCGATGCATCTTGGTCGCGGTATTCTCAAGGACGCTCCGAAAGATTCCAAAGAAGCAAGCAGAGCTCAGGATTTGATTGTTCTCTCTATAGATGGCAAAAATCAGGAAATGCTGGCTAATGCAGCCAGAGAACGCAAACGTCAACAGGAAGACAGCGCTGCAGGTTATGTAACCGAAGGCAATGCACTTCTCGCTCAGAATAATTATTCTGGTGCTGCAGACAAATTTTCCAAGGCTCTCAAGAATAATGGTGGCGACGCTCAAACCTGGTTCCTTTCTGGTTATGCCTCTTTGAAGGCAGGTCGCAGAAAAGAAGCCTATAATGCTTTAAAAAAGTGCCTAAGCTTAGACCCGAAGCATGAACGTGCGCTTTTTCATATTGCCGGCTTGAGCTACGAATTCAATCATAGCACAGAAGCTGAAGAATACTCCAAAAAGCTTATTGAAGTCATTGAAAAGAAGCTTGAAGAATACAAGCAGATTTTCTCTGGCCAAAAAACCAAAGGCTTAAATGACAAAGCCATGGCAACCACAAGAAAGATTACTGCGTTGCAGAACAATCTATCTCAGGCTTGCAGTATGCATGGTATTCTTGCCCAGAATCGCAAAGCCTATAAAGAAGCCTTGCCTTCATTAGACAAAGCAGCAAAATTGAATCCTGAGAATTCAGAAAACTGGTTCAGATTAGGGAACTGCTATCTAAGCCTTAAGGTTTATCATCAGGCCTCAGTAGCCCTTGAACAGGCTGTTCTCCTGAGAGAAAACAAGCTCAAGGAATGTTCTGATTCTGCTAACCAGCTACTAAAGGCCGGAAAGAGCGATGAAGCTGTAAGTGCGGAATTAGAAACCAGAAAGCTTAAGCAGGATACTGCCCAGGCTCTTTACGCATTGGCCTTAACAAATGCTAAGGTAAACGACAATCGCACAGCATTAAAGAATATTGATGAAGCTTTAAGATTAAAGCCTGACTTTATTCAGGCTAGATACAACAGAGCTTTGATTCTTGCCCAGAACAATGAACTGGATGATGCTCTTGATGAAATGCGTAAGGTTCTGAAGGACTGCCCACCTAACAGCCAACAGGCTAAAAACGCTATTAAAACCATCAAAATCATGATGGATCAGATAGCAAGACGTGATTCACCAGTTGAATATGCTACAGCACAGAAGCCAAGCAAGATGGTCGAAGTTGATAAATACGTCAAGGATATGCATGGTCTCGGTGGAAAGTCCGCTGAAAACCAGCTTGAAGATGTTTTCCCAAGACTTCGTGAAATAGCCAAGCTCGTAAAACTTCGCAATTATGATGAAGCCATAAGAAGACTTATCTATCTTAGAAGCAGCCATCCTGAAATTGCTGACATTCATTCTATATTGGCCCAGTGCTACATGGAATTGAACCGTTTAAATGAAGCAGAAAAGAGCTTTGATCAGGCTTTGGCAATTCAGCCAAATCACGATGAAGCTCTTAATGGACTTGCATATATTTATGCAACTAGAGAAGAAAAGCTTGATGTTGCATTAAAGTATGCCAATAAAGCTGTTTCTTTAAACGAAACAAAAGCAGAATTCCATCATACTCTTGGTTGGGTTCTTTTTAAATCAGGTGAAGTCCAGAATTCCATACCATCCTTCAAACGAGCCTTGGATTTGAATTCTGACTATCTCATAGCCAGATATAATCTTGGTTTGGCTTATTATCTTACCAAAGATTATCGCCAAGCTCTCGAAGCTTTCAATTATGTATTGGAAATCAATCCAACTCATGATAAAGCTTTGATGTTCAAGGCTATTGCTCTTGCCAAGACTAATAATGCCGAAGAAGCACTGGCTACTCTTGATAAGCTCAAGAAAAATACCATTGCAAACTCTGCCCTGAACAAGGTTGTCAGCAATCTTCACACCAAAATAAGACTTGCTTATGACCGTCACACAGATCTTCCTGTTCCGGAAATCAAATCTCCAGCTCCTATTGAAAAGCTCATGGCTGAAGGTAATGAATTCCGCAAAAATGGTCTGGTTAACAGAGCTAAGGAAAAGTATCTTGAATGCCAGCGCTTAGCTCCTGACCGCTATGAACCATACGAAGCCCTTGGGGAAATGTATGCAGAATCAGGTCTTAATATTCCAGCACTGTCTGCCTTTGAAAAAGCTTACAAGCTTAATCCTGATAATTACGAAATTACAATGAATATTGGTCGTATGCATCAGAAGCTTAATCGCCCGGAACATGCCAAGAGCTTCTTTGCCAGAGCTGAAGCTCTTAGATATGACGAAGCAGAACCGAAATATTATCTTGGTCTCATTGCTTATGAAACCAAGGACTTCGAAGGTGCTGAAAGCTATGCTCTTGATGCTATCCGCGTAAATCCAAATTACCACAAGGCTATGGCTCTCTGTGGTATGGCCAGAATGAGACTTAACCGCCTCAAACCAGCTAGAGATATTTACGAAAGCCTCTACGCCAAAGCTCCCGCCAATTCTTCAATCAAACGTCATGCACGTCAGAAAATCTGGGAAATCACCAAAATGATGGCCCCTGCTCAGTATCCTTCTGTTGAAGACGCTATGGATGTTAAAGAACAGCTTGTTAGAAAGGTCACTGACAGTGATACCTCTAAGATTGTTCCAGACACTAAGAATGCCAGCGCAATAGAAGAATACGGCAAAAATACCATGACTCCTGAAGACAAGATGTGGGTATTGCGCCAGCTTGACAAATTCGGTTCAGTAAAGACTCCTACACTTACTGCTCCTTTGAAGGCAAACGTCAGCAACCAGACACTTACCAGTCAGGAAAAGAAATGGGTTGTTGATAAGCTTCAGAACTTCAATGAACATAGCAGCAAATATGCTTTGCCTGATGATCTGAAGGCCGGTAACAAGTATGCAATAAAAGCTACAGAAAAGAAGTCTGATAGACAACCAGACCAGGCAGATGCTGTCATTAGCTCTGGTCTTGCAAAAGCAGAAAAAGGCTTGATAGCACAGGCTCTTGAGGACTTCAGAAAAGCAGCTTCCATTTCCCCGACAAATACAGAAGCACTCGTAAATCTTGGATTTATGAACACTATGCAGGGGAACTTCAAGGACGCTTTCGATGCTTATGCAAAGCTTACAGTATCACATCCGGAAGAACCTCTTGGTCATCTTGGCCTCGGCAACCTTTACTGGCTTGGTGGCCAGGCTGAAAAAGCTGTAGATCAGTGGAGTCTTATTAAGGGTGAATTCGAAGTTAACTCTACATACAACATTCTTGCCCTCAATGAAAGAGTATGGTCTAGAATGCTTGAAGTAGACCCGGTTGATACAGAAGCACACTCAAATCTTGGTCTTGTCTACATGTTCAATGGCCAATACAAAAAGGCTCTTGCCGAATTTCAGGCTGTTAATCAGCTCGAACAGGGTCACCCGGAACATCAGTTCTATCAGGCACAGATTTACGCTTTGCTCTATACTCAGAACAAAACCAAGTCTCACAAAAAAGAAGCCCAGGATATTCTCGAAATCCTTGCTCAGGGTCCACAGCCCTTCCCACATAGCGAACGCTTGAAGAAGTATTTAGCCAAATTATGAAAATAAAGAATCTAATACTAGCAATAACACTAGCCCTGCTTGCAACAGCTACTGGGTCCAATGCTCAGTATCTAGATTACAACGACTACGAAATATATTCTCAAGCGCAGACTAATCCCTATGCCTACAGTAAGGTTGGTCCGGAAAAGAAGTTATTTACACTCACCCCACGCAATGCAATCAATTCAAGCGGTCTTGGTGGCTTGTTTGTTGCTGAAACTGCGGAACAGCTCACAGCAAACCAGATGGTTCTCAGCACCAGATATAAATACCATGAAATCACTTCAACAAAGGGACAAGCCTTCTATTCCTCTGAAGAAGGCAGTGTTTCAAGCTTTGAAACCTCTATTACATGGCTCGGGAAATGGGCTGAATGGGCTATTACTGTTCCTATACAAAAATGGGATTTAAGCGCCCCACGCACCTTCAGAACTCATTCGGATTCCAATAATGGTCTGGGGAACCTGAGTGTGGGCTTCAAATACACAGACCTTCCCGATCATAGCTATTACAGATTTGCCTGGGGTGCTGTATGCAGTGTTAATACCGGTAATTCTAACGATATGACACCCGCTGGCTCAAATGATGAAACATCAACAAAAATTTTCGGCTGCTTTACTACCAAGGAAACAGATAAAGCCACAGCAAATCTTGAACTTGGTGCTTTATTGAATAAAGAAGACGAGGATTGGCTTGTCTACAACTTTGGTATCACCTACGAAGTTACTGATGTAGCTTCTTTCATAGGTGAATTAGCCGGCGAAGTTGCAGGCGGAGACGACAAAGACAATCTGGATATGGTTATTGGGCTCAGACTGGCCCCAACCAAGGATTTCACTGCAGAATTTGCCTATTACAGAAATCTTAGAACTTATCGCCAATACGGCTGGGATAATCAATTTCAGATTGGTGGCACTTTTAAGTGGTAATAAAAATTATCTGACTCTCTTAGAGAGTTCGTCTACCATATCCTTGGCAACAGCCTGTTCCTTTGAACCTGATGGAGCAGAATTCATAACCTTCTGATAGCGTGACAAAGCCATTTTGCCTGCTTCATTGTCACCCTTAAGCAAAAGCATGTCTGCATAAGCATTTGCACTCTTCATCAAAAGTTCAATATTGTCTGGTTCTTTACTCAAACCAGCTTCAAGAACAGCTATAGCGTCTGTATGACGACTTTCCCTGCTCAATCTGTCAGCTTCCTGAATAATCTGTTCAATATCCATTCGCTTAAGAACATAATCACTTGGTCTTGCAACTTCTGCTTCTGCAATATTAGCTGAGGAAGATGCCGCAGCAGCTTCAGAAGCCTGCTGTGCTGCCAAAGCAGCTGCTGCTCTTTCTCTTTCTAAGGCAGCCATAGCTTCCTTTTCTTCTTCATAGCGTTCAACAACACGCTTTGCTTCATCAATATACTGGCTTATAGAAGAAGCTTTTTCGCTGTCTTTATTGATTTCTAAGAAGTTCTTCAAATCTGCAACAGCCAGTTCAAGATGACCAGAAATATAAATGAGTATGCCTCTGAAAAACATACCATTAGGCATTCTGTTAGGTCTGTCCTTCAAAAAAGTCAGCCCCTGTCTGATAATCCCGTTTTCGGGTTCAGAAAGCAATTCCCTTTCTGCAATAATTGAATTTACATACAATTCAATTGCAAGCTCTGTTTTACCAGCTTCAAGAGCATCCATAGCCTGATTGAAAACAACAGCCGCCGGACCTTTACGGGTAGTTCTATGCTTTGTGGCTGTATTTTTCTTTTTGTCTTTTTCTTTCTGTAAACGTTCAGATACCTTTTCTACCTGCCCAGAACCCACAGCAGCAGCCACTTCTGTCTTTTTTGCCTCGGGCTTAGCAGCCTTAGGTGCGCTTGGAGCAGCAGGAGAATCATTTTTCTGAGACACTATAACTGGCTTTGTTGTGCGGGAATCAGCAATATAAATCTGTGATTCTTCTAAGCCTGGTAAAGCAGGAACAGGCTGATCTGCGCCATCAGATGAAAGATAGCGTAAACGCTGTAAGGCCTGGGAAAAAGATGGGTTTAATGAAAGTGCCTGACCGTAGCTTTCGCGTGCTTCCTGCATTCTGCCCATTGCTTCATAGCAAAGTCCCATATTGTATGGAACCCAGCAGGAATCCGGATCTATAGTCTGGGCTTTCTGATAGCAATGCAGACTGTCTCTGAACTGTCCCGCCTGTTTATAAAGAATGCCAAGATTATTATAGGCATGAAAATTATCAGGGTCTATGCGGAGAACAGCAAAATAGGTTTCAACTGCTTTTACAAAATTATTGGAAACACTATATTCAATTGCAAGCTTCAAATGGGCTTCAACATCTTTTGGATTATCAATAATCTTTTGCTGAAGCTGACGTATGGTTGTCTGGTTTCCTGCTGCAAGACAATTAACAGGCTGCGCAAGCAAAATAGCACAAATTGCTGGTAAAGCATATTTACCAGCAGATAAGGTTTTGCTCAATAAGCGTTCCAAAAAGCTTTTATCTTGCTTCAATAAGGAATTTAATTGCTGTCTTTTCGTTTCCATCAATATCAATCTTCGCAAATGCAATCATTGTAGAAAGTTCAATGCCCTTCGGTGCAACATATCCTCTGGTTACAGCAATAGATTTAACAGCCTGATTAACAGCACCGGCTCCGACTGCTAATAATACAACTTTCTGATCCTGCTCAATTACAGCTGCAATAGCGCCAGCCACCGACTTCGGACTGGATGAGGAAGCAACTCTTAATATTTCCATTTTATGCCTCTCCTTGGCTACTTTAACTAAAAATAATGTGTATACAGCCCTATTTCAATTATAATAAGCATTATAACCTTTGGCAAGAAAAAAGTTAAAGCCCATTTCTAGCAACAAATAATTATTTACCCCGAAGCATGATTTATCTAGCAACAAAATTTTAGCATAAAAAAAGCCTCCCGAACGAGGCTGTCTGAAAACTCGATTTTATGCATTCAAAATAAGTTCCTTCTAAAATCAAAACCCTCCCTACCCTCCCTTGAAAAGGGAGGTTTTAGGAGACTGCTGTACATCGGGATTTTTACAAATTTCTAGTTTTGGGACAGCCTCTTAAAGAGGCTGTCTGAAAACTCGATTTTATGCACTTAAAACAAGTTTCTTCTAAAATCAAAACCCTCCCTACCCTCCCTTGAAAAGGGAGGGTTTTAGGAGACTGCTGTACCTCAGGATTTTTACAAATTTCTAGCTTTGGGACAGTCTCGACCGGGAGGCTTTTAATTATCCTATCAGACTCTAGTTACAAGCAATGATGCATTCTGACCACCAAAGCCGAAGGAATCAACAAGAGCAGCATTAATCTGTTTGTCTACAGTATGATTTGGTGCCAGATTGAAATCTGTTAATTCAGGATCAACATTTTCAAGGTTTCTGTTAGGATGTATGAAACCATTCTGCATCTGAAGAACAGTTGCTATGGTTCCAACAGCGCCAGCAGCACCAAGCAAGTGACCAATCATAGATTTTGTAGCATTAACAACCGGCTTTTTGTAATTTTCTTCACCTAAGGCAAGCTTTAAAGCCTTCATTTCAGCAATATCACCCAATGGAGTGCTAGTTCCGTGTGCATTTACGTAATCGATATTTTCTGCCGGGAAATTATTGAAAGTAATAGCTTTCTTAATAGCCTTAGCAGCACCAATTCCTTCAGGATGTGGAGCAGTAAGGTGATAAGCATCAGCTGAAGCACCATAGCCCTTTATTTCAGCCAATATTGTAGAGCCACGTCTCTTTGCACTTTCTTCGCTTTCCAATACAAGCATTCCAGCGCCTTCACCCATTACAAAGCCGTCTCTATCCTTGTCGAATGCTCTTGAAGCCTTTTCAGGCTCTTCATTGCGAGTTGACAAAGCTTTCATTTTTGCAAAACCGCCAAGAGTCAATTCAATCATGGCTGATTCGCTACCACCGCAAATCATAATGTCACATTCATCATGGACAATCTTCAAATAAGCTTCACCAATAGCATGGAGACTTGAAGCGCAGGCAGAAACAATACAGAAGTTCGGGCCATTAAAACCATATTCCATTGCAATACAACCTGAAGCTATATTACAAATCATCATTGGAACTAAGAACGGACTGACTCTGCTCGGACCACTTGCATTACAGGTATTGTGTTCTTCAGCAAATATGTGAATACCACCGATACCGGTAGAAGCAAATACCCCTGCTCTGTCAGGATCAAAATTCTTTTCAGGAAGATGAGCCTGTTCTGCAGCCATTCTTGCAGCAGCCATTGCAAACTGAACATATTTATCATGACGACGAGCGTCTTTCTTGTTCATATATAGTTCAGGATTGAAATTCTTTACTTCTGCAGCAATCTTTACACTGCTATTAGTAGCATCAAATGAGGTTATTGAGCCAACGCCATTAGTTCCATTCTTTAATGCTGCTGTAAATTCTTCAATACCGATAGCATTAGGAGTAACTGCTCCCATGCCTGTAATGAATACTCTTTTCATTATTTTCTCCATTATTAAATATTTACTTAGTGGTATTCAAAAACTATGCAAACAACTTTATTCCAAACCATTAAAGAAATTCTTCATAATATCTTCAACAGAAAGAATTTCATTAATACGCCAAACATTTTCGCCAGCAAAAACGAGACCATTATCAAGATCTCCGTCTTTTGCAGAAATCAGTGCACGTGCAATGCAGAATCTATAAGAACACTTCTTAAGACACTGCAAACAGGAAAGAACTGGTTTTGCTTCTCCCCTGGCAGCCTTTTCAGAGAAAGGCGTCGGTAATGCATTACCCCAAAGTCCTACAGGGCTTAAAAGTCTAAAAACATCACCCTTCTTAGCCTTTAAATATGTATCGTGGAAAGGCTTAGCAACATTTGCTTCAAAACTGGCAGCAAATCTTGTTCCTACCTGAACCCCGTCTGCTCCCATTTTACAGGCTTCAATAATGTCGTTTTGGTCAATCATACCACCAGCGAGTATAACAGGTATTTTTACTGCAGCCTTAACTTCTGGGAAGATTTCTCTTGCAGGTCTATCGGAACCTAAGTGCCCGCCGGCATCGCTACCTTCTACAATAACAGCAGAAGCTCCAAGCTTTTCAGACAATTTTGCTGCTTTATCAGAGGAAACTATTGGAACAACCGGAATATTAAATTCCTTACCTATAGCAAAAATATCCTTTGAAAAACCTGCCCCGGCAACAAGCAAATCAAGACCACATTCAGCGGCTGTCCTCATTAAAGGAATGAAATTGTTTACAGCAACCATGGTATTGATTCCAACGATACCACCGTTTGCTATTTCCTTGGCAATCTTAATTTCAGCACGAAGCTCATCTAATTCCATGCCTGTGCCTGCAATTAAACCAATGCCGCCTTCTCTTGCAACTGTTCCTGCCAGTCTACCAGTAGAAACCTTAAAAGCCATTCCACCCTGTATAAGTGGAAATCTTGGCTGTAGCTTACCAATCTTCAATGTAGGTAATATTTTCATTAAAATATCCTCTCACCACATTTGTACATAAAATCACCAGCCATTAGGCTGGTGATTATAATCGCTATTATTCAGCTTTCTTTGAAGAGATATAATCTACAGCGTCCTTAACGGTTCTGAGCTTTTCAGCGTCTTCGTCAGGAATATCAATGCCGAAGTGTTCTTCAAGATCCATAACCAATTCTACAGTATCAAGGCTGTCAGCACCAAGGTCTTCCATGAAGCATGCTTCTGGGGTAACCTGCTTGTCTTCAACCTGAAGCTTTTCGATTACGATTCTCTTAACGTCTTCAAAATAATTAATTGCCATTGTTATTGTTCCTCCTGGAGATATTTGGTGAGGATTAAGCCATCACCATGCCGCCGTCTACTGTTAATACCTGACCTGTGATATAAGATGCATTATCAGAAGCCAGAAAAACAACGGCGTTTGCAACATCACGCGGCTGTCCGAAAACATTCATTGGAACCTGAGCCAACATCTGTTCTTTTAGACTATCGGCAAGACCGGCAGTCATATCTGAACAAATAAAGCCAGGAGCTACAGCATTTACTCTAATGCCTTTCTTTCCATATTCTTTTGCAACAGACTTAGTAAAACCTATCAAACCAGCTTTGCTTGCAGCATAGTTAGCCTGACCAGCATTACCAATTAAGCCAACAACTGAAGCAATATTGATTATTGAACCCTTTTTCTGCTTCAGCATAGGCTTAATTACAGCCTTTGTCATAAGGAAAGCGCCCTTAAGGTTTGTGTCAAGAACCTTATCCCATGCGTCTTCGTCCATACGCATCAAAAGTGTGTCGTTAGTTACACCAGCATTGTTTACAAGTGTATCTATGCGACCAAATGCTTCTAAGGTATCAGCAACAAGCTTATTTGCATCTTCTGCTCTGGAAACATCAGCTCTGCAAGTTGCTACGCAATAACCCATTGCTTCTAATTCACCCTTTGCTTTTGCCAGGCCTTCTTCATTGCGGCCTGAAAGCATTACACGGTAGCCTTTTTCGCCAAGTGTTTTAGCGATTTCATAGCCAATACCGCGGGTTGAACCAGTTACAATCGCTACTGGTGAACTTTCAGTAATGTTGATACTTTCCACGCTGTCTCCCTAGAAAATATATTTAAATTAACTTGATTACTATTTCTACTTTAACAAATATTACCTTGTAAAGTAAACAATCAAATCAAACAATATGCTAATATTGCTTCAAGGCCCTATTGAACCTCATTCTTGAGTTTTTGTCAATTCCTTGGTTATTGAATCAACATAATTGCTCTTAGCACAATTAGCAGCTAATGTAATAGCATTAGCTATGATTGGAGCCTTGGATTTGCCATGACAAACTAATGAAACACCATTTACACCAAGTAATGGTGCAGCACAGTATTCCAATGTTGATGGACTGTATTTCTTTGCTGCCTTTTTAAATTGGTTAACTGCTTCTTCTCCGAGAGATGCAGCAGCTTTAAACATAGCCTTCTGGAAAATTTCAGAGAAACCTTCTGTTGTCTTAAGCAGAATATTTCCTACAAAACCATCACATACAACTACGTGAGCCTGACCCATATACAAATGATCTGGTTCAATGTTACCAATAAAATTCAAAGAACTATTCTTGAGAAGTGCATAGGCTTCCTTAGTAAGCTCGTTGCCCTTGGCTTCTTCTTCGCCAATATTCAACAGACCTACTGTTGGTCTTTCTACTCCGCATACCTTTTCGTAGTATGCAGAACCCATCATTGCAAACTGCAAAAGATGGTTTGCTCTAACATCAACATTAGCACCGACATCAAGCAACAAAGCGCCTGATTCGCCATCTGTTGGAAGCATTATAGAAATAGCTGGTCTTTCAATACCAGGTATTTTGCCTAGTTCAAGTAGAGAAGCAGCCATTTGAGCTCCTGTGCTACCAGCTGAGATAAAACCATCAGCCTTTCCCTGCTTTACAAGACGAGCACAAACTGCAACAGTTGCGTTCTTCTTTTTGCGTAAAGCCTGAAGAGGATGTTCTCCCATTCCAGCAACTTCATCAGTGTGGAAAATTTCAACCTGTTCTGGTCTATCAGGCCAGAGTTCGTTGATAACCTTTTCGTCACCGACAAGGATTAGACCGGCTTCTCCACCAGTCTGTAAATAGCTTTTTGCACCAGATACCAGTTCTTGTGGGGCGAAGTCTCCGCCCATTACATCAACGGCAATCTTCATTGGCTATTTTCCAGATATTAGGCTTCTTTAACGTCAAGAACTTTTACTTTTTTGTCGTAATAACCACAAGCTGGGCAAACTCTGTGAGCCTGCTTAAGTTCATGGCACTGTGGACACTTAGCAAGAGTTACGGGAGCTACTTTGATGTGAGCTCTGCGTGTGCGGCCTCTAAGTTTTGATACTTTATTCTTTGGACATGCACCCATTTTGGTTTCCTCCGATATTAAAATAAGTGTGACGATTATAACAAAACATCTAGCAAAAGTCAAATATATAACGAAAAAGAACTATAATCTTGTGTACACTTTATAAAAAAGCTAGAGTTTGTTATTTTTCTAACTGATTAACAGTATATTCCAAGGCTTTTACCTTGCTTGTATACTCGGTCAAATCAGGTAAAATATTTTCCATATGGCCTATGGCAAGATTAGTTCTAATATCCATAAAAATAGTTTCGGAACGTTTAATCTGTTCTTCTACCTTCTGGGTAAAATCATCAATATCAGCTTCCTGTTTTATAATCTGATTCAATCTTGCCTGTGCCTTCAGACGCTTCTCAACATCATTTTCCATAGAATACTGGTTAATAAGCTTCTGAACATCTTTCATAACCGCTTCAAGCTGTTTTTTGTTCTTGTAGGCTTCATTTCTGCGCTGGTTCAAAAGTAGTAATTCACTCCAAAGTCTGGAAGCAGAATTTCTATAGGCCTGCAAATTTTTGCCATCTAAGAGTTGAACAAGCTTTTTATATTCTTCACATGTATTTTTATATTTGCCATTAAAATCTAACAAATTCGGATTATTCTGTATGGCTACTTTGCTTGAAATCGTTCTGACAAAACCAGATACAACAGCCACTCCTTCAATAGTGCCGACACCAATAACTGTTCCCCACGAAAGAAGACTAAATGCTGCCGGACCTCCAAACAAATAAGTCGACCCATAAATAATCACTGTATTGAGAATAAAGTCGAATGTAAGCCATTTACTATATTGAGCACGCA
>JAZRWI010000081.1:0-40794 GCA_045599645.1 Candidatus Avigastranaerophilus sp.
TCAGAGAATTCTGCTCTGAGAGCAACTAATGTAAATCTGTTAAGTGAAATTGAAATGCTTAAGTTAGAATTGAAGCGTTTAAAATCGCAAAAAACTAATTGATTACTATAAAAAGCCTCGCGAAAGCGAGGCTTTTTTAACAAATACCTCCCTTTTGAGGTTGTCACCAAACAAGAAATTTGTAAAAATCCCGATGTACAGTAGTTCCCCTGAAACCTCCCTTTTAAATGGAGGGCAGGGTGGGCTTAGATGAACCATTAAGCCAATATTCAAGAATACCCATACGAATTAGAAAAATCCGATCCGGCCAATAGCTAACCGCCTCATACACTGATTCATAAAAATACAGTCTTGATACGTTCTTTATTGTGATATACGGCAGACGGATTTTTTTGTTGAATTGACATAAAAATCCGGTCCTGTAAAAGCAAGCGGGACTATGATATTGACTCTGAACTGTAAAACTCAGAAGTCCGCCCGGCAATCTAGGTTTCGATAGATTAAAAGAACGAGTCTAGTGCCCTTATTTTTGCTTTGTTCGGTACACATAATGTGATATAATCACTGTTATGCTGTACAAACTATATTCAAGAAAAGGTAATATTACGATAGTCCTGGTTGGACTCATCAGCGTAATGCTCATTATGGTTGCTGCCATGTCCAGGCGTATGTCTGGTCATACCCAGTTGCTTACGCTTGGTGACTACACCCAGATAAGCCGTTATTTTCTTGAATCTTATGTCGGCGATGTTATGCAGCAGATGCGTGCTGCCTCCAATGACCCCAAGTCTACTTTTTCCAAAGAAATATGCTCTGCCATAAGTGATGCAGATACCACAGTGCCGTTAAATATAGGCTTTTATTCTGCTTCAGACCAGCTTACTTCCTTAGGCCACGAGCTTGAAATAGATTGTAAATATAAGCCAACTCTCGAAGTTATCGGTGCAGAACCCTTGGAATATCCTGATGGTATCGATGCTGGTGATAAGGCAGGTCAGGAAAAGAAAGGTCTTTTACAGCTGACCTGTGAATGTGTATTCCGAAAAAGAGAATATAAGCTGACTGTTCAGTATCCATTTATCGTTGTTTTCAGAGTAACTCCTGTTATTAAGGATTTTATGCTTTTTGTAGATAACATGGCAAAAGAACAGCAGACAGAAGATTCTATCAACATATTGAAGATTGGTAAGGATAAAATAGCTGACAGGCAGGATTTGGGTGAAAGTAGCGGTAATTATAATATCAAGCCGTTTGTATTGCTTCAGCCTCTTGACCAGAAGTATGATGCAAAAGAAACTAGCGGAAGGATTTATCTTGGCCCGTCTGACAGAGCTGTTTATATAAATCTTGCAGGCGGTTCTAGTGATAGCAGTGTTAATGAAACCTTTCTTGTCTGGGAAAAGGATATTGGCCCTGAAACAGAAGGAACACTAACTGATGTTCCAGTATTCAAGAGACAGGATGGTTCTGATATTTCTTTACCCGGTGTCAGAATAGACCTTACTTATGATGATACAGCTAATATGGGTGTTATGGGCTTCTGCGATGATTTTAGTGAAGTTTTTGAAAATACTGCTTGGAAGCCGGAGCACTTCCTGGGTGAAGGTGATGATGCCGGGACCTATTGGGGAAGTATGAGAAAGAAGCATGGTTCAAATGCTACAAAAGCAATGAATTACGCTTCAGCTTTGAAGCTTTTGGGATTGAATGTTGGCGATAAAGTCACTACTGCTCGTAGTATTTACGGAAATGTTTTTGCAAGGTTCATGCTCTTAACCTTCTGGGAACCATATTCAGCTCCTGGCATTCCTCTTGTTTATGACCCGCATCGCACCGTAGACCAGGTTCCTGAAGCTAGAGACTGGCGTAATGGTATCAGAAAATTTCTGCCGAAGGATAACGTTGGTTATCAGTTCTTCCAGTCTAGAGTTATGTCTGGCTTTGATTGGGAAACCCAGAAAAATAGTTTAAGTCAGTATAAGAATTTTATGCCTTTGAATACTGATGATAACAGTCATGAAGTTTATACTGAAGCTGAATTTACCGCTCCGGATGGTTTTTCTCTTGATGGAAATCTGAAATTCCATGATTTTGGTAAAACATGGTTCAAGGTTTCTCAAAGCTCTTCAGAAAAGCAGTCTCCAATAGAACAGAGAATAGGTCGTGCTTTTACGAGTCAGGAGGAATTTGAGAAGGCCGTGGGTTACCCTGAAAAATTCAAGGTAAACGGTATTGTTTATGTTAAGGGTAACCTTAGTCTTGATGATATGAACCTGTCTCCTGATGATTGCAGTGGTGGTGTAGTTCTCGTCGATGGTAGTATCTCTCTTGGTAATATATATCGTGGCAAGAAAATAGATTCACGTAATTTTTTACTTAAAGACCATTCTGCAGAAGATTACTTTAAGCATTGGAATGACCCTGCCAGCGATGAATATATCGCTCAGGACAAGATTCTTACATTTGTAAGCCTTAGTGGTAACCAGATAACGCTTAATGGAAATGTAATGCTTGGTGTTCAGCTTGTTACACTTGCTGATCACGAAGGCTCCAGTGACCAGATAAAATGGAACGTAAATGATGGTATTATTTATTACGGTTCTATTGCATGCAGCCGTTTAAATCTTAAAAAACGACTGCAGGAATTTTACAGGGCCAAGGTTTCTGATGAAATTCTTGACGCGCCATTCTTCATGTATCCACCGGTTATGGCTACCTCAACAACTTCTTTGGCAGTTCAGATTATGGAAAATATGCGCGGCTATAAACTCAATACAGGGAAGGTTTTTGACTGATGAACAGAAGTAATAGAAAAGCCTTCTCAATGGTTGAACTCCTGCTTGGTATCGGTATTTTCGGTCTGGCAATCCTTCCTCTTATCTGGTTAGGCCATAATCAGACTAAAGGTGCATATTCTGTTGGTAAGCACATGATGGCCGGTCAGATTGCTACTAGCTTCCTTGACGAAAAATTAAAGCTACCATTTGAAGACTGCCTCAAAGAGATGAAGAGCCTGAAGGGCAAAAAAGAAAAGATTCTGGATAACGAGCATTTGATGGAAATGGTCCAAGGGTTAGATAGCGAAACTGCTACCAATGACATGGAAACCTCTTTCCGCAATTTCTATTACTCCTTTACCTACGACGATAGTGACGCGAGCACTGAAAAAATATTAAGAGTAAATATTGAAGTTTTCTATCGTGTTGTTGAAAACGACAAGAATACGGAGCAGTCTGTTAAGCTTTCTGCCCTCAAGTTTGGAGATAAAAATGGCTGAGGCAGTAAGAAGAAGAAATAGACTTGCAGTAACAATGATGGAAATATGCATTGTTGGCGTATTGTCCAGTGTAATACTCGGTGTCGGTTTTGCCATGATGAACCGTAGCAATCGACAGTTCAAAAAAGGTAATGACATGATTAGCATTCAGCACCTTATGGACAACATCGTAGAACGCATCAGAACAGATGTCCGTTCTCTTAAACGCGTTAATAATGGAGAATGTGATAATAACAGCTTTAGCTTTACCATCATAAAAGACGGTGAAGAGGTTGACATATCATATAAGTTTGACCCGGAAGAAAAAACTCTTTACCGCACAGAAGTTGTTGAAGGAGAAACTAAGAACTCAGACTTCCACGGGGCTAAACAGGTTATTTCACTTGTTTTTACACCTATTTTCGATGACGAAGAAGAAAAAACAAAATTTAATCACCTGAATGTGGCTATGCAAATAGCTTCTAATGACTATAGCGGGAAAGAAAAAGATGCTTCTACTCTTTCTATTGCTTGTCAGTTTTACTCAACTTGTGTAGAATCAGAATTAAGGATATTTAACTTAAAGAAAAAGAAAGCAAATTAAGCTTTCCGGTTCGGAGGAATAATGAAAAAGTCTAATTTGGTTATTGCTGTTGCTATGGGTCTTTTGTTAACTTCCGGCGCTTTTGCCGCTAATGAAGATTTAGCCGTTGTTAATCAGGCCAAGGAAATGATTAACAATAAGCAATATAAAGAATGCGAAGAAATGCTTGATAAGGCAGTCGCCACTTACCCGGACAGCCTTAGAATCAAGAACGCTCTTGGTCAGGCCAAATATCAGAATGGAAAATTGTCTGAAGCTTCTTCCATTTTTTCCCAGGTTTTAGGTAAAGATCCTGAAAATGCTTATGCTAAGACTATGCTTGAAAAAATCCGCAAGGACAAACTGGCTCAAGCTTCTCCAGTAGCTGGTGCTTCTGACGCTAATGCCTCTGAGGATTTGAGTAATGTAGATTTTTCAAGCTCTAAGAAGGCCTCAACCGGCTCTGTAGCTTTTAATGTTTCAAACGAACTTTCTAAGGAAGAACAGGAAGCTCTTGCAAAGAAATGCTACGAAGAAATGATAGCTCTTGATAAATGGGCTACTGCTGATTTTGTAAGACTCCACACTCAGGTTATTGAAAAGTGCCCATTGACTGACAAAGCTCAGGAATCCTGCTGGAGACTTTCTAATCTCTATATGCTCGGTGTTGAACCAGCTGAATACGATAACGCTATAGCAGTTCTTGAACACCTTCTTAAACAGTATCCTGATACTCCACTTATGCCAGACGCTAAGAACAGGATGCTTGTTGTATGCCAGAAGATTGGTGACTACACAAAGGTAATCAAGCTCTATGAAGAACTTTGGCAGAAGGATCCGGAACCAGATACCAAAACTTATATGATTCGTGCTCTTGAATACGGCAATGCTCTTGCTGAAGCAGGCAAGAATGAAGAAGCCGCTAAGTGGTATAATAAGGTTCTTGAAAAGGACGAAGGCAAAAACGCTCTCGAAGCCCGCGCTGCCCGCAAGAAACTCGAAGCCATGTAATCAGCTCTTACTAATTGGTAAAGAAAATACTTACCCCCTCCAAGAGAGGCTGTCCGAAAACTCGATTTTATGCATTCAAAACAAGTTCCTTCTAAAATCAAAAACCTCCCTTGAAAAGGGAGGTTTTTAGGAGTCTACTGTATATCGGGATTTTTGCAAATTTCTAGTTTTGGGACAACCTCCCAAGAGGGGGTAAGCAAACCAACTAACTTGTAGGGAAAGCAGAGCCAAGTATCTATCAAATAGGCGACAGACTCATTCATCGGCCGCAGGCCGCATTCATAACCGCAGGCTAATTCATAGTCGCGACAGCGATTCCACAACCCCCAAAGATTTCAATATAAATATGTATTTTATCTTCAGCTTAATATTAATAATGCTTTCACTCCCTGTTGACGCCATGCAACGCGAGGTTTCCCTCGAACTTCTGGTAGAGAAATCAGATGTGATTGCCGTTGTAGATGTTGTTGCAACTAAGTGTGTTGGAGCTCTTCCCTCAGGGGTTCAGGTTGTTGCAAACCTTGTTAAGGTTGACCAGCCGTTAAAAGGTGGCGTTGCTGTTGGGGAAAATCTTAAGCTTAAGACCAGAACCATGATAGAAGACAATGCCTCTTTTCAGAAAGGCTCAAAGGTTCTTCTGTTTTTAAGAAGAGTAGATAATTATTTTGAAGTAAACTTCGGTCTTTGCGGTTATTGGCCAATTGACGAAAACGGGAAAATTACCGGCTACGGCTTAGGTAAAACAATAAAAGATGTAGAAGCAGTTATTGCAGCTCCTGCAGATTCCGAAAAGAAATCTAATAAAAGCAGAGCTATATCTTTGTAAGATGTCTCCATCTATTAAAAAAAATCCAAATCTTCAGCGATTACTTTCTAAGCTTACACCTGCACCGGAAGGCAAAAAGTTTGCTATTGCCGTTTCAGGTGGGACAGATTCGGTTGCAATGCTCCATCTTATGCAGGAATGGTGTCGAATGAAGCATAAAGCTATATGTGTATTCCATGTAGACCATTCAATGCGTGCTACAAGCTCTGGAGACGCAATCTGGGTAAAAGACCTTTGCAACGAAAAGGGCATAGAATTTTATTCCAGAAAAGCAACAGAAGCTGACTTGGCTCAAAACCGAGAGCTAGGGTCAGAAGGGTGGGCTAGAAATTTCAG
The DNA here is from genome assembly GCA_045599645.1 of Candidatus Avigastranaerophilus sp. GTDB lineage: Bacteria > Muiribacteriota > Ozemobacteria > Ozemobacterales > Ozemobacteraceae > RUG334. The sequence goes on from JAZRWI010000081.1 coordinate 6,013, forward strand.
ATATTCTGCTTTTGCTTCTATGCTTCATGAATCAGGCGCTGATGTAATTGTTACTGGCCATAATAGCGGTGACCAGGCTGAAACCATATTGATGCGCATGCTTCGTGGCTGCTCATGGAAAGGCATACACGGCATTAAAAGCAACATTACTCTTTGCTTCCAGGATACAGAATTAAGAATGTGGCGGCCGATTCTGAACATTTCAAGAGCGGAGCTTTCTGCTTTTTTGAAATCGATAGGTCAGACCTGGCGCGAGGATGAAACCAACCAGACTGACCTTTATTTGCGAAACAAAATACGTCATCAGCTTATGCCTTTGATGGAAAAGCTTTATAATGGATCTATTGAACATGTGGTTGCACTTGGGGAAGATGCAGCCCAGCTTCAAAAAGACCTTCATGCCAGAGCCCGGCGATTTCTGAAAAAGTATCTTAATGATGAAAAAAATGATTTATTGGTTTCGTTGAAACCTGAAACCTCTCTTCGTAGGGAAGTCATAAGAATCTGGCTTGAAACTAACGGACTGGGTGAGGCTATAAATCGCAGTCTTATAGAACGTATTGATGACCTGTGGGTTGTAAAGAATAATGGTCGTTCTGTTAAACACGCTTCTTTTCAGGTGTTGCGTCATAAAAAACATCTAAATATAATAAAAGCCTGAATCACATTTAATTAGCAATTCAGGCTTCTATTTCAGTTTCAGCGCTTTTAATACCAGCTTTCTGTCTTAACTGATTTTTTCTTCTGAGACAGAATAATAATTTCAACGCGGCGGTTAATTTCACGCCCTGCATCTGTTGAATTGCTGACTTTTGGGCGGCAATCTGCATAGCCTTGGGCTGAGAAACGTTCTGCGTCAAGATTCATGTCATTAACAAAGAATCTTACAACAGAGCAGGCACGTGCCGCTGAAAGCTCCCAGTTGGATGGGAAGTTTGATTTGGCGTTTGGTGGCAAATCGTCTGTATGACCATCGATTCTGATGTAGTTATCAATAGTGCCGAGAATTGGAACTAGGCCAACAAGAACATCTTCCGCGCCTTTTTTCATTATGGCGCTACCACTTTCAAACAGAACGTTTGCTGGAATCTGAATCTTTATTGTCTGATCATCTGAAGTGACCTTGATTCGGTCATTCATAGTGACCTTCTGTAGCTTATTCTTAACATGCTTTACAATGCGTATGGCTTCGTTTCTCTGGGTGGCAGGAGTCATAAGAATACCCTTGTCGCCCTGAGTAAGCCATTGATGAGCACCCTGAGCCTGGTTAATGCTGAATACAGCGTAGAACATCTGGTCCATTGACTGGCTTGTTTCTTTTTTGGTTGGAGTTGAATCCAAGGTAGCGAATGCGAAAAGCATAACGAAGAAACAAAGCATGTTGGTAACCAGGTCGCCGTATGATGCATACCAAACACCAACGCCAGGGTTTGTACTGACTCTTTTACGCATTAGAAAGTTCCTCTGCCAGGTGGAGTTCGTTGAAGGTAGCTCTAGACTTCTGAGATACGTAAGAGAGGAGCTTTTCCTGAACAATTCTTGGGTTAGTGCCTGCAGCGATAAGACATACACCACGACCTATGATATCGTTATACATATCTTCAGCGGCAGCACGTTCTTCAAGCTTTTTGGCGAAAGGCTGAATGAAGAGGTTAGCGGCAATTGTTCCGTAGAATGTAGTAATAAGAGCAACTGACATGTTTGGACCGATTGTAGACGGGTCACTCAAGTCTTTAAGCAATTTAACTAGACCAATGATTGTCCCAACCATACCGAATGCCGGTGTAACTGATGCCAGAAAGTCCAGGGCGTCTTTTACGTCTGTGTGACGCTGAGAGGTTGAAGATATTTCTGTATCAATAACTTCTTCAATGAGCTTAACGTCAACGCTGTCTACTACCAGCTGCATAAGTCTTGCGAGGAATGGTTCTTCAATTTCTGCAATTCTTGGTTCAAGAGAAAGAATACCTTCTTTTCTGGCTGCTTCAGCAAGAGTAAGAATGTTGCTGATGAGCTTCATGAAGTCGTATTCCTTCGGAGCTTTATAAACCTGCTTACAACCACTGCAAACAGCTTTGAATCTTTCCATCTTGTAGGCAACCAGTAATGCAGAACCAGCACCACCGCCAACGATGAAGATTGATGGTAAGTCGAAGAAATTTATAAGGCTGTCAAAGCCGATACCTGCAATTACAAGCAATAAACCTAGAACGGTCCCTATTACCGATGTTTTATCCACAATAAATTCTCCAAATTATAGCGATACTTATCAGCCGATTAAATCAAGCTTGAAGGTAAGCTCTGATACTCCCTTTGAATCACTTACTAAGCTATCAACCTTAACGTTGAACTTAAATGGTGAAACTTCGGCAATACCAATGGTCTGACCCTTTTTTATTTTCTTGGAAGAGATTGTAACCTTTGGAGTAGTCAGGGTTCTGACCTTCTTACCATTTTCAAATACATCAAAAGTGAAGCACAAGCCTGTCATACGGGCTTCTGTTGCTGTTACGTCCTTCCAGTCTTCTTTATAGGTTACATCGAAATGATAATTCTTACCTTTGAAGAGAACCGGTTTATCCTTGAGAATTGATTCTGTTCTTGGGTGTGGGGAATAGTCAAGCAGTCTTGCGTAGGAATACAAAACAGCCGGGGTCTTGCCAAGCACTGTATTACCGTTATTGGCAGTATAAGAGGCTTTGCCTGCTGCACTATTCTTTAGTTGAGCTATTTTATCAAGAATACTGTTCTTTTTGGCTTCAATTTTTGCTTGTGTGGCTGCGTCTATTGCTGCAATCTGGAGGTCAGAAAGAGCGGAATTTTCATTTTTTCCAGAATTGTTCATCTGGTAAAATTGCTGTTCTTCTGGTGGAGTGACCAGTTGAATATCACTTGATGCATGAACATCAGCAACAATACCTAAAGTTGATGCAAGCATTAAACCTGAAGTTGCAAGGCAAAGAACAGTATTTTTCATTTTGTTTAGCTCCTAATCTTAGTTGTTTCTAGCACCGCCACTGATCCAATTGGCCAGCAAGCTCTGGTCTGAAGTGGAAAGTGTAGATCTGTCTTTTGGCATTCTTGGGGTTTCAGTGCCCTTAATGCGTTTGATTAATTTAGAGGTTGATGAATCATATGGATAAATTACAGCGCCTGATTTTGAACCCTTAAGAACATTCTGATAGCTGTTCAGACGAAGTGAAGCTGCTGCAGAATTGTCATCATGACAACCAGAAATTGCGCAGTTTACTGTGAATACAGGAAGTACATTACGTGAGAAGCTGCCACCAGTGGAAACGAGAACTACATTTGTAGTAGCTGAAGTGCCACTGTCAACGCTTACTGTAAGTGAGTTGGAATTAAAATCACTTGCATGTGCAGTCAGGGTATATACACCTGCTTCAACATCAGAAATGGTAAAGCAACCGTTTATGTCAGTAATTACTGAGCTTGTGCTAGGTGATGTTACTACTGTGGCACCAGATATACCAATGCCTGTCTGTGAATCTACAACTGTTCCAACAATGGAACCTCTTAATGAACTCTTGGTGCCACAACCAACTGCTGTAAGCAGTGAAAGGCTTAATACAAGAGCCATCAATACCTGGAATTTTTTAAACATATTCCGCTCCTTTTTAAGGCTTAATATTTCCTTCACAATTCATCGGCAAATGTGTAGCTCAAGCTTAGATATTCTGTGAATTGTTTTATAAATCTTTGATATTGGCAGACGTAAACGATATATATTTATTTTATTTTTATAAAAAATCACGTTGCCAAATTCCTAATATGGTATAATCTTATATTGGATTCTACCTATGATTAAGCACAGAACAAAATTTGGAACCAGCCTCATAGAAATGCTATTGGCATTGGCTATTCTTTCTATATCTATGTATCCAATAGTATACATAGTTAATATTGCTATGCCGGCTACGGTTCATAATGAAGATGAATATCTGGCTACCATGCTTGCCCATCATGTCATTGAAACTATAGTTGCTAATCGTGCTAAGGACCCGACTTATCTTCCATCTATGACAGTAAAAAGCCCGGTTGTTAATACTCAAGGGTCTTCTGAGTTAGTAAGCGAGTATTTCAGAGATTTCCCAGAATACAATGCGCCTATAATGGAAAATATTGATCCACAGCTTTATTGGGCTCTCAATAAATATAAATGCCAGACTGAAACATATTTTTTAGACGAAAATATGTTTAAAGTAATTGTTTATATTACCTACGAAAAAGACGGACGCGAAATGAAGGTATTCTTTGAAAGATTGCTGCCTCAGCCCGAAACCGAACTTAGCGAAAGTGATGGTGAATTCTGATGGCAGATACAGTGAAAAAGAAAACCGATTCTAGTTTTGAAAACATTCTGATTGTGACCTTTGCACTGGTTATAATACTGGTTCTTGTGGCTACTGGCCTGTTTTTCTATAACAGAACCGATTCTGTTTCCGAAAAACAGAATATAACTTCAATCTATAATAACATACTTACTAAGATACGCTTAGATTCCCATCAGGCTACTGTTGTTATTGTTAACCCTGATTCTGCTGAATTGCTTGATAAGAATGCTGATAGAATCAGTAAATATGAAATAGATAACAATAATCTTTTTAGATTAGATAAAAACAATAAATCTGAAATATTATTGGAAGGCGTTGAATCAGCAAGCTTTACTATACATAAGAATTTGCCCAATTTACTGACTGTCCGCATTTTCCCTGCAGATAAAAAGGATATTCCGTTTTTTACTTCTTTTGCTTTGAGAGGTTTAAACAATGATATGCAATAACTCTCTCTGCTCTAAAAAGGGTTTGTCTATTATAGGTATAATGCTTTTGTCTTTTGTGGTTTCACTGACTTCAATCGGCTTGGCTTTATTCCTTAATTCTTTAAAACCAAATCCTATGGTGCCTGTTACAACTCTGATTTCTGCTGACTATCAGATGGAATCAGCAATTGTTATGCAGATGCAGAAATTCAAAAACAATCCGGAAAATGAACCAAAATCCTTTGAAAAGGATATTCTACCAGGTATTCATATGACCGTGAACTGTTCCAAAACAGAAAATAATCAATGGCTTTTTGACGCCTCAGTTACTGGTCGTGGTATAAATAGACACATTAAGGTTCTAGGTCATGCACAGATTCCAGATAAGCTTATTTTCCTGGAATAAAATTACTGTCCTGGAACAAAGCGCTTGTTGGCTGACATATCCAACAGTTTTTTTACTTTATCCTTTTGGAAGTCTGTAAGAGAATCTAAACTGGCCTTAGAGGAAATAGGCAATAGAATTTCCATTACCTTTGCATAGCGCTTCATATAGTATGCTGCTTCAGCCTGTTCTATTTTATAGGTTCTGTTGTTTGGATCAGATGCTGAAAGCTGTGAATAGAACAAATATGCTTTTTCATATTTCTTGTCTACGAGAGCTTCTCTAGCCATCTTTTCCATATAGGTTTCAGAGAATAAGCTTTCTGTAGCTTCTCCTGGGTTTGGTAAAGCAAGCTCTGATTCCATGCGAAGGGTGGGCGAAGCTATATGCTCTGTTATCAATACTGGGTCAAGCAGTTTTGTAGAGGCACCCGGTTCATCCTTTTGTGATTCTGATGGATAGGCAGTATTAAAATAGCCTTTTTTGTAGAAATCAGCAGTTGTTTCCGGGTCAGTAAAATCAGCTTCAGATGGTTCTATACTGAATGGGCCACTACGATATTCCAACTCCTTCAGAAGGTTTAAATACTGGGTGACGATAGGGTGCTTCGGAGACAGCTGATCAGCTCGTTTAAACCATCTTACAGAGTCTTTATAGTTGTTGAGGTAGAAATCACTCATGCCTAAAATAATCAGAGCCTGGACGTTGTTTGGATATAGCTTTTGGAATTCCTTAGCTTTGTCTGAGGCTTCTGCATATCTGCCGTTTGCATACAGACGTTCTGCATCGCGTAATGAGCGTGGCATTTCAAGAGCAACTACTATAGTTGGTAGTGCTGCTAAAATACTTGCTAATACTAACGGCTTTGAGTGAATCATGAAATCAGTTCTTAGAAATTACTTGGCGTCAGATTGACTCCAGTCAACATCATCATCAAGAACAATTGGCTCTGGCATAGTCAGTGTGTTGTTGGTTTCATTAGATGGTGCATTGGCTGCAGGGGCAGCTGTTGGCATAGAATAATTATCTGTAGAAAGCTGCATTGGCTGGCCAGCCCCAGGACCGTTCTGGTGTTCCAGATCCCATGAGTCGCCCTTCAGATAATCATCCGGCGGTTCAAAGGTTTCTTGGTTGGCTAAGTGCTGATAAGCCTGATTTGCTGTAATCAGGAATATGGCTAGCAGTAATACTACTACGCCCCATTTCCAGTTTTCGTTACCCTTTTGCATAAATCTGTCTCCGTATATAAGTTAAATTCTTTGCTTTACTCATTCATTGGGAACGCAAATATCATCGTTCCTTTTATTATATTTCCGTCAAGAATGAAGTCTGCTGCTCTTATGGCATTAGCTGGAAGATTCCAGAAATACTTAAGTGCTGTATTCATTCCTTCGGCTCTGGCTGTAAATGTAATCTTCAGTGGGGTTACTTCAACTCCGGGCCATTCATTTTCGTCGGTTTCTATATATGCATTCAGTGGCATACCATTTTCGTCGAGCTGTGCCAGAGCTTCTGGCTGAGCTGCTTCCTGGACTGGCATATTGTTGTTTGCTTCTGCCAGTTCCGGTTTGTAATAGTATGAACTGAACAAATCATAAGTATTGATTTTGAAGCCCTTTTCAAGAATTTTATCAAGGAAAAGCTTCATTAGCTGGCCTTCCTGACCTACAGACAAAAGACTGATCTTTTCCTGTGGGGTGGCAGGCTTTTCGGGAAGCGTATTAAGCTGGCTTTTCAGATTTTCTGCTTCCATTCTGATTCTTGAAAGCTCCTGCATTTTGTTATCAATCTTCGTTTCCATTGGTGAAATAACAAAGAGCTTACCGAGGAAAACTAAAATTATTGTTAAAATAACTAGAAATGCTATGTTGGCTGTTATTTTATTCATTTCAGTTCTCCTTTCATCATGAATTCAATTTTATTGCCACTGATTTTTTGTGTATTGATGCTCAATACGCGCTGAATAGCTCTTGGAAGCTTCTTACCCTTTTGATCTGTCGGGAAGGTAGACAAGCCTTCTGTGAATTTGCTTATCTGAACAGAGTTTTCAGCAATACCACGTATAATGGCAACCTTGCCATCAAAATCTTCCTTTATCTGTTCTTCTGCTATGGAAGAACTGAATTTGCTTGTAAATGGTGCAAGCTTGTCTTCTTCAACATCTTCAAAGCCTTCGCCAAATATGTCTTTAACTTCAGCCTTTAATGCTATTTGATCAGCTTCCTGACGGTTTCTGATGAGGATATCAGTAATCTTCATGCCAGGTTCTCTGAGACGCATTATCATTGAAAATAATGTGTGAAGTGCTCTTTTGCTATGTAAAGCAGGTTCAACAGCCTTTTGGGAGTCGGGGCACAGCTTCATGTTGTGCAGAGGTTCCTGTGGCTTACAATTAGCCAGTTTTATTCTATTGGCTTCTTTTTCTGCTTTTACTATGGTTTCCTGTTGTTCAAGCTCTTGCAGGATACCGGATTTTTCGTGATACATTACGCCTAGTATTAATGCGCTTATGATTACTGCAGCTATACCAAAGAAAATAGGCAGTGACTGGGCAAGCTTTTCTTTCTTACGTTCATTTTCAGCAAAATTAAGCTGAGTCATAAGATTAGCATGCTCTGCTTTATCACTGAGGTCTGTTAAACAGGCGCCAATGGCGGGTATGTATCTGAGAATTGCATCAGAACTATCTTTGGCTGTGGTATTTTCATTCATTGATGATGAAATCACAGGGCTAATGTCTATTGCAGAGGAAATATCCAATGGATAAACCTTAGTTGGAGCAAAATAGTTCTGGGCGAATGGTATTACTTCCTTGAACTGGCTGCCACCACCCATGAAATACATTGTATCTACCTGGCTGAGCTTGCTTACTGCTCTGAAATAGTCAAAGCTGAAACGTATTTTTTGTGAATACATTTCAAGTTCACCTTCTGTTGGCGGTTCTGACATTTCTGCAGCACCTGTCGGTATATAGCGGTAGAACTTGAGCTTGCCTGTAGAGAAAATCTGCAGGTGGCTTCCTGAATAACCAAAATTAACTATTGATAAGGCAGGAAGACCAGCAAGGTCTACTATTGGTCTCAGGGCGTCGGCAGTAAAAACATCTGAATATACGGCCTGTGGCTTAATGCCGGCTCTTTCATATAGATAAAGATGTGCTTCCAGTAATTTTTGAGGAATTACAGCTAAGGCAACGGTAATAGGATTTTCTTTTACAACACTGTAAGCGAAAGCAAATTCCTGGTCTTTGTAATGTGAAGAAAGAAGCTTCTTGGCTTCCCATACGAGAACGCTGTCTAACTGATCAACAGTAACCTGATTGGGCAGGTCAATGAGCTTTACCTGAAGTTCACGGTTGGAGTAAAGTGAAGAAATCTTTTTGCATTTATCTAGTTCAAGTGACTTTGAAAGCTTTGCTATAGCTTCGGAAACATGAATGTTGTATTCTTCTTCTGAGCTGAAGCTATTGGCAGCATTAAGCGGTTCGCTTTCTGCCCTTAAAAGTCGTTTGTTTTTATCGGTTACTTCAACAACAACAGCTTTAACTGTGGTTGAACCAATATCTATTGATGCATATAAGCCTGAAGCGAATTTTTTCTTCATATTGCCTCCGTGAACCTGCCACTGCCACTTCTACCATTGTCGGAAACAACGCCCAATCTTGAAAGTGTGCGGCGTGAAACTTCTTTGTTGCCTTCCTTTAGAATTGCTTCTGAAGTCAGGTCTATGGAATCCCCGTTCTTAACAGCATTGACTGATACAGTTATGCTGCGGAAGGGTTTTAAATCTGAAATATAGCTGAAAGAGAATGGACTATAGCTTTTGCGTAGCTTGGCAAGACCTCTTTCAAGGCCACCATCAGCAGCATGGAATGCAATGACATCTATTGCATCTGACCGGCTGATATCTAATGATAGGACACTGATATCGTGAGTGGCTGCTACAAGCATGAATACAACAGTTGTAACCAGGACAGTCAGATAAATGCTGAATCCGCGCTTATTCATACTGTCCTCCTTCTGAAGCAGAATAAACGGTTGCTTACTTCATCTGAATCCGCTTTGCCGTTATTGTTTCTGTCTTCAAATATCCCAAGCTTTACGAAGAATGTATTCTCATCATGCTTGGAAACTGTTAATTCATTATAGTGATATCCATCTGGGCACTTAACACTTTCGTTAAGCTTTTCCAGACTTATATCTGCATTGTTTTTGTCTAGAATCTGGTCTCTCAACCAGGTTCTGACATCTGTAAACATAGCCCTTTCTTTCCAGCCTGTAGAAATGCTTTTGTAGTTGCCATTGCTCCACTGAAGTATGTTTAGAAGTGCAACAACGGTCATACCCATTGCTATCATTGCTACAGTTACTTCTAGAAGTGAAAAACCTTTTTTAGCTTTCATGCTTCACTTCCTGTGCTGGTAAAAATAAGAATGATTCAAGCTGTAATTCTCTGTCTGCCTGAGTTACTCTTACCTGAAGCCTTACTGCATTATCATCATCAGGGGTGGTAAGCAATGTTACAAGATTCCAACCTGGTTTTAAACGGAAGCGGCTTTTCAGGCGTCTTGGTTGTTCTGCTTTCAGATTGCCACTGAGTAACTCTGATTTTGCCAGCTCCAGTTCGCGTTCTGCCAAAAATGCTGCTTCTGATTCAAAAACTGCCTGAGTATTGAGCTTTTTGGAAACCTCAAAGCCTGAAAATATTACCGATAATGAGGTTGCTAAGACAAATAAAGACACAAGAATTTCTAAGAGGCTGAAACCTTGTTTTTTTACCTTTACCTGTCTAATGTTCTTCATAGCTTTATGGTTATTGTGGCTAGCTTCTGGTTTGGCAATAAAAGTGATAAATCTATGCTATCTGCTTCCTTGCCCATAACCTTTATTTTGCCCAGTTTGTCGATTTCAATAAGCTTTGGAACACTTGCCGGATACAGCTCTGGAACCTTTAAAAAGTTAGTCGTGGAGGTTGGTTCCTGAAGCGTTTCGGCTTGTTCGTTATAAACTAGTTTTATATCAAGCCTTCGAAGTCGAGCTCTGTCCTGGTTGGAGCGTAAAAAAGTCTCAATACGGTCTGATGCTGATTTGATACGTGTATCCTGAATTACTCCCGAATAGCTTCCTACTGCTGTAGCCGAAAGAATGCCTATTACAAGAACAACTATCAGGACCTCTAAAAGAGTAAAGCCAGATTTAACAGAATCACTGTTTTTTGAGCTAGCTTTTACGTGGAGACGGAAAAAACAACTGTTTTCCGATTCTACATGGCTGCTTTTATTGCAGCAAATCAGCATAATAATTTTTACCAGTAATGGTGAGCGCCGTCCTTAGAACCATCAGCACCCATCTGACCATTCATACCAATCCATCTGGTGCCGAGTCTAAGACCACATACAACACCACGACCGCCCATTTTGCCGTCTGAGCCAATAATCCAAAGTGAAGTATTGTCAGTGTTATAGAAGCGATAGCTTGAACCACCCCATGCATAGCCCCATCTGTTGGCAGCTTCAGGACATATGAAAAGCTTGGGGTCCTTTGCTGTTTCGTTCAGTTGAAGAAGTGCGTTTGAATATTTCCAACGCATATTGCCAGTGCGATCAATCCATGTCCAGCGGTTTTTGCCGGTATCAAGCTCGTAATTTTTGGCTTCCCAGAGAGAAATCAGGCTTTCAATACCTTTCTGGTTTGAAAGACAGGATTTTGCACGAGCAATAGATGCAATGCTCTGGTATCTTGGAATAGCTATAGATACCAAGATGCCTATTACAAGGACAACAATCAAAAGTTCAACAAGAGAAAAACCTTTTCGCATATCGCCTCCACGTTCTTGCCGAAGCTATTGTTTTTTTTGAATATTTTTGTATTCAATCAATAATAGCTTATGACTAAAGGTTAATTTTATCCTACTGTCTTTGCAATGTCAAATAATGGCAAATACATTGCAAAAGCTATTGTAACAATCATTACACCCAAGATTAATATCATCAGAGGCTGTATGAAGGTTACTGCTGTTTCAAGAGCCATTTCAATGTCTCTTTCATAAATATTACCTGCTTTTTCAAGCATGTCGCCAATATTACCGCCTCGTTCACCTACATCTGCCATTAGAATCAGGCTTTCAGGGTAAAGCTCGCGATGCTTTCCTATTGATTGAGAAAGTGATTCCCCACGGCTGACGGCTTCACGGGTTTCGGCTACCGATTCCTTGTATACTATATTGCCCAGTGCTTTTTCTACTGCCTGCAATGAGGTGAGAATAGGAACACCGCAACGTAATAGGGTGCCAAGGATACGAGTAAAAAGTGCTATTTGATAAGATTTAATAATTTCATTAATAAATGGCAGCTTTAAAAAGAATTCTGTAATTAATCTGTTGCCCTTCTCTGTTCGTTTCAGGGCTGCCCATCCAAAGCATGCTGCGACCAGGCCAAGTGCTATGTGTGGCCAGTATCCTGTAAGAAAATTAGATATGCTAAGTACAAACTGTGTTATGCCTGGAAGTGCAGTGCCTTTTCTTTGGGTGCCTTCAACAAATACTGGAAATACAAATACCAGTAAGGCCCAGATAACTAGAATGGTGCAGAGTAAAAGAATTGCAGGGTAAATCATTGATTGTATGCATTTCTTTTTTAGTCTGTATTTTGCGTCAAAAATATGTGAATAGCGTTCCAGGACTTCATCAAGCAAACCGCCTATTTCTCCTACTTCTACCATTGTTATGAGAAGAGGTGGAAATGTGGTACTATGAGCTTTTAGAGCTTCTGAAAAAGATTTCCCAGATTCGATCTTTTCCTTGATATCTCTTAAAACTGTGTTTATACGAGGTTTAGAAATCTGCTTGGAAAGAGCTTTCAAGCTCATTAATAAAGGACAGCCTGAATTAATAAGATTGGATAACTGAATCAGCAGGAAATTCATATCCTTTTCTTTTATTTTTAAACCGCTATTATAAAATAAATTGAAGCGATTTATGACCTGAAGGGGGGCAGGGGTTATTTCTACAACAATATAACCACGATCGGAAAGCCAGGTTCCAACATCTTCGGGGGTTTCTGCTTCCAGAAAACCGTTTATATCTTTGCCCTTAGAGTCAAGAGCTTTGTAGGAATATCTAGTAGACAATATTCTGGCTCCTAAGCTGTAACTCTTCTTATTTCTTCGCCACGGGTCAGGCGTAATACTTCATCAATGGTTGTGACGCCCTTAAGGGCCTTTTGTAAGCCGTCAACACGCATTGTACGCATACCTGAATTTACAGCGGCTGTTCTTATGTCTCTTGCTGAGGCAGAATTCAATATGAGACCATGGATTTCGTCGTTGATGGTCATGATTTCGTGTATAGCGGTTCTGCCTGAATAACCACTCTTGCGGCATGTCAGACAGCCCTTGCCTTTGAAGAGCTTGGCATTGGTAAAGCCATTTTCTGCCAGAATTGCTGCGTGTTCTTCGTTGACTTCCATTGGTATGCGGCAGGATGGACATATCTTTCTGACAAGGCGCTGACCACCTACACCTATTACTGCTGAAGCTACAAGATAAGGTTCTACACCCATTTCTATTAATCTTGTAATGGCTGAAGCAGCATCGTTGGTATGCAGTGTGGAGAATACCAGATGACCGGTAAGTGCTGATTCAATAGCAATCTGTGCGGTTTCAAAGTCACGGATTTCGCCGATAAGAATAATGTTCGGGTCCTGACGCAAAATAGAACGAAGGGTTCTTGCAAATGTGAGACCTATTTCTGGTCTTACCTGAACCTGATTTATACTCGGAATCAAATATTCTACAGGGTCTTCAACAGTTGTGATGTTGATTTCCGGGCTTTTTACAAAGTTGAGTGCGGCATAAAGGGTAGAGGTCTTACCTGAGCCTGTCGGACCTGTCATAAGAACAATACCGTTCGGTGCAGAAGAAAGGGTTTTGAAAAGCGATAACAGGTCTTCGTCAAAACCAACCTGGTCAAGAGTCAAAGACATACGGCTCTTGTCGAGAATACGAATAACTATTTTTTCACCAAATACTGTTGGCAAAGATGATACACGAAGGTCGATGCTCTTGTTCTGAACCTTAACCTTGATACGACCGTCCTGTGGCAGACGCTTTTCGGAAATATCCATCTGGGCCATGATCTTAAGACGGGAAAGAAGTTCGCTCTGAATGGTCTTTGGGGCTTTCATCAGTTCGTTGAGAATACCGTCTATTCTGTAGCGGACTCTGATTATTTCTTCGTCAGGTTCAATATGGATATCTGAAGCCTTGTCGTTAATTGCCTGTTGGATAATTGTGTTAACAAGGTTAATGATTGGAACATTCTGTTCGTCTTCATTAAGATCGAAAGTAGTGAAAAAGCTTTCGTCAAGAGTGACTTCGGTTTTTCTTTCGGCAGCAAGGTTATCAACGGCATTCTGCAGACTTTCGCTGTTGCCGTAATAATGCTTGATTGCTGCTTCAATCTGAGATTCAGGACTTATGCCTACATCGAGCTCGTAGCCTGTCTGGAACGTGATTTCATCAATGATAAAAACGTCCAGAGGGTCGACCATTGTAATCTGGAGGCGGTTTCCGTCTAATTTTACAGGTAAAAGGTTATGGCTTCTTACGATACCGTCAGGTATTGTGGTTAGAACTTCAGGGGTAATGGTTATTTCGTTAAGGTTCAGGTAAGGAATGTTCATCTGGGCAGCAAGCGTTGTTGCAATGCTGTCTTCGGTGGTCATTCCTGTATCGACAAGAACCTTGCCCAGTCGCTTACCTAGAATCTTTTGCTTTGAGAGAGCCTCTTGAAGCTGTTGAGCAGAGATAACCCCGGCTTCAACTAAAATATCGCCAAGTCTTTTCCTCTGCTGTTTCCCCTGCTGTAAAGCCATTGTTTTTTCCCTTTATCTTTTCCAGAAGCTCTTTCTTGCTATTTCGTAGCTTGGATTAATTTCTAATGCACGTCTGAAGGCCATCATGGCTTCATTACGCAAACCCTTGGCTTCAAGTGCCTGACCAAGCTTATAATAACCATCTGCAAAGCCAGGGAATTTCTGGATATGCTGGCGCAACTGTCTTATGAGTTCGTCAATCAGGTCGTTGTTATCAAGCAGAACTGCTGTTTCATAGCAGTAATCTTCAGTGTCTCTTGCCTGATATTCTGAGAAGAACAAAGCAATAACCTTTTTGTATTCTGTAAGAGCTTCGTCCTTTCTATCAAGGGCTTCCAGTATGTGGCCTCTTTCGTTGAGAGCTTCTCTATATTTTGGGTTGATTCTGACAGCTTCGTCTAATTGCTTTAATGCTTCTTCAATATTTCCAAGGCTCTTTAAAGCAAGGCCAAGATGAAAATAAGCATCAGGCCATTTACTTTTTGATAAAACCTGTCTGAAGGCTTCAGCAGCTTCTTCATATTGCCCAGCGTTTAACAGGGCTTTGCCCAGATTATTCCAGTATTCACTGGTTGGGGCTGTTTCAACACATTTGCGGTATTCTTCGATTGCTTCATCAAGATTACCCATGCGCTGAAGACTATTGGCAAGGCTGCATCTAAGCATATGATTGCCAGGATCGGCTTCAAGCTTCTTTTGATTTTCTGCTATTGCTTCTTCGAGAAGGCCTTCGCTGTAATATGATTTAGAGTAACTGTCAGTCATTGTTTCCACCGTTATTTCTGTTCTTCAGCTTTCTTCTTTTTAAGATTCAGAAGAATTTCTTTTATTTTCTTGGAATTTTCTCTTGTAGGAGACTGTTCTTCAACCTTTTCTGATTCTTCAGTTTTTTCTGATTCTTCAACGGTTGCTGTTTCAACTGTCTTTTCTTCTTCCATCTTTACTGTATCCAAGGTTACATTGGTTGGACTACCGGGTACGGTTAATGGAGCCGGACCTTCTATTTCCTGAGGCCCCTTGGCTATTTCTTCCTGTCTCTTTCTTTCTGCTTCTGCAGCGGCTTCAGCTTTTGCAGCAGCTTCCTTGGCAGCTACGGTCTGAGGATTTTCCCAGTTGCGGTATTCTTCTTCAGCTCCTGATGGAGAATAATACTGAAGGAATTTTACAACATCAAGGGAGTCGTTCATCAGTTCGTGGAAGGTCTTGGGGGGAATGAATGCTGTTGCATTTGGACCAAGAACCTTGGTTTCTGTAGCTATTCTGACAGTAAGATTGCCTTCCAGTATGTACAGAATTTCTGTTACATAAACATGTCTGTGACTAGGAACATGTGCACCTGGTAAATAGGTTAGGTGAGTCAAAGCAGCAATAGATGGACCTACGCTATTGGTATCGACGATGATTTTTGCACCTATGCGTTTGTCTGGGGATGTGTTGTATGTAGCATCATCAAAAGAGATGAAATTACGTGACTTTGCTGGCTCTGTGTCTTCTTTTTTCTTATTTTTGCCAAAAAGGTCAAAGGCAAATATAGGGGAAGCCATTAGCAAAGCGGCTGCCAGAAATATAGAAACTCTCTTATTTAGTTTGCTTTTCATAATGAGTGATTTTAGCTTTTATACCCATTATTGTCAAGTTTATATGAGTTTACAAAGATTCACCAAAGTAAAGTTGACTAAATTTATTCTATAGAATAAAATGTTAGGCAACCCTATCTATTTGAATGGAATTATGACCTTAAAAACAAACTACAGATTACGTTGTATTTGCTTTATTCTTATGCTGTTAGTGGCCTTAGACCTTACAGGCTGCTGCAAGCGCAAGAAAAAAGACGCAAAGAAAACAGGAAAAGTAGATATTGCTGAATCCATAAAAAACATCAAAAAGAAGGGCAAAAAGGGAACTTCTGAAAAAGCACCGGAATTCGATGACGTTCACATTGATTTTAGTGGCCAGCTTCCATTAAGAGAAAAAGACGAACATACCAACGAATTATATGAAAAAATGAATCATGCGAACAAGATGTACAAGAATCGCAATTATGATGGCGCTTTACGTGAAGTAGAACGAATTCAGCTTGAAATCAACAATGACCCCTATCTGGAAATGCAAACCTGGGGTCTGGCTGCTATGATTTATGATAAAACTGGAAAAACCAGCCGTCGTAAACGTGCATACAGCAAGTTGATTGAAGCTTCTGAAGAAGTAAAGAAGGATCCCCGCTATAAAAAGGCATACGAAGATGGCAAAATCTGCCAGGAACTCATAGAAAGTGCCAAGGAGAAAGGAGAAAAGCAATATGCTGCCGAATAAGCGCGGTTCAATATTTCTTATTACCATAACAATGTTGACCGTTATTTTTATTATAGGCTTTGCTTTTACCTTCTTTACCGGTCACGAAGATTATTCTTCTGCAATGTCATATGAATCAGAAGTCGCTTTTAATCTTGCAGAATCTGCAATAGAAGAATTTGTCGCAAGAATGAAGAACTCTCTTAATCATGATGATAGAAGTCCGCAGAGTATTTATAAGGTTTTAAGAAGTGCAACTGTTGATATTTCAAAGGAAATACCACTTGCTGCGGAACAGGTTGCTAATTTAACTGCTTATACAAGAGACATTGCAAGACAGATTTATGGAATCCAGTTCAACCGTGGTCTTGTTGATTCCAATGATTTTAAAGTTGAAGCTGTAATGAAGCTTGATAAAATGTATGCTCCACAAGCTAAGGAAGGGGATAATATTGCTTATACCTATATTGACGATAAGACTGAAAAGCAGGGACAACTTACTGTTACTGCAACTGTTGAATATAAAGGGCACAAGGCAAAGGTAAGCCTGACTTTCCTTCTTCGTGTTGTCAAGACATTTTTCCCGCCATTTAACTATTTTACATTATTCGTAAGAGATGCCTCTGTTATGGGAGGATCACATCTTAATACTTATAAGTCTGCTGTTACAACGAGCCAGGGACTTCGTCTTGATAATGGCTGGCATTATTACAAACAGAATTTTGATCCAACCACAAAAGAAAATGCGCAGTTCTGGGAAGAAAAGCTGTCACTTTTGGGTGCTTCTGCTGTAACACCCCCTGGTCGAGTTTTTCTCGGACAGGACCTGAATACTCTGATGAGTCGGGGGCCAGGTATGGTTATTCGTTCAACGAATGGTGCTAAGATGCTATATGGTGAAAATCTTGACCCGAATGCTGAAGTTGCAAACCAGATGAATTGTCAGGAAAACCTGTTTTTGAGGTTTGACGTTCCCTGGACAGGTATGAAGGATTATGTTAAGAATTTTATGAAACTCCAAGGGCAGGAGAAAACTAAAGAAGGCTGGCTTTTCACTGGTTGGGGTAATAAAAATAAACTGAGAGTATTTAATGTCGGTTCTGGTAAGGAACTTGCAGAGCCTGTTCTGGGTGGCGCTCCGTCTTTTGTTAACTGCTTCCAGAGCTATTTAACACATACCCAGAATATGGTTAATAATCCAGAATTTGATGAAGAAACAAAGGAATTTTATAGTCATTTGATGCCAACACTTGAGTATAGTGGATTCCATCCGTTTGGGGCTGCTCCACCAACATCTACTCCGGCACCTAAGGGGTCTGCAGATTTTACAAAGCTTTCTCCTACTATTGTGTATGGTCCGGCTATGCGTCAATATTTCAGAGCGGTTCAATTCAGAACAGAAAGCGGTGTTGATATTGAACTTCCATATGTTGCATCAGATACATTTTTAGGCTTGAAGGCTTTCTGGCCAAAATTGGAAGAAGATGATGAAATGACTGCTTCTCAGGCTGAAATGCTATTTCTTAACGCTGGTGTCGATTCAGACCATGTTAAGTTACTGGTTGATAATTGGAAGGAAATGCCTGATGGTTTAACTGAGTTTGAAAAGTATACTAATTTTATGAGCGATTCAGGTGCTGAACTCTACAACCGCGGACTTGCCAACATGTTAAACAGAATTAATGGCACGTTTGATGAATATAAAGGTAAACTGGAGGGTCTTATGGGCGGATTTATGGAAAATTACCCATATCCTTATGATCAGATTCCTGATGGCATGGAATCAATTATTCCTAATAGTTTGATAAGAGAGTATTTTGAAGGCCCCCTTGCATTAGTCTTCCCTGATGCTTATCATACCTTTCAGTTTGATTTTTATTTCCTGCCGAGATGTACAGAAGACTTCTTCAGAGGTAGAACAACAGTAGCTATTGGTGGGGTTACCTACGACAGATTTGAATATAAATATCTTAACGATGTTCAGGGTTATCGTAGTAATGCTAATAATGTTCATTTGCAGCTCAATGGTATTCTTTCTTTGAATGATAATGACCCATTAGGCTTACGTAATCTGTTGTTTGAAGGTCATGGAATTATATATTCAAGCCCGATGCTTGGTGGTGGCAAGGTTGTTATCGCCGGTGACCTCTTGGGTGTAGATACCGACGAAAAGCTTGGAACCAGCACTGATGAATCTTCTATCAACTATTTTGCTGGTAACAATATGCTTACTATCATTGCTCCTCAGATTGTTATTGATACAACCTATGCACAAAGAAGCCGCTGCTTTGTAGAAGCTAACTTGATTTCTCTTTCTGAACCGTTGATAGTTAAGGGCGATAAGCCTATTACAATAAAAGGTACTGTTGTCACACCCTATCTTAATCTTGAAGAACATTTCCCACAGTGTAAAGAAGAAAACATTATTATTTATAATCCTCTTAACGGCATATGGAGAAATCAGAGAAGAGATTTGCTTGATTCTATGTATGTTGCTAAAATTGTTACCGGCGGTGTCGGTAAATTTGATTGGAAATACGAAAGATGATAAAGAAAAAAAGACACGGCTTTTCAATGGTGGAAATACTAGTTGTACTAGTTCTTATTTCCTGCGGGCTTTTGCCTGTATATTCATTGATGCGTTCCGGCCAACAGCGTATTTCCAGAGCTGACAGCAGAACAATCGCTACCCTGTTTGGGGCTTCTGCTCTTGAACTTGCCAGAACACTTGGTTATGACAAGGCTCAGAAGCTTCATAAGGATGATGATTTTATGGAACTGCAGCACATAGCAGATAAGAATGGCTATGAAATAGGCTTTGAACCAGTTTTGCAGCCAGTTACACCATTACCTGAAGGTTCCAAACCCCTGTTTTTGCTTAGAATAAAAATAACTGTAGCTTCAAAGCATAAAAAGCAGGCTGGTAATGATGTTCCTGTTTTAACATTCGTTACAATTTTGACTGACCCGAGGTATAATTTCTATTAATATGTATAGGCTTTGTAATAAAAGAAAAGCAATAACTATGGTAGAACTTGTTTTTACCATGGGTATTTTTGTTCTGCTTTCCGGTTCTGTTTACCAGTTGTTTAAATCTGTTAACCTGTCTTTTATGCATTCTCAGAACAAGCTGGATATTTTGCAGACCACTCGTATTATTATGTCTGGTATTAGAAATGAACTTCGTAATGCAGCCGATAAACCTCAGGTATTCAACGATAGATTGAATATTCCGCTTTCTCCAACAGAAACAGTTCAGTATTATTATGACGAAGAAACAAGAAGGCTTTTCAGAGGTAAAAAGGGAGCTATGTCAGACGGTGATCCGGACCCATCTGAAATGCGCCAGTTCATGTTTAATGATGGTCAGATTCTTGCTTTTAATTATGATTCCAGCTACCGCGACTCTAATTCTTTTGTTGAATCAGAATTGACACTCAACTCTAAGGTCTGGTTCAAGGTATCAATGAAGATACTTTATTCTGAAAAGTTTGATTCCTTAACGGAAGAAGATAAAGCAGCCATTCTTGCTAATCCAGATGATGACCCGCGTGTAAAGAACTTTTTTATGGTAATTACACCACGTAAGGTCAACTGGCTGCTGCAAGCAACTCAGTGAATTAGCAACGGATAACAGGATTTTTTAGCGGATAAAGCAGGCCATTTTTAAGCCTCAGACTTATCTGGTTTGCTTTTTTATAACCTACTTTCTGCTCTGCCGTGTTTTCCATAACCTTCTTTCTTCGATGTCTGCCCACGGCAGTGCCTTCTTCCTTGAGTGAAAAATTCTCAATTAGCCATTGGCGCTATGCTGGTCAAAGCAGTAACAAACCCAATCTAACCGACAAAAAATTCTCAATTTTCAATTCTCAATTCTCAATTCAGGCATTGGCACTAAGTTTGTCGAATCAGCAGCAAACCCAATCTATCAACAATCAATTATGAATTATAAATTATGAATTATGAATTATGAATTATGAATTATGAATTATGAATTATGCATTATGCATTATGCATTATGAATTATGAATTATGAATAAAGAAAAACCCCAGACGCTTGGCATCTGAGGTTTTGTTGTTTACGAGCGCTTGTTAGTTATTTGTTAAACTTACTTGCCAGTAACCTTTTTGTAGTTATTGTAAGCTTCAGTGTATTCTGCATAAGCTTTGTTGATGTCTTCATTGTTAGCGCCATCACGAGCAGCAGAAATATATTTCTGATAAGCAGTCTGGTAAGCCTTAGTTGCTTCCTGAACGGTCATGTCGGCTTCACTGATTGTTCCCTGAGCCTTAACTTCGTTGATGTTAGCAACTGGAATATCATCGTTAAGAGTTACGTTTGAAACTTCACCGATTGTTACTGTGGTGTCAGCTTCTTCTTTTACTTCTGGAGCAAATACAATGCCGCCAGTCAATGAATTATCGAGCTTCTTTACAAGGCTATAAGCAATCTTACCTAAGAGACCGCCAACGAAAACGCCACAAATCATACCAACTGGACCAGAAGCAGCACAGGCTACATAACCTGCTGCAGCACCAGCGAGTGTAGCGATGTTAGAAAGACCACCGCCAGCGTAGCTGCCGAGAGTACCACCAACAACGTAACCAAGAATAGCACCACCGATAGTGCCAAGTGGTGGACAGAAAGCTGAACCGATTGAAGCGCCTGCTATAGCGCCACCGATCTGGCCGAGAACTTTTGAATATGGGCTTACGAAGTTAACTATGCTGCCAAGAATACCTGCTTGCGCACTCATTGGAGCGAAAATAGAGAATACGAAAGAAAGAACCAAAACATAAACGAGACTAGTGTGACGAGATAACTTGTGTAGCATGGTAACCTCCATGTGCTTGTAAACTTATGACTCAATTATAATGAAAATGTACCGAACCCGCAAGGGGGAAAACAAAAATAATGTACCAAGTGTTAACTCAATTTATAATTCATAATTGAGGGCCGCTTTGCTAGAAGGCGGCCGATGGCTGGCGGCGGCTGTTTATCCGCTATTATCCTGTTATCCGTTGCTTAATTATCTTCCTTACCGGACTTGAACAAGGCGCCCTGAATTGATTTGTCGCTGTCTGAGTTATCGTATTCAAAGATTACAAGATATCTGTTTCTATTTCTTATAGAGTCAATCTGTTCATCCTTGAAATACCATTTACCATCTTCTTCACGACCAACAACTCTTGTCGGGGTAAGAATACTGAGTTCTGGCAATGAGACCAGATACATGTTTGCACTTACAATCCAGTCTTCGGCACGGTTTGCATACATTTCTGCAACAAGTTCGCCTGGTTCAAATTCAGATTCTTCGTCTTCTTCCTTGTCTTTCTGTTCTTCTTCAAATTTTTTCTCAGGTTTTTTTAAGGTGCTCTTGTAATCCTTCTTTTTTGTTTCCTGCTTTGGCTTTCTTGCACCGCGTTTATGTCTGATATTCAAGGCCCATGGTTTTCCCATGAAGCTTCTGATAAAGCTCTGACCTTCATGATTTACGCGTGATGAATCAAATTTTGCGTCTTCATCCATTACATATCTTGCTAATAAATAGCCGAGTTTACTTTTCTGAATCTTATTAAGATTAGAATTTTCTGTAAGAGTAAGCAGATCTTCGATTGCATCGTCTGTTATTTTGTTGCCGGAATAAAGCATGGCTTCTACTTTTAGCAATCTTGCAGATACTCGGTTGCTGCTGGTCATCATACTTCTATTGTCAAACTTTGAAGTAATATCAATAGCTTCCTGGAATCTTCCTTCACAAAAGCTTCTTACTGCTTTATTGTATTCAAGGTCGCCTGTCATCTGTTTTGGAAACATCAAAGAAGCATTCGAATAGGTATCCTTTGAATATGGGCCACCAAGTTTCTTGAGCATTGCTGTTGCTATCTTGGTTTCCATGTCATAGCGTTCGTCTTTGGTAACTTCGTATAATCTCTTATATACACCTTCAAGTAACCATATTGATTCATCAACCATGGCATAATCAACCGGTGAGACTACTTTGAACTTTGAAAGAACCTCTGCAGCTTCTTCATACATACCCATGCAGGCTAATACTAAGCCTTTCATGTGATTCCACTGGTAATCGAATTTTTCATTTGCGCCAGAAATAGGAATTACTGGTGCAAAGCTGAATTCTGAAAGAATTGAATAAGCGTCAGCAGCCATACCGCCTTCGGAAAGACATTCTATTAATTTAAGTTTTACTTCTCTGGCTGTCTGTGCCATGCCGAATAGCTTAAATTCGCCTTTATAGTCTGGGGCAATACCAAGACATCTCCTGAAGCACTCAATAGCTTCATTGAGACTTTCCTGTCTTTCTCTTGCTTGTTGAGTAAGCATTTTCTGGGTGTAGTAAATGCCTTTTACATAATTCAGGTCAGCAAGAATTTTATTTGTTTTAAATGTTGAGTTTGTAAGCCTCAACCATTTTTTTGCAGTACGGAGAGTTTCTTTAACTTCTTTTGTATTAATTGTATAGAATGGTTCGGGGCGGTTAGCTATGTATTCGCCCTTCATTAAAGCTGTTCTATACTGCTTTCTTGCTTTAAGTGTGTTGACCAGGCAGAGATACATTCTTGCTCTGTCGATAGTTTCTGACTTCTTGGCGTTCTTTTCTGCGTTTTCAAGAATTCTAATGACTTCATCGAGGTCACGTACTTCATAATCGCGTTCATCGATTGTTTCAAACTGTTCTTTGGCAGAAGTCAGATACTGTTCCGGGGTAATGCTTATCAAACCGTTTGTTCCAGAACATCCCGAGAGTGTTAGAGAAACGTATACTCCTACTATTGTATATATAATAATGCTGATTAATTTTTTCATGTTTGCCGTCCCTGAACTGTTTTCTGTTTTTCTGCCTGTTAGAAATTTTTAAGCTTGATTGATACTCTGCCTTTATTATATGTGCTATCTGCGGGCTTATCGAAGAATATAATGAAGTTTTGCTGAATAAGCTTTTCAACAAGTTCTTCGATTTTGCTGAAGCGATAGCGGTCATCATCATATTTTGGACCAAGTTCAATAAATTTATTGTCTTCAATAAAGAACAAATATTGAATTACAGAGAAAATGCCTTCTGGTGCGTCACGGTTTTTATCAAGGTAAAGATTAACAACGTCAACCTTAGGAATACGGGTTGTGTCTTTCCCCATTTCTTCAGCTTTGTGCTGAAGCTGCTGATAAAGTTCATGAGTGTCACCCCAGTCTTTGGCTTGAATCATTGCACAGTCCAAGTCATATTCAAGGTCACCGGAGCCCTTACAATGATACATTGTTGGTCTTTCGGCGTCGTTGGCAGCGTCTATCAGACAGCCTTCCTTGGAAAGTGAACTGATTGTCATGATTGGATTGTTTAATTCAATGCTGAGACCTTTCAATTCTGTAGATATTTCTTCGACTTTAAACTTTTCATCCATGTAATTGCGTGATAATGGCATTTTCTGGATATAGTCTACAAATATCATTATGTCGTTTGTGTTAAAATCCTGCATTACGTTGTAGGCGTATGACCGGATTTTATCAATGGTGTCTTCTTTGGTAGCTTCAATAATGTAGAAATAGTTCATGTATTCCTGCATCTTTTTCCAGCCGCCGGCAAATTTTGCATCGTTAACCATGTTTGAACGTATTTTCTTACGTTGAAGCATATCCGGGTTAAGACGGCTTTCTTTTGCAAGAAGACGATATGTAAGGTTCTTTTTTGTCTGTTCATAGGTAAAGAACAGAACAGGAATCTTATTAAGAGTTGCTACACGGGTGGCAAGTTCAAGAGTAAAGGTTGTCTTACCACGTCTTGGAGCGCCTGCTATTGCATACATAAAACCTTTTCTAAAGCCTGAAATGGCTTGGCAGAGATAATGCATCGGTTCGCAGGAATAACCAATAATATCAATTTCGCCGTTGATTTCGCGCTGGTCGATGTCTGTGATGATTTCGCGCATTTCTTCCTTTACCAGGTTAATACGTTTTGTAGTTCTGGATTTCTGAATGTCTCTTACGTCCTGAATTACTCTGTTGGTAAAGGTTTCTATGGTGAGTGTGTTGTTGTCTGGCGGAGTTTCTATGTAGCCGGAAATATTCTGTGCAACTTCTTTGAGTTTACGTTTAAGAGCTTGTTCTTTGAGAAGTTCAAGATACTTAACAGCCTGTTCTGAACTTGGTGGAACACATTCAACAATCTTATCAAGAAGACTCTGCAGATAATCATCAAAAACATTCATCTGGCGCAGTTTGTTTTTGAGAACAATTTTGTCGAGATTTGTGCTGGAGCTGCTTTCTTCTCTCAAGCCTAAGATAGCCTGATAGGTGCTTCTTGTGTGATGATTGGAAAACAAACCAACCATCAGGCCTTTGCCTTTTAATGTTTCCAGAACGTATGGGTCTTTCATTATGCCGGCCAGCATAGTTACTTCGAGTTCTTCGTCGCCGAAGCCCGTTGCTTTGGAATTGAAAACTCTCTGTTGAAGGGCTTTTTGTTCTTCAGCTGCTTCTGCAACTATTTTGCTGCTGTTGCTTGGACCTACAATTTCGTCTAGAGCTGCTGCGCTGACAGTAGGGTCCGGAGTATACCTTGTCTGGGCCTGAACAGGCATTGCAGGAGTATTTTGTGGAGTTTGTGGCTGCTGAGGCTGCTGTACGGGTTGTGAAGAATATTGAGTCTGCATCTGAGATGCAACAGCAGGCTGCTGGTATTGCTGATTTGTCTGTGGAGAATATTGGGTTGGAGTTTGATGTGCAACTGCCGGTTGATTAATCTGTTGAGGTGTTTGTACAGGCTGCTGGGATGGTGGGGTTGGAAAAGAATTTCTTAAAAGGCTGTTTAAAGAGAATCCACCGGTTTTTCGTTGTGGTTGTTGACCAACTCCACGCTGTCTGGCACAATCCTGGCACATTGTTCCTGAAATAATCGGTTTGTTGCAATATTGGCAGTTAGGCATATTGTTACTCGCTTCTGACTAAATTATTTTAATTTATATTGTACTATGAATATACTCATATAGTAAAGTGTCTGACCAAAAACTAATAATTTTACGATAAGAAAGAATCACTAATTCACAATTATACTGTCTGGATAGTCGGATACTCTTATAAATAGTGAATTGAGTATTGACAAGTTTTGTTAAACAAAGTACAATTCCATAATCTATATTGACTTATACAAAAGTAGGAGCTTATGAATAAATCTGCCCTTATCAGCCTTTTGGCTATGGTTTTTGTTGTGCTTACCTGCTCAAATTTGCAGGCTTACGAAAGCAACGTTATTGTTGGCTTTGAAATAGAAGGTAATCGTATTATTGATGATAAGATTATTCTTTTGAACTTAGCAGAAAAGGTCGGAGATACGCTTTCTGCTCAGGCTGTTCAAGATGATATTGCCCGCATCGGTGAAATGGGGTATTTCTCTTATGTCGGTGCTGAAGTAAAAAGTGAAGGTACCGGTAAGAAGGTTATCTTTAATGTTGAAGAAAATGCCATAGTTGGTGAAATATCTTTAAAGGGATGCACCAAAGTAAAGGACGAAGTTCTTTTAAAGGCTATGGAATCAAAAATAGGGTCTGTTTTCAATAGCAAACTTCTGACTCAGGATATTCAGCATGTAAATGACGCTTTAGGGAGAGAAGGCTATCTTTTTTCTAAGGTATCAGATGCTTATGTTCAGGATCAAGGCAGCAAAATCAATATAGAAATTACCGAAGGCATTTTGGCAGATGTTAAGATAGAAGGTCTTAGAAAGACTAAAGAAAAGGTTGTTCGCCGTGAATTAACCGTTAAGCCCGGTGAAATTTATGACAACAAGAAAATCGTTCGCGATTTGCAGCGCCTTTACAACCTTGGCTTCTTTGAAGAAGTTCGCAGAGACCATTTGCCTGGCAAGACTCCTGATGAAATCGTTCTTGTGATTCATCTTGTAGAACAGAAGACTGGTCGTGCCGGTGTTGGTGCTGGTTATTCTTCACTCAACGGCCTGGTTGGTTTCGTAAATCTTGCTCAGAACAACTTCCAGGGTAGTGGCAAGCGTGTTTACCTGAAGGCTGAATTCGGTGGTGTTGAAAGCTACGAAGTTGGTTATTTTGATTCATGGTTCCTTGATAAGCCCCAGAGCTTCGGTCTTGATCTTTATAATACCGAATACACCAGAAACCTCTATACTAATGGTAAAGAAATTAATGAATATGAAGAAAGAAGAAAAGGCGGAGCTATTACTCTTGGCAAACGCCTGAACAGAGATACTGATATTTCTTTGCGCTTCAGAGACGAAAAGATTAAGATGGAAGCAACAGATGCTTCAAAGCCTTTACCAATAGGTGCTGTTAATGGAAGACTCCAGACACTTGCCCTTGTTTTTGATAGAGATACAAGAGATAATCGCTTCAGAACTACTGGCGGTATCCATGATACCTTCTGGGTTGAAACTACTGGTGGTATCTTAAAAGGTGCTAATCAGTACACAAAGTATATGGTAACATTGCGCAGATATTTACCTTTGAATGCTAGCAAAAAACTTGTTTTTGCTCTTCAGGGTACTTATGGCGACACAACAATCGGTGAAGGTTTTATCCCGATATATGACATGTTCTCTGTTGGTGGTAGCAGCACCATCCGTGGTTACGAAGAAAGAGAATTCCTCGGAACTAAGATTGCTTATGCTAACTTTGAACTTCGCCAGAATCTTGCCAAGAATTTTGACGTTGTAGTCTTCTATGATATCGGTTCAGCCTGGGGTACCAGTTACGACAGAACCCATATTGATAGAGATAACAAATCAGGTTATGGTATTGGTATCAGACTTCAGACTCCATTGGGTCCTGTTGCTCTTGACTATGGTAAAGCCAAGGATCGCGATGACGGTGAAACATACGTTAACTTCGGTTCTTCTTTCTAATCTAAGTACAATATATAGTTAAAAAATAACTAAGGAGACTTTTAAATGAGAAATGTTGCTAAGTTTTTGATGATTGCTGGTTTGGTTGCATGCCCAATGATGGCTTCTGCCTTGGATTTTGGTGTAATAGATGCTTCCCAGGTTTTCAATAAATATAATGAAACCCAGAAAACAAAGAGTATGCTTGAATCAAAGAAAGCTTCACTTCAGAATGACTTAGAAAAGAAGAAAGCTGAAGTAAAAAAGCTTGATGATGAATATGTAAAGCTTGCTAAGGAAACTCAGGAATTGAGAGATAAGAAGAAAGATGTAAGCGCAAATGAAAAGAAGCTTACAGAACTCCGCAAGACTCTTGCAACAAAGCAGGGTGAACTCCAGAAGTTCTTTGAAACCTCTCAGAAAGACCTCTATGCTCTCGAAGAAAAAGAAATGGGTACTCTTTCTAAAAATCTTGATGCCAAGGTTGACGGCGTAATCGAAAAAATTGCTAAGAACTACAAGCTTAAAGCTGTTTTTGAAAAGAGAAGCGTTTATTGGCAGGATCCAGCCGCTTGCAAAGATATTACTGAAGAAGTAATCAAATCACTTAACGGCGGTAAGTAAGATTTTTAAAGGCCAGAGGCTTAATTAGCCTTTGGCCTGAACTTTAATTTCTGACCTTTTAATTATGAGCATACAAAACGGAAAAAGTATCACACTTAAAGAATTAGCTGCTATGTGCGGCGGGCGCGTTACTGGTGATGAAAATGTCACCGTTTCTTCTATTGCTTCCCTTGAAGTTGCCAAAGAAGGCGAACTTACGTTTTTAACTGGCAATAAAGATTTTGAAGCACGTGCAGAACATATAAAGAATGCTAAGATTGCTGCTGTTATTACTGCAGAAAATCTTCCTGAATTACCTGTTCCAACAATCAGACTTAAAAATCCACATATGGGTTTGATTGCAGCATTAAACTTTTTCCGCGTAAAAGCCGAAATAAATTATAGTATTCATCCTACTGCTTACGTTAGTCCGACAGCAAAGCTTGCTGCCGACGTAGTAATAGGACCTCATGCCATAGTGGAAGACGGCGCTGTTATTGGTGCTGGAAGCCATATTGAAGGTGCAGCCTATGTTGGTCGCAATGTTTCAATAGGCGAAAATACTCTTCTTTATCCTGGCGTCAGGGTTCTTGATTACTGTGTTATTGGCAGGAATTGTATTATACAGGCTAATACTGTAATAGGTAGTGATGGCTACGGCTTTACCCAGGAACAGGGGCAGCATGTAAAGGTTCCTCAGGTTGGAAATGTTGTTATAGAAGACAATGTTGAAATCGGAGCCTGCTGTTCTATCGACCGTGCTACAATGGAATCAACAATCATTGGCGAAGGCACTAAGACAGACAACCAGATACATATTGCTCATAATGTCCATATCGGAAGAAGATGCTTGCTTGTAGCTCAGGTAGGTATTTCCGGTGGTACTACACTTGGCGATTATGTAGTAATGGCTGGCAAATCCGGTGCTTCTGGCCATATTACAATCGGAGAAAAGTCTACTATTCTGGCTTGTGGTGTGGTTACAAACAATGTTCCTGCGGGTAGCTACGTATCTGGCTTCCCGGTTAAGCCTCATCAGGAAGAGCTCCGTATAAAGAGTTCATTGCGAAAGCTTCCTGAACTATTAAAGAGAGTAAGAGACTTAGAGAACAAACTTAATGAACAGAAGTAAACAAATTCTTGCAGGATTGGCTTTTTTACTGGCTTTTACAGGTTTCTCACAACCTTCTTTTGCTAAGGATCCGCTACCCACAAATATGCGTATGAGATATGGCGGTTCATTTGTATTAAGCCTTCCTACTGGTTTTTGTAGACCTTCTGTTGCTTATGTAAATGATAATAAAGAGTCCCATGGATTTATTTCTCAGAATCTGGGACAAATACTTGAAGTATCTGTTCTAAGATACTGGAGTGGAGACTATAAGAATAAGAACTCCATTAACGGCAAATTTGCTCTTTTGAGTGAAGGAACTTTAATTCCAGCTGTTTCTATTGGTGCAGTAGACATAAATACTCAGACAGGTGATGACCGCATTTATTATGCTGCAGCTTCAAAGAGTTTTGAAGACTTTGGTCTGACTGTTCATGCCGGTATTTATAAAGACCCGGTTGATAAAGAAAAGGTAATTTATTATGGTGCAGAAAAAGTAATTCTGCCATTGCTTTCTGTTGCTGCAGAGCATGTTAATGATAAATTCACTTATGGTATAAAAATAACTCCTTATCCTGGTATAAGTCTTGATGTATCACAGAGAGACGGTAAGGAAGAAATATTTAATCTTATATATTCCAGAAGCTATTAAAATGTCTAAATTAAACCAATATACCCTTGCAAAATCAGTATCAGTTGAAGGAATAGGTCTTCATACCGGAAAGCCTGTAAAGATGGAGTTCGTTCCGGCGCCGGAAAATACTGGTGTTGTATTTATTAGAACAGATGTAGAAGGGGAACCTTCTATAAAAGCTTCTTTTGAAAACGTTGCCTCTACCGTCAGAGGTACAGTATTAACCGAAAATAATGTTTCTGTTAACACTGTTGAACATGTATTATCAGCTCTTAGGGGCTGTGGTGTGGACAATCTTTATGTGAAATTGTCTAACGAAGAACCGCCAATCTGCGATGGCAGCGCCAGAAAGTTTGTTGAAATGATAGACGAAGCTGGCAAGGTTCCCCAGGATGCTGAAAGGGTTGTGTATGCTTTAAAGGATATGCTTCAGGTTCAGGCAGATGGTAAAAGTATGGTATATACGCCATCTGAAAAATTTGAAGTAACTTTTACGCTTTCTTATGACGATAATATCATAGCACCTAGGACAATTTGTGTCGAAATAACTGAAGAAAACTACAGAAACTTGATTTCTGGTTCTAGAACCTTTGGTTTTGAACACGAGTTCAAATTCTTGGAAGCTAACAACCTTGCCCGCGGTGGCAGTCTTGAAAATGCTGTTGTCATTAATAATGATGGTAGTATCAGAAATCCTGAAGGCCTTCGCGATGATGATGAACTGATTAAGCATAAGATACTTGATTTGATTGGTGATTTTGCTCTTCTCGGTGGCGCCATAA
The DNA here is from genome assembly GCA_045599645.1 of Candidatus Avigastranaerophilus sp. Taxonomy (GTDB): domain Bacteria; phylum Muiribacteriota; class Ozemobacteria; order Ozemobacterales; family Ozemobacteraceae; genus RUG334. The sequence continues at coordinate 36,337 of JAZRWI010000081.1, forward strand.
AAGGCCGCATAGCTGCAGAACGCACAGGTCACGCTTTCAATGCAAAGTTTGCAAGAATGTTTAATGAAAAGTTCAAAGAAACTCTTGGGAGTAATGAAAACAAAATGATGTATATCGAAGATATAAAAAAGATTCTTCCACATCGTTATCCAATGCTGTTAATCGATAGAGTTACCTCTATTGTTCCTGGGCAGTCTATTACCGGTTATAAAAACATTACTGCAAATGAAGAATTCTTTCAGGGACATTTCCCTGGAAAGCCTGTTATGCCGGGCGTTCTTATGATTGAAGCAATGGCTCAGCTTGCTGGTGTAATGTATCTTTGTATGCCGGAATATCAGGGCAAGACTCCGGTCTTCCTTGGTATTGATCATGTAAGATTCAGGAAACAGGTTATTCCTGGTGATAGAATTGATATTTCTGCTAAGACTCTCAAGGTTAGAGGGAATACTGGCAAAGTTGAAGCTGAAATAACTGTAGACGGTGAACCGGTTACCAGCGGTGAACTGATGTTCCAACTAGTTTGAGGCTTATTTAAGGAGTCTGTATATGTCTATTCATCCTACTGCTATAGTCGCCCCTGGCGCTAAGCTTCACCCAACTGTCGAAGTTGGTCCGTATGCTGTCATAGGACCAAATGTAGAAATTGGTGAAAATACCGTTGTAGGCCAGTGCGCTAACATTGGTGGCTGGACAACTATTGGTAAAAACAATATTATTCATCCACAGGCAGTAATAGGTGCTCCGCCTCAGGACCTTAAATTCAAGGGCGAACGCTCATTCGTCCAGATTGGTGACGGAAACCAGTTCAGAGAATTTTCAACAGTTCATCTGGCTGAAGGTGAAGATTGTATTACAAAGATTGGTAATAACAATCTTTTCATGGCTTACACACATATTGCCCATAACTGCGTAGTTGGCGACAACAATATTCTCTCTAATGCAGCTACATTAGCCGGTCATGTTCATGTTGGAAATAGGGCTGTTCTTGGCGGATTCTCTGCTTTCCATCAGTTTGTTCATGTTGGTGACGGTGTTATGGTTGGCGGTATGTCAAAGGTAACAAAAGACGTTCCACCATTCATTAAGCTTGATGGTAACCCAACATATGTAATTGGCTTGAATGCAGTTGGACTTAGGCGCAACGGTATCTCAAGAGAATCTCTCAATAACCTTAAGACTCTTTTCAAGGTTTTCTTCCGTTCAGGCATGAATGTTTCTCAGGTAATGGAACATTGGTCAGAACTTGTTGCTGCTGATGACCCGTATGTTAAGTCCTTCTACGATTTTGTAAAAGGTGCAACCCGCGGTGTCTGCAAAAAGATTCGCAGTGCCTCCTTCGCATCAGCAGAAGAATAAGCCCGCACAAAGCAACCTAAAAAAGCTTCTCTAGTCAGAGAAGCTTTTTTTTATTATAATTAAAATAATCAGGAGGTTAGCAATGCCAATATTATCTGTTTTTTATGGTTTGATTATTAGAATGCAAAGTGAAAAAAGTGGTAAACATCATATTCCGCATATTCATTGTATTTATGGTGATTATGAAATAGTTCTAGACTTAGATGGAAATATATTAGAGGGAGAGATTCCATCAAATAAATTGAAATTAGTTGAAGCTTGGATTACCATTCATCATGATGAGTTAATTGCTAATTGGAAAATGCTAAGTGATGGTGACGGCTTTTTCAAGATTGAACCATTGAAATGAGGAAAACTTATGCTTCGGCCGACGGCAGTAAAAGTTAAACCCTTAGATAATTATTTGCTAGATATTACTTTTGATAATGGTGAAAGAAAAATTTTTGACGTTAAACCTTATATAAAAGGAGATTGGTATAGCGAGTTAGCAGATAAAATTTATTTTAAGAGTGTTGCTGTAAATGGTTTTTCTGTAGAGTGGGCGAATGGACAAGATTTGTGTCCAGATGAATTATATTCTCTAAGCATCCCAGCTAGTTTGTAATTAGAAAGTGATTTTTCCCAAAAAGTTGCTTTTATCGGTGAAAAAATGGAAGAATATATACATGGCGAAAAACTAGGTCCACGCGTAACTGATGTCAAAGCTCTGGATGGTTATAAATTGCTGGTATCATTCAATAATGGTGAAAATCGAATCTTTGATGCAAGCAAATTATTAGATATGAAAGTGTTTGCTCCTCTGAAAAATATTGAATTTTTCAAATGTGTTTCTGTGGCTTATGGAACAATTGTGTGGCCACATGATATTGATTATTGTCCAGACACTCTTTATTCTCAGAGCATCCCAGCTTAATGGATGGGTCTGCTTACCCCCTTTGGTAAAGGGGGACTAAGGGGGATTTTTGTATAAATTACTATATTGGTTAAAACAGCTTATTGCAGTGTTTTTCCCCTTTAGGTGTCATGCCTGCAAGGCTAGTTGCGACTTTGGGATTGTGCTGTGCGATAGTTGTAGAAAAAAACTGGCTGAATGCATAAAAAAACCAGAAAGGGTCAGTGATACGACCTGTGATTTCCCGGTTTATGCTATGAGCAGTTATGATAGCTTTGCCGCGGATTGTGTTAAAATCATCAAATATAGACCATCTAAGAAGCTGGCGGTAATTTTGGCAGAGAGCTGTGCTGAAACAGCAAAGCTTAAGGATTTTCTTCAGCCGGATGATGTGCTTATTCCTGTTCCAATGCATGAAAAGCGTTTGGACCAGCGAGGCTTCAATCAAGCGTCTGTAATAGCTGAAACCTATGCGGAAAAAGCAGGCTGCCGTTTTTGCCCGGCAGTTATCAGAAGCCGATTTACGATTCCTCAGGCCAGCTGCACAGAAGAAGAACGATTGCATAATCTGGAAAATGCTTTTGCACTGGCGCCAGAATTAAAGCAGGAACAGCTTGCAGGCAAGAGGCTGATTGTTATTGATGATGTTGCCACTACTGGTACAACTTTGACCAAATGTGTGGCCCCATTGCGCTCACTTCCCGCCAAGGAAATCATAGCCCTGGTAGTCAGCCACTCTTATAAGAAAAGAAAAGCTAATCAACGACACTAACGACACTAACCACGCCAACGACGCCAACGACACCAACGACACTAACTATGCCAACGACGCCAACTATGCCAACCACGCCAACAGCCCATATAGAATCACACTTCTACATCCACTGCTATAAAACACTTAATCAATATCACTACCTGCTATTGACATAAAAATAATTTAAATTGTAAAATAGAATAAAGCTAAACGAACTTTCCTGTTCGTCCGATAGGCATTGTGGAGGCGTCCTCCGCTAATGTAGACTAAATAACAGGGGGAAGACGTTCAGGGAGTCAGGAGGAACCATGAAGGTTTCTAATGGAATTAATGTAACTCGTATCTATCAGGATCAGCTTAAAAAGGCTCAGAGTGCCAAGACTAACGGCGAAGATTTCGGCAAAATGCTGGCTAATGCCGGCGTTAACACTGAAAATAAAGTAGCAGATGCACCTGCTTTACAGCATGCTGCAAAGGCTAACCTAAGCTTTAGTATTGGTGGCAATACCCGTGCTGAAGAAGCAGACCCAGTAGAAGCATTCAAACATGCTACAGAAGTTTTCACATCAGAAGGTGCTGAAACTTCATCTGAAGCTGTTTCAAGAGAAGCCAGGGTTAATGAAATCAAGGCTTTGTATGAAGCAGGCCAGTATAACATCTCTGCAGAAGCAGTAGCTGAAAAGCTTTGGGCTTCTGGAGCAATGACTGCTATCTGGTAACAGAAAGGTAAGTTCGTTTGAATAGTCATGCTGCGGAACTAAAAAATATCCTAACTCAGGAGTTAGGTATTTATAAGGAGCTTCTCAGACTCGGCAAGGATAAGACTAAGCTTCTAGTCGATCGAAAACTGACAGAGCTTCAATCCACCGTAGAGCAGGAAGAAAACCTTGTTCAGCAGTTAATTGAGCTTGAACCTCTGAGACAGGAACAATTCTCGGCAATCGTAGGGGAACCTATGGTAAAACTTGAAGTTCTTGTTGAGAAGGTCACTGATGCTGACCTTAAGACTGATTTGATTGATTTGGGTTCAAAGCTTCGTGAAGTAGTCGATGAGATTAAAGTCGTTAATGACGGTAACCAGCGACTGGCACAGGTTGGACTGGAGGTAGCCCAACACACCATCAAAATTATGACTAGAGCTCCGAAACCAGTGACTTACGGTCCTAATAACGGCTCTACTCAGAATCAGATGCGAGGCCGTTCGCTATTCGACCTCAAGGCTTAAATCTCAAAAACCACTCTAATTAAACGAAAATAAAAAGCGGCACTTATTAGTGCCGCTTTTTATTTTCGTTTAATTAGAGTAGGTATTAGGTCTTTGGTCTTAGGTATTAGAGGAATGTTTAGTTTCTACTGCTTCGACCAACTTTGTGCTAGGCAAAGAATTTTTGGTCTTAGGTATTAGAGGAATGTTTAGTTTCTACTGCTTCGACCAACTTTGTGCTAGGCAAAG
>JAZRWI010000082.1:0-3832 GCA_045599645.1 Candidatus Avigastranaerophilus sp.
TTTTTAACCTCGGTAGTAGAAAGTTTGTGGTTTACCTTAATATGTTTATGCTATGCAATTGTTTGCAGGATATATCAAGCACCGGATAACAGGATGAGAGCGGATAAACAGGCTAACAGCCAAAAGCTATAAGCGTATAAAATCACACCTATACATCCACTGCTATAAAATCATATCATAGCCCTTCCTCCTTTAGGGGGAAGGTGGCACAGCGCAGCTGTGACGAATGCGGGCTATTAAATCACCATTATCCATCCACTGCTATAGAATATTTCCGGCTTCCTGCTAATTTTGACTGGCACTATTTTTCGTTGGGTAAACTACAGACCATCTAAAACCGAGGCTAAAAAATGGCCTGCTAATCCGCCCTCATCCTGTTATCCGTTGCTTTAATCAGTCGTTCAGGGGTTTACCACAGTATTTGCAATAAATGGCATCATGGTCATGCCCTTCCTTACAGCAGAATGGGCATACCTGAGTAGTAACCTTCTTTTTGCTTGAAGAAATTATTTCTGACGTAACAATGCCCGTTGGAATCGCAATAACACCATATCCAAGAAGCATTACCCAGAAGGAGAAAAATTGTCCTAGAGGTGTTTGGGGTGAAATATCGCCATAACCGACAGTTGTCATTGTAACAACAGCCCAATAAACGCTTACAGGGATACTAGTGAATCCGTTTTTACCGCCTTCTATTACATACATTATTGAACCAATACAGATTACAGCTATGAATATGAACAGCGTGAAGACAGCAATCCTTTTTATACTCTTTTTAAGGGAATCAACTAATACAGTTGCTTCTCTTAAGAAATGAGCTAATTTCAATATTCTGAAAACTCTTAAGAACCTGATTATTCTTATGATTGAAAGGAAATGCGCACCCGGGAATAATAAGCTTATGTAATTAGGCAAAATAGCAACAAGGTCTATTATTCCATAAAAGCTGAGTGCATAGTTTAATGGTCTTGCAACGCAGTATAATCTTAAAATATATTCTACGCTGAATAATGCTGTAAAAGCTATTTCCAGACCGACAAAAAGCTGCTGGTATTGGGTATGGAGAGCTTCAACACTGTCTAAGGCAGTAATTAAAACGCTTAAGGATATACATACCAGAAGGGCTATATCAAAAACCTTACCCCCAAAAGTGTCTGCTTCAAAGATGATGTCGTGTATGCGTCTTTGAGTTGCGGTTAAGGAACCGGGCCTGGGAGTTTCATTGGCTTTTTCTGCTGCTTCGGCAGAGATATCTGTTATAGTTTTTTGATCAATTTCTTTTGTTTCCATGTAAACAACCTGCGATTAAAGTTAAAGCTGATATGTTTTCAGCCGGCAACCTTATTGTTTCTAGCTTCTGGCATTAGTATTAGAACATAGATTATTATAATATCACACTAGATGTGACGAAGGACTTCCGTTCTTTTTATATAGGTTACATTTTTTGATTAACTTTTGTAAATACTTTGCGATTGGTTATTGTTGTCTGGATGTATTTTTACAAATTTCAATAATTTTTGCCTTGCCTATTGATATAGAAGTAAAAACAATATACAATCTTCTGTTGTAAAAGAATTTCCTATGGAGATATTAATGAAAAAGAATATTTTTGTAAAAACTCGCCTTGATGACGATGATGATGAAGAAATTGAAGAAGAAAGAGGTTTGACTGAACTAAACGATATCGTTGAACAGAAGCTTCTTGAAAATCGCCAGATTTTCCTGTGGGGTCCTGTTGAAGACGATTCTTCTCGTGATGTAGTTTCTAAGCTTCTTTATCTTGAAACCTTGAATCCTGGTGAACCAATAACCCTTTTCATCAGCAGCCCTGGCGGAGTTGTAACCTGTGGTATGGCTATCATTGATACAATGAACCTTATTTCCTCACCTGTTACTACAGTATGCATGGGTCTTGCTGCTTCTATGGGTTCTTTGATTCTTTCTGCCGGTGAAAAAGGCAAGAGATTCATTTATCCTTATGGCAGAGTAATGATTCATCAGCCAAGCGTTGGTGGTGTTTACGGTCAGGCTTCTGACCTCGAAATCCAGGCCAGAGAAATCGTTAAGACAAAAGAAGTATCTGCTGAAATTCTTGCAAAGAACTGCGGTAAAACCAAAGATAAGGTTTTGAAGGACCTCGACAGAGACTACTGGATGGATTCTAAGGAATCTATCGAATATGGTATCGTAGACGGAATCTACGAATTCCCAAAAGCTAAATAATGCTATAAAAAACGCTTCATGCTATATGAAGCGTTTTTTTTGCTAAAAAAGTGACGGTTTGTGAGGATAATTCTTGATGAATCAGCTTTTAAAGATAGTTTTTGTTGTTATATGCGCGCTTCCTTGTTTCTTGGCGGTTTCTAAATCGTATAAGACAAATGTATCGAGTTATGAAGAATATATTCAGAAATGCGAAGCTTGCGCAGATACTCAGACAAAATTAAATTCTGCTTTAATGGTATATTGTCAAAAGCATTCTTCTGTAGGAAATGTTAAAAACTCGGATAAATTTGAGAGAGTTGAGAGTTTGCTTATAGACTCTGGTTGTCTTGAAAATAATTATCGTAAGCCTGATTCTACTTGCAATTATGCGATAGTTGATGAAAAAGTTATTTGTATCCGTCATGCAGGTATTAATGAAATAGAAGCAAATGTTGCTTCTGCTAAACGAGCCATAGAAAAAGATACTTCTACAAAAAAGTTTGATTATTTGCTGGTTTCGATTGGAACACTAATTGTTATTGTTGGATTATTTGCCTGATAGTTGAGAAAATATGAAAAATAAAAAGTCAATTTTAGCAATACTAATAGTTTCTTTCTTATTTATTTTTCAGGCAAACTCGATCAGCTGGGCTTATAGAGGTTGTGAGGCTGATTTTTGTGACGGAAGAGTATTTAAAATGATATCGCAGAATGATGATGATAATGAAATTATAAGGAATATAGAACAAGCTAATAAAGAACATCATTCCGATTGTGTGTATGATTATTATAGGAAGGATTCAAAGCTGGTTGTATATTGCAAAAGGCATGGAAGTGGGTCTAATATTTCTGCTTTGTCCACTATTGGCGCAGCTTCCTATTATAGAGGCAAATTTAATAAAACTGGCGAGTTTTCGATGCTTCTTTTGGGCGCCATTGGTATTTTGGTTAGTATTGTTAGAGCTATTGCTAAAAAACGAAGCAAATAAGAAACTGAAGTAGTTCTGATATAATTTTTCAATATGTCCGTTTGTAAGCCATAATTAATGGTGGCTACTTTACTGAAATAAAAGAAATGAAAATCCTGTTAAAAATTTCCAAATTATTGTTAAAGAAATATCAACTCTTTCCGATACTGCCCATGGATTTGTTTGCCTCCTTATTTTTCGGGCCGAGTAATTTACTCGGCTTTTTTGTTTTAGCGAAAAGCAACGGATAACAGGATTATTGCGGATAAAACAGCCGCTATTAGCTGCTGGCTATTGGCTGCCAGCCGAGAAAGCAGACCGCCGCCAGCCATCGGCTACCTGCTGCCAGCCGAGAAAACAGCCGCTATTAGCTGTTGGCTATTGGCTTTTAGCCGAGAAAAATTCTCCATTTTCAATTCTCAATTCAGGCATTGGCAGCGAGCCGGTTAAAGCAGCAGCAAAGCCAATCTATAGCCAATCAATTATGCATTATGCATTATGAATTATGAATTTTATAAAATCATGCAGCATCTAACACCGCACCAAACTGCTAAAAAACACACAAAAAAATAAATTAAAAAACATTTTAAAAAGTTGTTGACTTTTGTTTCTTTTTTTGGTAAATTGATTACCTCACCTCGGGTGAGCGACCAAAAAGG
>JAZRWI010000083.1:0-9211 GCA_045599645.1 Candidatus Avigastranaerophilus sp.
TGTTTTTTAGCAGTTTGGTGCGGTGTTAGATGCTGCATGATTCTATAGAATGCATAATTCATAATTCATAATGCATAATTATTTGTTTATAGATTGGGTTTGCTGCTGATTCGACCAGCCTAGTGCCAATGCCTGAATTGAAAATGGAAAATGGAAAAATTTTCTCGGCTGGCAGCCGGGAGCCGATGGCTGGCAGCGGTCTGCTTTATTCTGACTAACGACTTTCGACTTAAATGTGCTAATATTAAGGAAGAGTCGACAGTGAAAGATCTTGATAGTTAAGCGGGAAGAATCATGGGAAGTGCAAGTTCGGAAGAATGTAAAAGAGTAACAGAACAAGCGAAAGCGCTGGCAGAAGGCGGTGACCGTTTTCGTGCCATTGAATTGCTAATGGATGCCAATAAAAGGCTTCCAAGAAAAATGCCTATACTTTACCTGCTAAGTCTGTATCTTCTAGAAATCTCCAGATACTATGACGTTCCGATATATGCTAAGCAGTTCCTTGAACTAACCCAAATCTGTGATGACACTCAAAACATCGCCAGAGCATACTGCATTCTTGGGGATGCAGAAAGAAATATTGAACACTACGATGAAGCGATTAAATACTACAAGCTTGGGCAGAAAAACGATTTCACCGCATACGAATTTCCCTTAGGACTTGCGAAGTGCTACCAAAAGCAGCAGAAATATGAAGAAGCTCTGAGCAACTACAAAAAAGCTCATACTATGGCCAGAGACGAAGGGAAGGAAGACGAAATCAGGTCCGCAATGCATGATTTGGAAGGACGTGTTCCCAAGCTGAAGGAAATCAAGAATCACAAAGACAAGGCACAGTATAACAGCCAGCGCCGCAAGTATGAACCGGCTAAGGTTGAATTTCAGAAACTGTTCGAGCTTGTTCCTGATGATTTTGAGTTAAAAAGAGATTATTTTTTGTTCCTGGTAGATTTAAAAAAATACAGTGAAGCCGTGGAATTTGGCGAAAAGCTTATTGCTGAAATAGAGGGCCTGCCTGACTATTTTGCTTCAGGGAATTATTGGCCAATACTCTATGCTGTTCACGAAGGCTTAATCGATGCCTACAACAACACTTGGCATTTCATAAAGGCTTTCAGCAGCAAATCACTGACGGAATACTTCCGACTTTTAAATAGCGGGCGTTACGAATCTGTATTTAGCAAGGAAAAAGCAATTAACGCATTCAAAAACGCGTATAGTAATTCCCCAAGCCGACCGGAAGCTATATTGAAGCTTATCAGCTACTACGACCTTCAAAATGATTTCAGCAACGCCCACAGATACGTCAGCAAAGGGCTTGCAATAGCCAACAAAACCCATGACGACAGGCTGGCCAGAGAGATTTACAAACTTGAAGCCTATATATACGAAAGTCAGAAAAATAGAAGTGAGCTTGTAAATTCATATAACAACATACTGAAGTATTGCAAGAACAACCAAATAAGATATCAGACCCATTACGACTGTGCACGTAGTCTCTATTTTATGAAGGATTACAAAAGAGCTGAAAGCGAGCTGGAATTATGTATGCAGCTTGTCAGCAATGGCGTTGAGGATACAGAAGACGCAGGCAGCCTGCTCATTACCTGCAAGGCCAAGCAGAACCCTTTCCAATACGGCAAACGGGAAGATTTTATATAAGCCGCTTCGCTTGCAGTTTTGCCGATGCTTGCCTAGTCACTATCGTTGTGTTACAATAAGTTTACTCGGGACATTAGCTCAGCTGGGAGAGCATCACGTTCGCAACGTGGGGGTCGGGGGTTCGATTCCCCTATGTTCCAATCTATTGAAACTACTATCATGCATTCTAGTTACTCGTGATTTATTATCTATTGAAGCAATAAAATTTGGTTAGTTTTTTTAGAGTCATTACAATGTAAATTTGGTGGTCTAATCAAAGAGTTGGACCATTTGGATTGAATTCTTTTGTTAATTCGTCTGACAAATAACCATCTGACATGCAATGCAAGTCTGAAACGCCTTCAGAAACCAGTTTATAGACTCTGGAATTGTAAAAAAATCTCAAAGCTTCATCTAAAGAGAGATTGTTTTGCTCTGCAAACAATTTTACTATTCTTGCATATTTTAATTGAAGCAATATTGGATTAGCATTCACAATACAATACTCCGTTTAAAAATTAGAAAATCATCAATTATTTCCTGTGTTCTTAAACAAATCTGATGATTTGGCTTTTCATATTTAAGTCTTTTTATAGCTTCAACCTTATCAATCAAGCCATCAAAATATAGTTCAACAGTATTGAATACCTTGTCATTAGCAATGCCACCAGTTACAATTTCAAAGTCACTTGTATCTTTACCACTTCTACATGCTAATATAAAATCAAGCCATTCTTCTGAATAGCTTTCAAACTGCAATACTTTACATTTTTTAAAAGCTTCTTCTTTTAATTCATACTCGGATATAACAGCCGTTTTGCCTTCACGTAAAAATCTCGCACACCATTTTTCAGCCTGTTCATATAACGGTGTTAAATAAAAACCTTTGCCAAAATCGACCTTATCACGGGAATATTTAATATCAGGCTTTTTTATTTCTAAGTATGAACCATGGTAAAGAATCACAAAGAAACTCCCTTACTTTTCATAACACGTTTTAAATCTTCTATTATGTATTCTTTCCCTTGGCTGTGCAGCACATCATAACATGGCACTATATAACCACTAAGAATATTACTATCTTGGGTAAAAGCCTTATAAACACGATCGGCAGAAATTTTTAAAGAAATGGCCATATTTTCTATACAAAAAATAACAAACTCCAACTCTTCAAAGTTTGCAATTGGCATATCATTTAGCTCTATATTTTCCTTGGCCATAATATCCCCCGGTTAATTATTATAAATTAAAAGCCTATATTCTGCAAGGTCTGTAACCTCATTGTAAGCCTTCAGCAAAACTTCATTTCCTCTTCCATAAAAGCAAAACAATCAACTACTGCTTTCATTGTTTCCTGATATAAATCAGCATTCAGCCTTTTAAATTCGCACAAATCTTCATAATCGTGAAATTCCTTAATTTTCTTAGAAAGGTCAGTAATCTTTTCCGCATAACCTCTTGCGTCCCACTTTTCACCAATCATTCAAAAAAATCCTTTAATCGCAATAGAACCCCTCTTCATTATTCATTATGATAATTTTGGCGTAATTTTCAAGTTCAATTTGAAATTTACGCCAAAATTATTTTTTTTCAATCAGACTCAGCCGTAATAGCAGGTTTCGTAGTCGATGTCGGCTTCGGTGGAAAGGCGTTTGAAAGCATCGTCGCAGGACAAATAAGTATAACCCATAGACTTCAATTTTGCTACAAGCTGTTCTTTTTCTGGAGCTTCTAAACTATCTGGGTCATCGACCGAAAAACCAAGTTCCAGTTCATCTTCAGAAAAGCCACAGACTTCGTTGTCTTTGTTGAGGGCGAAAATAGTGCAATCTGATTCACTTTCTTGAAGCTCATTATAGATATCTTCCGGAGTTACTGAGTTTTCATCGAAAGGATATTCTTCACCATCGTAGCATGGCCACTGTATATATTCCTGAGCTACTTCGTAAAGCTCATCTTCTTCGCTCATCTCATCTTCATCTGATTGCTCAGCATATTCGATATCGCCATCAATTTCCAAGTCATCAGCATATAGCATATTATTGGAAAAAGTAACGCCCATTATGACTATTTCACTGCGACCTGGATCAGTGCCATACCTGGCATCGTCTTCACTGTATACCAGGTTGCCTTTTAAACTGCAGCGATTATTCTGGTCAGTAATTATATCTATACTTCTCAGATAAGGGGCTAAATCGCCTGCGTCTACTTCATCAGCTTCATAATTACCATTCTTGATGGCGTCAATAAGTTCTTTTGCTTTTACCATAACTCATACTCCTTTAATTTGGCCTCTAACTGCCATTTTTATTATTATACTTCAAAACCTCACACAAATCGTCGCCTGTCAGGCGACAATAATTTTATGTTTTCTTTACCTTGGCTGTGCAGCACTTCATAACATGGCACAATATAACCACTACTCCCAACTATTATATTCAGTCGTCTGAGTTTAGGTTACCCTTCTTGTATTCTTCCAGTTCTTCATCAGATTCTATTTTAAACTTCTTAAATCCATGAAGCCTATTATGTTTACAGTAATCGCATGAACCATGGTTACGGCAAGTAGAATCAAACCTTCTAGAATCGTAATACTTTTTACGATGTTCTTTACCAGAATCTATTCCTTTGTCTAAGCTCATCCTCTTTCTTCTTTGCTTCATTTTCTATAACTATTTTGAACAATAAAAGATTTCCTCAGCTTCTTTTCTAGCCTTAGTTACATATAATTGCGGGCTTAAGCTTTGATAGCGTCTGCAATATTTTTGTAATTTATATACCTGCAATTAAGAAAAGAAGCATATTCTTCTCCACAATAAATGATGCACATCCCTTTGGAATTTGTTTCTTTTTGGCAAAATACTCTTAAATTTTTTGCAAAATCATTGTTAGGGGTCATTGATGATTTTATTTCAAAAGGATACAGCATTCCTTCTTTTTTTAATATTAAATCGACTTCGACACCCTTTTCTGTTTTCACAAAATAAAGATTAGGCTCTTTGTTGCTATTGAGTCGTGCTTTCATTGCCTCAAGAACAACTATATTTTCAAAGATATTCCCTCTCAAAGGGTCTCTGGATGCCTGTCTTGCTGTTTCAATACCAAGAAGGTAAGAAACAAGACCAGGTTCAACAAAATAGACCTTAGGCGACTTTACTATCCGTTTGCTAATGTTGGAAAAATATGGTTGCAGCTTAAAAACAACATAAGAGTCTTCCAAAACAGATAACCATTCGCTTAATGTAGTAGATGATACTCCAACTTCGCCCGCCATGCTGCTTAAATTCACAATTTGCCCTACTCTGCCAGCTAGCAGGGTTAAAAATCTAAGAAAAGCATTCAAATCTTTTACAGCAATCATCTGCCTCAAATCTTTTTCAATATAAGTGTCCAGGTAATCTCTATAGTAAATGTCCGGGTCTCTGGCATTGTCTAAATATAATTCAGGCATAAACCCGCGTATTATATTTTCATCTAAGCTTTCTAATTTTCCACTATACATTAATTCTTCTATGCTTAGTGGAAATAGAGTATGAATTGTTGTTCTGCCAGCTAATGACTGTGCTACCGCTTCTCTTAATCGTGGCTGATGGCTTCCTGTAAGAACAAATCTTCCATTTTTTCTTCTGCTTTCATCAACTTTTACCTGAATAGCAGACAGGAGTTCAGGCACACGCTGAACTTCGTCAATAATCATAGGTTCCTTATATTTTTCAAAAAATCCTATATAATCGTTTTCAGCAAGTTCTCTGGTTGCCTTATCTTCAAGGTTAACATATTTATATTTAGGGAAAAGAGCTTTTACCAATGTTGTTTTTCCTGCCTGACGAGGACCTAATATGGTAATAACTGGCACCTGCGAAGCACTTTTGATTATTTTGTCGGCTATTGTTCTTTTAATCATAATTGGAACCTTCTTCATTGTTCATTATAATAAAATTGGCGTAATTTTCAAGTTCAATTTGAAATTTACGCCAATTTTTATTTTTACCATCTTTTGAGAGGTTGTTCGAACCCCCTATGTTCCAATCTAATGCCCCATCAAGCATTCTATTTACTTTAGGTAATTTTTTGCTATAGATAAACCCAAATATTATATTCAGTCGTCTGAGTTTAGGTTACCCTTCTTGTATTCTTCCAGTTCTTCATCAGATTCTATTTTAAACTTCTTGAATCCATGAAGCCTATTATGTTTACAATAATCGCATGAACCATGGTTACGACAAGTAGAATCAAACCTTCTAGAATCGTAATACTTTTTACGATGTTCTTTACCAGAGTCTATTCCTTTGTCTAAGCTCATCCTCTTTCTCCTTGGCTTTCATTTTCTATAACTATTTTGAGCCAATTAAAGATTTCCTCAGCTTCTTTTATAGCTTGATCTTTATGGTGATTTTCAATATACAATTCTTGTGGATATCTGACTTTTACGCCATATGGTGTCAGATTGTAACAAATATCTATGTATTTTTCTTCAATTTGGATATGGTTACCTAGTTCTTCTGCTAACATACCGAGATCATGTGTTTTCTTTATTTCAATCCCAAATTTAATTAACGCTGCTTTCAGAATTTTTTCTATAGCCTGCTGGCAGTGATAGCAAATAATAGCCAACGGCTGAGGATACATTGTTTTATCCAAATGCTTTGCTGTTAGTAAATCCATTTCAGCAAAGTTTACCCATTCTTGGATCAATTTTTCATGGTCGTTCATAGAGAATTTTGCCTTCCCGAGTAACAATGGCTTCTATTGTGTTTTCTCTAGCACGTTTGTTGAAATTAGATTCGTAGCCAACTATTATGTCAACAGGTCTACGTTTTAAACCTTTCAAGGATTTATAAGCTTTTTGCGACAATTCAATCTGATCACCGGAGTTATCAGGCATTACAATGTAAAAATCAAGGTCGCTATCTTCTCTATTATTGCCCTTAGCAAAAGACCCAAACAAATATATGCTAATCGGTTTTAGCTGTTCTATGAATCTGTCTTTTATTGTCTGAATATCTATTTCAGGTGGCATTATAAAACCTCTGTATTGTATTCTCAATAATTAAGTATAACTATAACCTAATAAGTAAGCAAGAGGTTATTGGTTAAGCCTCGGTTGATGTAAATTAAAATGGGGAAGATTGGCCTTCCCCGCAGAAATAATGCTAAATCAGCATTTATAGCCCATTATTAACCAAATAATTCTTTTACTACTTTGCAGAGTTCTTCATACATTGGCATGCCGGATAAGGATTTAAGTGAATTCACTATTCCTTTGTAATACCAGGCTTGTTGTTCTTTACCTCTATTGAACCTATCATAGACAGCTTCGCCCAGGCTTTTATAATCATATGCAATGCATCTGACATTAGACAATTTGTCGGCACAGCAAACCATCTTGGTTTCATTAGAAGAATCTTTTAAATGCTCAAAAGTTACCTGTTTTCTTTCTTCCCAGGATTTTGATTTATCTTCAGATTCGGTTACAACAAGATCTCTAATATCTTTACCAAATTCTTTTTCGATTACATCTTCTTCAATCTCAGCATCTTCAATAACATCGTGAAGAATACCAGCAACCTGAACCTTTGTGCTGCAGTTATTTTCCTTAAGAATAGACCACACTTCAAATGGATGAACGATATAAGGAATATCAGTGCCTTTTCTTACCTGCCCCTGATAGTTTTTACCAATACTCTTAGGTTTGTCTTTTTCATCAATAAGAACATTACAATGCGCCCTGGCAGCGAAATAAATAGCTTTTCTAATTAAATCTCTTTCAGTTTCCATTTATTATTCTCCTTACTAAATATTATTTTTACACTTCTAGACCCGATAATGTCTAAAACCATAAAATAGTTGAACACAATATAGTCAGCAAATTTGGTTTTTACTTAAAATGCCTAGAATATTACATGATGATAAAGATTTATAATCTATTTCTATTTTTATTATTAATATTTCTGAAAGTATCTTATATTCAAGACCCTTGTGCATAGTTGCTGTAATAATTCTTCAAGCTTACTCATAACAAACCTTTCTTCTAATTATTATAAAAACTATCTGCTTCAACCGACTCATTATGTTGAGCATAGAAAACCTTTTTCTGCTTTTCTATTTCAAATCTAAGCTGTTCCTTTGTAGGCAAATAAGTCAGATATTTGGTCATAAACAATCTGTCATTATCGTGAAGAATAGAGTAACGGGCGATATCTTCACTTGTTTCAGAGCATAGCAGAATACCGATGGTTGGATTATCCCCCTCTTTTCTCTTTAACTCATCATACATACGGACATACATATCTATCTGCCCCACGTCTTGATGAGTAGTTTTACCCATTTTCAAATCTATAAGAACATAACATTTAAGCTCAATGTTATAAAAAACAAGGTCTATATAATAATCTTCTGTATCTGTTATTATATGCTGCTGACGAGCAACAAAAGCAAAACCTCTGCCCATTTCCATTAGAAAATCACGTATATGGTCAAGGATAGCATTTTCCAACTCAGATTCCTGAAAGCTATCTTCAAGTCTAAAGCCAAGAAATTCGGCTATCATTGGGCTTTTTATCACTTCGTATGGCTCAGTTTGAGTTTTAGTTTTCTCTTTCATTTCTGCCATAACAATCTCTTTTTTAGGTGCCTGAAGCAATCTGTAATAATACTGTGTGGCAATATTCCGGTCTAGAGTTCTTGAGCTCCAGTTTTCCTTAGAGGCTTCATTCAAATACCACAAACGGGCATCTTCATCAGAAACCCTTAGAAGAGCACGAATATGTGTCCAGCTTAAATTGTGAACGCGTGCGTTCACTATCTCAAAATCTGGAAAATATAAATAGAATTGTCTATAATAATTTAAATTACGTTCAGAAAATCCCTTACCAAATTCAGAAGTCAGACTTTCTGCTAATGCTTTTATCAGTTTATGACCATATTTTGCACGTTCTTCGCCACCTTGTTCGTCATCAACAATTCTTTTTCCGATATTCCAATATGTCATTATACAAGCAGAGTTAATTGCATTATATGCAAGCCTTCTGCCTGATATGATTATATTTTTTATGTCTAACAATATGCTATTGTAATTCATCTGCTTTTTACCTTATTGTGCGCCTTCTATTTCAGCTACAAATTTATCTGTTTCAGTTCTTAGCTCATATTCAGATATGGCAGCACTTTTGCCTTCGCGTAAAAATCTCGCACACCATTTTTCAGCCTGTATGGACTTTACTATCCTGGGTGAAAGACTTATAAACACGTTCGGCAGAAATTTTTAAAGAAATGGCCATATTTTCTATACAAAAAATAACAAACTCCAACTCTTCAAAGTTTGCAATCGGCATATCATTTAACTCTATATTTTCCCTGACCATAATATCCCCGATTAATTATTATAAATTAAAAGCCTATATTCTGCAAGGCCAGTAACCTCATTTGACAGGGCAAACGCAAACTTTTTTCTTTTGTAGTGCAGATTATGGGTTGTACTTTATTTTAGATTGTTTTATGCTTGAAATGAAAATTATAAAAAAGGAATTCAAGCATGATAAATCAAGGTCCGTTCTTTGAAAGCTTCTCT
>JAZRWI010000084.1:0-17328 GCA_045599645.1 Candidatus Avigastranaerophilus sp.
ATCTGAACAATAATTAAATTAATACTTAGACTAGGTGATTGGTCATCTCAATCTATTAAGTATTGGCTTTATTTAGCTGACTATTTTCTGGTTAAATTAACCTGACCAGAGAATTGGCTGTTTTAGTTGGACCCTAACATAGTCATATATGTGCCTTCCCTAAACCGCTTTTTTGTAAAACTGTTACCTAATTTTTCTTTGAAATAATTGAAAAATTTCCTTCTATAATTTGTAGCAATATCTCTTTTGTTTTTATCTGATCCAGCAGTCATCTTTATTGCAATGATATTATTTTCAATCTGTGGATACAATTCATTAATAATGTCATTACTAATTCCTTTCGTAATCAGTTCATCAGACAAACCGTGCCACCACATTCCCATGAATCCACCTGATTTGTTTGATACATAAAGCCAATTGGGATTATAATTTTTTAAAATAGTATCTTATAACTATTAAATCTGGTAATGAACATTTGGGGCTTAGTGAATTAAACAAAGGCTTAGCTATCATAAGAGATATTGCCAAAGAAAACAGCGATATTATTTTTGGCATCAATAGATGTAACGAAAAGCTTTGGCAAAACCAAGTAAAGCTTTTCATCGCTGCTGTAATTGGCAAATAATAAAAGAATACTGTTAAATACCCAAGAATAGAAAATCCCTGGCTTCTGTTGAATAAGTTTTGAAAAAATTCTTCTCTGACAGGATTTTTGCTGTTAATGCCAATACTTCTTGGATGTTAAAATTCGCGCAATAGTTCTTCGTAGGCGGCCTGATAATTCTTGAATAATTCTTCGGCTTCCTTACGTTTAGCTTCTGGGGCTTTTGCAAATTTATCCGGGTGGAAAAGCTTACATTTTTCGTGGTAAGCACGTTTTAATTCGTTCTTGGTAGCTGTTGGCGGCAGACCAAACATTTTCCATAGTGGATTGGCAGAACTGCTGTAACTGCTGGAGTAGTCTGAGTCGTTCGAAGATTTCTTATAGCTGCTTGATGTCTTAGTGTTATATGATTCATTTGTGTATGACTCATAAGCATCATAAGAGCTTCCTGATGCATAACTAAAATCATCATCGTCTCCAAAATGTATGTTGGATGTAGAAGCGTTATGAGCCCTTCTATAACCAGGTATGAAGCTATTCTTCAGGCTATTGAAGCTGGAGGCTGGAATTCCTAGTTTGATAGCTATTGTTTCAATAAGCTTTATTTCTACAAATGGAGTTCTGCCATCAGCTGCTGCAATATTCAAGAACAAGCCAACAAAGGTTAATAATCCCTGAGTGTTGTAATTATATTTTAATATTCTGCAGCAGGCATCTATATCTGGAAGATGAACCAGATTATATTTTAAGCGTTCCCTGATTTTATCTTTACCAAGATGCGGCGCACTATTAAAGAACTCTATAACAGTTCTTATTTCTTCTGGGGCAGTAATCCCATCAGCTTTAATGACGTGAGCAATAAGACCGATAAGCTCTTCAACTCCAGGCTGAGAAAAATTTTCGACTTTTGTGCTTCTGTTTTGGGTTGGATTAGGCTTTTTCGCTTTGAACTTAGGTTCACGAGGGTCATGCTCATAAATATAATATTCAAAGCGGTAGGTATGGCTTAGAATTCTTTCCCCGGCACCTCTTTTGCTAAAAACATTAAGGTTTAAACAGATTTCCTGAGTCTTGTCCAGGTCTATAACGCCATAGGGCAGAAACAAATATGATTCTTTAAAGTAATTATCTTCATCAATATAAAATGATTCTTTAATAAATACATCGCCATAATCATCGGAAAGCTCTGCAACGTTGCTATGAATCCAGTCACCGTCCATTTTACAGAACTTTGCTGTTACGATTATTGGTGTGTTGTAGCGATTATTTATTATTAATTTGTAAGGGAAGGATATACCTCTAATACCTTGGTCATAGGTTGAAAAACATGGCTCACCAAAATATAGAACAGCATCTTTCCCCTTTGATACATTTGAAGAAGAGCCAGTTGGGTTTGTGGCAGTATTTTGAGAAGAAGTAGCATAATCACTTTGCTTCCTGTTACTGTTAGCGCTGCCAGTTGAACCCTTTGAACTATAATTCTTTGTGGCTTTTTTGAAATTAAAGCTTTGGCTGGTTGTTTTGGAGCTTTCGCTTGTATTTGACGAGCTATGGATTGTTTTGGTTTGCCCTGGCTTTGGTTTTGGAGTCGGCGTTTCTGTTTCTGACTCATCAGAATCGGTGACTATCTTTGCTGTTTCTCTAAGCTTTTCGCCAATATCAGAAATACCATCTCCGATGGAATTTAAGATGCTGCCTAGTATTCCTGTTATCTGTTCGCTGCCCCAACCCATGATATATACCCGTTAAATAATAGTTTTTGCTAATATTCCCTTTGAATTAATAATTTTATAGATATGGCTATTTTCAGCACAAATACTGCCTGTTATTTTACCATCAATAATTTCAAGCATGGCATTGTTTTCCAGCCCCAAAGCTGCTTCGTAATTCTTGGAAACAATTGCATCGAAGTCCTGCTGACGTTCGTTGTAATGCGGCGAAACAACACCCTTTACCCATCCAAGGCCTTTTGCCATAGAGTAGGGAGCTGATTTGTCCTTTTCCCCAAGCGAATCGGTGTAAATGTCTTCAAACCAGCAGATGGCACCGGCAGAAAGACCGGCAATAATAACACCACGGTTATAAGCGTCAGTTATTAAATCCAGTATGCCTGTCTGTTTCCATGATTCAATCATGAATAATGTATTACCGCCACCTACATATACCAGGTCAGCTTTCATGAATTTATTTTTGATTTTTTCAATGTCATATTCATGAAAAACAGTCATGGCAACGTCTGTCTTTACATCAAATTCACCAGTGTACATTTTATGAAAGGAATTATAGTAAGGCATAAAATCATGGCTGGCAGTAGGTATAAATAAAGCATATGCTCTTTTATCGCCGGCATGCTCTTTGGCTTTTTCTGCTAGGAAGCGGTCCAGTTCAAGAGTTTCTTTGTTCTTGATTTCACCGCCACCTATGGCATAAATCCTTTTCATAGTTGCTCCTTAGAATTGTCGTGATTATACCACATTTGCAAAGAAAATCACAGATAATAACTTTTACCACTTGTACACAAAAAAGAAGTGTGATATAGTAAGCAGCACGAAAAGAGGTAAACTTCTTATCTGATGAATAAATTACAAATAGCAGTTATTGGTTATGGTAATGTAGGCCGCTTCACAGTTGAAGCAGTTAGAGCAGCAGAAGACATGGAACTGGTCGGAGTTGTCCGCCGGGCTTCCTCTATGAATGAAAAACCTGCCGAATTGGCAGATGTAAAGGTAGTCTCCTGCATTGCAGATCTTGGCAAAATAGATGTTGCTATTTTGTGCGGTCCTTCCCGTAATGTTCCTGAATTGGCATCCAATTACCTTTCTAAGGGAATATACACCGTCGACTGCTTTGATATTCACTCTGATATTTACTCTGTACACCAGAATCTTGATGCTGTAGCCAAGAAAAACAATGTGGCTTCTATTATGGCTGCAGGCTGGGACCCAGGCACAGATTCTGTAGTAAGAACATTGTTGATGGCAATGGCACCTAAGGGGCTAACATATACAAACTTTGGGCCTGGCATGAGTATGGGACACTCTGTTGTAGCTCGTTCTAAGCAGGGAGTTAAGAATGCTCTGTCTATGACAATGCCTTGTGGCGCCGGCGTTCATAACAGAATGGTTTATGTTGAACTGGAAAATGGTTATACTGCTCAGCAGGTTTATGACCAGCTAAAAGCTGATTCATATTTTGCTGATGATGAGCTTCATGTAATTCCAGTTAAGAGCATAGACGATTGCAAGGATATGGGTCACGGTGTTCTGATGGAACGCAAAGGCGTATCTGGAAAAACTCAGAATCAGCGTTTTAAATTTGAAATGAGCATCAATAATCCTGCTCTTACCGGTCAGGTAATGGTAGCCTGTGCTCGTGCTGTTGTTAAACAACGCCCCGGCTGCTACGTAATGCCAGAAGTCCCACCAATGGACTACCTCCCCGGCACCCGCGAATCCCTAATCCGCTCCCTGACCTAATTCCCTATACTCCCTTTTTTAAAACCTCCCTTTTTAAGGGAGGGTAGGGAGGGTTTTGATTTTAGAAGAAACTTGTTTTGAATGCATAAAATCTAGTTTTCAGACAGCCTCTTTAAGTGAGGGTAGGGAGGGTTTTTCTGCAAACTCTCGCCCAGCACAAAAGTCTGTTCGATAAAGCAGTAACAATCTAATAGCGTCAGCTAAATAATCCCCTTCTAGCAGCGGTGCTGCGCCCTTCTGGCGTAAGTGCCCTCCAGCCGAAGGCGGCCCTCCAGAGAAGCGGCCGTTACACGTTATCCGTTGCTTATGGGCTGTTGCTTCTTCTTTTGATTTATTTCTTCCATATCCATGATCGCAGCCTGTGAATACGTAAGCTCTGTCTTCTTCTTTCTGGCTGTCAGTAACAGGTTGGTTACATTTGCTATATCTCCACCAGATTGTTCATGCTGCATCAGGTCTTTGATTTTAACATCATAATCGCCTTGTTCTTTCAGCTTTATAGCGAATTTCAAAAGCTTATTGATGTCTACTTTTTTCCGTTTCATTCCGGCTAATTCAAAATAATTAAGCTTAACATCCAGTTTTAAGCATTTCCAGAACATCATTACGGCTGTATGCCCGAAGAAATAATAAAAGCACACACAAAACAATACTATTGCACCGACTAAATACCACATAATCTTTTTCCTTTTGAAGAATTATAACATATATATTTTCAATTCT
The DNA here is from genome assembly GCA_045599645.1 of Candidatus Avigastranaerophilus sp. Classification (GTDB taxonomy): domain Bacteria; phylum Muiribacteriota; class Ozemobacteria; order Ozemobacterales; family Ozemobacteraceae; genus RUG334. Next base: position 4,804 of record JAZRWI010000084.1, read on the forward strand.
CTATAAGCTTCACTTTGCGTGCTGCCGAAACCTGCTGCCTAAATGTGGGAACAAGCGTGCTATGAGGCTATTGAAAAATTGATGTGAACGGGATACAATGCCAAAGTATTGAATTTGAACGATTGAAGAAATGATTTTATGCAACCAGCAAAGCTATTAGAAGTTTTATATAATCAGGAAGCTATTTTTGTTGATGAAATAGACCGACTGGAAAAAAAGCCTGAGCAGGTTAGCTTTATCGAAGTTGGCGATAACTCTGGTTTACTTTGTCTTGCTGCTGAAGAAGGAACTTCTGATTGGAATATAATCAGGATTATTGGCGATTTTAATAAATGTAAACCTGTTATTCCTGCAATTCCTTACGATGATTTCGTTTTAATAGGTGCAGAAACAGAGGCTTCATACGAAAAATCATTAATTTATTATGAAAGCGCTGGTGCTCGTAGCAACGACGAAAACGATTATTTTGAATTAAATAAATATGCCAATATAGAATTTGGGCTACCGGCTAGCTCCATAAAAACAAAGGCTTCACAGGTAGATTCCAGATTGGATGATATTTACTTGTATCAGAGAAATGGCATTCAGGGCTTTATAAAAGTAACTAAAAGCAGCTGGCATTATGCCGAGGTAGCCATCGAAATTAAGTCAGAATTGCGAAATCAGGGCTACGGAACTGTATTATTAGCTTTGATGCTGGAACAGGCCCGTCGCAAAAACGTGAAGCTTAGCTATGTTGTTGAGTCCGATAATCTACCTTCCCTTGCTATAGCAGAGAAATGCGGCTTAAAAAGGATAGCCTCGCTTTCAATTTCCCATAATAAATAAAAGCAACTTACCAGAATTTAATGTCGTTCCTGGTGTTCGGTTTTAAATCAGGACCAACCGAAGATAGTCTATTGTAAGTGTCTTTATTTATTTCGTATGGTTTATTGGTAAAACGATCAACTGGGAAAGACTCTTCGGCCCAGCTTTCCAGGGTAGCGATATTTTCTGGTATGCTGCCAAACTGGATTTCGTAGGCTCTGCATAATAGCGCTATTGCGATGCCTTCAAGCTTGGTAAGATATTCTTCGTAGATTTTTCTGAAAAATATTAGCTGGCTTTTGTGTATATAGGTTGTATACCCTAAGTATTCGTTAAGGTCTCTGGCAATGCTGTATTCTTCTGTTGCGCTATCTACATGAACTTCTGGATGCCATTTGTTGTAAGCATCACTTATTTCAGGATATGGGGCATCGGCATAAGGCAGATAGTTGTCCATGAAGGTCTGCGCTAATTTTTCCAGCAGCTTGGAATTTTGAAGCCGCAGCACATAAAAATCTGTGAAATTATTTTTTTGTTCAGTTTCAATTTCTTCTGCTATAGCCTTTCCCATTGTTTCAAGAAATTGCTTTTTCTGAAATTTAATATAATTAGAGCATGAAAACTGGTTTCTGGCTATTGCAAGCATATCCTTGGCAATTGATTTCAGCAGATTTGGGTTAGGTTTATAATATGCTGCCAGATATAGCAGATGGTAGGCACTTATATTCTTTGCATCCAGATGCTGTATTTTGCTGTCGACGTTCATTGCGTCAGCAGTTTTGTTTTCGCTTTCGTATGCGCTTATTATTCCAGCATAGGGTAATAAGAATGCTGTTTCAAGATCGCCTTTTTTCGCAAAATAGCGACTGACAAAAAGCCATAATGCTGCTGTATCAACAATAAGCATGTCGTCGCATTTATATGGGGAAGTCATGGCTTCCTCGTAGGTTCTGACTTCATACATTTCTATGTGGCCCAGCTTTTCTTTTATTCTGGGAACTAATTCCAAGGGGTAGCTTGCAAGATTATTGGGTTTTACTGTGTCGAATCTTGGCTGGAAGAAGCTTTCGCGTTGTGGGTCGCATATTTGCTTGTAATCAAATACCATTGCATCAACCAGACGGGTTTTTTTCAGGTTTTTCCAGGTATAGCCCTTCATTAGTTCTGGCACATAAACTGTTTTATCGGCTACTAGTGCTTTATATCTCTGGTCAATTGGAATCGAGAATAGTTTATTCTTGCTTCTATTATATTCTGTAAGCTGGCATACGTTCCATAACAAAAGAAGAACTAGTATTATCAGCATTGCTTTAACGGTTCTGAATGCTGTTGCTGTACCTATATACAATTTGCTTGGAGAATAATCTTTGGCTCCATAATTCCTTTCATCGCACAGAAAACCGCTGTATATTGCTAACGCATTTTTGTGTATTCTTTCGATAGAATCAAACATAGATGCTTCTGACTTGATTATGAAAATGTTGTCTATTGCTTCATAAACATAGCTTCTGTCTGCTAATTTTGTTATAGCGCTGATTCTGTTACTATTAAAAAAAGCTTCAGTATCGTTTTTTTCTGTTGAGGCTATCATGTGATACCAATTAAAAATTGGGTGACCAGATAGTTCAATCAGGTTCTTGAATTTTTCTTGACCGTATCTTTTTACTCTTAGTATGAAATTTGGGAAAAACATACGGTTTTTGGGCTTTATTATTGCAAATTTCTGATAGTAATAATAATTATAAAAGTTTTCACCGACATTCCTAGGCTTGGAAACGCTTGACGGCCAATTATGTGAATTGTAACTAATGGAATTGAACTCCAGGCTCATTCTACCTTTGGGGGTTAATCTTGCTAACCTTTCCGCCGTTCTTTCGAGATTGTTTTTTTCAATATCCTTTTGGTAAAAAAGGTTTCCTATATAAAGTGTAAAATCATCTTCCTCTATCTTTACTACACTATCAAAACGATTATTATACGAGCCTTCAGGGCTTAAGGTCTGTGAGGCCTCCAAGACCTTTTTAAATATTGGAAATTTATAGCTGTCATAAAAGTAATAATCTTTCTTAGAACCATATTCTTTGTTCTTTTTTTGGCCGCGCTCAATCTTACTGTCAAAAGAAGTATACTCGCCAATACCTACAGCTATAGCGACTAAGCCTATAAAGATTATTATTCCAAGTAAATTTCCCATGTTTCACCCCTAAAAAACACTTTACCATACAAAATATCCCATTGCACCAATTTTAAATTCAACATTCATTGCTCTATATCAATAAAACCATATCAATTTGGTTTGGTTGGTGCCCTAACCCTAAAAAACTTGACTATCTCCGCAAAAAAAAGGAAAATATGGGCTAGTTTCGAATAGGAGATTTTTAAGTGCAGGACTTTAAGGAATTTGTAAAGAACAACATAGTAATCTTTGACGGTGCTATGGGTACCCGCCTTTATGACAAGGGCGTTTTCATTAACAGGGTTTTTGACGAATTGAACCTTTCTCAGCCGGCTTTGGTAAAGGAAATCCACCAGGAATACCTCGATGCCGGTGCAATGGTTTTGGAAACCAACTCTTTTGGTGCAAACCGATTCAAACTGGCTCCCCACGGATTAGCCGACAAGCTTGAAGCAATCAACTTCCAGGCTGCAAAAATCGCAAAAGAAATCGCTGGCGACAAAGCTTATGTATGCGGTTCAATCGGCCCCTTAGGCGCAAGAATTGAACCAATGGGTAAAATCACTGCTGATGAAGCAGAAAAAGCTTTCTCCGAACAGGCAAGTGCACTCATTGCTGGTGGCGTTGACCTGCTTGCTTTCGAAACATTTGTTGATATAAACGAACTTGAAATTGCTGTAAAAGCTGCACGCAAGCTTACAGACAAGCCAATAATCGCTTCAATGACTATTGGCGAAGACTTCTGCACTATCTACGGAACAAACCTTGAAACAATCTCTTCGAAACTGAATAATAGCGGTGCTGATATAATAGGTCTTAACTGCTCTGTAGGTCCAAAGGTCATGTTCGACGCTATGGAAAAGCTTCGCGAACTGACTAATCTGCCACTTATTGCCCAGCCGAATGCAGGTCTTCCAAGAATGGTAGAAAACCGCACAATTTATCTCTGCAATCCAGAATATTTTGGGGAATATGCAAAGCGCTTCATTCAGATTGGTGTTCGCATCCTTGGCGGTTGCTGCGGCACAACACCAGACCACATTAAATGGATAGCCAATGCTTCCAGAGCTAATACTACCGGTGGTAAGGCTTCTATCATTAAGATTCTTGAAGTTGAAGAACAGGATGCCGAAGGCATTGTAGTTGTTCCAACCGAACAGAAATCAACTCTTGCTAAGAAAATTCACGACGGTAAGTTTGTTATTGAAGCAGAACTTACTCCACCAAAGGGTTGTGACCCTGCAAAGGCTGTTGAAAAGGCTAAACAGCTTAAGGAATGTGGCGTTGACGTTGTTAATCTGCCAGACGGTCCTAGAGCCTCTGCCAGACTTAGCTCCTTCGCTCTTGCTGTTCTTATCGAAAGAGAAGCAAACCTTGAAACAGTGCTTCATTTCTGCTGCCGCGACAGAAATATTCTTGGACTGCAGTCAGACCTGATGGGCGCTTATGCTCTTGGTATCCACAATGTCCTTGCTATTACAGGTGACCCGCCAAAGGTTGGCAACTACCCACAGGCAGCCGCTGTTTTCGATATCGATTCAATCGGTCTTGTAAATATTGTTCATAGATTGAATCATGGCCGTGACCTTGGAAACAATCTTATCGGCAAGCCAACAGCTATTCACTGCGGTGTTGGCGCAAATCCTGGCGCAATCGACCTAGACCTGGAAATCAAACGCTTTGAAATGAAGGTTAAGGCAGGTGCTGAATTTGCTGTTACTCAGCCAGTTTACGATCCTGAACTTCTTAAGAACTTCCTTAAACGCATAGAACATTGCAGAATACCGGTAATTGCTGGTATATGGCCTCTTGTTAGTCTGAAGAACGCTGAATTCATGAACAATGAAGTTCCAGGTGCTTCTGTTCCAGACCACATTATGGAAAAGATGCGCAAGGCAGATACACTTGATGCTCAGCGTGAAGTTGGTATTCAGGCCGCTAGAGAAGCTCTTCTCGGCGTAAAAGACTTCGTTGGAGGTGTTCAGGTCAGTGTCCCGCTCGGCCGCGTAGACTGCTTCAAACAGGTAATCGAAGTTTTGAAGTAATTGAGAATCGAAAATTCTCAATTCTCAATTCTGAATTCTCAATTCTCAATTCTCAATTTCAATTTCCTAACAAAGCTACAAGCCACTAAAAGTAGCAGTAACAAACATTCAATTATGCATTATGCATTATGAATTATGAATTAAAATCTATGGCTAAACTTACTATTGAAGAATTTAACAATATATTATCTCAGGGTGTTCTCGTCTATGACGGCGCTATGGGCACCAATCTTATTGCTCAGCAGCTTAAATCCGAAGATTACGGCGGAAAAGACGGCTGCAGCGAAGCTCTGAATCTTTATTGCCCTCAGGCTGTTTGCAAGGTTCACAAAGACTTTTTGCAGGCAGGCTGCCAGGTAATCGAAACCAATACCTTTGGTGGCACTAGAATTACTCTCAAAGAGTATGGAATGGCCGATAAGGTTGCCGAAATCAACAAGAAGGCTGTTGAAATAGCTAAAAAAGCTATTGCCGAATGTGGCGGAGATATTCCAAGATATATTGCCGGTTCAATAGGCCCCACATCTCAGCTTCCGTCTCTCGGAAACATAGAATTCGACGATATGGCGGCAGCTTATACTGAACAATTCGAAGCTCTTTACGAGGCTGGAATCGATATCCTGCAGATTGAAACCTGTCAGGATGTTCTTCAGATAAAAGCAGCTCTATATGCCGCTCAGAAGATGTTTGCCAAGCTTGGAACCAGAATACCTGTTGTTGTTTCTGTAACCCTCGAAACCTCTGGCAATCTGCTTATTGGTAGCGATATTCCTTCTGTTGTTGCTGCTATCGAACCATTTGACTTTGTTGATGTTCTCGGTTTCAACTGCTCTTGCGGTCCTTTGGAAATGGAACGCCATGTTGCTCTTGTAACCAAGCTTTGGCCACGCGCAATTCTTGTAATGCCTAATGCCGGTCTTCCTGAAAATGTAGATGGTAAGCCATTCTACAGAATGACTCCAGAAGAATTTGCCGGTTTCCACAAAAAATTCGTTACCGAATATGGCGTAAATATCTGTGGCGGATGCTGCGGAACACGCGCAGACCATCTTGCTGCTGTTGTTAAAACTGTGAAAGGCCTCAAACCAGCAAAAAGAAATGTAAAATCTGAAGCAAAGGTTTCTAGTCTTTTTAATGCTGTTGAAATGCGACAGAACCCGGCCCCTGCTCTTATTGGCGAACGCACAAATGCAAATGGTGCTAAGAAATTCCGCGAATATCTGTTAGCAGATAACTTTGACGGAATGGTTGCTATGGGTAAAGAACAGGTTCGCGGAGGTGCCCATATGGTTGACCTTTGTGTAGCCTATGTCGGTCGCGATGAAATAGCAGATATGAAAAAGGCTGCTTCAATGTTCGCAACTCAGGTTAACCTGCCACTTGTTATCGACTCAACAATACCATCGGTTATAGAAACTGCTTTGAAGCATCACGGCGGTCGCTGTATTATCAATTCCGTAAATCTTGAAGATGGCGGAAAGAGACTTAGAGAAGTTGCTGCATTGGCCAAAACCTTTGGAGCAATGCTGATTTGTCTCACTATTGATGAAGAAGGTATGGCAAAAACAGCTGAAAAGAAGATTGCTATTGCTCTCCGCATCAAAGACATCCTCGTTGGCGAATTTGGATTCAAGGAATCCGATCTGCTTTTCGACCCATTGACCTTTACTGTAGGCAGTGGCGACGTTGAATTAAGAAACTCTGCACTTGAAACCTTGAATGCTCTCAAGGGAATTTCCGAAAAAATGCCAGCAGCTAATACTGTGCTTGGTCTGAGCAATGTTTCCTTTGGCTTGAAGCCGGCAGTAAGAGAAATATTGAATTCTGTATTCATGACTGAAGCAGTTAAACACGGCCTCAGTAGTGCTATTGTAAATCCTGCTAAGATTATTCCAACTGTTTCCATTCCGGAAGATAAACAGAAATTGGCTTTGGATTTAATTTACAATAAGCACAATGATGGCACTGATCTTACAGCTTTCTTAAAGGCCTTTGAAGGCGAAGCAGTTCAGGAAAAGAAAGCTGATAAAGCTGCTATGAAACCTTCAGAACAGCTTTCTGCAAAAGTTATTGATGGTGATTCCTCAGAACTCGAAGGCTTGATAGAAACGCTCAGAGCTGATTACAAGCCAGAAACAGTAATTAACGAAATCCTTCTTCCCGCAATGCAAAAAGTAGGGGAATATTTCGGAAACGGAAGACTGCAGCTGCCATTTGTTCTGCAATCAGCAGAAGTTGTGAAGAAGACCGTTGATATTCTTACTCCTTATATGCCAAAGCGGGAAGCCTCTGCAGATAGAACCTTCATTCTGGCTACTGTTGCAGGCGATGTTCACGATATCGGTAAAAACCTTGTAAATATAATGCTTGCAAACAACGGCTTCAACGTAGTTGACCTCGGCATAAAGGTTGATATAGGCACCATGATTAAAGCTGCTCAGGAAAACAAGTCCAATGTAATTGGCATGAGCGGTCTGATTGTTAAATCAACAATCGTTATGAAGGAAAACCTTGAAGAACTCAATCGGCGCGGTTTCCTGCCTGACGTAATTCTTGGCGGTGCTGCACTTACCAGAGATTATGTTGAAAAAGACCTTCAGTCTGTCTACAAAGGCAAAGTATTCTACGCTGGTGATGCAATAGATACTGTTAAGATTATGCAGCGCATAATGGACGAAAAGCAGTCTTGATAAAATGATTCCTCCTTTCTTCGGCAGTAAAATCATTGAAATCCAAACAGAAGAGCTTTTTAGGGTTCTTTCAAGGAAGGTTTTGTTCGAAGGAAGGTGGGGCTTTTCAAAAGGGAAGCTTTCTGATGATGAATACAACAAAATCATCGAAACCAAAGCTAAGCCAGCCTTAGAAAAGCTAATTGCTCAGGAATCTGAAACCCCGAGAATAGAGTGCAGGGCTGTTTGCGGATTCTACCATTGTTCTTCTAAAGACAATGCTATAGTCGTTGAAACTAATACTGCTTCAACATCTTTTACATTCCCCAGAAAAGCCATGTCTTCAACCCCCTTTCATAAAGGGGGGCAGGGGGGATTTCCTTCTCACACACCCATATCGAAGCACACCTTTTCTTGCCTTTCTGACTTTATTGACGAATCCTACGACTACCTTGCTCTCTTCGCCGTAACAATCGGCAGCAAAATAATCGAAGCTGAAAAGAAGCTTTTCGAAGCAAACAGCTATTTCGATTATCACCTGCTTCATGGCCTTGGCGCTGAAATGGCCGACTGCGGTGCCGTTGTAACACATCGCATCATTAGTGAAGATTTGTTGGGAAAAAAGCTAGAAATGTCCGAAAAACCGTTAGGGTGTCGCTATTCCTTCGGTTATCCAGCCTGTCCTGAACTTTCTTATCAGAAAAAACTTTTTGATATTCTTGAACCTTCTAGAATCGGTTTGTCTTTGACAGAATCCTGCCAGATGGTTCCCGAACTCTCTGTTTCTGGATTTATTCTCTTTAACCCGGAAGCTTGCTATATTGTTCCGTAATTCATTGTAGACTTTGTTGGGGGTATTTATGACTAAGTCTTCTTATTCCGAAAGATTACTTCAAATGTTGCAAAGGCCATCAGAAATTTTTGCTGGTGTTATGCCTCTGGGAAGAGAACTATACACATCTAGAGTTTATTTAAGACGCTGTAGAAAAATAGATGCACCAGAATTGCGTGAACTGATGCTTAAAAACAGAGATTATCTTGAAAAATGGATTCAACCGCAGCCAGATGCTATTACATTGCAATGTGTAACTGATTTAATCGCAGAAGACCAGTTACTTGCCAGGAAGGGTCAGCGCTTGGATTTAGCTATATTCAGAATTGAAGATGACAGGATGATTGGCCGCATTGCCTTACATTCTGTAGATTTTGGCATACAACGTTCTGCCGGCGTTTCTTACTGGATAGACGAAGACGAAACCAATAACGGCTATATAACAGAAGCATTGGCTACCTTGATTTCCTTTGCTTTTGAAGAATGCAGTCTTCACAGAATCTGGCTTGCCATCACCAAAGAAAACAAGGCATCAACAGCAGTTTCCAAAAAGCTTGGCTTTACGAAAGAAGGAACCTCTCGCCAGTGCCTTTTCATAGACCGCCGCTGGCAGGATGCAAATACCTATTCTCTCCTGGACGACGAATACGACGCTCTAGCCGACTCCTGGATTACTAAAAAATACCTCGGTGTCTAAATTCCCCAATCCCAAGGTTGTTTATTCCCAGCTTACGTATGATTCTGTCTTTATACCTTTCGGATAAATATAAATCATCTTGTTAGGAATATCTGCGCCCCAGTCATTGCCGGATTTGGCTGCAAGAATGTCTAGCAGTTCATCAAGGGTAATATCTTCTTCTTCAACGGAAACCGAGAAGCCCTTAGTAAGGTTGTTCAGACCGTTAATCTGGAAAATATCGTCTGAATCCTTACCATACACTTCAAGTGCTTGTTCTATAAGCTTTTCAGCATCATAATCATCACATTTCCATGATTTCATGACCATGAATATTGCTGAACCAGTATCCTTCGGATATACAGTGATTGACTCGCCGGTTGTGTTACTAGATACAGTGGTTTCCTGCTGTGTCGGCGGAAGTATGTCTTCTACGCTTTCGCCTTCAACAGAAGCTGAAGATTCATCCGGTGGCATTGGGAAATCTGTATCATTAAAGAAGCTGGAAAGATCATCTTCCTGATTTGCAGCTTGTTCTGTTGCTGCTGGTGCCGGTTGTGTCGGTTGTGCAGCCACTGCCTTGGCTGGTTGAGCACTTTCAGGCTTCTGGGGTGGCGGAGGTGGAATAAAGTCGTTACTTTGAGTCTGCGTAGCTGCAGGCTTACTTGACGCAGGAATTGCAATCAACGGTTGGTTATTGGAAACACTTGGCGTTGTTGTTTGTGTCGGCTTAGAAGGAACAGCTATTATATTACTGCCACTGTTGGGCCTTGGTGCTGCAGGGGTGCTGCTAACAGAAGGCTGTGGCTTGCTCTGGGTTGTAGAGGTATTCTTCCCTCCGAATCCAGGCATTGGAAGAATTGTTTCATTAGCATTAATACCATTTTTTGAACCGTTATTTGAAGACGGAGTAGGGTATTGTTGCTGGGGTCTGTTTACTGGTTGAGTATAGCTGGTATTTGGGGTGGTAACAGTTGGTGTTGCTTTCGGTTGTGGTGCTGTAGCCGGTGCAGTCTGTTGAGAGCTCGGCTTTGTTTGAGGAAGTTTTTGTCCAGGCATAGGCAATATGAGCATGTCTTGCCCGCATACTTCTGAAGCTATAGCTGCTACACAAGCCAATAAGATTTGTTTAAATTCACTGTTTTTCATTTTATCCCCCCCAGAGCATTACCTTATAAGTATAATTAAATTCTAATTTTTGTAAAACTATTTTAGGTAAATAGAACGTGAATATAGTAAAGGAACAGGAATTATAATCATAATATACCATTCTCTTTACTAAACTTTGGTAATTATGTTAAATTAAAAACGAACAAAGAATAACTCAGAAGAAAATTTCCGAGTTTTTAATTATTTGAAGATTTCTATGGAGGAACAAATGCGTAAGCTTTTTAATATTTTCCTTTGTGCTGTAATGGCTCTTGGCGTTTCTGCAGCTTCTTGTCTGGCCGATAATCCAAACGGTCTTGTTACTATTGGTGAAGAAGCTCTGGAAGACGAAGAAGAAGTCGAACTTCATCTCGGTGATAAGGCTCCTGATTTTACTTTGCCGAATCTGAATACTGATAAGATGGAAGGCCTCAAAGATTATTTGGGCAAACCAACAATCCTGTTCTTCATTCAGAGCGCTTGCTATTCATGCTTACAGGAAGCCAAAGCTTTCCAGGAAATGAAGAATAATTATAAAGATCAGATAAATGTTGTTGCTGTTGGTGTTGACCTTCTCGGTAAACCAATGCTTGTAACTTGGGCTTCTCATAACAATATTACTTATCCTGTATTGTTAGACCCGATTTTCTCTGTTCCAGAAAAATACGGCTTCTCTTATACTCCAAGCTCTGTAATTATCGACAAAGAAGGCAAGGTAGTATTCATCCACGCCGGCTTCCGCCCAGACGACATCAAATACTTTGAAGACAAAATCAAAGAACTCCTCGCAGCAAAATAATTCTCTCTTATCCTAAACAACCAAAAGACAATTACTAAACTAGTGATTGTCTTTTTTTATCCCTGCAAATAAGTGAATGAATGAGCCTTCGGCTATGAATTCGACCGAAGGTCGAATATAATTATTTGCTCTGCAGACTCCTAAAAACCTCCCTTTTTAAGGGAGGGTAGGGAGGGTTTTGATTTTAGAAGGAACTTGTTTTGAACACATAAAATCGAGTTCCCTGACAGCCTCTATCAAAGAGACTGTCCCAAAACTAGAAATTTCTAAAAATCCCGATATACAGTAGACTCCTAAAAACCTCCCTTTTCAAGGGAGGGTAGGGAGGGTTTTGATTCTAGAAGAAACTTGTTTTGAATGCATAAAATCGAGTATTCAGACAGCCTCTTTAAGGGAGGGTAGGGAGGGTTTTGATTTTAGAAGAAACTTTGTTTTGAATACATAAAATCGAGTTTTCAGACAGCCTCTATCAAAGGGTGTAGTGGGGATTTTCCGCCAACAATCGCATAGCAGAAACCAAACAAATAATTCTCCATCCTCCATCCTCCATCCTCAATCCTCAATTTTCAATTCTCAATTCTCAATTCTCAATTCAAGCATTGCCACAAGGTTGTTCGAAGCAGCAACAAACCCAATCAATCAATTAAACTAACAATTATGCATTATGCATTCGATTGAGCAGTGAGCTGGTTCGGCAAAGCAGCAACATTCTAACAGCGTCAGCCAAACAAACAATTATGCATTATGAATTATGCATTATGCATTATGCATTATGCATTATGAATTATGCATTATGAATTGTGCATTATGAATTGTGCATTATGAATTATGAATTATGCATTATGAATTATGAATTATGCATTATGAATTATGCATTATGAATTATGCATTATGAATTATGAATTATGAATTCTATAGAATCACGCAGCATATAGCCTTGCACCAAACTGCTAAAAAATAAGCTAAAAATAATTAAAAAAGTTGTTGACATTAAATTATATATGAGGTATGATACTCCTCGCCTTCAAGCGAAGGCAAAAAATAATCCACTCCGGTGGAGGGGCCGCGAAAGCGACCAAGCTATTTGAGAATAAGATCAAAATGACTTTGAATATGACGCCAAGCGGGTCATTAGAACTCGAAAGAGCGAAGATGATCCCTGTTAATAAACCAACCAGCTACGGCGGTTGGAATTAAACGTTTGATTTTTGAGAAAAGATTAAACGCTCCACAAAGTAAACAACAGACGAAAGTCTGAAGTTAATAATTTTTATGGAGAGTTTGATCCTGGCTCAGGACTAACGCTGGCGGCGTGCCTAACACATGCAAGTCGAACGAATCTTTCTTTGTAGCAATATAGAGAAAGGTGAGT